>NZ_JALJYC010000004.1 GCF_024170405.1 Neisseria perflava | reverse complement strand
TCCCCAGCCACAACCTTGTTGGGGAGTCGTCAAGCGGTTAAGACACTGGATTTTGATTCCAGCATGCGAAGGTTCGAATCCTTCCTCCCCAGCCAGCCCCTTATTTTGGGGAGTCGTCAAGCGGTTAAGACTCTGGATTCTGAATCCAGCATGCGAAGGTTCGAATCCTTCCTCCCCAGCCATACGAGAGCGTGTAAGCTATCTTACACGCTCTTTTATGTTGCAGTTTGTGCAATAAAATTCAGCATGATACTTTGTTTTGTGCGGAATTTCTGCGTATAATGTCGGCCTTGGGCATTCCAGCCGTAGCGCAGAAGGAAGCATGATGTTTTCCGAGCAAAAATTCAACGTAAATTCAGGTGAAGAAGATATGGCCGCATATGATAATTTGATGGTGTTTACCGGTAATGCAAATCCGGAATTGGCGCAACGCGTGGTAAAACATCTGGGCATTTCATTGGGGGATGCCTCCGTAACCAAATTTTCAGACGGCGAAGTGGCCGTTGAACTCTTGGAAAACGTCCGTGGTCGCGACGTATTTATTTTGCAGCCGACTTGTGCGCCGACCAATGACAACCTGATGGAAATTCTGACCATGGCCGATGCGCTCAAACGTGCTTCTGCCGGTCGTATTACCGCCGCCATTCCGTATTTCGGTTATGCTCGCCAAGACCGTCGTCCGCGTTCTGTACGCGTGCCGATTTCGGCTAAATTGGTCGCCAATATGCTGTATTCCGCCGGTATTGATCGTGTGTTGACGGTTGACCTGCATGCCGACCAAATTCAGGGTTTCTTTGATATTCCAGTAGATAATATTTACGCTACTCCGATTTTACTCAATGACATCAGTCAGCAGCGCATTGAAAACCTGATTGTGGTTAGTCCGGATGTTGGTGGCGTAGTTCGTGCACGCGCTGTTGCTAAATCGTTGAATGTGGATTTGGCGATTATCGACAAACGCCGTCCGAAAGCCAATGTTGCCGAAGTGATGAACATCATTGGCGATATTCAAGGTCGTACCTGCCTGATTGTTGACGATATGATTGATACCGCCAATACCTTGTGCAAAGCGGCATCCGCTTTGAAAGAACGCGGTGCCGAGCGCGTATTGGCTTATGCTTCGCATGCCGTATTCTCCGGTGAAGCCATTAAGCGTATTGCTTCGTCCGATATTGACCAAGTGGTGGTAACTGATACTATTCCGTTGTCGGAAGAAGCGAAAAAATGTGAGCGTATCCGTCAGGTAACTTTGGCCGGTCTGCTGGCCGAAACGGTGCGCCGTATCAGTAACGAAGAATCTGTGTCTTACCTGTTCAATGAAGAATTGGAAGTCATGGGCGGTGGGGTTTATCTGCCGTAAATAACGAATTAAAAGCCACCTGTATCTTTTAAAGATACAGGTGATTTTAAGCCATGCCGTCTTAAGCTGGTCGCGGCCGATGATGGCGATTTTCTGTACTTCGGTACGTTATTTTTATTTTTTAATTAGGACTTTTATTATGTCATACGAAATTCAAGCTGCCGTTCGTGAAGCTCAAGGCACTGGTGCGAGCCGCCGCCTGCGTCGCGAAGGTCAAATCCCTGCGATTCTGTACGGTGAAGGCCAAGAGCCGGTTGCGATCTCTGTCGATCACAAAACCGTATTCTACGCATTGGAAAAAGAATCTTTCCACACCGCTTTGATTAAACTGTCTTTGAACGGTGCCACTCAAGACGTTATCGTGCGCGATTTCCAAATGCACCCGTTCCGTCGTGAAGTGCAACACATCGACTTCCAAGCCGTTAAAGCCGATCAAATCGTACGTATCCGCGTACCGCTGCACATCGTGAATGCTGAAAACTCTCAAGCCGTTAAACTGCAAGGCGGTCGTGTTTCTCTGCTGAACACTTCTGTTGAAGTATTGGCTCTGCCTGCGAATATTCCGGCTTTCTTGGAACTGGATTGCGCATCTGTTGTAGCCGGCGACATTCTGCACTTGTCCGACATCAAACTGCCGGAAGGCGTAGAAAGCGTTTCTCTGAAACGTGATGAAAACTTGGCTGTTGCAACCGTTACCGGTAAAAAACGCTAATTTTGATTGTACAAAAAGCCCGTCGCAATGGCGGGCTTTTTGTACATCTGGAATTTGGCTGTCAAATACAGGCATTTCAAAAGTTAAATGCCAATAGAAGGTAAAAGGCCGTCTGAAAAATCAAAAACACATCCGATAAGGTATGGTTTTAATTGTTCAGACGGCCTTTTCAGCTGTGCCGCTTTATTTTTGCGGTGCAGAAGCTGCAGGCTGCGGCGGTGTCTGAGTTTGCTCAGAGGAAGCAGCCGTAGCCTGGGTGGTCTTTTGAACTTGCGGTGTAGTTTTTTTGTCTTGAGCAGCCGGTTTCCCAGCAGCCGGTTTCTCGCTGACGCTGCTGCCAAATGTGGTTTTAAACCATAAGACAATACTGTCCCAGGTACGGCCGAACCAGTTTGCTTCATCAACGGCATTTAGGGCAACCACATCTTTTTCGGCAAGTACTTCATTACCTTTCATGATTTTTAATTTTCCCAATACCTGGCCTTTTTGAATCGGTGCCAATACCGGCTGAACAGTTTCTAGAATCGGTTTGATACTGTTGCCGCTGTCGTGCGGAATGGTTACATAAGTCACGTCGTTAAAACCGATGTTGACCGCATTGCTGCTGCCTTTATAGACCTTTACTTGGGAGATGGCTTCGCCGGCGTTATACAGCTTAGGCGTATCAAATGCTTGCAACGCCCAATTGAGCAGCTTGCTGCTTTCGGAAGCGCGCGCTTCGGTGGATTCGGTGCCGACGACAACCGATACGATACGGCGGCCGTTGCGTTTGCTGGAAGCGGCCAAATTATAGCCCGCGCTTTCGGTATGCCCGGTTTTCAGGCCGTCCACGTTGGAATCGCGAAAGAGCAGCAAGTTACGGTTGGGTTGCTCGATACCGTTGTATTTGAACGATTTGATTGAAAATACGGGATAGTATTTCGGATAATCTTTGATTAAGGCGGAAGCCAGCGTCGCCATGTCGGTTACGGTCGAAACATGTCCTCCTGATGTCAGGCCGGTGGGATTGTTGAAATGGGTTTTGCTCATGCCCAGCTGTTTGGCTTCTTCATTCATCTGTTTGACAAACTCATCAACCGAACCGTTGCCCATCGCTTCGGCCAGCGTAATGGCGGCATCGTTACCGGATTGGACAACCATCCCTTTAATCAGGTCGCTGACGCTGACGGGAATTTTCGGGTTGAGGAACATGCGCGAGCCTTCCACTTTCCAACCGACGTCGGAAACGGTCAGCATTTGATCGGCTTTTAACGTGCCGTTATCCAATGCCTTAAACGCCAGATAAGCCGTCATCATTTTGGTAAGCGAAGCAGGTTCGATAGGCGTATCGGCACTATTGGATGCCAATACTTGATTGCTGTACAAATCTTTGACGATGTAGGCAGTCGCCGCAATATCGGGCGGCGTGGTCGGGCTGTTGATGCCGGGCATGAGCGTTTCCGGTTGCACGGCTGAGGCGGCTTGGTTGGCTGGCTCTGAAGCGGCTGCGGAGGCAGGGTTTTGAGGAGCCGACGCCGTTTTTTGCGGCGCAGCAGTTACGCTCTGACCGGCAAGCAGGGAAGCAAGCGTCAGGCTGAGTAAGGTTTTCTTCATCACTATGGGGTTAATCCGTTTGCGGGCGTTTGCAGAAAAAGGGAGAACGGGCAAATGCCGTCTGAAAATCAATCATGCCGGGTGCTGCGTGATGTGTGTTTTGCCATTAATCATAAGAATCATGGTAATAGCTTAATATCGCAGCATTCAGGCTTAAGGACATACGGCCGACATTATACCGACTCATGCTTGATTTGCTAAGATTTTTCTTGCTTTCAGACGGCCTCGGGGGTATGGTTTAACCTTTCGTGTCCCTTTATTGACACGCTTTGAAATGATTTATCCGAATACGGGTAAACAGCGCTGCCTCTTGCCGCTGCTTACCTTACGGACAATAAACAACAGCATTTACATTACTACATTATCATGAACACGCGACTTTCCTATTCCGATTATCTTATCCGTATCCTGACAGCCTCCGTTTATGATGTGGCCGTTGAAACCCCGCTGGAGCAGGCACGCGGCCTGTCTGTGCGCTTGAAAAACAATATTATGCTCAAGCGTGAAGACTTGCAGCCGGTCTTTTCCTTTAAAATCCGTGGTGCTTACAACAAAATGGCAAACTTGCCCAAAGAAATGCTCGCCTGTGGCGTGATTACCGCCAGCGCGGGCAACCATGCGCAGGGCGTGGCGATGTCGGCGCAGCGTTTGGGCTGCCGCGCCGTGATTGTGATGCCGGAAACCACGCCGCAGATTAAAATCGACGCAGTGAAAAACCGTGGCGGCGAAGTAGTGCTGAAAGGCGTGTCGTTTAACGATGCCTATGACCATGCGGTCGAATTGGTCAAACGAGACGGTTTGACCTATATTGCGCCGTTTGACGACTCCGATGTAATTGCCGGACAAGGTACCATCGGTATGGAAATCGTGCGCCAACGCGCGGATAAAATCGACGCAGTGTTTGTACCCATCGGCGGCGGCGGCTTGGCGGCGGGTGTGGCGGTGTTCCTCAAACAAGTGCGCCCAGATATCAAGGTTATCGGCGTGCAAACCGATGATTCTTGCGACATGAAGCAATCCGTAGCAGCGGGTAAGGTCGTGGCTTTGAAAGATGTCGGCCTGTTTTCAGACGGCACGGCGGTAAAAGTGGTGGGTGAAGAAACTTTCCGCTTGTGCAATGATTTGTTGGATGACATTATTACCGTTGATACCGACGCGGTATGCGGCGCGATTAAAGATATTTTCGACGACACCCGCAGCATTGCCGAGCCTGCCGGTGCGCTGGCCTTGGCCGGTTTGAAAGCATATGTGGCGCGCAGCCGTGCCGAAAACCAAAACCTGATTGCCATTGTCAGCGGCGCGAATATGAATTTCCACCGCTTGCGCCATGTCTCTGAGCGCAGCGAGTTGGGCGAGGGTAACGAAGGCATTTTCGCCGTTACCATTCCCGAGCAGCCGGGCAGTTTCCGCGAGTTTGTCAATGTGTTGGGCGACCGCAATATTACCGAGTTCAACTACCGCTACGGCGACGACAAGCAGGCGCATATTTTTGTCGGTATTCAGACGGCCGGTTCGAAAGATTTGGCAGTTATCAGTAAGCAACTGAACGCCGCTGGTTTGCCCAACCAAGATTTGACCGACAACGAAATCGCTAAAATCCACATCCGCTATATGGTCGGCGGCCGCACGGATAAAGTCGCCAACGAGCGCCTTTACAGCTTTGAGTTCCCCGAACGCCCGGGCGCGCTGGCGGATTTTCTCAACCACATGAAGAGCGATTGGAACCTGACCTTGTTCCATTACCGCAACCACGGCGCGGACTACGGCCGTATTTTGGTCGGCATTGACGTGCCGCCGCAAGACAGCGCGGCATTTGATACCTTCCTCGACAGCTTGGGTTACATCCATCATGATGAAACCGACAATGCTGCTTATCGGCTGTTTTTGTCGTAAATCCGGTTGTATAGTCGTTCCACTTTAGTTTGATACAGCGTTGCTGCGCCTTGCTCAAAGAGGAGGCTTGACTAAGCTGCCGAAGCAGCAAGTCTCGCCGACCCGTACTATCTTACTGTCTGCGGCTTGCTGCCTTGTCTCAAACTAAATTGAAACTACTATATCTGACGAGGCCGTCTGAAAATGATTTTCAGACGGCCTCTGATTTTTTTACGATAAACGGCGCCAATCCGCTAAAATACGCATTTCATAGTACGATTAATTGGAAACCAAACCATAGATACGGCGTAGGTTGGGTTGTAAACCCAAAATTTGCCTAAATGCCCGTTGGGATTTCATCCCAACCTACGCGGTTTGGTTTTTTACTTATTTCACCATATGACCGATAAACTGTGCATGCATACAAACATCAGATGGCTGTATGTATGCGAGTTGCTCGGCGATACACATCAATCCATAACAATAAAGGAGTGCCGATGGGCAGTTATCTTTTCCTTGAAGCATTAGTCGTGATTTTCCTGTTGTCGATGGCGACAACGCTGTTTAACAAACACCGCTTAGGGCTGCCCGACGCCATTGGCGTACCGATTGTCTCGGCGTGGTTTGTGTTTCTGCTGCAATGGTCGGCCGGTTTGATGAATCAAAGCGATGTTGTGTCCATCAATATCGACAAAATCGAAGCCGTGGTGCGCGGATTCAATTTTTATGACTTTCTGGTCAACGGCGTAATCTGTTTTATTCTGATGGCCTCGGCGTTGAAATTTAAAGCGTCCGACTTGAAAAAATACTGGAAACCCATCGGTATTCTGGCAACTTTGGCGCTGCTGCTGTGCGCCCTTATCTATTCCGGCCTGACTTATGCCTTCTTGTGGGCAATCGGCTATAAAGACATCAATTTTACCATCGTGCTGTTGATGGGGGCGGCTTTGGGTGCAACCGATCCGGTCGGTATCAAAGGCGTGCTCGGCTCGGTACGCGCGCCGCATCATCTGATGGTGAAGCTCGAAGGCGAATCGCTGTTTAACGACGCGATGTGTATCGCCTTGTTTATGGCGATTTTGAAATTGGCCGAAGGCGGCACGGTTACCGTCGGCGGCGTGACCGGCCTGCTGCTGATGGAGGTGGTGGTGGCCGTATTAATCGGGTTTGTCGCCGGTAAAGTTACGCTATTGATTCTGCGCCTGAAACAAAGCATCGAATCGCTGATTATGACCACCGGCCTGCTGGCAACCGGCTCTTATCTGGTGGCGCTGCTGTCGCATGCGTCCGCGCCGATTGCCTGCGTGGTGGCCGGTTTGGTGGTCGGTAACAAATGGCAGGAAATCTTGTCGCAAAAAGACATCAATGAAGTCAACCATTTCTGGCATTTGGTGGAAGGCATTATTAATGCATTCCTGTTTACCTTGATTGGTTTGGAACTGTTTATCGTTGATTTTGATATGACCCTGCTGCTGGGCGGCATTGCATCGTTTATTTTTCTGCACATCGCCCGTTTTGCCGGCAACTTTTTGGCCTTTGCCTTCTTCCCGAGCGTGCGGCGCAAAAGTTTTAACGGCAGTTTGACGATTTTGTCGTGGGGCGGCGTGCGCGGCGGCATTTCACTGGCGCTGGTATTGGCGGTAGCCACTACCGTCGAGGTTTTGCAACCGTATAGCGATATTCTTATCGGCTACACCTTTATCGCCGTTTTGCTCTCGGGCGTGGTGTGCGGTTTGGGTTTGCCGCAGGTTATGAATGCGTTTTACCACAATGAAAACGAGCCTAAAGAAGGCTTTGCCGGTTGGTATCAGCGCATGTGCCATAAATTGAACCGCCAAGGCTTCCAATATGTCGTCAGCACCGCAGCCGACGGCAGCGAAGTGTTGACGGTGTATGAGCCGCAAACGCTGGTGGAAAAAATGAGCCACGCCGATACTGAAAAAGGCGAAAGCGTACCGACCGTGGCGGAAATCCGCGAAGAAATGGAACGCTTGGAACATCCGGACAATTTTTAACCATTGATGATGTGCTGTTAAACAAATGCCGTCTGAAAAATTTTTCAGACGGCATTTTTGCCTTGGTAGATCCTAGACCGCAGAACGCTGCATTTTCACCATTTTTGCCCAGTTGTAATAGCCGTAAATTGAATTGCACAAATACATGCAATACATCAGCAGCAGCGGCAGGCTGGTTTCGCCGTTTTTTACCCACACCACAGCCCACAGCGAAATGGTCAGGATATTAGTCGCAATCCACAGCAGCCATTGCTCGCGGTAGCGCAATACCATCAAAATCTGCGCCACGATGGAAATTACCACCGTTACCCCGTCCAAAGCGGGCAAGGCGCTGCCCAGCCAGCGGAGCAGCTCAATGTAGGCCAGCGTGCCGACCACCGAAGCGGCGATGACTATCAGCCATTGTTTCGCATTCAGCGCTTTGGCAACGACTTCCTCAGCATGTGCGGCATTGGCGGTATGCTCGCGCGTCATGTGGCGGCGCCAGGCGGCAAAGCCGATAAATTGCACCGGTACATACACCAGCAGGTTCAACATCATTTCGCCGTACAGCGTATAGGTGTAGGAAATATATGCATACAGCGATACGGAAATCAGCCCGAAAAAGTAATTGCTGATTTTGCCTTTGCCGACAAACACCACGCACAAAATGCCGGTAATCGCGGCGATGGTCGCCAGCAGGGAATCGGGTTGAATCACAAAAACAGCGATTTGAATCGCCAGAAACAGCATCAGCCAGACCGCTTCAAATTTTGTCCAGCCATCAAACAATTCGCTTTTCAACCATTGCCACATTGTTTTCTCCTTTAAAACTTAAACGGCATCAGTATATAACACCGCTTGCAATGGCGGAATATTCGTTTATCGCATGGCAGGCCGTCTGAAAAACAGCGTTTCAGACGGCCTCTCCGCCGGTGGCAAACGCCGTCAAATCCAAGCGGGTATCAAACAGTTTCTTGACATCGGCTTGGTGGCTGACGGCAATGACGGCGGTATCCGGCAGTTCGCTTTGCAGCAGCTGCATTAAAGCCAAAGCTGAGTCGTCATCCAGCTGGTTGGTGGCTTCGTCCAGCAGCAAAACGGCGGGGCGGTGCAGCAGGGCACGGGCGAGGCTGAGGCGTTGCTGTTCGCCGCCGGATAGGATTTTATGCCATTCCCGTATCTCATCGGGCGGGCTGTCGGCCAGCTGTGCCAAACCGACTTGACGCAGAATGTGTTTCAGCGTTTCGTCATCGGGCAGCGGCGCGCGGGGATAGGCCAGTAGGCGGCGCAAGCTGTCTTGCGGCAGATAGGGGCGTTGCGGCAGGAAAAGCGCGTCGGCGGCCGTCTGAAAATGCCCCCGATAATACGGCCATAATCCGGCCAACACCCGCAGCAGGGTGGATTTGCCGATACCGCTGCGCCCGTCCAGCAGCAGCCATTCGCGCGGGGCGGCGTGTGCGGACAGGTTTTGCAGCAGCACGCGGCCTTCGGCGGTGTGGACGGTTAGATTTTGCACGGTCAGCAGCGACGGTGCGTGTTTGCTTGACGTGGTGTTTGAAACAGTTTCAGACGGCGTGAGGATGTCATGCGGCGGCGGTTCATCGCCCGATACCTGCGCCAAGGCCGTCTGAAAACCGGCCAAACGCTCGACCACCGCCGCCCATTCGATAATGCGTTTATAGTAGTCCATAAACCAGCCGAAGCCGTCCTGTACATTTCCAAACGCGCTTCTGGCCTGCATCATGTCGCCGAAAGTCATCGTTTTGGCCAGATACATCGGCAGCGTGGCGATAATCGGGATAAACATGCTCAGGCGCAGGTAAGCGGCGGTAAAGGTTTCCAGCTTAAACTCGCGCCCGATAAGCTGCCTCCAGTTGCTTTGAATCCGCGAAAAATGCCCGTTCAGACGGCCTTGCTCCGCTGCTTCGCCGCGATAGAGCGCGATTTGTTCGCTGTGGTCGCGAATGCGCAGCAGCGTGGCGCGGTAGTCGGCCTCGCGGTGTTGGCGCTCGACATTCAGCACTTGCAGTTTGCGCCCGATAAGGTGGGTGGCAAGGGTACACAATGCCGACCATACCAGCGCTACCCACACCAGATAGCCGTAAACCGTCAGCGTTTTGCCGCCGATTTGAAAGGTCTGCACGCCCGAAAGCTGCCACAAAACCGCCACGAATGCGCCCAACTTGGCTGCATTCATGATGAAATATTTAAATAAATCAATGCTTTTTTCTGATAGCAGATACACATCTTCGGCAATTCGCTGGTCGGGATTGTCCGGCTCGCCTGTGATTTGCAGGCGGTAGTGGCGGCCTTGCGCCAGCCATTGCCGCTCGAATTGCTGCGTCAGATGGGTGCGCCAGCGCAGCAGCAGCGTTTTGCGCAGCCAGTTGCCGCACACCACAAAGGCCGTGACTAAGGCGATGTAGCCGAGAAACTCGGCAATCAGCGCGGGCATGACGGCACCGTTGAAATCGGCCAGCGCGTCGTAAAAGGTTTTGTTCCAAGCGGTAATTTTAACGCTGACCTGCACCACGCCTAGGGAAAAACCGACCACCGCCGCCAGCAGCAGCCATTCGCGCCATTGGGTTTGGCGAAACCAAAACGGGGCGGCGAGTGAAAAGAAGCGTTTGAGGGTATTCATGGCGGGTATTGTACAGGGAAAGGATAGAGCCGTGAGGCCGTCTGAAATATACTTCAGACGGCCTCACGGCTTAGACGCAAAGGCGCGCCTTGGTGTTTTTCAGACGGCTTTAGAATTTCCAATTCAATTTGAAAGCCACATTGCGCGGTGTGCCGTAGAAGTTGTTCATGCCCAGCGTGCGAACGCGGTTGTTTTCATAATAACGCTTGTCGGTCAGGTTGCTGCCGACCAAGGCCAGTTGCAGGTTTTTGGTCGGCTCGTACTGCACGTTGGCGTTAAACAGCGTGTAGCCGCCCTGATGCACGCTGTAAATGCTGGTGGTTTCGCTTTGCACCGTCATGCCGCCGCCAATGGTCCATTTGTTGGCCTTGCCCGGCAAACGGTAGCTGGTGTACAGGCGGAACATATGGCGCGGGGTAAACACGCTGAAATTGCTGGCGGCGGTGTAGCGGCTGCTTTCGGTTTGGCGGTATTTGCTGTTGTTGAAGGTGTAGCCGGCAAACACTTTCCAGTTTTCCGTCAGGTTGCCGGAAGCTTCCACGTCAAAGCCCTGGCTGCGCACTTCACCCAAGGAAGTGTAGTAGCCGCCGTTTTTGTGGCTTTGGTCGGTTACGTAAATTGGGCGGTTTTTTTGGGTCACGTGAAAGAGCGCCACAGAGGTGTTCAGCGTGCGGTTGAACCATTCGCCTTTCCAGCCGATTTCATAGTTGATGCCCATAAGCGGGTCGAGCATTTTGCCGTAGTAATCCAAATTGGTCTGCGGTTTGAAAATGCTGGTGTAGCTGGCATACACGCTTTGCTGCGGCGTGATGTCGTAGGTTATGCCGAAGTAGGGGATAAAACGGTTTTTACTGTTAGCCACATATTCATCAGTATCCGAATCGGCTTTGCTGTTCCACCAGTTGTAGTCGGTCAGGCTGCTGGCGCGCCAGCGGGTGTAGCGCGTACCGGCGATGATGTGCAGCTTGTCGGTCGGATTAAAGCGCGTGCCCATCATAAAGGCGTTGGAGCTGATACTGGATTTGTAGAACACTTGGTCATTGTATTGCGACCAGTCGGGCGAGGCGATTTCGGTACCGGTAAAGGTAAACGGGCTGTATGCGCTGCTGTTGCGGATGCGCTGCCAAGTGGTGTCGTTTTTCTCGTGCGAGTAGGTGTAGCCCAAGAATAAGTCGTGGCTGCGGCCGAGCAGGTAGTATTTGCCGTTTAAGTTTAATTGCAACGCGGTCTGCTTGCCTTTGTTGACATAGCGTTGCAGGTTTTGCGTGCTGAGCGTGCCGTTGGCGGTCAGGCCGGTATAGCTGGTTGAGCTGTTGTAGATGGCGCCGAAACGGTTGTCGGAATCGTTGTTGTAATGGTTGATTTTGGCGGTCAGCTTCCAATCATCGTTAAAATAATGTTCAGCTTCGGCGAAGACGTTAAATTTTTTATAAACGGCGTTGTTCCAATCGTAGCCCAGATAAGTATCGCGCGACAGGCCGGATTCGCCGCCGTTTACGCCCATTGGCACGCCGAAATTGTCGGGCGTGTATTCGTTGCGCTGGTACATAACACCGGCGGTGAGTTTGGTGTTTTCGCCCGCATCGGCTTCCAATACGCCGTAGAGCATGCCCTTTTTGCCGTCCACATTGTCTTTGAAACTATTGTCGCGTTCCAATACGCCGACCATGCGCCCGCGCAGGGTTTTGGCTTCGTTGAGGCGGCCGGAGAGGTCACCCACGCCCCGAACCGTGCCGAAGCGGTCGGCGCTCAAAGAGACGCTGCGCTGGGTTTGCGCGGTCGGTTTTTTGCGTACGGCGTTAATTGTACCGCCCGGTTCGTTGTTGGACTGGGTCAGGCCGGTGGCGCCGCGCACCACTTCGATGTGGTCGTACACCGCCAAATCGGTCATGCTCTGCGAATCGCGGTAGGGATTGCCCGACGCGCCGCCGGCCACGGTGGTGGCTAGGCCGTCTTCCTCGATTTGGTTGATGTAGAAACCGCGCGACAGATAGCGGTAGCGGCCGGAATCTTTGACCACGTTGACGCCAGTGGTGGTTTTCAGCGCGTCTTCCATGGTGCTGATGTTTTGGTCTTCCAGTTGGGTTTTGGTAATCACGCTCACCGATTGAGGCGTCTCTTTCGGCGACAGCGCCAAACCGGTGGTGGTGCGCATGGCGGAAGTGGTGTAGCTGTCGCGGTTTTCCGTGCGGGTGGAGCGGTTTTGGCCACTGACGTTCACGGTTTTCAGCTCGGTCTGCGCCGCGTTTTTTTCTTTGTCGGCGGCTGTGTCGTCGGCAAAGGCCGGGGCAGCGGCCAGCAGCAGTAAGGAAAGGACGGATAGCCGGAAAGCGGGACGGGTGGTTGAGGTTGGCATAATGGGCAAATCTCTTAGAATAAATAACAGGTTGTAGTTTTAGGACAATGCAATTAAATGCGTATGAAGTTTTGTTATTTTATTATTATTAGGAATTGGAATCAAAAATTAGCACACAAATTTTTTATCTTTAGTTGCATAATGACAACAAATTTTATTTTCGTTAAAAATAATCAATAAATGAATCATTTATCAAAAAGGCCGTATGAAAAAATTTCAGACGGCTTTGTTAACCAGCGGGATGGGGTGGCGACGGATTTAGTAAGAATCGGGAATATGCTTGAAATAAAGCAACATCAAATACCAAATCAAAGTTGCTGCTGCTGCGCCGAGCAATACCCAGGCGCTGATTTGCATGACTTCGCGCAAGGCGCGTTTTTGCCTGCGGTTAAACAGGCGGCTGACAATCAGCGCCACAAGCGCAAAGAAAAAGAAAAGGCGGAGTAGGCGGCCTATCATGGGGGCTGGTATCTTTCGGAGCAGAGGCCATCTGAAACGGCGGAGGTTGCGGCGCAGCGGGCAGGCGGCAGGTATCGGGTCGTCAGGTCGGGTAAACGGTGCAGCGGCGGTTTTACGGCGCGGCCGGCGGCAAACCGTTTGCCCAAACGGATTCAGACGGCCTTGATATTGTGCAAAACGCCGTTTGAATCGTTATAATACCGTTTTTGCCGCACACCTTGGAAGAATCATGATGAAAAATGGATCGGTGGGCATCGTCAAGCCCGAGAAAATTCCGTTTGAAATGCCGTTGGCGCTGGCCGACGGGCACACGCTGCCGCGCTTCGATTTGATGGTGGAAACCTACGGCATACTCAATGCCGACAAAAGCAACGCCATTTTGATTTGCCACGCCCTATCGGGCAACCATCATGTGGCGGGCTACTACACGCCCGAAGACAAACATCCCGGCTGGTGGGACAACATGGTCGGCCCCGGCAAACCGATTGATACCGAGCGTTTTTTTGTGGTGGGGCTGAACAATCTGGGCGGCTGCCACGGCAGCACCGGCCCGGTATCGGAAAACCCGGAAACCGGCCGCGAATATGGCGCGGATTTTCCGATGGTTACGGTAAAAGACTGGGTCAAATCACAGGCGGCGTTGGCCGACTATTTTGGTATCAGCCAATGGGCGGCCGTGGTCGGCGGCAGCTTGGGCGGCATGCAGGCGCTGCAATGGGCGATTGACTACCCCGACCGCCTGAAACACGCGCTGGTCATCGCTTCCGCGCCCAAACTCTCCACGCAAAACATCGCCTTTAACGACGTGGCGCGCCAAGCCATTCTGACCGACCCCGATTTTAACGAAGGCAACTACACCCGCGCCAAAACCATCCCGCGCCGGGGGCTGCGCATTGCCCGCATGATGGGGCACATCACCTATCTGGCGGAAGACGGCTTGGGCGCCAAATTCGGCCGCGAGCTGCGTTCCGACGGCTATCAATACGGCTACGGCGTGGAATTTGAAGTGGAATCCTATCTGCGCTATCAGGGCGACAAATTCTCCGGCCGTTTCGATGCCAATACTTATCTTTTAATGACCAAAGCGCTGGATTATTTCGACCCCGCCGCTGATTTTGGCGGCAACCTGACGCGCACGCTGCAAAACGTGCAGGCCAAATTTTTTGTCGCCAGCTTCAGCAGCGACTGGCGCTTTTCGCCCGCGCGTTCCAAAGAATTGGTCAAAGCCCTGATTGCCGCCCGCAAGCCGGTGCAATATATCGAAATTGAATCCAAGCACGGCCACGATGCTTTTTTGATGGAAGACGAAGCCTATATCCGCGCGGTGGCGGCGTATATGAACAATGTGTTTAAGGATGTGCAATCATGAATTTACGCGACGATTTACAACTGATTTATGATTGGATTCCTGCCGGCAGCCGCGTGCTCGACTTGGGCTGCGCCGACGGCGAACTGCTGGCGGCTTTGGTGGAACACAAGCAATGCAGCGGCTACGGCGTGGAAATCAAAACCGACGGCGTGATTGCTTCGATTGCGCGCGGTGTCAACGTGATTCAGGCCAATTTGGAACGCGGTTTGCTGGAGTTCGGCGACAATACGTTTGACGTAATTGTATTGAGCCAGACCATCCAATCCATGCGCGATACCGAATTGTTCCTGCGCGGCCTGACCCGCGTGGCGAAGCAGGCGATTGTAACCTTTCCGAATTTCGGCTATTGGCACAACCGCCTGCAAATCGCCCTCGGCGGCAAAATGCCCGTATCCGAGCGCATGCCCTACCATTGGTACAATACGCCGAACATCCATTTGTGCACGCTCAAAGATTTCGAGTTGTTGTGCGCCAAAAACAACATCCGAGTACTGGAGCGCGCCGTGATGACCGGCAACAAGCGGGTGGCGCATTTGCCGAACCTGCTCGGCAGCCTGGCGTTTTACCGCGTGGGCTGACCAGACAGGCTTACGGCAAAGGCCGTCTGAACACAGGATTCAGACGGCCTTTGCCGTATCCGGAATTTGACTCCGCGCAGATATTGGCGGATTAGCCGCCTATGCGGCCAACAATAAATTGTAATAAACCTACATTGTTTATATAATGCCGTCTGAAATCTTCAGATACAGTTAAGGATGTGTAAATGAATATATTAAACAGCCTGTTAGGGATGGCAGTGTTGATTGCCGTTGCGGTTTTGTGTTCGAGCAACCGCCGCGCCATCAAAATCCGTACCGTGGCCGGGGCGTTTTTGATTCAGGTATTACTGGGCGCGCTGGTACTGTATGTGCCGGTCGGCCGCAGCATTCTGCTGGGCATGTCGGATGCGGTCAGCAAAGTGATTTCTTACGGCAACGAGGGCGTGAGTTTTCTGCTCGGCGGCATGGTGTCGGACAAAATGTTTGAGCTTTTCGGCGGCGGCGGTTTTGTGTTCGCCTTCCGCGTGTTGCCGATGATTGTGTTTTTCGCCTCGCTGGTGGCGGTGTTGTACCACGTTGGCGTGATGGGCTGGATTATCCGCTTGATTGGCGGCGCGTTGCAAAAGCTGTTGGGCACATCCAAAGCCGAATCCATGTCGGCTGCGGCGAATATTTTTGTCGGCCAAACCGAAGCGCCGCTGGTGGTGCGCCCGTATATCAAAAATATGACCACTTCCGAGCTGTTTGCCATTATGTGCGGCGGTTTGGCTTCCGTGGCCGGTTCGGTATTGGGCGGCTATGCGCAGATGGGCGTGCCGCTGCCGTATCTGATTGCCGCCTCGTTTATGGCGGCGCCGGGCGGCTTGCTGTTTGCCAAATTATTGGTACCCGAAACCGAAACCATCAAAACCGATGCCGCGATTGAAAGTGACGAAGACGACGACAAATCAGCCAACATCATCGACGCGGCTACCAGCGGCGCGATTACCGGTTCGCAAATCGCCATCTGCGTAGGCGCTTCGCTGCTGGCTTTTGTTGCCCTGATTGCTTTGGTTAACGGCATTATCGGCGGCGTGGCCGGATTGTTTGGTCACGGCGATTTGACGCTGCAAATGATTTTGGGCTGGCTGTTTTCGCCGCTGGCCTGGCTGATTGGTGTGCCGTGGAACGAAGCGGGGATTGCCGGTTCGCTTATCGGGCAAAAATTGGTAATTAATGAATTTGTCGCCTATTCCGAGTTTGTCAAATATCTGTTGCCCGAGTCGGCAGTCAAACTCAGCGAGGGCACGCAGGCGATTATCTCCTTTGCCCTGTGCGGCTTTGCCAACTTCGGCTCGATTGCCATTTTGGTCGGCGGCCTCAACATCATGGCGCCCAACCGCCGCAAAGACGTAGCGCGCTTAGGGCTCAAAGCGCTGCTGGCCGGTTCGCTCTCCAACCTGATGAGCGCCGTGATTGCCGGATTGTTTATTGGTTTGTCGGGTACGTCGGTGATTGGCTGATTCCTTTAAAAACAGGCCGTCTGAAATGATTTTTCAGACGGCCTGTTTTTTTGTTGAGGCATATCATTCATATCTTTCAAAACGGCATTGCGCTATTGGATTACGCCACCGTTTTGGATTACAATCTGCTACAAGGTTCAGACGGCATGCCGTTTAATTTTGAATGATTACAGAAATAGAAAGAATCTGACATGACAACATTTGCACAATTCTTACCGCAACACCTGCAACAATACAATATTCCTGCCGAATTAGGCAGCGTTTTAGCATCCGTAGTTGCTGCCTGCGAAGACATCAGCGACAAAGTGCGCTTGGGCGATTTGTCCGGCGTATTGGGCATGGCCGGTACGGGCAACGTACAAGGCGAAGACCAGAAAAAATTAGACGTTATCGCCAACAATATCCTGATTGACGTGTTAAAAACCAATCCCAACGTCGGCGGCATGGCGAGCGAAGAAGAAGATACCTTTGTCGCCGCCAATGAAAACGGCGGCTATTTGGTCTTGTTTGACCCGCTCGACGGCTCATCCAATATCGACATCAACCTCTCCATCGGCACGATTTTCTCCATCCTGCCCAAACCCGCAGGCGAGTTGACCACCGAATCCTTCCTGCAAAAAGGCAGCAACCAAGCCGCCAGCGGCTATGTCTTATACGGCCCGCAAACCCAGCTTGTGTTTACCCTCAAACACGGCGTGTATGTGTTTACCCTAAATGAAAAAGGCGAATTTATCCTTACCAAAGAAAACCCGCAAGTCGCCGAGCAAGCCGCTGAATTTGCCATCAATATGGCCTACCAGCGCCATTGGCTGCCGCCCATGCAGCAATACATCAGCGAATTGCAGGCCGGCAAAACCGGCCCGCGCGGTAAAGACTACAATATGCGCTGGGTCGCCAGCATGGTGGCCGAAATCCACCGTATCCTTATGCGCAGCGGCGTCTTTATCTACCCGCAGGACAAACGCGATTTAAGCAAACCCGGCAAACTGCGCCTGATGTACGAAGCCAACCCTATGAGCCTGATTATGGAACAGGCCGGCGGCGCCGCCAGCAACGCATTGGAGCGCATGCTCGACATCCAACCCACCGGCCTGCACCAGCGCGTCGCGGTGGTAATGGGCAGCAAGGAAGAAGTGGAGTATGTGAATAAGCTGCACCAGCAGTAAAGGGTGTGGATTTAAATAGATAAAAGGGAAAGGCCGTCTGAAAATAGGGTGTTGGTTTTCAGATGGCTTTTTTTGATAATTTAATTTTATGAGAGATTATTATGAAAATAAAGAAAATATGGGTTAAACGATTTAGATCTATTAACAATATAGAATTAGATATTAATACAAGCAATAATTTTATCAGTATTTGTGGCCCTAATAATGTTGGGAAAACAAACGTTTTAAGGGTGTTGAGCTTATTTTTTAATCCAGGTAGCTATATATTTAAGAATGATGTTCCATATCTAAAACAGCATACTAGAGGAGGGTCTATTGCAACTGAAATTACGATTTATTTTGAGGATCCATCGTGTAAAATATATGAAATTAATCGGAAAATACAAATTCTAAACGGAGAAATTAATGTTAAAACGGAAGGGTTTATCTGGAAGGATGGCATTGGCAAAAGAAAACCAAAGGAAGCACTAAATGAAGGGGATATTAGAAAGTTTTTAGAGAAATTCGTATTTCTTTTTATTCCCGCCATTAATGTGTCATTTCCTGAGTTAATAAATCTAATAATTAACGATGTTTATGATATCGCATTTGATAAAGCCAGATTTTCAGGCCTTAAGGGAAAATTGAAAACCTCTTTTGATGAGTACAATAACGGATTAATTGAGGTGTTAAATCAATTGGCGGAAGAGATAAACCCATTGTTTCAAGAATTTAATAGTAATTGGGCTGTTGAATTTAGGAGCACTGCGGAGGTTAATAAATTTCAAGATTTAATTTCAGAAGATATTAATTTCTATATAGATGATAAAGCAGGGTTTAATAATGAAAGCAAAGGATCTGGGCTACAAAAATTAGGCTTTATTTTACTACATCAAAAAATTATTGAAAAAATTGCAAAATCTAAGCATGTCATCTTCTGTATAGATGAGCCAGACGCATTTATTCATAGGGGGCTGTAATTAAAGTTAAAAGAAAAATTAAATAACATTGCAACAAGCCACCAAGTTTTTGTGACAACTCATTCACCTGAATTTATAGATTCATCTAGTTTAATAAATGTAATTTTATTAGATTAAAAAATTGGTGAAGAAAAATTATATAAGAGAACAAAAGAATTCATTAATCCAATTAATACTATTTCTATTGATTTATCAGAGGAAGATGGTGCCAAAAAGATTAGAGAATATCTAGGATTAGAGGAGGATAAAACAGATCTTTTAGATACTAATAATATATTTGTAGAAGGGGAATGTGATGAAAGGTATATAATTGAATTATGTAAAATTTTTAACATTCCTACAAAAAGGATATTAGCTATTGGAGGGGTCTCAAAGTATGATAGAGAATTAGAATTTTATGAAAGCTGGTATTCAGACTCAGCGAAAAAGCCAAAGATTACTTTGCTATTTGACAATGACGAAGAAGGAAGGAAGTGTTATGAAATTATTCATAAGAAGCAGGGTCATTTTAAAAATATCCAAATTAAATGTGAATTTATTCCTACGAGAGATGGAAACATTCCTGATACAGATAAGCTTCAAAAAGTTAAAAGTAATTTGGAAATAGAAGATTTTATTTATCCAGAGTTAGTTTTCTATCTTGCTAATTTATTACTAAGTAAAAAAGAATCTATATCTAAATTTTCTTTTAAGGAGTTAGAGAAAAAATTAGCAAATAAAGGATTTGCTGATGAAGGTATATTGGCATTAATGGATAACTTGTTAAAAGATAAGAATCCGGATGGATTGGGTTCTCTGAGCTTTTCTACTCCGAGCATGAAGGGAGGGCTAGCATCACAATTTAAAATATCAGGCAATAAAAGAATGACAAGTTTATTAATAGATGCTGATAAAAAATATCCAAAGGTAAGGGAGTTTTTGGAGAATCTTATGTGTAGCAAGCCGTAGCCTGCACACACGTTAAAATCACATTGTAGCGTGCATGCCCCAGCATGCACGCGTTGTTTGGGCTATGTTTTTATGCCGTCTGAAAGATTTGGTTTTTCTTAAACCCAATATTTCAGACGGCATAATTTTATTTCGGGGTAAATTCATCCTGTGGCTGCGCCGCATTTAATTAACCAACGCGTGCATGCAGGGCATGCACGCTACTGATGGATAAGACAAGCGTAGCCTGCTTGGAAGTAGGTTGGATTGCAAACCCAACATCGGTTAACCCAATATCCATAAAATTTTTGTTGGGATAACATCCCAACCTACTGCCAACCGCTATTTCTTTAACAACGCCCGTTTCACAATCATCAGCCAATCTTTTTTATCCAATACCGGCCGTTGGGTAAATACGTCGTATTTGCAGCCGTCGAGTTTTTGCAGAATCAGTTGTCCGCCGACGACGATCATGCGCAGCTCGAAACCGATACGGCCTTTGAGCGTCGTACCCAGAGGTGAACCGGCTTTGAGCATTTGAAAGGCGCGGTCGCTCTCGTAGGCCATCAGCCGCTGAAAGGCGAAATCGGCTTGTCTGGCAGCGATTTGCGCTTCGCTGACGCCGAATTTTTGCAAGTCGTCTTGCGGGATATACACGCGCTCTTTTTGCCAATCGACGGCGACGTCTTGCCAGAAATTGATGAGTTGCAGCGCGGTGCAAATACCGTCGCTGCGGGCAATGCTGACGGGGTCGGTTTCGCCGTAGAGGTGGAGCAGGATACGGCCGACGGGGTTGGCGGAGCGGCGGCAGTAATCGACGAGTTCGCCGAAATTTTGGTAGCGTTTTTTCACCACGTCTTGCTTGAAGGCGGAAAGTAAATCGTAAAACGGCTCAAGCGGCAGGGCGAAGGGGCGCAGGGCTTCGTTTTGCAGGCGCTGCATAAGGGGCGTTTGCGGGGCTTGGTCGGCGGCAATACGGTCTAGCTCGGCTGCCAAATCCTGTAAGCCTTGCAAACGGGCGGCGTTGTCGGCTTCGCCTTCGTCGGCGATGTCGTCGGCGGTGCGGGCAAAGGCGTAAATGGCGTGAATCGGCTTGCGTAGGCGGCGCGGCATGGCGAGGGAGCCGACGGGGAAGTTTTCGTAGTGGTTGACGGACATGGCGGTGTGTTTTCTTAAAAGGATGTTCAGACGGCCTCAGATAATGGAGGCCGTCTGAAAAATAGATAAAATAGATGGTGAGTTGAGTAGTGCTTAAAGTTTCAGCAATGCGCGCCCTCCCCTGTGGGGGAGGGATGGGGAGAGGGCTAAACGCTTATGATTTAAGCAACGTTTCCTGATTTGCAACCATTTTGCCCTCTCTCTAGCTCTCCCCCACGGGGGAGAGGACAGTCAGTAGGAACTTCAAGTATTTCAGGATGATTTGAGCGGCTATATTACCCCAATCATCATTAGATTGTCTGCCGCTTAAAACCCGTTTTCCATCATAATCTGGCCGGGTACGCGGTTGCGGTGCATGGCGAAGCCTAAATCCAGCAGGGCTTGGAAGGTGTCTTTAACCATCGCGGGGTTGCCGCAAATCATAAAGCGGGTGTCGGCGGGGTTGAAAGTGTAGCCCAAGCGCTCTTCTAGGCTGCCGTTTTTCAGCCGTTCGGGAATGCGCTGCATGCCGAGTGCGCCCGCAGTAGTTTCGCGGGTGGTCACGGGGATAAATTGGAATTTGGCGTAATATTCTTCAATCAGCGGATGGTCTTTCAGGGCGGCCAGACGCTCGTTGAAAATCAGCTCGTCGGCGTGGGAGACGGAGTGTACCAGCGCCAAGCGCTCGAAACGCTGCCAGATTTCGGGTTGCTCCAAAATGGAGAGAAACGGCGCAATGCCGGAGCCGGTGCACAACATCACCAAATCTTTGCCGTCGGGAAAACGCTCGGGCAACAGGAAACCGGTGGCGGTTTTATCAAGCAGAATGGTGTCGCCCGCTTTCATTTGCTCAAATTTGGCCGACATCGGGCCGCCTTCAATGAGGACGGCGAAATATTCCAGCGTGTCGGCGTATTCGGCGGAGACGATGGAGTAGGCGCGCCAGATATAGCCTTCGCCATCGCGGAAACCGAGGCGGGAAAACTGCCCCGCCGCAAAGCGGTAGGATTCGGGGCGGGTGATAGCAAAGGTCATCAGCTTGGGCGTGTGCTGTTTGACCCATAACACGGTTTCTTCGGTGAATTTGGCTTCGGGGGCGGCGGCCATTGCTTTTCCTTTGGATGATGTGTGTGTTCAGACGGCCTTTATTATAGGGCAAGGCCGTCTGAAAGAAAAAGGGCATAGAAAAAGCGGAATGCCGCGATAGGATTCCGCTTGGGGAGGGTTTACACGTCGTAAGTGCCCATTGCGCTGGCGCTCTCGAGGATATGACCCTGCATGGCGAAGTGCAAATCATTGAAGCGGAAACTGCGCGGCAGGTTTAATTCGGTATCCAGCGCATACACGATTAATTCGTAGCGGTGGCGGCAGTTGGGCGGCGCCATGCCGCCGTAGTAGGAGGCTTCATCCAAATCGAGTTTGCCCAATACGCTGGCCCAGCTGTTGGCACCTTGGGTGTAGTCGGTGGCGCTTTGGCTTTCGTTTTCGGCAACGGAGGTGCGTTTCAAATCGGCAATCAGCCAGTGGGTCCACACAAAACCGCTGGCGGTAATTGCGTCTTTGTCTTCCAAAACCACGGCAAAGGATTTTGTGTCTGCGGGGGCGTCGCTGATGTCGAAGGGAATCGAGTAGGTCGGCATACCGCCGGGGCTGAATTGGCTGCCGCGTTTGCCGTATTGGTCGGGAAATTCGCCGTTGACGAGGGCGGGGATGGTCACTTTCATGTTGGCTCCTTATCGGCTGATGAACTGCTTTATTCTACCCGAAAGGCCGTCTGAAAAAAACGACAATTCCGTTTCAGACGGCCTCCGCTTATCGGGTTTGCTGACAAAAATGCGCCGCGCTGCCGTATAATGGCGGCAAAATCACCCAACTGTTTGAGGAAAGCAAAAATGAAATGGGAAGGACGCGAACAGAGTTCTAATGTAGAAGACCGCCGCAGCAGCGGCAGTAGCGGCGGCGGTGGCGGCGGACGCAAAACGCCGGGCATTATCGGCATTATTGTGTTGCTGGTCGGCGCATATTACGGCGTGGATTTGAGCGGTATTGTTGGTACGCCGTCGCTGGGTACGAGCAGCGCCACCAGTCAGCAATCGACTTTGAGCAGCAGCGAAGAAACCAAGTTAAACGAATTATCGCGCGTGGTGTTGGGCGATACGGAAAAAACGTGGAGCGCTTATTTCAGCAAACACGGCGAAAAATATACCCCGACCACGATGGTGCTTTATACCGGCGGTACTTCCACCGCCTGTGGTACCGGCCAAGCGGCGATGGGGCCGTTTTACTGCCCGAGCGACCGTAAGATTTATCTGGATTTGTCGTTTTACGAAGACATGCGCACCAAGCTCGGCTCGGCCAGCGACGCGGCTTTTGCCTACGTGATTGCCCACGAAGTCGGCCACCATGTGCAAAACCTGCTCGGCATTCTGCCGCAGGTAAATCAGGCGCAGCAGGGCGCGAGCCAGAAACAGGCCAATGCGCTGTCGGTAAAATTAGAATTGCAGGCCGACTGTTTCGCCGGCGTATGGGGCAGCTCTGCGGTCAGCCAAAAGCTGTTTGAAGACGGCGACATTGAAAAAGCGATGGCCGCCGCCGCCTCGGTGGGCGACGACCGTTTGCAAAAACAGGCGCAAGGTTATGCCGTGCCCGACAGCTTTACCCACGGCTCATCCGCAGACCGCATGAAATGGCTCAAACGCGGTTTGGAAAGCGGCGACATCAACCAATGCAATACCTTCGCCGCCAACGCCAGCTAAAACGCCCGGCGTGATAGGCAAAGGCCGTCTGAAATCAGGCGGCCTTTGTGGTTTGGGCGGTAAATACACTATAATCTGCAACCATTATTTTTTCAGACGGCCTTTCTATGCTCAGCTACCGCCACGCTTTCCACGCCGGCAACCATGCCGATATGCTCAAACATTTTGTGCTTTATCTCACGCTGGATTATTTTAACCGCAAAGACAAACCCTATTGGTATATCGACACCCACAGCGGCGCCGGATTATATGATTTGGGCAGTAGCGAAGCGCAGAAAGTCGGCGAATATAAGCAGGGAATCGAGTTGCTTAAGCAGGCGCAAAACCTGCCGCCGGAATTGCAAGATTTTTTAGGCCGTCTGAACGATATTCTGCCGCAAGAAAACCTGTATTGCGGCTCGCCCTGGCTGGCGCAGGCGCTGACCCGCAGCAGCGATAAATTACGCCTGTTTGAGTTGCACCCCGCCGATTTCCAACACCTGCAAAACAATATGCGCGAAGCCCGTTTGGGGCGGCGCGGCCAGATTGCGCAGGGCGACGGCTATCAGGGGCTGATTGCGCTGCTGCCGCCGCCGACCCGCCGCGCCGTGATTTTGATTGATCCGCCGTATGAAGAAAAACAAGATTATCAGCGCGTGGTGCATACCCTGAAAGAAGCGCAAAAACGCTTTGAACCAGGCTGCTATTTGGTATGGTATCCCTGCCTCAACCGTAAAGAGAGCCAAAAACTGCCTGAGCAACTGGCGAAACTGTCGCCCGATAATTACCTGCACGCCGAGCTGCATGTGCACGCGCCCCGCGCCGACGGTTTCGGTATGCACGGCAGCGGCATGTTTATCATCAATCCGCCGTATCTGCTGGCGGAGCAGTTGCAACGCAATTTGCCGGTGTTGGCGCAAGTGTTGGCGCAGGACGTCGGGGCGCGGTTTGTGCTGGATAGCCGAATTCGCTAGAAAATTAAATAAAAAAGCGCGGATAAATACATCCGCGCTTTTTTAATACTGATATTTTATGCGTTAGGCTCAATTTCAAAAAACAGCTTTTCCTGCTTTAATCCATTGCCGTCTGAATCCGTCAACGCCGCTTGCGCTGCGGCAAATTTAATCACCGCCAAACTCAAGCTGCCCGTATCGGTCATCGCGGTATTGATGATAACACCCGCTTCTTCACCGTCGGACAACACCGCAATCCCTTCCGCTTTCAAAGATTTGCCGCTCAACACCGCCAAGCCGCGTTTGACTTGGCCGCGATATTGGGCGCGGGCGATGATTTCCTGACCCGGGTAGCAGCCTTTGCGAAAATGCACGCCGCCGATGGTGTGTTGGTTCAGCATTTGCGCCACGGCGGTTTCTTTGGTGGCGGCGCTAATCCACGGATAGCCGCTGCGGATTTCGTGCAGCTTCCAGGTGTTTTCATCCGCATTATCGTATGCGGGCAGACTGTCGCCTATGCCGATTTTCAGACGGCCTCCGTGCGGCAGGGCAACGGTATAAACGCCGTTGGATTCTTGCGCACCGAAGGCCAAATGCGGCTCATTAGCAGGCAGCGGTTGCGCGTTGTCGTCCAACTCGCCCGCTACGCCGAAATCGGGCAGCGGCTCAAACACCACTTTGGCGCGTAAAACAAACATGCGCAAACGCTTCACCACCGCCTCGGCCAAATCCGCCGCCATTGCCAGCAGGATATCGTCGCCACGGTTTAACACCAGCATATTGGCAATCACGCGGCCTTTGGGTGTGTTGTAGGTGGCATAACAGGCTTGGCCGGGCGCAAGGTGTTCGATGTCGTTGGACAACTGTCCGTGTAAAAACGCAGCGCGGTCGTCGCCGCTGACGCGTACAACGGCGAAAAAGGGAAGGCGGGTTTGCATAATCAATCCTTATCAATCCTGAAAACGGTTGCGCAAGATATGAGGGCGGAAGCGGCGGATTAAAAGGCCGTCTGAAAGACAAATCTGTTCAGACGGCCTGATTTGGCATGGTAGCTTTATTTCTGCACCGCTGACACTTTAATCTCCACAGCCCATTCCGCTTTGGCCAATTTCGCTTCCACGCAGGCGCGGGCGGGGGCGTGACCGGGGGCAACCCAAGCGTCCCACGCGGTATTCATGGCGGCGTAGTCGTTCATATCGCGCAGGAAAATAGTGGCTTCGAGGATACGGGTTTTGTCCGAACCGCATTGGTTCAGCCAATGGTCGATTTGCGCCAAGACATCGGCGGTTTGCGCGGTCACATCGGCGCTCGCGGTTTCCGGTACCATACCGGCGAGAAATACAAAACCGTTGGCAACGGTGGCTTCGGCGTAGCGCTCGGTTTGGCCGTGATATTGAATGCTCATGTTTTGCTCCTGAACGTGAAAGAAATTAGAGGGATATGATATTATATAATAATCATTATAGTGCATGAGGATTACAGGATGTCTTGGGTTGATAGAAAAATGCAGAAAACAATTCTAGAATCCTTGATGGAGTTTTATGGTCAACCAGTTTCTCAATTTGAATTAACAAAATTTATTTGGTCTGATAAAAATTTTGATTTTTCTGTTTATAGGCCTGCGAAGGAAGCTGAAATTCTTGGTATTGAGCAGAGTGAAAGAGATGAATTTGCGGATAAAGTTATTAAAAATCTAATTTATTTAGACCAACATGGATTAATTGATATGAGTAATGAGGGTTTTGATATGTGGATGTGCCATATGCAAATTACTCATAAAGGTATAGATTTTCTAGAGCAAGATGGAGGGTTGTCGGCTATTTTTGATACTATTACCATCAAATTGCATAATGAGTCAATTCAAGCATTATTAAAAGAAAAAATTAATCAATCAGATATACCAGAGGAAGAAAAAGGCTATTTAATATCTGAGTTAATGAAAATCAAAGATGCTGCATTAAATACACTCACAGAAAATGCAATTAACAATATCTCTGCTGTTACCGTTGTAAGCTGGCTTAAAGCAGCAATAGGTCTTTAAAACTAATAGAGCTTAAATAGTTCTTAAAATATTTTCTTTCCCATGAGCAAAACCGATTATCCCGTTACCCCTGCCGTGCGCTTTTTGCGGGCGCACAAAATTGATTTCGAGCCCTTGCTGTATGCTTATGAGGAGCATGGCGGTACGGCGCAGATTACATCGTTGTTTCATCTGAACGAATATCAGGTCATCAAAACCATCGTGCTGCAAAATGAGAAAAAGCAGGGTTTGGTGGTATTGATGCACGTCGACAAGCATATTTCCACGCGCAATCTGGCGCGCGAATTGGGCATGAAACACATCGAACCGGCCGACCCGAAGCAGGCCAACAAATGGACGGGCTATTTGGTCGGCGGCACGACGCCGTTTGGCATGAAAACGGCGCTGCCGGTGTATGTCGAGCGCGGCATTTGGGATTTGGACAAAATTTATATCAACGGCGGCAAGCGCGGCTTTGTCGTTGCCATCGCGCCGCAGGATTTGCAGACGTTCAATCCGCAAACGGTGGATGTGGCGGTGGACGCGTAATTTTTCATAAAGGATAAATGTGATGAACGAGATTATCGAACATAATGCGCCGCAGCCGGACAACCGCCGCATGTATATGATGGTGATTTACGGCCTGTATGCTTTGTCGCTGCTGGTGGGTTTTTCATCGGTGGTCGGCGTGATTTTGGCTTATGTCAAACGCGAGGATATGCGCAATTCGCTGTATGAAAACCATATTACCTACCTGATTCGCACGTTTTGGCTCAGTTTGGCCGGTTATGTTATCGGCGGCCTGACCATTTGGCTGGGCGTAGGCGCGGTGGTGTTGTTTATCGTCAGCATTTGGTTTATCTACCGTGTGGTGGCTGGTTTTGTGAAATTGTACGACGGCAAAACCGTTGTGCCGGACGGCTGGCTGTGAGGCGTTTGGGGTAGGTTGGGATGAAATCCCAACGGGAATTTAAGTCATTTTAGGTTGGAAAACCAAGCGGCATCGTTTTGCCGGTTTATTTGCTGTTTTGATTTTTCAGACGGCCTTTGTAACCGTAAAGGCCGTCTGAAAATATTTTTTATATCAAAGGGAAACGCATGATGTATCTTTTGGCCAGCATTGCCTGCAGCGTGCTGGTGTCGGTATTGTTGAAAATCGCCCGCAAGCAGAAAATCCAAATTCCGCAGGCGGTGGCGGTGAATTATATTATGGCGGTGGCGCTGACGGTGGCGGTTCTCAAGCCTGATTTGAGCACTCCGGCGCAGTTTTTGCCGACATGGTGGCTGTTTGCCGCGCTGGGCGTGTTGCTGCCGACGGTGTTTGTGGTGATGGGTAAGGCGGTGGATAGTGCAGGGATTGTCAAATCGGATGCGGCGCAGCGTTTGTCGCTGTTTCTGCCGATTACGGCGTCGTTTCTGATTTTCGGCGAAAAGCTGACCGAAGGCCGTCTGATTGGGATTGTATTGGCGTTTGTGGCGCTGTTTTGCCTGCTGTGGAAATCGGACGGCGGAAAGAAATCGGGCAATCTGACCACGCAAATCGGCTTGCTGCTGGGCGTATGGGCGGGCTACGGCGTGATTGATATTTTGTTCAAACAGGTTGCCAAAAGCGGTACGGCGTTTGCGGGTAATCTGCTGGTGGCGTTTTGCGTGGCGGCGGTGTTGATGTTCGGCTATCTGTTTTCCCAAGGTACAAAATGGACGAAAGAGGGCATTATTGGTGGGATTTTTCTCGGCGGTTTGAATTTTCTCAATATCGTCACCTACATCAGCGCACATCGGGTGATGAGCGACAATCCGACTTTGGTATTTGCCGGGATGAACATGGGCGTAATCGTATTGGGTACGCTGGTCGGCGCGTTGGCGTTTAAGGAAAAAATCAGCAGTATCAACGCCGCCGGTATCAGCGTGGCGCTGGTGGCGATTGTCTGCTTATTCTATTGGGAACCGATACGCGCTTGGGTGGGGATGTAGCCGCCGAGTGCAGCAAAGGCCGTCTGAATTTTTCAGACGGCCTTTTCGGTATGATGTGTAGAACAATCACACTAAAAAATGGTTAACAATCGTAAGCTCGGGTATAATCCGCCCCTGCCGTTGCGCAGGGTATAGTGCCAAGCAGGGGAAAGCCCGGCTTTTTTTGCGCCTGCCAAAAGGGAAAAGGCCGTCTGAAAACAAAATCTTGCAAAATATTTCAGACGGCATTGTGTGATTTGTTTACGGAGTTGCTATGTCAGCCATGTTTTTTATCCAGTTTGCCGTTGTGCTGCTGTGTATTTTGATTGGTGCGCAAGTCGGCGGTATCGGCTTGGGTGTGTTGGGCGGTATCGGTTTGGCGGTATTGGCGTTTGGTTTCGGGCTGGAGCCGACCAGCCCGCCGATTGACGTGATGCTGATGATTATGGCGGTGGTGTCGGCGGCGGCGGCGATGCAGGCTTCCGGTGGTTTGGACTATATGATTAAAATCGCCACCAAAGTGCTGCATAAAAATCCGAAACATATTACCTTTATCGCGCCAATGGTAACTTATACCTTTACCGTGTTGGCGGGTACGGGGCACGTGGCTTATTCGGTATTGCCCGTGATTGCCGAAGTAAGCCGCCGCAACGGTGTGCGCCCCGAGCGTCCGCTGACGATGGCGGTGATTGCCTCGCAATTTGCCATTGTCGCCAGCCCGATTGCGGCGGCGGTGGTGGCCACGGTCACTTACCTCGAGCCGCAGCATGTTACTCTGGCGGATGTGTTGAAAGTGACCATTCCGGCGACGATTCTCGGTATCGGCTTGGCTTGCGTTTTTGTCAACAAAATGGGCAAAGAGTTGAACGACGACCCGCATTATCAGGCGCTGCTGCAAAATCCCGACTATGTGAAAGCGCATGAAACCGAATTGGCGGCCGATAGCGGCGCACCCGTCAGCAAACAGGCCAAATGGTCGGTGGGTATTTTTCTTTTTGCCGCTTTGCTGGTGGTACTGATGGGCGCAATGCCCGAGCTGCGTCCCGTCTTTGAAGAGGGCGGCAAACCGATGGGCATGGCGCATACCATTGAAATCGTGATGTTGTCGGCCGCCGCGCTGATTATCTTGGTGTGCAAACCCGACGGCGACGCGATTACCAAAGGCTCGGTGTTCCATGCTGGTATGCGTGCGGTGATTGCGGTGTTCGGTGTGGCTTGGCTGGGCGATACCCTGATGCACGGCCATTTGGCCGAGGTGCAGGAAACCGTCAAACATTTGGTGGAAAACGCACCGTGGACATTCGCCTTTGCCCTGTTTGTGTTGTCGGTATTGGTCAACAGCCAAGGCGCGACCGTGGCGACGCTGTTTCCCATCGGCATTACGCTGGGCATTCCCGCGCCGATTATGATCGGCACGTTTGTGGCGGTTAACGGCTATTTCTTCATCCCGAACTACGGCCCGATTATCGCGGCCATCGACTTCGACAGCACGGGTACGACCAAAATCGGCAAATACATTTTCAACCACAGCTTTATGCTGCCCGGCCTACTGAGCATGGCCTTCAGCTTGGGCTTCGGCCTGCTGTTTGCCAATATTCTGCTGTAAACCGTTTATAGCAAAAGGCCGTCTGAAACAATTTTCGTTTCAGACGGCCTTTGAGGTTTGGGGCGCAGGCTGCGGCCAGGCTGGGAATCACTGGCACGCGCTCGCAATGGCTACGGCTTCCAGATTATCACCGTGTTTCGCAGCCTACCTGTTTATCTTGAAATCAGAATGCGCTTATGCCAAGGCCGTCTGAAAACAACAATCAGGTAGAAATATGTTTTTCAGACGACCTTGTCTGTTTCACCCAATGTCATTCAAACCCAACGCGCTTAATTGCAATATTTGGCAATATCCGAATCATAGCGTTGAATCAATGCGCTGCGGTTGTTGGCGCGGGCGGACTCAGCAAATTGGCGGTTAAGCTGGGCGGTTTTGCAGTTGTCTTCTTTTTGTTGGCGGGCAGCTTCGGCGATTTTTTGGTTTTGCTCCTCAATCTGCTTGTTGGCTTGGGTGATTTTATTATTCAACTGCTGCTGTTGCTCGGCAATCGAACCGCTTTTCGCCGTATTGCCGCTTGCCGCCGCCGGAAGGGAAACGGTTTGCGTGCGCACATTGATTTTACCGGTGAGTGCCGGTTGCAAGCGGTTGGGGACGTCGGAGTAGGTGTTGCTGCCGCTGCGGTTTTTCCAAGTATAAACTTCGGCTGCCTGCAAAACGGGTGCCGACAAACAAAAAAGCAAAAGCGCAGCCATCGGAATATTTTTCATTACGGGTTCCCTTATTGGTATTTGTTCATCGGCGATTTTACTGTGCTTTAAGCAGATTGGCATGATTGATGGGGAAATTTTTTCATGCTTGGGCGGCAGATGTGCGCTTTTACAAAAAACAGCCGCAAAAAGCAAACTGCCGTTGTTTATGCAGCACAGAAAGTGCTATAATGCCGTGCATCTTGCACAAACTGAAAGCCCGAGCATTATGCGTATCATTGAAAAAGCCTACACCTTTGACGACGTTTTGTTGGTTCCTTCACACTCTACCGTGCTGCCGCGCGACGTCAAACTTCAAACCAAACTCACCCGCGATATTACACTCAACGCGCCTCTGCTTTCCGCCGCCATGGATACCGTCACCGAGGCGCGTTTGGCCATCTCTATGGCGCAAGAGGGCGGTATCGGTATCATCCATAAAAACATGACCCCCGAGCAGCAAGCCCATGCCGTTTCCAAAGTGAAACGCCATGAGAGCGGTATCGTGAAAGATCCGGTAACCGTTGCGCCCGATGTGTTGATTGGCGATTTGCTGAAAATGCGCGCCGAGCGCAAACGCAAAATGTCCGGCTTGCCGGTGGTGGAAAACGGCAAAGTGGTCGGTATCGTGACCAACCGCGATTTGCGTTTTGAAAACCGCTTGGATTTGCCCGTATCTGCTATTATGACCCCGCGCGAGCGTTTGGTGACCGTGGCCGAAGGTACCAGTATCGACGAAGCCCGCGATTTGATGCACCAGCATAAAGTTGAGCGCGTTTTGGTATTAAACGGCCAAGACGAGCTCAAAGGTCTGATTACCGTTAAAGACATCATCAAAACCACCGAATTTCCGAATGCCAATAAAGATGCCGAAGGCCGTTTGCGCGTCGGCGCGGCTGTCGGTACCGGCGGCGACACCGAAGCGCGTGTGCATGCGCTGGTTGCAGCCGGTGTGGACGTGATTGTGGTCGATACCGCCCACGGTCACAGCCAAGGTGTGATCGACCGCGTAAAATGGGTAAAAGACACTTACCCGCAAGTGCAGGTTATCGGTGGTAACATCGCCACCGCGCAAGCTGCGTTGGATTTGGTGGCGGCCGGCGCGGACGCCGTGAAAGTCGGTATCGGCCCGGGTTCGATTTGTACCACCCGTATCGTGGCTGGTGTCGGCGTACCTCAGCTGACCGCGATTCACAATGTGGCAGAAGCCTTGAAAGGCACTGGCGTGCCGCTGATTGCCGACGGCGGCGTGCGTTTCTCCGGCGACTTGTCTAAAGCATTGGCTGCCGGTGCGTCCAGCGTAATGTTGGGCGGTATGTTTGCCGGTACGGAAGAAGCGCCGGGCGAAATCGAGCTGTATCAAGGCCGTTCATACAAATCTTACCGTGGTATGGGTTCGCTGGGCGCAATGAGCCAAGGTTCGGCCGACCGCTACTTCCAAGACAAAACCGACAGCGCCGACAAATATGTGCCGGAAGGTATTGAAGGCCGCGTGCCGTACAAAGGCCCGATTGTGAACATCATCCACCAGCTGTTGGGCGGTTTGCGCTCCAGCATGGGCTATTTGGGTTGCGCCACCATCGCCGACATGCACGAAAAAGCCGAATTTGTGGAAATTACCTCCGCCGGTATGAGCGAATCACATGTTCACGATGTGCAGATTACCAAAGAAGCGCCAAACTACCACCGCTAATCCGGCAGTTTAGGATTATGGTTTAATCATCGAGGCCGTCTGAATACGTTTTCAGACGGCCTTTTTGCATACGGGCATATCAGAAAGCCTGAAAAAATGGTACACTTATTCGGCTACATGGCAATGACAAATGCCAACCCGTTTAATCGAAAAAGACACAATATTGACACAGATTAAGCGGTATAATCTATTTTGTAATATAATTTCAAAGTTAGCGCATTGCCTGCCTGAATGATTGCGGCAGGCAATGTGGAAAACGGCCGAGAGGCCGTCTGAAAACCATCTTGAATACCGTTTTAATTTTATAAAGCAGTATTTTTTCCCTTCCTATATTTTTGGAGACATTCATGAGCGCAATCGTTGATATTTTTGCCCGCGAAATTTTGGACTCTCGCGGTAATCCTACCGTAGAGTGTGACGTATTGTTGGAATCCGGCGTGATGGGTCGCGCAGCCGTACCGAGCGGCGCTTCTACCGGTCAAAAAGAAGCCCTGGAATTGCGCGACGGCGATAAAAGCCGTTACTTGGGTAAAGGCGTATTGACTGCCGTTGAGCATGTCAACAACGAAATCGCCCAAGCCTTGATCGGTGTGGATGCCAACGAGCAGTCTTACATCGACAAAATCATGATCGACTTGGACGGTACCGACAACAAAGGCCGTTTGGGTGCCAACGCAACTTTGGCCGTTTCTATGGCCGTTGCCCGCGCCGCAGCCGAAGATTCAGGCCTGCCGCTGTACCGCTACTTGGGCGGTGCCGGCCCGATGGCGCTGCCGGTTCCGATGATGAACGTCATCAACGGCGGCGAACACGCCAACAACACCTTGAACATTCAAGAATTTATGATTATGCCGGTCGGCGCGAAATCTTTCCGCGAAGCCCTGCGTTGCGGTGCGGAAGTGTTCCACGCCCTGAAAAAAATCTGTGATTCACGCGGCTACCCGACTACCGTGGGCGACGAAGGCGGTTTCGCACCGAACCTGAACACCCATAAAGAAGCTTTGGAGCTGATGGTTGAAGCCGTTAAAGCTGCCGGTTACGTACCGGGCGAAGATGTATTGTTCGCGATGGACTGCGCTTCCAGCGAATTCTACAAAGACGGCAAATACCATCTGGAAGCCGAAGGTCTGGCTTTGACCAGCGCCGAATTTGCCGAATACTTGGCCGGTTTGGTTGCCGAATTCCCGATTATCTCCATCGAAGACGGTATGGACGAAAACGACTGGGACGGCTGGAAACTGCTGACTGACAAACTGGGCAGCAAAGTACAACTGGTCGGCGACGACTTGTTTGTGACCAACCCGAAAATCTTGGCCGAAGGCATCGAAAAAGGCGTGGCTAACGCGTTGTTGGTAAAAGTAAACCAAATCGGTACTTTGAGCGAAACCCTGCAAGCCGTTGATTTGGCTAAACGTAACCGTTACGCCAGCGTAATGAGCCACCGTTCCGGAGAAACCGAAGACAGCACCATCGCTGACTTGGCCGTGGCCACCAACTGCATGCAAATCAAAACCGGTTCATTGAGCCGTTCTGACCGCATGGCCAAATACAACCAACTGTTGCGCATTGAAGCAGAATTGGCAGAAGCCGCTTACTACCCGGGCAAAGCTGCGTTCTACCAACTGAGCAAATAGGTTAAGGCAGGATATTAAAGCATGAAGTGGGTGACTGTTGTTTTAACGATTGCGCTGGTATGTTTCCAATACAGCCTGTGGTTTGGCAAAGGCAGTGTCGGGCATACGGAAGAGTTGCAGGAGCAGCTTTCGGTGCAGGAAGAAAAAAACCTGACACTCGCTTTGCGCAATAATTTCCTAGCTGCCGAGGTGCAGGATTTGGCGACCGGTCAGGAAGCCATTTCCGAAATCGCCCGTGTGGAATTGGGTTACGTTCAGCAGGGCGAAACCTATTACCGCTTTATCGAGCGTTAAGCAAGCGCCAAAGTAAGCCAAAGGCCGTCTGAAATTATTTTCAGACGGCCTTTTATTTTTGGGGAAACACCTGATATAACCAATGTATCTTGCCATCTGATGGTAATATCTTCTACTACTGCATATCAATTAAAAGAACCGACCGTGCCGCAAACCGAATCCTTTAATCTTGAAATTTTCCTGAAAAACCTGCCCAATCTGCCGGGTGTGTACCGCATGTTTGACGATAACAATAATGTGTTATACGTCGGCAAAGCCGTCAACCTCAAGCGGAGGGTGTCGAGCTATTTTCAAAAAAGCGATCTGTCGCCGCGCATTCAGCTTATGGTGAAACAGGTGCACCATATCGAAACCACGGTCACGCGCTCCGAGGCCGAGGCTTTGATTTTGGAGAACAATTTTATCAAAGCCCTGTCGCCGAAATACAATATCCTGTTCCGCGACGACAAAAGCTATCCCTATCTTATGCTCTCCGGCCATGAATTTCCGCAAATGGCCTATCATCGCGGCACGCTGAAAAAGCCCAACCAATATTTCGGGCCGTATCCCAACGGCAATGCCGTGCGCGACAGCATTCAGATTCTGCAAAAAGTGTTCAAACTGCGCACCTGCGAAGACAGCGTGTTCGAACACCGCGACCGCGCCTGCCTCCTGTATCAGATTAAGCGCTGCTCCGGCCCGTGCGCGGGGCATATTTCCGCCGAAGATTACCGCGCCGATGTCAGTGAGGCGGCGACTTTTCTCAGCGGCAAAACCGACGAGCTGATTCAGGTCTTGCACCACAAAATGAATCAGGCCGCCGCCGCGCTGGAATTTGAAGAAGCAGCGCGTTACCGCGACCAAATCCAATCGCTCGGCTTAATGCAGAGCCAGCAGTTTATCGACAGTAAAAATCCGAACAACCCCAACGATATCGACCTGCTGGCGCTGGCAGTTTCAGACGGCCTCGTCTGTATCCATTGGGTCAGCATACGCGGCGGACGGCATGTCGGTGACAAGAGTTTTTTTCCCGATGTCAAAGATGATCCCGAGCCAAACGGCCAAGATTACGCCGAGGCTTTCGTTGCCCAGCATTATCTGGGCAAGGCCAAGCCCGACATTATCATCAGCAATTTTGTGTTGCCCGAATCGCTGCAAGAAGCGCTAAACAGCGAACACGGCAAGCAAATGCAGTTTGTCAGCAAAACCATAGGCGAGCGCAAAGTGTGGCTGAACATGGCGGAAAAAAATGCCAAAATCGCCATCGAGCAACGTCGCCTGCAACAAAGCAGCCAACAATACCGCTTAGACGAATTGGCGCGGATTTTGAATATGGATTCAGACGGCCTGGGCCGCCTAGAATGTTTCGACATCAGCCACACCCAGGGCGAAGCTACCGTTGCCAGCTGCGTGGTGTATGACGAGCAGAATATCCAGCCTTCGCAATACCGCCGCTACAACATCACCACCGCCAAACCCGGCGACGACTACGCCGCCATGCGCGAAGTACTGACGCGGCGTTACGGCAAAATGCAGGAAGCCGAGGCCAACGGCGAAGCAGTAAAATGGCCGGACGTGGTGTTGATTGACGGCGGTAAAGGGCAGATCGGCGTGGCCGTCAGCGTATGGGAAGAACTCGGCCTGCATATCCCGCTGGTCGGCATCGCCAAAGGCCCCGAGCGCAAAGCCGGTTTGGAAGAGCTGATTTTACCGTTTACCGGCGAGATTTTCAGACTGCCGCCGCACAGCCCCGCCTTGCATTTACTGCAAACCGTGCGCGACGAATCGCACCGCTTCGCCATCACCGGCCACCGCAAAAAACGCGACAAAGCCCGCGTGACCTCATCGCTGAACGACATCGAAGGCATAGGCCCGAAACGCAAAAAAGCCCTGCTGACCCGCTTCGGTGGCTTGCGCGGCGTGGTGGCGGCGAGCAAGGACGATTTGGCGCAGGTCGAAGGAATCAGCGCGGCCTTGGCAGAGAAGATTTATGAGCATTTGCATTGATTGATTTTGGAATACACCAAATAAAATTGGATATGGAAAGGCCGTCTGAAATTTTTTCAGACGGCCTTTATCTGTGTTAATTCCCATTCTCCCGCACTAAACTTGCTGATAATCACTTTTTGATAATCAAAATAGCTAAAAAAATTTAAAATTAGTTAAAAGTATTGCAGCGGTAAGCGGGTTTGCTATCATGCACACCGTTTGCGTGTCATGGTTATTTCTGTGGCACTGATATTTTTAAGTACTAGGAAGGATAACCATGCAAGTAAAAAATGAAGCCATGCTCATTACCTATGCCGACAGTTTAGGCAACAATCTGAAGGATTTGAAAACCGTTTTGGAAGGCCCGTTGAAAGACGTGGTCGGCGGTGTGCACATTCTGCCGTTTTTCCCGTCTTCGGGTGACCGCGGTTTTGCACCGATGGATTACACCAAAGTGGATGAGGCTTTCGGCGGCTGGGAAGACGTGCGCGCATTGGCTGAAGATTATTATCTGATGTTTGACTTCATGGTAAACCATATTTCTGCGCAATCTCCTTATTTTAAAGATTTTTTGGCGAAAAAAGACGCTTCCGAATGGCGCGATCTGTTTATCCGTTATAAAAATTTCTGGCCCAACGGCGAGCCGACCGAAGAGCAGGTTGACTTGATTTACAAACGCAAACCGCGTGCGCCTTACCGCATGGCCGAGTTTGCCGACGGTACTTCTGAAAAAGTATGGTGTACTTTTGACGAGCAACAAGTTGACTTGGATGTCACCACGCCGACCACCAAAAAATTCATCAAAGACAATTTGGAATTTTTGAGCAAACAAGGCGCGTCGATTATCCGTTTGGACGCATTTGCCTATGCCAACAAACGTATCGGCACCAACTGCTTCTTTGTCGAGCCTGACATTTGGGAAACGCTCAAAGAGTGTACCGATGTATTGGAAGCGCACAATGTGACCGTATTGCCGGAAATTCACGAGCATTACACCATCCAGCTGAAAATCGCCGAGCATGATTATTATGTTTATGATTTTGCGCTGCCGATGTTGGTGTTGCACACCTTGTTCAGCGGCCACGTTGACCGCTTGGTACACTGGATGGAAATCTGCCCGCGCAAACAGTTTACTACTTTGGATACCCACGACGGTATCGGCGTGGTCGATGTCAAAGATTTGATGACCGATGAAGAATGCGAAGCCACCCGCGAGGCGCTGTATGCACAAGGCGCGAATGTGAAGAAAAAATACAGCAGCGCCGAATACAATAATTTGGACATCTACCAAATCAACTGCACCTACTATTCCGCTTTGGGCAACAACGACCAAGCGTATATTTTGGCGCGCGTGTTGCAATGTTTTGCGCCGGGTATCCCGCAAATTTACTACGTGGGCTTGTTGGCCGGTGAAAACGACATCGAATTGCTGGAGCGTACCAAAGAAGGCCGCAACATCAACCGTCATTACTACTCTTTGGAAGAGATTAACGAAACCGTTAAACGTCCGGTGGTGCAGCAGCTGTTTAATCTGCTGAAATTCCGCAATACTTCTAAAGCCTTCGACGGTGAGTTTGCCGTGAAAGCCTTGGGCGAGAACGAAATCGAAATCACTTGGAAGAATGCCGAAGCAGGCGTCAGCGCCCGCTTGGTGGCCGATACCAAAGCGCATACTTTTGCCATTACTGAAACCGTTAACGGTGAGAGCAAAGCGGTTACGTTGTAATTTGGATTTAATGAGTTAAAAAATGCCGTCTGAAACAAAATCTGTTTCAGACGGCATTTTTTATTCGTTTCTTCTTAGGATTGTATTTTCAGACGGTATAAATACGTCTGCTCCTGCATACGGGCAAAGGCCAGCGGGTCGTTTGGGTCAGCAGCTTTTGCGTGTAGCGGTTTGGTCTGTAATACCTCTATAACCGACAAACCGGCCGTCTGAAAACATTGTGCCAAATATCCGGCGGGACGAAGGTGCAGGTGTTCTGCCAAATCTGACATAATCAGCCAGGCCTCGCCGTCGACATTCAAATGCGCTTTTACGCCATCAAGAAAACTGCGCAGCATGGCGTTATCGGGATCATACAAGGCGGTTTCGATGGTGGAAGTCGGTTTGGCGGGCAGCCACGGTGGGTTGCAAACAATCAAATCGGCGCAGCCTTCGGGAAACAAATCTACCGCTTGAATGGCCACTTGTCTGTCATAGCCCAATCTCTCCAAATTGGCGCAGGCGCAGGCGATGGCTTTGGAGTTGGTGTCGGTGGCGATGATATGGGGAACGCCGCGCTTGGCGAGCAGGGCGGCAATCACGCCCGAACCGGTACCGATGTCGAAGGCCGTCTGAACAGATTTTGCCAGCGGCGCTTGCGCGATTAAGTCCAAATACTCGCCGCGTATGGGCGAAAACACGCCGAAGGGCACATGAATCTTCCCATCCAATTGCGGAATATGAATGCCTTTTTTATGCCATTCGTGCGCACCGATAAAGCCGAGCAGTTGATTAAGCGGCAACAAAAACGGCTGCGTATTTGCTGCGCCATAAACATCGGTCAGGGCGGCGGTAATATCCGGTGCACGCGGCAAATCCAGCGTAAAACCAGCACCGACTTCCACTGCCAACATATTCAAAATGCGGCTCTGCTGCGCCTGCTGCATGCGGTGGCGGTGGAACGCCGCTTGCGGGTCGTCATCAGCGTGTTTTTTTGCCTTGCCCAGCGTTTGCCGCACGCGTTTTTTCATGGCGGCCAACACCTGCTTGGCATTGTGAAAATCGCCCGTCCAAATAGTGGCGGTTTGGTCATAGGCCGCCTTCAAGATGTCGGCGGCAGACGTTTCATGGCAATATACGGCGGCTTTGGGCGGTTTTTGCGTGCTTTCGTTGCGCCATTCGATGTCGGAACGGCGGTCGGTCGGAATGGTGTGCGGCATAACTGAAAAAAGGAAGGGAAAAGGGGGAATGTACCATATTTCCAAGGAGATGGGCATGGGAAGACATGGCGGGGTTCGCAATATTTTTCTCTTTGTTTTCAGACGGCCTATCAGGATAATTTAGACAAAATGTATAAATAAATTCTATTTTTGAAAATATTTATGCGGTTTTAAAGGAAAATATATTGCCGTTTTGTCTAATATGGGTATAATGAAACCCATCACTTACCGCTTGATACGGCAGAAATTAGACAAAGGAACACCATGCAGCTGGACATCGATCGTTTGGTCGCTTATTTCGGCGGTGTAAACGCATTGGCGGAAGCCCTGAAACAACACGACCCCGACAATGCGGCTTCCACCGCCGCCATCTATAAATGGCGCACGCGCGGCTCGTTGCCGCTGGCGCAGTTGCAAAAGCTGACTGCGCTGGCCGAAGCGCAAGGCCGTCCGCTTGATTTGAACGCTTTTTTAAAAAAACAAGATTCACTGGAGAGAACCGAAATGACACAATCCAACCGCGTTATTATTTTCGATACCACCCTGCGCGACGGCGAGCAGTCGCCGGGTGCCGCCATGACCAAAGAAGAAAAAGTCCGCATTGCCCGCCAGCTGGAAAAAATGGGCGTTGATGTGATTGAAGCGGGCTTTGCCGCGGCCAGTCCGGGCGACTTCGAGGCGGTCAACGAAATTGCCAAAACGCTGACCAAAACCACCGTCTGCTCATTGGCGCGTGCGGTTGAACGCGACATCCGCCAAGCCGGTGAAGCCATTGCCCCCGCACCGCACAAGCGCATCCATACCTTTATCGCCACCAGCCCGATTCATATGGAATACAAGCTGAAAATGAAACCGAAGCAGGTAATTGAGGCGGCGGTTAAAGCGGTGAAACTGGCGAAGGAATACACCGATGATGTGGAATTTTCCTGCGAAGATGCGCTGCGTTCGGAAATCGACTTTTTGGCCGAAATCTGCGGCGAGGTGATTGAAGCCGGTGCCACCACCATCAATATTCCCGATACCGTCGGCTATTCGATTCCGTTTAAAACCGAAGAATTTTTCCGCGAACTGATTGAGAAAACGCAAGGCAGCGACAAAGTGATTTGGTCGGCGCATTGCCACAACGATTTGGGTTTGGCCGTCGGCAACTCGCTGGCCGCATTAAAAGGCGGCGCACGCCAAGTGGAATGTACCGTCAACGGCTTGGGCGAACGCGCGGGCAATGCTTCCATCGAAGAAATCGTGATGGCGCTGAAAGTGCGCCGCGATTTGTTCGGCTTGGAAACCGGTATTGATACTACCCAAATCGTACCGGCTTCTAAATTGGTGTCCACCATTACCGGCTATCCGGTGCAGCCGAACAAAGCGATTGTCGGCGCCAACGCCTTTGCGCACGAATCGGGCATTCACCAAGACGGCGTATTGAAACACCGCGAGACCTACGAAATCATGTCTGCCGAATCGGTAGGCTGGTCGGCCAACCGCCTGAGCTTGGGTAAATTGTCAGGTCGCAATGCGTTCAAGACCAAATTGGCCGAGTTGGGCATTGAATTGGAAAGCGAAGAGGCGCTGAACGCCGCTTTTGCCCGCTTTAAAGAGCTGGCCGACAAAAAACGCGAAATCTTCGACGAAGACCTGCATGCGCTGGTTTCCGACGAAATGAACGTAACGCAAGACCAATACCGCTTTATCTCGCAAAAAATCACCACCGAAACCGGCGAAGAGCCGAAAGCGGAGATTGTGTTCAGCGTCGGCGGCGTGGAACACCGCGCCACTGCCAACGGTTCCGGCCCGGTGGATGCGATTTTCAAAGCGATTGAAAGCGTGGCGCAAAGCGGCGCGACTTTGCAGATTTATTCTGTTAACGCCGTTACCCAAGGTACGGAAAGCCAAGGTGAAACCTCTGTCCGCCTGCAACGCGGTGACCGCGTGGTCAACGGACAAGGCGCGGATACCGATATCTTGGTGGCAACCGCCAAAGCGTATCTGTCGGCTTTGAGCAAATTGGAATTTAGCGAAGCGAAAACCAAAGCGCAAGGCGTGGGTACGATTTAATCTTATTTGATAAATTTGAGGCCGTCTGAAATTTCAGATGGCCTCAAATTTATTGTATCGCTGTTTTAATTTGGCTGGATGGCAGCGTTACTGCGCCATGTCTCAAAATATAGTCGTTTCAATTTAGATTGAGACAAGGCAGCAAGCCGAAGACAGTACAGATAGTACGGCAAGGCGCAGCAACGCTGTATCAAACTAAAGTAGAACGACTATAACAAGACGACTGTATCAATCCTGCTGCTTCCAGTACAAATCCTGCGCCACCAAGCGCACCGGCGTATTCACCGCGCCGTATTGGTCGTAACCGCCGAGGCGTTGGCATACCTCGAAGAAAAAGCGGTTTTCAATTAGGGGCGAATAAGCGTGCAGGAACTCGCCGCCTTTGCCGTCGGCGTCATACAGCAGATGGTGCTGGCGCAATTTGGCGACAAATTCATCGTCCAAATCAAAACGGGCTTGCAAATCGTCGTAGTAGTTTTGCGGGATGTCCAATAATTTGGCACCGTTGCTGCGCAGGAAAGCAACCGTGGCGAAAATATCGTCGCTGGCAAAGGCGATGTGTTGCAGGCCTGCGCCTTTGTAGTTGGCCATCGAGCGGGAAACAATGGTGTTTTGGTTGTCGGAGATGTTCAGCGGCAGGCGGATGCGACCGTTGGGACTGCGCAAAACACGGCTTTTCATCAGGCCGTAAGGGTCGGCCAGCGTCATATCGGATTCGATGTCGAAGCCGAAAATAGCAGCAAAATGCAGCGTCCAGCTATCCATCGCGTCGTTGGCGAGGCCGTAGGCAGTATGGTCGATACGGCTGATTTTCGGCTCGCCTTGGAACTTGGTTAAGTGGAAATCGACGCTGTAAATGTCGTTGTCCACGAAATACTGCAAGCCGCCATTGGGCGAACGGATGGCGTGGATGTGCCGCTCGTTGGGGCCGACTTTGCCCTCGTAGAAAATGCTGCCGTATTCTACGGCGCGCTCATACATGGAATCGGCATCGCGGACTTTATAGGCGGCGGCGCAGACGGACGTGCCGTGGACATTAAAGAATGCGTCGGCCAAAGAATCCGGCTCGGCGTTGAGAATCAGGTTGACGCCGCCGTGTTGGTAGAGGGCGACATTTTTGCTTTTGTGCAGGCCGGTTTTTTGGAAACCGAATTGGCGCAGGATGTTGTCCAAACGCTGCGCGGCGGCGTCGTTGACGGCAAATTCGAGGAACTCGGTATCGCTAAATTCGGGCGCGGCGGGCGGGGTAAACAGTTCCGCTTTCGGCGTGATTTTTTGCGTTTTCAGACGGCCTGTGGTCTGCTCTTCCAAAAACAAGAGCGAGCGCATGGCATCGGAAGTGGTGGACACGCTTGGTGCGGCGCGGAATTTGTCGTTGAAAATTTCCAGCGACAGCGGGCCGGTATAGCCGTTGGCGACAATCGGCGCAAGGAAGGCGGCCACGTCCAAATCGCCCTGACCGGGGAAATTGCGGTAGTGGCGGCTCCATTCGAGTACGTCCATTTTCATCAGCGGCGCGTCGGCCAACTGCAGGAAAACGATTTTTTCCGGCGGGATTTCGCTCAGACAGCTTAAATCGTCGTTGATGGAGAGGGTATGGAAACTGTCGAGCACTACGCCGAGATTGGGATGGTTGACGTTTTTTACCAAATCCCATGCATGACGGTAGGACGACACATGTTTGCCCCATGCCAGCGCTTCGTAGCCTACCAGCATGCCGTGTTTGGCGGCGGTTTCGGCCAAACGGTGCAAATCGTCGGCAATCAGCGCGTCATCGGTAGAAGTATCAGGCAACACGTTGCTGCATACCAAGAGGCGGTCAGTCCCCAATTCGGCCATCAGCTCGAATTTACGCTCGGCGCGGTTGATTTGGTGCGCCAGTTTGTCGCGTGCGCCGCCTTCGAAATCGCGGAAGGGTTGGAACAGCATGATTTCCAAGTTTAAATCTTGGCACATTTTTCGGATGTCGGCGGGCGAGCCGTTGAAATACAGCAGGTCGTTTTCAAAAATTTCCACGCCTTCAAAACCGACGGCGGCAATGGCTTGCAGTTTTTCCGGCAGCGTGCCGCTGAGGGATACGGTGGCGATACAGTGTTTCATGGGAACTCCGTTGGCGGGTGAGGGGTAGGCCGTCTGAAAACAAACGATGGCAAATCAATTTTCAGACGGCCTGTATCTAAGCAAAAATAAAATATGGCCTTATTGTAGCCCAATTAGTTTGCGGCTGATATGCCGGATAAGGGATTTATGCAAAATAAAATGGCAATTTATTTCTTATATATGAAATAAATTGCCATTATTTTAAAACTGTTTGGTTTTTTTTAAATATTACACCTCTTTTTTGTTGCGGTAGAGGTAATATTTAGCAGTCAGCGCAGCGGAGTTAATCAGCGCGGGGATGGTCAGTGCCAGCGCGACGGTGGCGAAATTCCAACCGGCATTCAGCATCCAAGCGCCGGCGAAGGCGGAGATAATGGCGCCGATACGGCCGATACCGTGCATCCAGCTGTTGCCGGTGGCGCGGGCGGAGAGCGGGAAGAAGTTGCTCGACAGGGCGTTCATGCCGGTGCCGCCGCCGTTAAAGGCTGCGCCGATGTAGAACGAGGTCAGGCACAGCAGGAAGTATTCCGCGCCCAAATTGCTCATCAGCAGCAAAACGACTGCGCCGCTGAAATAGGAGAGCGACAACACGCGGTGCGGCTCGAAGCGGTCCATAAACCAGCCCAGCAAGACCGAACCCAGCGGGCCGCCCAGTTGGAACATGGCGGAAATAATCGACGCTTGCGCGGCAGTCATGCCGGATTCTTTAATCATGGTCGGCATCCAGCTGCCCAAGAGGTACACCAAGAACAGGTGGCTGAAATACACCACCCACAGCAGAATTGTCCCCTTGCCGTAATAACCGTTGAGAATGGTTTTAATCGGGTTGGTATCGCTTTTGACGGCTACCGGTGTCGGGATGAAGAAGGTGCTTTTATCCGTAGTCGAACCCGGGGCGCACAGTTCGACAACTTTGCGGATGGCGGCGGTGTTTGCACCTTTGTGTACCATAAAGGCCAGCGATTCGGGCAGTTTGAAGAACATAAACACGCTCAACATCAGCGGAACGGCGCCGCCGAATACAAACACGCTTTCCCAGCCCCAATGCGGAATCAGCCAGGCTGCCAAGAAACCGCCGCCCGCTGCGCCGACGGTAAAACCGGCGAATACAATGGTTACCAGCAGGGCGCTGCGGCGTTCGGGCGAATATTCTTTAGCCAGCGTTGCTACCATCGGCATAATGCCGCCCATGGCGAAACCGGCGATAAAGCGAAACACAATCATGTGCCAAATCTGCGTGGCGCAGGCCACCAGTAGGGTAAATAGGCCGAAGATAAATACGCTGACAATTAATACCTTGCGGCGGCCGAAGCGGTCACCGAACGGCCCGGCAGTCAGCGCGCCGATGGTCAGGCCGAACAGGGCGGCACTCAATACCGGCGCCAAATCGCTGTTGCTCAAATTCCACGCTTCTTTCAGGCTGGGGCCGACGAAGCCCATAATCACCACATCGAAGCCGTCCATCACGACAATCAGGAAACAGAGGAAAATCACCAGTTTTTGGTAGGTGCTCACATCGCGGCTGTCGAGCAGCGTGCGGACGTTGATTTCATTCGGGTTTTGCGACATTTTTGTTTCTCCTTTTTTGCAGCGGTTGCTGCCATGCGCTATGCCTCTTGTTGCAGGGAATTTTCAGACGGCCTCATGTATCGAGGCCGTCTGAAGCGGAATCAGAACCTGTATTCATAAGATTAACAGATGGATTTTTGTTGGATATTCATACGAATACAAGGCGGATTTTTGCGCCAATAGTGGACTATTGGCGTAAAAGTCCAACGCAGTAGGCGTGTGATTAGGCAATAAAAAGCCGCTGTCAAGATTGTGAATGCAGGTTCTCAGTATTCGGTGGTGGCCACTTCGCGCAAGTGTTCGGCGGTGGTGGTCGGCAGACCGAAGTATTCCAAGTAGGCGGGAATCTGCTCAAACAGCATATCCGTGCCGACTTGAACTTGGCAGCCTTTGGCTTTGGCAGCGGCTAAAAACGCAGTGGTTTCGCTTTTAAGCACCACTTCGCCGACAAAAGTAGTCGGCGCAATACGTTCGACATCCATCGGCATGGGGTCGCCGTCGTACATGCCCATCGGAGTGGCGTTGACCACCAAATCAAAACCTTGCGGGTCGTTGCCGCCGGTTTCGACAATCAAACCGGTGTAATGCTGTTTCAGACGGCCTGCCAGCGCCTCGGCCGCTGCTGCGTTGACATCAAATAAAGCTAAACGCGCCACGCCCGCCGCTGCCAAGGAAGCGGCAATCGCCGAACCCACGCCGCCGCTGCCGACCACCAGCGCGGATTTGCCTTCCGGCGCAAACCCTTTGCGGCGCACGCCGCGCACGAAACCTTCGCCGTCAAACATATCGCCTTCCAACTTGCCGTCTGCGCCACGGCGCACGGCGTTGCACGAACCGGCAATCTGCGCGGTCGGCGTGAGGCGGTCAACCAGACCGATGGTGGTGACTTTGTGCGGCATGGTAATGAGTGCGCCGATGACGTTGTTGCAGGTAAATACCGAGCGCAAAAATTCAGGATACACCGGCGCTTGCGAGGAAAACGGCACCACCAGCGCATTGATGTTGTCGGCGGCAAAATAGGGGTTGTAAATCATCGGCGATTTGAAAGTTTGGGTCGGATAGCCGATGTGGGCGATGACTTGGGTAAGGCCGTTGATGTTCATAGAAAGTCCTTTGAATATGCGTCTTCAATTCAGACGGTCTCCAGAACGCAACAGGCGGCCGCCGGGGAAAGTTTGCTTGTTAAATTTTGCAGCAAGTTGCTAATTTACATTAAATGGCATTTTCTGCGCAATAACAAATCAAAAAATATCGGAATATTCATAGAAAAACAATTTAGGCCGTCTGAATATGATATTAAATAGAAATATTTTTCAGACGGCCTGAGGCAGGTTTCAGCGTTTGCCGTCCCATACCGCTGCTGGAATCATCACCTCGCCGCGCATGATATTGCGGGCAGTGCGGATTAACGCCGCGCCTGTTACCTTGCCGCTGCCGTCGGTTTCCAATGCCACGCTGAACTCGCCGCTGGGGTGTTCCACCGACATGGCAGACGGATTATCCGCCACGGCCAAACCGTCGGCCACGCTGCCTTCCAAAACGCAGGCGGTAGCTACCGTCACCGCCGCCAACACACCGACGGCGTCGTGGCAGACATGCGGGATAAAGCAGCGGGTATGGATGGCGCCGCCGTCAACCGGTTGGTTGAGCAGACACATTTTGGGGTAGTTTTTAGCGGAAACGTCGCCCAAACCCATTTTCAGCGAAGCGGTCAGACGCAGTTTTTCCAAAATGGCTTTGAGCTCTTCATCAGCGTTTAAATCGGCTACGCTCTCGTAAGCCGTTCGACCGACATCGGCAGCGCGGACAAGCACCATCGGCATGCCGTTGTCGATACAGGTGGCTTCTAGCTTGCCGAAACCGTCAATTTCAAAAGTATCGCGCACATTGCCCGTCGGCAGCAGGCTGCCTGCCACCGAACCTTCGGTATCTAAAAAACGGATGCGGATGGGCGCGGATGTACCGGGAACGCCGTCGATTTTGGCGTCGCCATCATAATTGATGATACCGTCGGGCGTTTGCACGGTAATATCGCTCAACATACCGGTGTTCAAGGTCAAGACGCGCACCGTGGTTTCTCCGCCTTGCGCGGCAATCATGCCTTTTTCCAGCGCAAAGGGGACGACCGCCGCCAGCATATTGCCGCAGTTGGGTTTGGTATCGACGATGTCGTTTTTCGGCTGGAGCTGGGCAAACAGAAATTCCAAGTCCACACCTGCTTGCTTGCTGACCGATACGATACCGACTTTGCTGGTCAAAGGATGGGCGCCGCCCGCGCCGTCAATTTGGCGCGGATCGGGCGAACCCATCGCCGCCAGCAAGACGCGGTCGCGCACCGCTTCATCGGCGAGCAGGTCGTCTTTCGCGAAAAACAAGCCTTTGGAGCTGCCACCACGCATCAGCATGGCGGGAACGGCGGTTTGGGCGGCCATAGGGTGTATCCTTTGCAAAATGATTTTGTAGTAGGGTGTAGTGGATTATTATAGGTAAATTTTTGTTTGGAAAGCTGCTATACTGACTAACAGTTATAACGAAAATAGAGGGGCTGAGGCTGAGCCGTATTCCAGGCCGTCTGAAAACGACGGAGCGCAGCAGTCACGCCTCATCCCCATACCTCGACAGAGAACCGACATGGACTTGAAACAGTTGAAATATTTTCAGGCGGTGGCGCAGCAGGGCAGCTATACCCGCGCCGCCGACAACCTCGGTGTGGCGCAGCCGGTATTGAGCCGCCAAATCCGCCTTTTGGAAACCGAATTGCGGCAAAATCTGCTCATCCGCCATGGGCGCGGCGTATCGCTGACCGAATCCGGGCGTATTCTGCTCGGCCATTGCCGCATGATTTTGCAGCAAATCGAGCTGATGAAAGAAGATTTGAACTTGAGTAGCGGCAAATTAAGCGGGCACATCGTTTTGGGGCTGCCGCCGACGCCCGCCAAATTGCTGTCGCTGCCCTTAATCCGGCGCTTCCGTGCCGAGCTACCCGATGCGCAGTTGCGCATTACCGAAGGTTTGAGCACGCAGCTGCAAGACCGCCTGCTGCAAGGCAAAATCGACATGGCGCTGCTGTACGATCCGCCGTATTCGCCGGATATTGAAAAGCAGTTGGTGTATGAAGAAAAGCTGTATCTGATTGCGCCGAAACACGACGAGCGTTTGGAACATGAAGCCCCGCTGGAAGCGGCGGATTTGGCGGTCTTGCCGCTGATTATGCCGTCTGCGCCGAATACATTCCGCCTGCTGGTGGAGCAGGAAATGGCGCGGCACAATTTTGTGCCCAACATTATTTTGGAAATCGACAGCGTGGAAACCATGCTGCAACTGGTGGCAGAAGGCATGGGCTATACCGTTTTATCCAAATATTCGCTGGATTTGGCGGCCTACCAAGACAAAATCCGCGTAATTCCGATTCATACGCCGGCTTTCGTCAGCCGCCTGTTTTTGGCCACTTCGGGCAAGCGTTCGCTGACGCGCACTCAGAAAGAGGTGGATAAGATGGTGAAGGGTTTGTGCTTGGAAATGCTGGGGGATTGAAAAAGGCCGTCTGAATATTTTTCAGACGGCCTTTTGATTAGGCGCTTACGTTTTATTTCGCAGCGGAAGCGGCAGAAGCAGCCTCGGCTTTTGCACCAGCGGCAGCGCCTTCACCCCATACGGCCGGATATTTGTAACCGGCAAAGCGTTTGTGGGCGTAGGCTTTGAACTCGTCGGAGTTGTAGGCTTCTGTGACGTCTTTCAGCCATTGGCTGTCTTTGTCGGCGGTTTTCACGGCTGCCCAGTTTACATAGGCAAAGCTCGGTTCTTGGAACAGGGCTTCGGTCAGTTTCATGCCGCTGCTCATGGCGTAGTTGCCGTTGACGATGGCGAAATCCACATCGGCGCGGCTGCGCGGCAGTTGCGCGGCTTCCAGCTCGACGATGTTGATGTTTTTCACGTTTTCGGCGATGTCGGCTTTAGAGGCGGTCAGCGGGTTGATGCCGTCTTTCAGTTTTACCCAACCCAATTCGTTCAACATCACCAAGGCGCGGGCGAAGTTGGAAGGATCGTTCGGCGCGGATACGCTGCTGCCGTCTTTGACCTGATCCAGGGCGGTCAGTTTGCCCGGATACAGACCCAGCGGCGCGGTCGGCACTTGGAAGGCTTCGGTAATGTCTAATTTATGCTCTTTTTTGAAATCGTCGAGATAAGGTTTGTGTTGGAAAATATTGATGTCCAACTCGCCTTCGGCCAGCGCCAGATTCGGGCGCACATAGTCGGTAAATTCAACCAATTTGACTTTGTAGCCTTTTTTCTCCAAAGCCGGTTGGATTTGGTCTTTTACCATGTCGCCGAAGTCGCCGACGGTGGTGCCGAAGACGATTTCTTTTTTCGCCGCCGTGGTGTCGGAAGCAGGCGCAGCGGCAGAAGCGGCCGGTGCGGATTCTTTTTGGCCGCCGCAGGCAGCCAGAGCCAAGGCCAAAGCAGCGGCGGAAACGGTTTTAAACAGAGTGGAAGCGTGCATGAAAGACTCCTTTTTTGACACAATATCAATAAAAAACACAGACAGGTTTGAATCAGGCCGTCTGAAAAATACCGCAAAATTTTCAGACGGCATAAAAGATAAGGATTTTAGCGTTTGTCCAATTTACGCGCAATCCAGTTACCGGCGGTCTGCATGACAATCACCAGCAACACCAACACCGCCACGATGAAAATAATCACTTCGGTCTGATAGCGGTAGTAGCCGTAGCGGATGGCCAAGTCGCCGAGGCCGCCGCCGCCGATCATACCTGCTGCCGCGCTGTACGAGAGCAGGCCGATGGCTAAAACGGTAATGCTGGATACCATGCCGGCGCGGGCTTCGTTGAGCAGGACTTTGCGAATCACGGTCAGCGGCGTTGCGCCCATGCTGGCGGCGGCTTCAATCATACCGCGCGGCACTTCGCGTAGGTTTTGCTCCACCAAGCGGGCAAAGTAAAATAGACCGGATACGCTCAACACCAGCGAGGCGGCCACGGGGCCGATGGTGCTGCCGACGATGGCGCGGGTGACCGGAATCAGCGCAATCATCAGAATCACAAACGGAAACGCGCGCATTAAGTTGACCAGATTATCCAAGATAAAGTTCAGCGGCTTGTTGTAATGCAGCTGCGGGTTGGATGTGACAAACAGCAACACGCCCAACAGCGTACCGAACACCACCGCAAACAGCGTGGACAAACCGACCATCAAAAAGGTTTCGCCCAATGCCTGAATAATTTCGCCTTTCATGCTGACAATGGTGGCAACGGCTTGGCTAAAGGTTAAATCGGCCATATCAATCCTCCCGAATCAGTTCGCGCCCGATGTCGGATTGGGCGTGGATTTGGTTGTTGTGCACTTCGACCACTTCCAACACGCGGCCTTTGTCCAAGAGCGCGGCGCGGTCGCACAAGCGGCGGATAACGCTCATCTCGTGGGTCACGATAACGATGGTGACATTGAAGCGTTTGTTGATGTCTTCCAAACATTCCAACACGCTGCGTGTGGTCATCGGGTCGAGCGCGGAAGTCGGCTCGTCGGCCAGAATCACCTGCGGATTGGAAGCCAGCGCACGGGCGATGCCGACGCGCTGTTTTTGGCCGCCGGAAAGTTGGGAAGGGTAATGTCCGGCACGCTCCTGCAAGCCGACGATTTCCAAACACTCGGCCACACGCGCTTTAATTTTTTCAGACGGCCAACCGGCGATTTCCAGCGGGAAGGCCACGTTGTCGGCCACGGTGCGGTTGCTCAACAGGTTGAATTGTTGGAACACCATGCCGATATTCTGCCGCGCCTTGCGCAGCTCGGCGGCATTGAGAGAAGTGAGCTCCTGTCCGCAGACATTGACTGTGCCGTTGTCGGGGCGTTCGAGCAGGTTAATCAGGCGCAGCAGGGTGGATTTGCCCGCGCCGGAATAACCCATCAGGCCGAAAATTTCGCCGTCTTTGATTTCCAAATGGGTCGGCTCGACGGCGGTAAACCAAGATTTGTCGCGGGTTTGATACCGCTTGGAAACATTGTCCAAAATAATCATTGTTTTTCCAAATGCAACAAAATGCTGGATACAACAAAGCCCGATGTCGAAACAGCGGGCTGACAGGTAATCCTTGATAGAGTCAACGCTTTAGCTGTTTTGCCCGCAAGCTGTGTCAAATCGGCATGAAATAAAATAACTTGGACAGAATCGTAAGCGTAATGCGTGATTTTGTCAAGATTGGGCAGCGCGTATCGGAAGGGTAGCCTGGCAGCCCTGCCGAATCAAATCATTGTTCGCCGTTTTGTTTGGCTTCCAATAATTCCCAACGCTCCAATTTTTCCAACAAACTGATTTCGATTGCTTCGGCACGGCTTTGCAGCGCACCGGCTTTTTCGTAATCTTTGAAAATTTCCGGGTCGGAAAGCTGCGCATTGATGTCGTTTTGCTCGGCTTCCAGCGCGGCGATTTCATCGGGCAGGGCGTTCAGTTCGCGCTGCTCGTTAAAGGACAATTTAACCGTGCGGTTGGCCTTGGGTTTGGCTTTTTCTTCGACTGAGGCCGTCTGAATTTTCGGCGCGTTTTGCGCGGCCACGGCTTCTTCGCGGTTTTTCGCGTCGATATAATCATCATAGCCGCCGATGTATTCTTTCAGACGACCGTTGCCTTCAAAGACAATGCTTTGCGTGATGACGTTGTCGAGGAACATACGGTCGTGCGACACCAAAAACACCGTGCCCTGATAATCGCGCAGCAGCTCTTCCAGCAATTCCTGCGTATCAATATCCAAATCGTTGGTCGGCTCGTCGAGCACTAAGATATTGGCCGGTTTAGTAAACAATTTTGCCAGTAGCAGGCGGTTGCGCTCACCGCCCGAAAGTGAGGAAACGGGGCTTTGCGCACGCGCGGGGTGAAACAGGAAATCTTCCAAGTAGCTCATCACATGGCGTTTTTTGCCGCCGATTTCGACAAAATCATTGCCTTGGCCGAGGGTGTAAAACACGGTGTCGTTTTCGTTTAAGGCGCTGCGGAATTGGTCGAAATAGGCCACTTCCTGCTTGCTGCCGATGCGGATATGGCCGTAAGTCGGTTGCAGTTCGCCCAAAATCAGCTTTAAAAAGGTGGTTTTGCCGATACCGTTGGGGCCGATTAAGCCGATTTTATCGCCGCGCTGGATGATGGCGGAGAATTTGTCCATGATGACTTTGTCGCCGTATTGGAAAGAGGCGTGTTCCAATTCGGCGATGATTTTGCCGCTTTTCTCGCCGCTGTCGAGCTTGAAGTTGACCTGACCTTGGATATTGCGGCGTTCGGCGCGTTGGCGGCGCAATTCTTCCAAACGGCGCACGCGACCTTCGTTGCGCGTGCGGCGCGCTTCGATGCCTTTGCGTATCCACGCTTCTTCCTGCGCGTGAAATTTGTCAAACAGGCGGTTGTGTTCGGCCTCTACCGCCAATTCCTGCGCTTTTTTCTCGCTGTATTTGGAGAACGAGCCCGGATAGGAGCGCAAAATGCCGCGATCGAGTTCGACAATGCGCGTGGCAATGTTGTCGAGAAAACGACGGTCGTGGGTAATCACCACCAAGCTGCCGTCAAAGGCTTTGAGCAGGTTTTCCAGCCATACAATCGCGTCGATGTCCAAATGGTTGGTCGGCTCGTCCAGCAGCAAAACATCCGGTTTTTGCACCCAAGCCTGCGCCAGCGCGACGCGCTTTTTCTGCCCGCCGGAAAGATTGGCGATGATTTCCTGCTCCGGCAGGCCGAGTTCGCCTATGGTCTGCTTCACCGCCGCGTCGAGCTTCCAGCCGTCTTGCGCTTCAATTTTTAATTGCAACTCATTGAGTTCTTTCAATAAGGCTTCGCTGCTACCGTTTTCCAGCTCATGGCTGACTTGGTTGTAGCGGCGCAGCAAATCGCGCATTTCGCCCAAACCCTCGGCCACGGTATCAAACACGCTCGCTTGCGCGTCAAAAAACGATTCCTGCGGCACATACACGATTTTCAGGTTGTTTTGCTGGATAATCTGGCCGTCGTCGAGCTTTTGCACGCCGGCGAGGATTTTCAGAAACGATGACTTGCCCGCGCCGTTGCGCCCGATAAGGCCGACTTTTTCGCCGCTGTCGAGTTGGAATGAGGTTTTGTCGAGCAAGGCGACGTGGCCGACGGCGAAGGAGGCGTTTTCAACGGAGAGGATATTCATGGGGCGGTGTCGTGATATAGAAAAGAAAGAGCGTATTTTACCCGATTTCGGGGCTGATTTTAAGGGCAGAGGCCGTCTGAAAATATATTCAGACGGCCTTTGCTGTTCTGCAAAGTATTTTACGGCGTGTCGTCTTGGTAAAACTCAATCGGCAGGCCGTCGGGGTCTTGGCAGAAGAAAAATTCTTTGCCGGTGTACTCGTCAATGCGCACGGGTTCGCAAGGTACACCGCTTTGCAGTAACCGGTTGCGCTTGGTCACAACATCGTCAACGGCAAAAGCCAAATGGCGCAGGCCGCAGGCTTCGGGATAGCTGGGGCGCGGCGGCGGATTGGGAAAAGAAAACAGCTCCAAAACATAATGGCTGCCGATACCCAAATCCAATTTGTAAGAATCACGCTCGGCACGGTAATGCTCGGCCAAAACGGTCAGGCCGAGTATGTGGGTGTAAAAATCTTTGCTGACGGCGTAATCGGCGCAAATCAGGGCGATATGGTGTAGGCGCATGGGCGTATGTAAACGGCTATGGCGTCTGAAAAAACGGTTTCAGACGGCCTTGGGTCAATCGAATAATTTGTCTTGTCCGGTCAGATGGAAGTCGATTTTAGCAATCAGGCGTTCCAAATCATAACCGGCGTTGGCGGCTTTCAAATCCCGCGCCAACTCTTCCAAAGCCAAAGCGTCCAGCCGTTTTTGTTCCAGCAGGCGGGCTTCCTCACTGAAGATTTTGACGTTGTCGGGCAACTCTATTTCGGGATAGTCGCTGCCGGTCGGGTAAAACGCTTCATCATGCATGATGACATCGGCGCCGATGGGGGGGGCATTCTGCCAATCGGCGTCGTTGACGGCCAGCCAGTAATTGCGGTTTTCCAGTAAAACAAACTGTCCGTCCGCGCCGAAAATATGTTTAAACTTTTTCATCGTTTGCGCTAGTGAGCCAGCCTTGGCGGTAAATCAGCGGTTCGTTTTTCGGCTCGCTGCTGCTGTAATAGCGGGCGAATTTCTCGCGGTACGGCAGTCTTTCGCGCGCTTCGGCGAAGGCGCTCATGGTTTTTTCATAGTCGGCAAGGCCGTCTGAAAGCGTTTTGTCATCGGGATAGCGGTTTTCGGCGTAAACAGTGTTTTCCGGCAGACGCGGTTTAATGCGCATTTCGATGTCGGGCGTACCGATACACAGGCCAAACAAAGGGAAGGTATTTCGCGGCAGACCCAGCAATTCGATGATGTAGGGGGCAATCATGCGGATACCGCCGATGTAGCAGGTGCCGTAGCCGAGGCTCTCGGCGGCAACCGTGGCGTTTTGCGCGGCCAAAGAAGCGTCGGTTACAGCGGTAATCAGGCTGTCGGAATGACCGACCGAGGCAAAACTGCCGCCGTAGGCTTGCGAGCACAAATCCGCGCGGTGCAAATCGGCGATGAAAATCAGCAGGGTGGCGCAAGTGCCGACTTGCGGGTTGGCCGGTTGCAAGGCGCTGATTTTGGCGCGCAATTCCGGGTCGGTAATGTTGATGATGGTGTAATGTTGGCCGTTCATCCAAGAGGGCGCTTGGCGGGCGCAGTCGATGATGGTCTGCACATCGCTTTGCGGCATGCTTTCCCCGATTTTGAAATGGCGGAAAGCGCGGTGGTTTTTCATGGTTTCAACAGCATTTTTCATAGCGGTATCCTTTTGAATATTGGTTTCCGATTGTATGCCGAGCTCGGCCTCCCGTCTAGGGCGGGCGGAGAATTTGCGGCAAATCGTTTCATTTGATTCAAAACAGGAATTATGACGCTTTTTATCGGCGCAAAGACTGGATAAAACCGCTGTCTTTGCTATAATGCAAGTGAGAAATGATTTTTTTGAACAACCCGTCAATTAACCCAAAGAGAGGAAGAAGATATGTTCCCGGAATACCGTGATTTGATTGCCAAACTGAAACAGGAAGACGCACACTTTGCCCGTTTGTTTGACGAGCATAATGAGTTGGACGACAAAATTTCGGGTTTGGTCAATGACCCCGTTACCAGCGGTTCAGATGAAATCGAAGAGCTGAAAAAACAAAAATTGCAGTTGAAAGACCAGTTGTACGCCATCCTGCGCAAAGCCGACGGTAAATAATCCGTAAGGCTGCTGATAAATGTAAAGGCCGTCTGAAACCCAGTTTCAGACGGCCTTTTGGTTTATATGTGATTAACGATTTAATTAATGTGAGTTCGAAATAGGATAATAGAATATATTTTTGAATTTCAGAAACGTATTTCGCTAGATTGACAGAATCCGTAGGATTCGTCATTCCCGCGCAGGCGGGAATCCAGATGCTTGGCCTTCTGAGTCCTTGAAAACATTGCAGAAGTGTTTGGCTTCTGGATTCCCGCCTGCGCGGGAATGACGAAAATCTGGCGATTTTCTGTCTGCTGGAATGCCTTATGGTTCTAAAAATAATAAAAATATTTAAAACGCTTATCCCAAACTCATGTTATTTATTATCGCGCTTACAGCCATGTGGCCAAATCCGCCGTGTCAATATCCCACTGCCAAATGCCGTTGTCGCTGCCATTTATGCCGCGCAGAAACAGATAGCGTACGGCAATTTGCGGCAGCGGCTGGCCGCGCAGTTTGAAATAACGCGCCACGGCAATGGCGTAAATCAGCGCCTGCAGATAATAGTGGTGGTGCGCCATTGCTTCGTTCATGGCCTGCGGCGTGTAGGCGGCTTCGCCTGAGCCCAAGTGGTTGGATTTGTAGTCGATAATGCACACGCGGCCGTCTGAATCCTGATACACCATGTCGATAAAGCCGCTGAGAAAACCCGCTACGTCTTTAAAATCCAGCAGATCGGCAGCAGAGGTGCATTCGGGCGGCAGCTTATGCGCAGGGTCGGCGAACCAGCGGCGCAGTTGCGGCAGGTTGAAATCCTGCATGTATAAGGTAAAGCCCATCTCGGCCAAACGCTGTCGCGGCGGTATGTCGGCCAAGGCGGTTGCACCGGTCAGCGCCGTGGTGCGGCAGTGGTCGAGCATGGTATTGACGGCGGGCAGCCATTGAGAGTCAAAGCCGTAACGCTCTAAGGTGGCGGCGGTTTGTTCGGATTGCATGTCGGCGGGGCTTTTGAAATCAAACTGCTCCAAAATTTCGTGCAAACACACGCCTGCATTAGTACCGCGTGGGAAATGGTGGATATCGAGCGGGTCGCCGTCATCGGCTGCAGACGGGCGGTTTTCAGACGGCCTCGTCATGCTTTCGGCGGGGTCTATGCTCGGTTGCAGCTCTTCGCGTTCGCTGTCTACCGCTTTGACGTGGCGGCTCAGGCCGGTAAAGCTGGTGTGGCGGATAAAGCGGAATCCGCGTTCGGACAGCGGCGCGGCTCGGTAGGCCGTCTGAATATCGCGGCAATCCTGCGCGGTGCTGGATTGTGGCACATCTTCCGTGAAAGCAAATTCAATATTTTCATTATTGCTTTGCGTTTCGGCAAAACGCAGCCAGTTGGCTTTGAGCATGGTCATTTTCATGCGTGCGCCTTCGCCCTTGGGGGCATTTTTCGGTGCTGATTTACTTTCATTTTCATAAACCGCCCGCACCGCCTCACGGCTGCTTTCGGGCGTACCTTCCAACAGATAGGCAAAGCTGTTGTCGGCGGTGGTTTTGCAATAGGCGGCGTAAATATTCAACTGCTCTTCGGCGCGGGTCAGCGCAACATACAGCAGGCGCAGGTTTTCGGCGGCGGTTTCGTCGGCCAGTTGCAGCGTATCGGTTTCGTCAAGCTGGTGCTTGGCCAGCAGCTCGGTGTCGGCATTGCGGCGGTGCAGAATCTGCCAGTCGTCGGGTTTGCTGTCGGCCGCGTCCCACACAAACGGGCAATACACCAGCGGATACTGCAAACCTTTGGATGCATGCATGGTCACGATTTTCACCAGCGCCTCGTCGCTTTCCAAGCGTACGATTTTGTTTTCCGCCGCGTCACCGCCGTTTTGTGCCAAACTGATTTGCGCCAGCAGCCATTGCTGCAAAGCGGCGGGGCTGTGGCTTTGCTCATCTTCGGCGGCGAGGTGTTCCAATAATTGGTGGTAGTTGGTCAGGCTGCGCTCGTTGCCGTCTGAAATCAGGTGGGTTTCGATGTGGTGGTCGGCGGCAAACTGCTGCATGGCGGCGTAAAAGCCCTGTTGCTGCCATTGCGCGGCGGCATTGGCGGCGGAATCCATCCAAGCCAGCATATCGGCTTCGTTGTGGTTGAGCGCGTAAAGCTGCTCGGCGGTGTAGCGGAACAACACGCCGCCCAACACAAAGCGCAGCGGCTCGGCTTGGCGCGGATTGAGCCAAAAATCCAGCAGCGAAGCCAAGGCGCGGGCTTCTTCGGTGGCAAATACCGAGTTGCGCGCAATCGACACGCTTTGGATACGCCGCCGCTTCAATGCCTGCGCCACCATCATGCCTTCGTTGTTGGTGCGCACCAAAACAGCGATGTCGCCCGATTGCAGCGGTTTGTCTTTCAGATTCAGACAGCCTTGCGCCGCTTCGTTCAGCGCGTGGGCGATTTCGTCGGCGCAATATTCGGCGGCACGTTGGCGCAACACGTCTTTATGCAGTGGCTCGGTGTCGCTGCTGTGCAGCCAGCGGATTTGGATGGCGGGACGCGGCGGATTCAGACGGCTGTCGGCACGCTTCGCCCCAACATCGGCATAATCAATATCCGCCAATACAAACGGGCGTTTTTTCTGCCGGAACAGCGCACCGATGCCGTTAATCAGCTTGGCATGGCTGCGGTAGTTGACCGCCAGCGTGTAATGCGCCTGCGCGTCTTGCGCGGCTTGCAGATAGGCGTAGATGTCGGCGCCGCGAAAGCTGTAAATCGCCTGCTTGGGGTCGCCTACCAGAAACAGCGGGCGCTCTTGGCTGATGAAAATCTTACGGAAAATTTCGTATTGCAGCGGGTCGGTATCTTGGAATTCGTCAATCAAGGCCACGCGCCAGTTATCCGCCACCGCTTGCGCCAGCGCGTCGGCATGGGGATTGGCAGTAAGGGCGTAGTGCACATCCAGCAGCAAATCGTCAAAACCGCGTTCGCGGCGGGATTTTTTCTGCTCGGCAAGCGCGGCGTTGATGTAATCCAGCAGGTCGAGTTGCAGGCAGGTCAGCGCTGCTTGTTCGGCCTCGGCCACGGCCAGCAAATCGCGGCCGAGATTGGCAAGCGCCTGCAAGTCGGCAAAGGCGGCGGGTTCGGGAGACTGGCCTTTTTTTTGTTTCTCTTCCAAGACATCGGCGGCAAACATGGGAAATTTATCATGTGCTTTAGGCAGATTGCTTGATTCTGCCGCCTGTTTCAAACTCTCGAAAAGAGCGGTAAAGGTAGGCTTTTTGTAATAGGTTCCGCTCAAAGAAGGAAAAATGCGCCAAAAGGTTTCTTCCAAAGCGGCCAAACGGCTACGTACTTTTTCCCATGTTCCTGCCGCCTGTTCCTGCGCACTTTGCAAATCGCCCTCAGGCCGTCTGAAAACCAAATACGGGCGGCTGACAAAGGTTTTGATTTGCGCCAGCATTTTCTGCGGCGTGTATTGTTTATCAAACACCAAGCGCGCCAAAGTCGGATTGTTGCTGACCCGTTCGCGCCAGAAATCTTGCGCCGGTATCAGCAGACGATCGCGGCTGTCTTCTGCCAATTCCACGTCAAACGGTGCTTGGCACAAAAAGGCATAATCACGCAACACGCGCTGGCAAAAGCCGTGGATGGTATAAATCGCCGCGTTGTCAAACTGGCCGATGGCCGCTTTCAGGCGCACAATCAGCCGCGCTTGGCTTTCCTGCGCCAGCGCCTGTTGCAGCAGCGCGGTCAGGAACTCATCGCCGGCATGTTCACGCGCGCAATAGGAGGCAAGGCCGTCTGAATCTTCCGCCGCATCCGGCACGCTTTCCAAGACCTGCAAAGCCTCGTCCAAGCGCAGGCGCAAACGGGTTTTCAGCTCGGCAGTGGCGGCTTTGGTAAAGGTCACCACCAATATGCTTTCCACCGGCATTTGCTCCAACACAATCAGGCGCGTAAACAGCGCGGCAATGCCATAGGTTTTGCCCGTGCCTGCGGAGGCCTCAATCAGGTTGGTGCCGGATACGGGAATGGTAAGGGGGTCAAAGGCTTGGACGGTTGCGGTCATGGTGTGGCGGATAGGGGATGTAAGGCGTTTATCATAACAAATGCCGTCTGAAAAATCACTTTCAGACGGCATGGCGGGTATTTGCTTTAAATAAGCAACGTGAGTTCGAAATAATGACTTGAGATATTTTTATTATGGTATGAGTTTTAAGCAGACAGAAAATCGCCAGATTTCGTCATTCCCGCGCAGGCGGGAATCCAGATGCTTGATCTTCTGATTCCTTGAAAACATTACAGAAGTGTTTGGCTCCTGGATTCCCGCCTGCGCGGGAATGACGAATCCTACGGATTCTGTCAACCTAGTGAAATATGTTTCTGAAATTCAAAAAGATATTCTATTGGTTTATCCCAAACTCACGTTAAGCAGGCTTAGACTGTGTCTAGTTGCCTGCTATTTCAGTACGATTTCGGGCTGATTTCACGCTGTTTTCAGACGGCCTGTGCGTTTGTTACAAATCCTGCAAACGCTCCACCGGCGGCGCATAGTAATACGCGCCCGATACGGCGGTGGAGAGGTGTTTGAGCAGCAGGTCGGTTTTGCCGTCGGTTTCGCCGAACATGCTCAAAAGCTGCGCTTCGATATTGTGCAGCGTGTGGCAGTAGGCGATGAACATCAGGCCGTGTTCGCCGGAGATTTTGCCGAAAGGCAGGCTGCGGCGCACGATCTTCAGGCCGACGCCGTTTTCTTTCAAATCCACGCGGCCGAGGTGGGAGTCGGGCAGGCGCACGCTTTTATCCAGCTCTTCATCGCCTGCTTTGGTGCGGCCGATGTCGGCCTCTTGCGTGGCCGTACCGACGGCATCCCATTTGGGCAGATCGTGCAGGTATTTTTGCAGCAACACATAGCTGCCGCCCGCATCGGGTTTGCCTTGCGGGATAATGGCAGCGGCAGCAACGGCTTCGTCTTGCGGGTTTTCCGTACCATCGACAAAACCGTCTAAGCCGCGCTCTTCGTGCAGGCGCAGGCCGTGCTCTTCGGTGGTGACACTGATGCTGTCGCCGAACGCGCCTAATACCGATTGCGCCAGCGCATAGGCGGCGTTTTGCTGCAAGGCTTGGATGTGCACCAGCAGATCATGCTGGGTGGCGGGTGCCAAGCCGTTACCCAAAGGGCGGAACGGCTTGATTTCGCTGCCTTCTGCGGTATGGCCGAATACTTTCCACGCTTCGCTGCCGAAAGCGATGGTTAAGCCCAAAGCCGCGTCGGGAAAACGGCTTTGCAGTTGGGCTAAGGCTTCCAGGCTCTGACGGCAGGCGGCTTTGACGGCGGCTTCTTGTCCGATACGGATGTCGGCTTCGATAAACACGCCTGATTTGCAGTGGTCGGGGATAATGGCGGTTTGTGGGTTCATGCGGTGATTCCTTAAATGGCGTTATTTTTCAGCGCCGCTAGTATAGCGGATTTTACCGCCGTTTGCTTTTCAGACGGCCTCGCTTTGCAAGGGCTTATGCTAAAATCAGGCGCTTGATTTTTATGGGAACTCACTAATGCGCTCGGGCATGTTTGTTTTTATTTTGCTGCTAATGCAGGTTTTTACCTTTGGTTTGGGGCGTTCGCTGCAATGGCTGTTTGCGCCTGTTATCGGCAAAAGCGGCCGCCGCTGGCTGATGGCGGGGGCGTTTCTGATTACCAATGCGCTGATTGCCGGTTTGCTGCTGGAGCTGGGACACAGCATTTTCCGCGTGATGGCATTTTGGATGGTGTTGCTGCTGTTTGTGATGTATGCGGCGCTGGCAACTTTCCTGCTGCATTTGCTGCTACGTAAATTAATCCCGCAAAAATCCCTGTCGCGCGCACTGCGGCTGTTTGCGCCGCTGTTTGTCATCGGCCTGATCGCGTTTGCCGTGCACAATGCCTATACGCCGGTTATCCGTTATCAAACCGTTACCATTAATAATAAGAAAATGGACAAGCCGCTGCGTATCGGCATGGCCAGCGATTTGCATTTGGGCGTACTCTTCGGCAGCAAACAGCTCGATTGGCTGGCCGACACCATGCAACACGAAAAGGCGGACATTATCCTGCTGCCCGGTGATTTGATGGATGACAACGTCAAAGCCTTCCGCGAAAAAAACATGGCGCCGCATCTGGCGAAACTGCACGCGCCCTTAGGTGTGTATGCCACGTTGGGCAATCACGATTTATTCGGTGCGCAAAAGCAGATTCAAGAGGCTTTGGAAAAAGCCGGTATCCGCGTGTTAAACAACGAAGTATTGCGCGTGGATAATCTGCTGCTGGTCGGCCGCGTGGATGATTCGGATGTCAAGCGCCCGACAACGGCCAAGCTGCTGCAAGGCCAAAATACCGATTTACCCGTTATCCTGCTCGACCACCGCCCGAGCAGCATTGAGCAACATGCGAAATTGCCGGTGGACGTTCAAGTATCCGGCCATGTCCACAACGGCCAAATCGCCCCCGCCAATCTGATTGTGCGCGCGCTCAACCGTTTGGCCTACGGCTACGAAGCCATCGGCAACGGCCATTATTTCGTCACTTCCGGCTACGGCTTTTGGGGCATTCCGCTGCGCTTGGGTTCGCAATCAGAGGTTTGGATTATTGATGTGAAAGGGCGGTAACAGTAATTGCCACTCCATAGCAAAAGGCCGTCTGAAAAATTTTTCAGACGGCCTTTTAATTAATGAATACAAAAGTTTAAGCAGATTGCGCCATTTTTTGGGTAAAGGCCACAAATTCCTCTTGTTTGGCTTTGGCTTTGCCCGAATCAATGGCGGCTTTGGCAGCTTCCACGCCCTCGGCTAAGGAAGAAACGACATTGCCCGCATACAGACAGGCAGCGGCGTTCAGCAATACAATATCACGCGCCGCACCGGGTTCGCCGTTTAATACCGAATGCATTTTTTCCAAAGATTCCTGGCTGTTGGCAACGCGGATGTCATCCAAATTGCGGCGGGATTCTAGGCCGAAGTCTTCCGGACGGATGTCGTATTCCAAAATCTCGCCGTTTTTCAGTTCGGCAATATGGCTCGAGCCAGTGATGGTAATTTCATCAATGCCGTCTGAACCGTTTACCACCAAAACATGCTCCGAACCGAGCTGTTGCAACACGCGCGACAGAATGCCGCACAAATCAATGTGGAATACGCCCAATACCTGATTCGGCGCATCTGCCGGGTTGGTCAGCGGGCCGAGAATATTGAAAATGCTGCAGAAACCGAGCGAGCGACGCACCGGCGCGACATGGCGCATAGCGCCGTGGTGGTTTTGCGCAAACATAAAGCCGATACCGATTTCATCAATGCTGCGGCCAACTTGTTCCGGCGATAAATTCAAAGATACGCCCATGGTTTCAATCACATCGGCTGCTCCACTAGAAGAGGAAACCGAGCGTCCGCCGTGTTTGGCCACTTTCGCACCTGCGGCGGCGGCGACAAACATGGATGTGGTGGAGATATTGAAGGTTTTGGCACCGTCGCCGCCGGTGCCGACGATATCGACCAAAGAGGATTTGTCGGCAACGGGCACGGGCGTGGCAAATTCGCGCATAACGGTGGCGGCGGCGGTAATTTCCGATACGGTTTCGACTTTAATCCGCAAACCGGTAATGATGGCGGCTACTTGCTCTGGCGGTACTTGGCCGCTCATGATTTCGCGCATCAAATCAACCATTTCATCATAGAATAATTCATTGTTGCTGATTAAGCGTTCAATGGCTTGCTGGGGGGTAATCACGGGTGTTTCCTTTCTCTATATTATTTCTTATTTGTCTGAATATAACCGTTTGAATTTAGGTAGAGACAAGGCAGCCGCAGTAACGCGCTACCAAACTAAATTCAAATGGTTGTAATGCATTGCCGCCGGTTTTCAGACGGCCTTGCGTATCTTAGAACCTGTATTCAAAATCTTGACAGCGTCTTTTTGTTGCCTAATCACACGCCTACTGCGTTGGACTTTTACGCCAATCGTCCAGATTTGTATAAATATCACCTTGTATTCGTATGATTATCCAAAAAAATCCATCTATCAATCTTTTGAATACAGGTTCTTAATCATGCCGTCTGAAAATTTTTAAATTCTTCCAAGAAATTACGCAGCATGTCATGGCCGTGTTCGGTCAGCAGCGCTTCGGGGTGAAACTGCACGCCCTCGATGGCGTAGTCTTTATGGCGCACGCCCATGATTTCATCGTCTTCTGTCCAAGCGGTAATTTCCAAACAGTCGGGCAGGGTGTGGCGGTCGATGACCAGGCTGTGATAGCGGGTACACGTCACGGGATTGGGCAGGTCTTTAAACATGCCTTTGCCGTGATGGAATACGGGCGAGACTTTGCCGTGCATCAGCGTTTGCGCGCGCACGATGTCGCCGCCGAAGGCTTCGCCTATGGTTTGATGACCGAGGCAAACGCCCATAATCGGCAGTTTGCCGGCAAAATGCTGCATGGCCGCCACGGAAATTCCCGCCTCTTTGGGCGAACATGGGCCGGGGCCGATAATCAGATATTGCGGCTTGAGCGCGGCAATCTCGTCCAAGGTGATGTCGTCGTTGCGGCGCACGACAACTTCCTGCCCCAGCTCGGCGAAATATTGCACGATGTTGTAGGTGAAGCTGTCATAATTGTCGATAAATAAAAGCATTTTTAACCTTTTGCGGAGTGTGGCAAGCTTTGTGGTTATTGGTGTTTCACCAAGGCAAGGTTGACGGGGTCATTAATAAACGACCACATCTTTTCATCGGTGGCAAAGACGCCGTTGCGGACGATGTAGTGCAAATCATGTTTGATTTGGGCATCGGCTTTGCGCACGACAACCCGCATGTTGCAGCGGTGCGCCGCCATTTCTAGGATTTTGGCGGCGAATTTGGGCTGGTGCAGCCGTTCGTGGGCAAGCGGATAATGGTGGATTTGCTGGTTAATCCGTTCGCTGCCTGCTTTGAAACTGGTGTGCATCGGGTCGATAAAGATGACGTTAAACGGCATCCGGCTGAGATAGTCTTCGGTATCCATCACGTTTCGTCCTAAATGCTCTAGGGCTGTTAACATTTCATTACGCGGCAATATTTGTAGTGGAAAAGTGCGCCTAGTGCGTTAGAAATGCTCGCAAGGTGTTCAACCTCGCTGCGCATTCCGCCTTGCATCCGCACTTTTCCACTACAAATCTTGCTTCGCGGATGAAATGCCAACAGCCCCTAAACTCGTATGGGCTAAATATAACAGCAAATGAGGCCGTCTGAAAAGGGTTTGCACCTGTTTCAGACGGCCTTTTGTGAATATAGAAATGTTTTTCCGCAGAATCAGGCGCAAGATGACGTAATCAAGGCAGCTTCGGCTTGACTTTGACACTCAGGGGCAGGTGGTCGGAGAGTTTCTGCCAGTTTTTGCCGTTGTGGATTTGGGTTTCGATAATATCGAGGTTGCGGGTGTAAACACGGTCGAGGCTCAATACCGGCATACGCGCAGGGAAGGTTTTCGGGCGTTTGCCGTTGCTGTCCACAAACACTTCGTCCAAATTCAAAGCCTTGCCCAAAGATAGGGCGGATTTTTGCCGCCAATCGTTGAAATCGCCGGCGATAATCAGCGGGCTGTGGGCATCCACTTGCTGGCTGACATATTCAAAAATGGCTTGATATTGTTTGACGCGGTCGGGCTCGCGCAGGTTGAGGTGGGCGCAAAGGCACACCAACGGCGTTTCCCAGCCTTCGGGCAATACTTCGCAATGCAACACGCCGCGCTGCTCCAGCTTGTTGACGCTGATATCGAGGTTATTGCGGGTATCAATCGGCAGGTGGCTGAGAATGGCGTTGCCATGGTGTTTTTCGGGATACACGGCATTTTTACCGTAGCTGCGATTAAAGGCCAAACGGTCGCCAACAACATCGTAATGCGGCGAATCGGGAAAATCGGCGCGTTTGTTGCTGCGAATCAGGTTTTGCCCTTGCACTTCCTGTAAAAACAAAACATCGGAATGCAAACTTTTCAGCTCGTCGGCCATGCTGTCGAGTTGGACTTTGCGGTTGAGCGCCGACATGCCTTTATGCATATTGTAAGAGGTAACGGTAACGGGGCGGGGGGACATAATACGCCTCACTGTGTGCGGTTTTTATTCTGTTATTTAAGTATAGCACCGCCAAGGTTGGCTTTTGAACGGGATAGGTAAAATTTTATCAGGCGCGTAGGCCGTCTGAAAACGGGTCAGATTTTGGAATCATCCGACCCGGTTGGTATGCGAACGGTTTGAAATAAGGTTTTTCAGACGGCCTTGGCAGGTATTTACGCTTCGGGTAAAAACGCATCCACGCCGTTGTCGCAGCGGATTTTGCGGGTATTGAGGGTTCCCTGCAAACGCGCGTCGTTTTGCGGCAGAGCGTCGCGTTCGGATTCGCGGTGGTAGAGATGGCAGGCGATACCGGCAAATTTGAGGTTGTGGCGTTTCATGCCATTGTGGTAGCAGCGGGCGACAAATTCGCTGTCTTCGCGCCCCCAGCCGACAAATTCGTTGTCAAAGCCGTTGACCGCCAGCGCATCGGCGCGGAAAAAGCCCATGTTGCAGGTTTTGATGCCTTTGTGGTTTTGGCTGCCTTTGTGTCCGACCAGGGCAGATAAGCAACGGCAGCGCAGGGTGGAGGCGCGTTTTTCAATGCCGCTGTCAAACACGCTCAGGCGCGGCAGTTCGCCTGCGTCTAAAATATCCTGCGTGCGCTGCGGTGTCAGCATGACGCGGGAACCCTGTATCAGACGGCCTTTTAAGGCCATTTTTATATGGTCGGCGACAAACGAGGGATCAAGCAGCATATCACCGTCTATCATAATGATGTAATCGCAGCTTGCCGCCGCTAATGCGCGGTTGCGCGCTTCGGCAGCGCGGAAACCGTCGTCGGGGCGCCAAGTGTGTTTTATCGGAACACCGGTGCGGCGTTTGATAAAATCCACCACCTCCGCCGTTTCCTGCGTCGAGCCGTCGTCGGCAATGATGATTTCATCGGGCAGACGGGTTTGCGCCAGCGCGGATTTGAGCACCAAATCCAGCGCGTCGGGGCGGTTGTAGGTGGTGATAATCAGCGAGACGGTCAGCTCGCGGTTGCGCTCGTAAAGTTTGATGTATTTGTAATACGAGCCTTGCGCATTGGCCACGGAAATGGTCAGGCCGTCTGAACCGTCGGCAAAACCGCGTTTGAGCAGATAGTTTTTGGCAAATGACACGCCGCCGTGCAGCAGCGCTTTACACGGCGAAGCGGCTTTTTTGTAGCGGTTTTCTTCGGCATACAGCGTGCTGTATTGCTGCATTTTTTGAATCAGCCCTTCGGCGTTGTCAAAGGAATAATGCTTGAGAAAGCCGCCCAGCCGCTGCTTGACTGTTTCAGACGGCAAAACTAACGCTTCGTGCACCTGTCGGTCGGAAAAGCGGGTAAAGCCGCGATGATACAGGCGCGGAATGATGTCGGGATACCAGCCGCAGGATTTTATCAGACGGCCGTGGTAATGGTTCAGGCGCGACAGGGAATACACCGCCTGCGGCTGATTTTCGGCTACCGCCGCGCGGACGGTCTCAATCAATTCGCTGTCAGCCACTTCATCGCTGTCTATGCTGAAAATCCAATCGTTTTGCGCCAAACGCGCCGCCAGATTTTTCATCGGGCCGAAGCCGATAAAATCATGTTTGTAATAGCTGACATTGGCAAACTGCGCCGCAATGTCGAATGTACGGTCGGTTGAGCCGTTGTCGAGCAGCAAAACCTCATCGAAATCGGCCAAAGCGGTCAATACTTCGGCAAGATAGCGTTCGGAATTTTTCACCAGCATAGCGGCGGTGGCGGGGATACGTTGGGTCATAAAAATCAGGCCGTCTGAAAAATGGGGCGGTAATGCCGCGTGGCATTGCCTGCCTATACCTATAAATGAAATGCGTTAAATGAAAAGGTTTACGGCAGTTGTTTTACCGATTCGGCCAATTGGGCAAACAAGCGGTCGGCATCGACTTCGGTAATCCAACGCGCATTGGGCGTTTGGCCGGTAGTGCCCCACCAATCGACCACACAAGCGCCGAGGGTCAGCTCGCTTTGGGTTTCCACGGCGACATGGCAGTCGCGGCCGCTGAAAAATTCGGGAAACGCGGCGTAAGTAATGGCGCAGGGGTCATGCAGCGGGCCGCCGTCCAAGCCGAATTTTTGAATATCGAAACGCTCGTAGCTTTGCAAAATACCCGCCAGGCGCGGGCCGTTGGCGTTGTCGAAGTGGCGCAAGACATCCATGCGTTCGGTGGTGATTTGCGCTTTGTGGGTCACGTCCAATGGCAAAATCACAATCGGCGCGCCGCTTTGCAAGACGATTTGCGCCGCGTGCGGGTCAACGAAAAAGTTAAATTCGGCGGCCGGTGTGACATTGCCCGCTTCAAAATAATTGCCGCCCATCAGCACAATCTGCTTGATGGCGCGAGCACAATCCGGAGCGAGGCTGAACACTTGCGCGATATTGGTCAGCGGCCCGATGGGGCAAATGGTAATGCTGTTGTCTTCGGCTTGGCGCAAAGTGTCAATCAGAAAATTCACGGCATGCTGCGGCTGCAAAGGGCAAACGGGATCATGCAGTTCCACGCCGTCCAAGCCGGTTTTGCCGTGTACTTCTTCGGCTGTAAACAGCGGCCGCAGCAGCGGCTTGGCCGCGCCCGCATACACGGGAAAATCTTCCCGCCCCGCCCAGTCGCAGATAATGCGGGCGTTGGTGGCGGTATAGTGGACACCCACATTACCGGCCACGGCAGTCAGGGCGATAAAATCAATCAAACCGCGTTTAGCCAAACCGTGCGCCATCAAAATGGCGGCGGCGTCGTCTTGGCCGGGGTCGGTGTCGATAATCAGGCGGATTTTTTCAGTCATGCGGAAACCTGCGAAGGGGTAAGTTCGGATAGGATGTATTTTAACCGATATACGGATACAATACGCACTTCATTTTTCAGACGGCCTTTTTTGACTATGCAACTGATTTTGGCGCCCATGCAGGGCTTGTGCGACGATATTATGCGCGATTTGCTGACCCGTATCGGCGGTTACGACGAATGCGTCAGCGAATTTGTGCGCATTACGCACACGGTGCATTCGCGCCAGACTTGGCTGAAATATGTGCCGGAAATCGCCAACGGCAATAAAACCTTTGCCGGGGTGCCGTGTACCGTACAGATTTTGGGTAGCGACGCCGACAATATGGCGGTCAACGCGCTGGAAGCGGTGCGCTTTGGCGCGGATAAAATCGACTTAAATTTCGGCTGTCCCGCGCCGACGGTCAATAAACACAAAGGCGGGGCGGTATTGCTCAAAGAGCCGGAATTGATTTTTCAAATCGTGCAAACGCTGCGCCAGCGTCTGCCTGCGCATATCCCGCTGACCGGTAAAATGCGGCTGGGTTTTGAAGATACCAGCCGCGCTTTGGAATGCGCGGCGGCGATTGCCGAGGGCGGCGCATGCAGGCTGACGGTTCATGCGCGTACCAAAGTAGAGGGTTACGAACCGCCTGCGCATTGGGATTGGGTGCGCAAAATCCGTGAAGCAGTGGCGATTCCGGTTACGGCCAACGGCGATGTGTTTACTCTGCAAGATTATATCGGTATTAAAGCAGCCAGCGGCTGCGACAGCGTGATGTTGGGACGCGGCGCGGTTATCCGCCCTGATTTGGCGCGGCAGATTAAACAATACGAGCGCGGTGAAGCGGTTAAAGAAACGGATTTTGCTGAAGTTGCGGGCTGGATTAACTTATTTTTTGATTTGTGTTTGGCGAAAGAAGCCAACAATAAATATCCCGTGGCACGGCTGAAACAATGGCTGGGCATGATGAAAAAGGAATTTGCCCAAGCGCAGGATTTGTTTGAGCGGGTAAGGGCGGTTAAGGAGGCAGATGAGGTGAAACGGATTTTGGTGGCGTTTGAAGAAGAATTGAAAAGCGATATGGCTTGAGTTGGAAAGGCCGTCTGAGAACCGTTTTACTCTGCCTTACGGCTTATTATTCAAGTATGGGGCGTGATTGCCGAATTGACTATCCGAAATTACGTTAAATACAAAAAGGCCGTCTGAAACATTTATTTGTTTCAGACGGCCTCTTGCTATGCGGCATTTAAATCAGGATTTACGCGCCGTAAACCGGATTTTTTTCGCACAATGCAGTCACTTGCTCGCGTACACGCGCTAAGTTGGCTTCGTCTTCCGGATTTTCCAAAACGTCGGCAACCAAATTGGCCAGTTTGCGGGCATCTGCTTCGTCAAAGCCGCGAGTGGTCATGGCCGGAGCGCCGATACGAATACCGGAGGTGACAAACGGTTTTTCCGGGTCGTTTGGAATGGCGTTTTTATTAACGGTAATGTTGGCTTTGCCCAGCGCGGCTTCGGCGGCTTTACCGGTAATTTTCATCGGTTGCAGGTCAACCAGGAATACGTGGCTTTCGGTGCGGCCGGAAACAATACGCAGACCGCGTTTAACCAATTCCTCGGCCATTGCAGCGGCATTGACTTTCACTTGTTTGGCGTATTCTTTAAATTCCGGTTGCAGCGCTTCTTTAAAGGCCACGGCTTTGGCGGCGATGATGTGCATCAGCGGGCCGCCTTGTAAGCTCGGGAAGATGGCGGAATTCAAGGCTTTTTCGTGGGTGTTGTCGCGGCACAAAATAATGCCGCCGCGTGGGCCGCGCAGGGTTTTGTGGGTGGTGGTGGTCACGAAATCGGCGTAAGGTACGGGGCTGGGGTATTCGCCGGCGGCAATCAGACCGGCGTAGTGCGCCATATCGACAAACAGGTAAGCGCCTACTTTGTCGGCGATTTCGCGGAATTTCGCCCAGTCGATTTCCAAAGAATAAGCAGAGGCACCGGCCACAATCATTTTCGGTTTGTGTTCCAAAGCCAGACGTTCGACTTCGGCGTAGTCCAATACTTCGTTTTCGTCCAAGCCGTAAGTAATAGCATTGTATAATTTACCGGAAATGTTGACGCTGGCGCCGTGGGTCAGGTGGCCGCCGTGCGCCAGGCTCATGCCCAAGATGGTGTCGCCCGGTTTCAATACGGAAGCATATACGGCTTGGTTGGCTTGCGAACCGGAGTGAGGCTGCACGTTGGCGTATTCTGCGCCAAACAGTTTTTTAACGCGCTCAAGCGCCAGATTTTCGGCAATATCGACATATTCGCAACCGCCGTAGTAGCGCTTGCCCGGATAACCTTCGGCATATTTGTTGGTCAGTTGCGAGCCTTGGGCTTCCATGACGGCGCAGCTGACGTAGTTTTCAGAGGCAATCAGTTCAACGTGGTCCTGTTGGCGGGTCACTTCACCGGCAATCGCAGCGGCCAGTTCGGGGTCAAATTTTTCAATGGTAACGCTTTTTGAGAACATGTTGATTATCCTTTTGTAGTAGATGGGAAGGGATACTGCGGCATTGCAAAAAGCAATCTTTAGCAATTTATCAAAATTATAGAAATTGTCAACAACGCGGGAAAGAATAAAAAAGCAGCAAGGCCGTCTGAAACCACGGCCTTTTCAGATGGCCTGCGCAACGCGGCGGCTGTCTTTGTTTCATATCAAACAATATGCGTTTAATCCAATAATTCCGGCGGAATGGTGCAGACAGGAATCGGATTGACTTTATGCTGCATGGCGCGGTGCAGGCGGGTATAGATTTCCAAAACTTCGCGCCGGCGGCCGTCGAAATTGGCGGACTGGTGGGTATCGTAAACGCTCATCGCCCATTCCAATTCGGGATAAGTTGCGCCCATCTGCTGCTCGTCGGTGCGCTCGGTATCCCATAAGCCGTCGGTCGGCACGGCCTGCCGGATGGCTTGGGAAACGCCCAATTCGGCAGCCAACGCATACACTTGGGTTTTAGTTAAATCGGCAATCGGGCTAATATCGACACCGCCGTCGCCGTATTTGGTAAAAAAGCCAACACCGAAATCTTCAATTTTGTTGCCCGTGCCGGTCACCAGCAGATTATGCAGTTGGCCATAGTAATACAGCGTGACCATACGCAGGCGCGAACGGGCGTTGGCTAAGGCAAGCTGTTTGTTGGGAAACGCGCTTTCATCAACTTCAACGGTAGCGGCGAAAGTATCGAAGGTCGGCGTTAAATCCACGCTAAACCCTTGTACGTTGTCAAAGTGCTGTTTCAAATTTTCGATATGCTCTTGCGCACGGCTAACCTGGTCGGCTTGCTGGCGGATGGGCATTTCCAACAATAAAACCGGCAAACCGGTTTGCGCCGCCAGCGTGGAAACCACTGCCGAATCAATACCGCCGGATACGCCGACGACAAAACCTTTGGCGCGGGCTGTCTCGGCGTAGTTTTTCAACCAATCGGTAATATGGCGGATAACGGCTTGGGTTTGCATGTGGCAATTCCTGATAAAGTTGTACGGATGGCGTTAATATAGCGCGTTTTCAGGCCGTCTGAAAGGTGTTCACGTAAGAGGGGAGAAGTTTTCAAAGCAAATGAAGGAGGGTTGCGGCTACAACCTATTGGGTTTAGATTGGCCTATTATCCGACTGTATGCCTAAGCAATTAATTAATTGAAAAAAAAGGCCGTCTGAAACGGAATCCCGTTTCAGACGGCCTTTTAACGTTGAGAAATAAGGTAAAAGGTTTACACCAAGCCTTTTTTCTCCAGATAGCTTTCGTAGTCGCCCAGATAATGCTCGTAGCCGCCTTTGCCGTCAAGCTCGATGATTTGGGTGGCTAATGACGATACAAACTGGCGGTCGTGCGATACGAAAATCAGCGTGCCGTTGTATTTTTCCAAGGCCATGTTGAGTGATTCGATGCTTTCCATGTCCATATGGTTGGTCGGTTCGTCCATAATCAAGACGTTGGGTTTCAACAGCAGCAGTTTGCCGTAAAGCATACGGCCTTTTTCGCCGCCGGAGAGCACCTGCACTTTTTTCACCACATCGTTGCTGCCAAAGAGCAGACGGCCGAGCGTGCCGCGAATCACTTGCTCGTCATCTCCTTCCTGACCCCATTGGCGCATCCATTCGCTCAAGTCCATATCGACATCGAAGTCGTTTTCATGATCTTGCGGGTAGTAGCCGATTTTGGCTTTTTCCGCCCATTTGATGCTACCCGCGTCGGCGGTGAGGCCGTCTGAATATTGCGCGTCATACGCACCGGCCAACAATTTCAGCAGGGTGGACTTACCCGCACCGTTGGGGCCGATGATGGCCAGGCGCTGGCCGGCTTCCAAAATGAAATTGAGGTTTTTAAACAACTGGGTTTCAAAGCGTTTGGCCAAGCCTTCCACTTCCACGGCCTGACGGTGCAGCTTGGCCTTTTCGTCGGCTTCAAAGCGGATATACGGGTTTTGGCGGGTAGAGGGCTTGACTTCCACCATCTCAGCTTTGATTTTGTCGGCCTGTTTCAGACGGCTGGTGGCCTGACGCGCTTTGGATTTGTTGGCGGAGAAACGCGCCACAAATTCTTGCAGCTCTTGCAGTTTTTCTTTGGCTTTGGCGTTGTCTTTCATCGCCCGCTCGCGCGACTGGGCGGAAGCCAGCATGTAGTCATCGTAGTTGCCCGGGTAAATGGTGATGGTGTTGTAATCCAAGTCGGCCATGTGGGTGCACACTTCGTTCAAAAAGTGGCGGTCGTGCGAGATGATGATCATGGTCGAATCGTATTGGTTCAACACGCCTTCCAGCCAGCGGATGGTGTTGATGTCCAAGTTATTGGTCGGTTCGTCGAGCAGCAACACGTCGGGTTTGGAAAACAGCGCCTGCGCCAACAATACGCGCAGCTTGAAACCGGGGGCGACTTCGCTCATCAGCGCGTTGTGCAGGTCTTCGGAAATGCCCACGCCGCTTAATAATTCGGCGGCACGCGCTTCGGCGGTGTAGCCGTCGTATTCGGCAAACTTGGCTTCCAGCTCGGCCGCGTGCATGTAGTCATCTTCGGTGGCTTCCGGGTTGGCGTAAATCGCGTCGCGCTCCGTCATCGCTTCCCACATTTCGGTGTGCCCCATCATCACCACATCCAACACGCGCATGTCTTCGTAGGCAAACTGGTCTTGGCGCAGCTTACCCAAGCGCACGCCGTTTTCAATCGCCACTTCACCGGCGGTCTGCTCCAAATCGCCACCGAGGATTTTCATAAAAGTGGATTTGCCCGAGCCGTTGGCACCGATTAAGCCGTAGCGGTTGCCTTCGCCGAATTTGACGGATACGTTTTCAAACAGCGGCTTGGCGCCGAACTGCATGGTAATGCCGTTGGTAGAAATCATTATTGGTAAAACCTTTGGAAATAGAGTGTTATAATCAGGCGGAATTGTAGCATATTTTAGCTTTTCGGGCTTGCCTCGAGGCCGTCTGAAACGGAGTGTGACGTGGAAAACGAGAAAATTCATTATTTCGTCATTATTTTGCTGTGTGCCGCTTCCATGCTGCTCAGTCCGTTTTTTTATGTCCGCCGCAGCGGGAGGGTACAGCAGCGGCCGATACGCTGGAAACCGATTGTGATTGCCAATCTGGTGATGATTGCGGCTTTGCTGCTGGCATGGTGGCTGTGGTTTTAGAGAAAGATAAAGATGAAAAAAATCAGCATATTGCTTTTGAGTTTGGCTTTCGTCGGCGTAACGCAGGCTGCGACAATTTACGAATGTACCGATAAATCGGGACACAAGGTTTATACGCAAGACGGCGGCGGTAACTGCAAAGCCAGCAACATCGGCAAGCCATCGGTTTATACTTCTGCGCCGGTGTACCGCGCACCGGCCGTATCGTCACCGGTTAGAGAGCAAGACAACTCGGTCGTTCAGAAAAATGCTGCAGTAACCGCCGCACGGCAGGAATTGGCGCAAGCGCAGCAGGCTTTGGAAGAGGGCAAGAAAGTACGCTATGGCAACGAGCGCAATTACGTGCGCTATTTGGCGCGGATACAAGGCTTGGAAGACGCGGTTAAGGCGGCGCAAGACAAGCTGGATGCGGCACTGGCGGAAAGCGGAAATTGAAGATATTAAGGTAAGAGCGATATACCGAGGCCGTCTGAATATTCCATGCAAGGATGTGGAATGTTCAGACGGCCTCAATATTATCGGAATAAACCGTTTAGCGGATAATGTCCACTTTTTTGATGATGACCGTTTGAGTAGGCAGATTCGGATGAATGCCGCGTGAGGCGGTCGGAATTTTGCTGATTTTGCGCACAACGTCCATGCCGGAAGTGACTTTGCCGAATACGGCATAACCATAGCCTTGCGTGGTTCGGTTTTTAAAGTCTAGAAAATGGTTGTCGGCGGTATTGATGAAAAATTGGCTGGTGGCGGAATTCGGATTGGCAGTACGCGCCATGGCGATGGTGCCGACAGTATTTTTCAAGCCGTTGTCCGCTTCGTTAGTAATGGCTTTGTCGGTATTTTTTTCTTTTAAATCAGCCGAATAACCGCCACCTTGAATCATAAAACCGTCAATTACGCGATGGAACACGGTATTGTCGTAAAAGCCTTTTTCGGCATAATTAACGAAATTGGCAACGGTTTTCGGTGCTTTGGTCTCGTCCAGCGACAAACCGATATTGCCCAGATTGGTTTCAATCACGGCGCGGGTTTCGGCTTGGGCAGACAGCGCGGCAACAAGCATGAACACGCCGGATAAAGTTTTCAATGTTTTTTGCATGATGTTTTGCATGGGTTGTGTAATGGAAAGATTATAACGTAAAAGGCCGTCTGAAAACGATTTTTCAGACGGCCTTTGGCAACAAACATTACTGTTTTACGATGCGGCTTGCTCCGCAGCCAGTTGCTCCTGTTTATAGGCTTCGGCAGCTTCGCGTTCGCGTTTGGTGGCTTGGCGCATCATCCAATAGTTGATGACGATGACCAGTGTGCCGATGATGCCGATTAAAATCGTTGCCAACACGTTCATCTGCGGGTCGAGGCCGAGTTTGATTTTGGAGAAAATCACCTGCGGCAGGGTGGAAGAACCCGGGCCGGAGAGGAAGGAGGTAATTACCAAGTCGTCCAGCGACAGGGTAATGCCCAGCAGGAAGCCGGAGGCAATCGCAGGCGCAATCAGCGGCAGGGTAATCACGAAAAAGATTTTCAATGGCCGCGCGCCCAAGTCCATCGCTGCTTCTTCCAGCGATTGATCCAGCTCAATCAGGCGCGAGCGGATAACCACGGTAATGTAGGCCATGCACAAAGTCGTGTGCCCCAAGAAAATGGTAAAAAAGCCGCGGTCAAAATACAGCCATTGCAGCCATTCGCTGTTTTGCAGGAACATCTGCACCTGAATAATTAGGAGCAGCATGGACAAGCCGGTAATCACGTCGGGCATCACCATCGGCGCGGAGATCATGCCGGCAAACAGCGTGCTGCCGCGAAAACGCTTAATCCGCGCTATCGCGTAACCCGCCAGCGTACCCAATACCACTGCCGCCAGCGACGATACCAGCGCAATGCGCAGCGACAGCCAAGCCGCTTCGAGAATGGTGTCGTTTTGCAGCAGCGCGCCGTACCATTTGGTTGAGAAACCGCCCCAGACGGTCACCAGCTTGGATTCGTTAAACGAATAAACCACCAGCACCACCAGCGGGATATACAAGAATGCCAAAGCAAACAGCAGCATCAGCTTCAAAAACCAAGACAATTTGTTTTTCTGCATTATTTGCTTCCTTCTTCGATTTCGCGGTTTTCATAGCGTTGGAACAGGGCGATCGGCACCACCAAGAGCGCCACCATCACCACCGCCACAGCGGAAGCCAGCGGCCAGTTGTTTTGGTCGAAGAACGCCTGCCACAAGACTTTACCAATCATCAGGTTTTCCGAGCCGCCGACCAATTCGGGAATCACAAATTCGCCCACCCCCGGTACGAATACCAGCATAGAGCCGGCAATAATGCCGGTTTTGGATAAGGGCAGGGTAATGGTAAAGAAAGACTTAATCGGCCCTGCGCCCAAATCGGAGGCGGCTTCAAGCAGGCGGCTGTCTAATTTTACCAACTGGGTGTAAAGCGGCAGAATCATAAACGGCAGATAGGCATACACCATCACCAGATTCAGGGAAAAGGCGTTGTAAAACAAATCCAATGGCTCTTTAATGACTCCCCAATCCATCAGCATATTATTGACAATCCCGTTGTGGCCGAGCAAGCCCATCCACGCATACACGCGCAGCAGGAAAGATGTCCAAAACGGCAGCATAATCGCCAGCAAGAGGCCGTTGCGAGCCGAGGGTTTGGCACGCGAAATGGCATAAGCGGTCGGATAGCCAATCAGCAGGCAGATAATGGTGGTTGTCAGCGCGGTTTTAATCGAAGACCAGTAGGTCAGAAGATAGATGTTTTCACCGTTGCTGCTGCTGAAAGGATTGAGCATCTGCCCCAAAGTCGCCCAGAAATTCTGGAAAATATCGGCATAGTTTTGATAGCTGATGGCGATATTCAGACGGCCTAAGTCTTCGTCAACCGAAGTCAGCGGCGTAAACGGCGGAATGGCGATTTCCTGCTCCGCGAAGCTGATTTTCAACACAATCGCAAACGGAATCAAAAACAAAACCAGCAGCCAAATATACGGCACGGCAATGACCGCACCTCGTCCGCGATGGGGGAACAGCTTGTTTTTTAAGGTTTTCAAGTTCATCTCGATATTCCCTCAATTAGCGGAACAACGGGGTCGGTTGGTTTTCCGGCCAGCTCACATACACGGTTTCGTCCCAAGTCGGCGGTGTGATGTTGCGCACATACCAGTAAGGCGCGGGCACTTGGCTCTTAATCACGCGGCCGTTGGGCAGCTGGATATGGTAAATGGCGAAGCTGCCCAGATAGGCGATTTCTTTAACCGTACCCTGCGCCCAGTTGTATTCGCCCAGCGTATCCGGTTTTTCTTTGTATAAATCAATGTCTTCCGGACGGATACTGACCCACAAATCCTGCTCGGATGGGCCGCCCAAACCGTGGTCGATGCGCACGTGTTTGTCCAAGCCTTCGCACTCGATAACCGCATAATCGGCATGGTCTTCAATCACTACGCCGTCGAAAATATTGGTTTCGCCGATAAATTCGGCGGTAAAGCGGCTGTTGGGATAGTCATACACGTCGCCCGGTGTGCCAACTTGTTGCAGCTGGCCTTCCGACATAATCGCCACGCGGGTCGCCATGGTCATGGCTTCTTCTTGGTCGTGGGTCACCATGATACAGGTTACGCCCACTTGCTCCAGCGTGTTGACCAATTCAAACTGGGTTTGCTGGCGCAATTTTTTATCCAACGCGCCCAAAGGTTCGTCGAGCAGCAGCAGTTTCGGGCGCTTGGCCAAACTGCGGGCCAGCGCGATACGCTGCTGCTGGCCGCCGGAGAGCTGGTGCGGTTTGCGTTTGGCGTATTTGGTCATTTGCACCAAGCGCAGCATTTCTTCCACGCGTGCGTCGATTTCGCCTTTGGGCATTTTGTCTTGTTTCAAACCGAAAGCGATATTCTGCTCCACGCTCATGTGCGGGAAGAGGGCGTAGCTTTGGAACATCATGTTAATCGGGCGCTCATACGGCGCCAGTTTGGTAATGTCCTGACCGTCGAGGATGATTTTGCCCTGATTCGGACTCTCCATGCCCGCCAGCATGCGCAGCAGCGTGGATTTGCCGCTACCCGAGCTGCCCAAAAGGGCGAAGATTTCATGTTGGTAGATGTCCAAGTCGATGTTATCGACAGCGTAATTGTCACCAAATTTTTTCACCAAACCCTGAATCTGTAAGTAAGGTTTGGCTGAAGACGCAGCATTTGCGGTCATAATGGCAATACTCCAAAGTAAAAGACGAGTACCGGCAAAACGGATTTTCGATGGGTGATAACAAGCTGTTTGATTGCTGGCGGGGCGTTTCAGACGGCATAGAGGCGTCTGAAAAAAGCCTTGAAAAGCGCACGGGCAGCACGGGGCGGGAAACGGCCATTTCTACGCAGCTGGAGGCAGTCAGGCAAATCCGCCGTGTCATTTTCAACGGTGGATAAAGTTTCCAAGCGAACTTGCCATTATATTAGCCTACCTGGGGCAGGGGCAATATTAAATTTAGGTTACCGCCGGATTTGCCGGATAGTGTTCTGCCGATACAACGCTTTATACCCGCTGGCATGTAAACGGCATTTTTCGTTTGACATTTATTCCAAATACGCTAAATTCGTAATCATTACGGAGAAAATATTAAGTCGAGACATGAGTATTAAGCAATGGCCGCAAGGAGAGAGGCCGCGCGAAAAGCTGCTGCAACGCGGCGCAAGTGCGCTTAGCGATGCCGAGCTCTTGGCAATTTTATTGAGGGTGGGAACGCGCGGCATGAGCGCGGTGGACTTGGCGCGTTATCTGTTAAACGAATTCGGCAGCCTCGGCAAACTGATGAGCGCGGAGGTTAAAGCATTGTCGGCCTATAAGGGTATGGGTACGGCCAGCTACACCCAATTTGCCGTGGTAAAAGAAATCGGGCGGCGCATATTGGGCGAAGAATTGCAGCAGAATATAGTGTTCAGCCGCCCGCATACCGTCGCCGATTACCTGCGCCTGCATTTGGGGCATGAAAAAGTCGAAATCAGCGCCGCCTTGCTGCTCAACCGGCAAAACCAGCTGATTAGCATGCGCGAACTCTCGCGCGGTACGGTAGCGGAAAATACTGTGTATATCCGCGAAATCGTCAAGCTGGCCTTGGATGAATACGCAGGAGCAGTAATTTTTGCCCACAACCATCCCGGCGGTTCGGCCAGGCCGTCTGAAGAAGATATTGCGTTTACCCGCCGTTTGCAGCAGGCTTTGGATTTAGTGGAGATTGATTTGCTCGACCACTTCATCGTTACCGCGCAGGAGACATGTTCTCTGAGGGCAGGCGGGTGGATGGAATAAGCAAATGCCGTCTGAAACCCGATATTTTCAGACGGCATGGTTTATTTTCGTTCGCTAATCTTATCCGACAGACCCACTTCGTGCGGGTTAATCCGCTCCTCATCTTCCTGCCCCAAACCCACCAGCTTGCGCAGGCGCGTCATATAAGCGTTCACATCCAAACCGCGTCCGTAACGCTGCGCTTCCCATAGTGTTTCTGCCAGAGCGTCCATCATCTCGTGTTCCGCGCGCACCCAATCATCGTTGTAACGGGCGCACAGTTGGTTGTGAATCGCCCGTATGCCCGGCGGCTGGTCAATCGCCGCCTGTTCCTGCAAAGACAAATGCAGCGACATATGCAAAAACGGATTGCTCTCGCCGTTTTCCGGCAGCCAGTTTTTATCCAGATAATTTTCAATATCGTCCAAATAATGCGCATATTCGGGATGCGCCTCGATAATGCGCAAGGCTTTCTGCTGCAAACCGTCCAGCTGCAAGGGCAGCAGCCGCTGCTGCCAGACATGGGCAAAAAAACGGCGCACATCGTGGGTGTTTACGTCATACATGTGGTGTGTATCCTGTATTTTATGCTTTACATTTTCAGACGGCCTGTTATACCCAAGGCCGTCTGAAACAATTTATTCTGCTTGTTTGGTATCGTAGGGTTTGTTGACATTCCATCCGCGAAGCAGATTTTCGCCGAAAAGATACCGTGTGATGAAATGCCAACAGACCCTAGCACCAAGGCGACAGTTTAAAGGTTTTCTCTTTTGCCATACAGCCGTTTTTTCAGACGGCCTGCGATGGCGTTGGCAAAAAAGCATAATCCGCGTATAATCGCCTATTCCTATCAGGGGGCGATCTTGGTTTCGACGGGGGTTGCGAAGCAGATGCGGGCATACCGGGGTCTCAGATTCCCGTAAAACACTGAATCTAAATAGTCGCAAACGACGAAACTTACGCACTGGCCGCTTAAGGCCTGCCGTTGCAACAGTTGGTCAATGGGCTGTGTAGCTTAGACTACCGCAACGTCATTTTACATTGACTGGTTCTCTGTCGGGTTACTTGGCAGGGGATAAGATTTAAGGTAACTGGTTTCCCAAGAGCCTGTCTGTCGGCGCAAGGGGAATAAGATTTCAAGTAGGCAAGACTAAGTATGTAGAACGCTTTGTAGAGGACTTTCGGACGGGGGTTCAATTCCCCCCGCCTCCACCAAAATAAACAGAAGCGCAAATCCAAGCCAAATGGATTTGCGCTTTTTTATTAGCAATGGAATGGGGTCAGGTTAAATCAAGTCTCATTGTTTTCACCATTTTCCCGTCCATTGAAATATTCCGCTGCACCGCCTTCAAAAAATCCCTGCAAAATCGCCTGCGCCGCTACCTGATCAAGTACGGCTTTTTGCTTGCGGCCGAATACCTGCGCTTCGGCCAGCAGGCTTTCGGCGTATAAAGATGATAGGCGCTCGTCCACCCAATATACGGGCAGATTAAAGCGTCCGTTCAAGCGGCGGCCGAATTTGCGGCTGAGGCGGGTTAATTCGTGCTCCGTACCGTCGGTATGCGTGGGCAGCCCGACCACAAATTGCGCGGGCTGCCATTCTTTTACCAATTTGGCGATGGCTTCGAATTTGGCTTCGTTACTGTTGCCGGTTACTGTTGCCAAGGGGTGTGCAATGCCAAGTTCGGCATCGCCTTGCGCGACGCCGATACGGGTTTCGCCGAAATCAAAAGCAAGGGTAGTGCCGCGTACTGCTTTAAGCATGTCCGGCTCCTGCGGCCAGTGCGCTGGGGCTGAAACCCAGTTTAGCAAAGGCGGCGGCATAACGGTGTTCGTAAGGAACATCAAACAAAATATGCTCGTCGGCAGGAACGGTCAGCCAGCCGTTGTTGGCCAACTCGCGCTCTAACTGGCCTTTGCGCCAGCTGGAATAGCCGATACTGACCAATGCCTTATCTACGTTTTCGGTAATATTTTCAATCACATCTCGGGATGAGGTCAGGGCAATGTCGTCGGTGACAATCATGCTGTTCTGCCAATCGCCGATAGGCGTGTGCAACACGTATCCCCGGTCAATCTGTACCGGCCCGCCCATCATTACACTGTCATGCTGCATGCGCTGCGGGATATTGCGGCCGGAGGCGGCAAAAATCATGTCCATGGTAATCGGGGAGGGTTTGTTGATGACAATGCCTAAAGCGCCGTCATCGTTGTGTTCGCATATATACACAACGCTGTCGGTAAAAAACGGATCGTCCATATCAGGCATGGCAATCAGGAAATGGTTGGTAAGATTCATAGATCTGCTTATTTTGCTGGAGTGGTTTCAATAATGCATGAGCCGTGGATTTGGCTGTTGGGCAGGCTGGCCGCTTCTTTGCTGTCAGCACTGGTGCCGTTGAAACAAGAGATGGCGCTTAAAGAATTTTTCGGCGAACCCTGAACAATTTTGTCGCTATACACCAAGTAGGCAAATGCCTTACGTTTCGGGTCGTAGTAGCGGATAATCTGCTGGCTCTTAAACGCGACGCTGGCGCTGCGTTTGAACACTTCTCTCGGTTTGGTAACGGCTGCTTCGTTATAGCGGATAATATTGGCCGTCTGAACACAGGACACGGAAGCGTCGCTGGCATCTTCTTCCAAATTTACGGTTTCTTTCAAACCGCCTTTTTTGGCGTAGGAAATATAGCAGGATACGCCCTGCATATCCGGATCATCGAAGCCTTCGACTTCGATACGGTCGTTTTTACCGAGCATATGGAATACGGTGCTGGCGCGGCCGATTTTGTCGGCTTCATTACCGCCGCACGCTGCCAATAACAAAGCCGCCGCTGCGACTGCCCAGATTTTTTGCATGATGGAATCCTGTTGGAAAAAAGAAGATGAGTGCCTTTATATATAAAGCCTGTCTGCCCAAATTGCAAGCATTGCGAATATCGTTTTCAGACGGCCTGACAAACAGGTATAATCACGCCTTGTTGCCTTTTTTCTATTTCAAGACCCTGCCATGCGTTACAAACCCCTCTTACTCGCCCTGATGCTGTGTTTTTCCGTACCGTCTTTCGCAGCCAACGATACGCCGAAAGAAAAGGCGGCTGCGGCTAAAAAAACGGTGAAAACCAAAAAAGCCGCTGCGGAAGCTGCGCCGAAAGAAAGCAGTAAAAAAGCAGCGACAGCCAAAAGCAGTAAAAAAGATTCAGACGGCCAAGACGACACAAAGAAAAGCGCCAAGAGTAGCAAAGAAAGCAAAAGCAGTAATAAAGATAAAACGTCGCTGAAAGATAAAAACACTAAAGCCAAAGCTGCCACCGAAGAACAGAACGACAGCAAAACCGGCAAAAGCAAAAAAAATGCAGCGGCGCCTAAAGCGAACAAAACCGCAGAAACCAAGTCAGAAACGAAAGCCGGGAAAAGCAAAGCCAAAGCTGCTGACAAAGTCGCTGATGACGACAACAAAAAGCAAACGGTAAAAAACAGCCGCGCCAAGAGCAAGACCAAAGATGGCGATGAGGCGAAGGAGAAAAAATCCGTTGCAAAAAAATCTGCCGCTGCTAGTTCGGATTCAGACGAACTGCGTGCCGCCGTCAGCGCCGCTACCAACGATTTGGAAGAGAAAAAGGCGTTAAACAAACGCACCGAAGGCTTTTTGGTGCGCGTCAACGCCAATCTGAAAGAATTGCAGCAAACCCGCCTGAGCTTGGCAAACATCAACCGCCAGCAGCGCGACGCATGGGCGAAGCTGCAAAAATTGGATACCGACTTAAGCCGTCTGAAAGCCGAAGTTTCCAATACCCGTGCGCAAATTTCCCGCTTTGTATCAGGCAATTATAAAAACAGCCAGCCCAACGCCGTGGCGCTGTTTTTGAAAAATGCCGAGCCCGGCCAGAAAACCCGTTTCCTGCGCTATACCCGCTACATCAACGCGGCCAATGAGCAAGTGGTCAAAGACTTAGGCAAGCAGCAAAATCAGCTTGCGGCGCAAGAGCGCAAAATCAATGCCGAACTGGGTTATCTGAAAAAACTGCAAAGCAACGCGCAAGCGGCCTTAAAAAAACAAGGCGTCAACAATTCTGCCGAACAAGCGGAAAGCCGCCGTCAAAACGCGCAAATGGCAAAAGAAGCCAAACAAGCCGGCAAGCGTAAAGACGACGAGCAACGCCTGAACAATCTTTTAAGCGACCTCGACAAACAAAAAGCCGAGCAACGTAAAAAAGAAGCCGAGCAGCGCAAAAAAGCCGCCGAAGCGCGTTTGGCTGCAGCCGAAAAAGCGCGTAAAGCCAAAGCCGCCGAGCAAAAAGCGGCAGAAGAACGCGCCGCCATGTCCAATCTGACCGAAGACGACATGAAACTGCAAGCGCCGACTTCGGCTAATTATGTTGCCATCAGCAGCCCCAACAGTTTCAGCCGCATGCAAGGCCGTCTGAAAAAACCGGTTAACGGCTTGCTCTCCGGTTTGTTCGGTCAACCGCGCAGTGGCGGCGATGTCTGGAAAGGCGTGTTTTACCAAACCGCGCCAACGGCGGTCAGTAGCATTGCCGCCGGTACAGTAGTCTATGCCGGCAGCTTGGAAGGCTACGGCAATGTGGTGGTGGTCGATCATGGCGACGACTATGTCAGCGTGTATTCCGGCCTGAGCGAAATCACTGTTGCCAAAGGCTATAATGTCGGACAGGGTCACAAAATCGGCGTCAGCGGCTCATTGCCCGATGCGGGCGAAGGCCTGTATCTTGAAATCCGCTACCACGGCCAAAATATGAATCCCTTGTCGTGGATCAGCTGATACGCTTGGAATTGGAATGGGAATATCCTAGATACGCAGGGTGGGCAACTTGTTGCCCACCGCATATTCTCCTCCACTTTATTTTGGAAATAGTGGGCAACTAAGTTGCCCACCCTACACACTGATACCACAACCCTAGCAATTTTTTACTTTGAAACGGTTGTTTCCACGCGCCGAATCGCATAAAGTTTCAGACGGCCTTGCCCCCAATAAGGCAAGGCCGTCTGAAAAACGCTTTTAAATAAAGAGAGAAAGCCAGCCACAATGTCAAAATCCACTTTGAAAAAAGTCGCACTCTACACCTTGGGCGCGTTCAGCGGAGTTGCCCTCAGCTTGAGCGTACAAAGTTTCGCCGCCGATAAAGACAGCAGCAAAGAATCCCTGCCGGTGCAGTCCATCCGCACCATGGCGGAAGTGTACGGCCAAATCAAAGCCAACTACTACCAAGACAAATCCGATGCCGAGCTGTTTGAAGGCGCCATGAAAGGCATGGTGGCCGACCTCGATCCGCATTCCGAATACATGGACAAAAAAGGCTATTCCGAGCTGAAAGAATCCACCAGCGGCGAGTTCGGCGGTTTGGGCATGGAAATCGGTCAGGAAGACGGCTTTATCAAAGTGATTTCGCCGATTGAAGATACGCCGGCCGACCGTGCGGGCGTGAAAAGCGGCGACTTCATCGTCAAAATCGACAATGTTGCCACGCGCGGTATGACCGTCAGCGAAGCCGTGAAAAAAATGCGCGGTAAACCGGGTACCAAAATCACCCTGACCCTGTCGCGCAAAAATGCCGACAAACCCATTATCGTCAACCTGACCCGCGCCATCATCAAAGTCAAAAGCGTGCGTTCCCACCTGCTCGAGCCGGGCTACGGCTACATCCGCGTCAGCCAGTTCCAAGAACGTACCGTGGAAAGCGTGAAAGAAGCCGCGCAAGCGCTGGAAAAACAAAACAAAGGCCCGCTCAAAGGCGTGATTTTGGATTTGCGTGACGATCCCGGCGGCCTGCTGACCGGCGCCGTCGGCGTATCCGCCGCCTTCCTGCCGAGCGGCTCGAATGTCGTCAGCACCAAAGGGCGCGACGGCAAAGCCGGTATGGTTTTGAAAGCCACGCCGGAAGATTACATGATGGCGGCCGGTAAAGATCCTCTCGACGGTCTGCCCGCAGAGCTGAAAACCGTCCCGCTGACCGTTTTAGTCAACTCCGGCTCGGCTTCTGCTTCCGAAATTGTGGCCGGTGCGCTGCAAGACCACAAACGCGCCGTGATTGTCGGTACGCAAAGCTTCGGCAAAGGCTCGGTGCAAACCGTGATTCCGCTGTCCAACGGCAGCGCGGTCAAACTGACCACCGCTTTATATTACACGCCGAACGACCGTTCGATTCAGGCGCAGGGCATTGTGCCGGATGTGGAAGTGAAAGACAAAGACCGCCTGTATGAAAGCCGCGAGGCTGACCTGATTGGTCATATCGGCAACCCGCTGGGCGGCGAAGACGTTAACGGGAAAATCGACACCGACAACGCGCCACCCGCAGCGGAAAAGGCCGCCGACAAAGCCAAGTCCGGTAAAAACAGCAAGGATAAAGACGAAGACCTTTCGTCCCGCCGTATTCCGAATCCAGCCAAAGACGACCAACTGCGCAAAGCCTTGGAGCTGGTAAAAAATCCGGCCGAATGGCAGAAATCTTTAGGCTTGGCGGCGAAGAAACCTGCGCCGAAAAAAGAAAGCACCACCGATAAAGAGTAATTACACCCGATAAAATGCCGTCTGAAAATTTCAGACGGCATTTGCTATTTTAATCCTACATAATTCATTGCAAAATTTTTCAGCCGACCTTTTACTATGCGGACAAATCAATGACCAAATTTTTTCTTCTTAATCCTATCATTACCTAACGTACTTTTAAAATCATCTGATTCCAAAACAAAAGTCGGACGATAATGCAATACGCGAACACCGTAAAATTGCTCAAAATACAGATAATCGTCAGCCGTCACACAAGGTACTGCATTCGCAGCCATGAGTTTTTCAGCGCCTCTCTTTGTCACGATATATGCGACTGTTCCCGAAGCGTATTGAGCCCACGGAGTACCAAACTGCAATTTGCTATCGGATAAAGTAATTTCTGCTCGTTTTTTAATCGGGACACAATCAAAATAATCTTTCAGCTCCTGTTGTTTCTTTTTCACATAACCAATCAGCAATACATCAAATTCATATTGTATCAATATACTATCCAACACAGTCTCATCAAGAATTTCTAAGGGAGAGGCAATAAATTCCGCATCATCTTCCAAAATCAAAGCATATTTTTCATTACTGTTATAAATATGCTGATATGCCATTTGATGGCTTAATGCACACCCAACCTCTCCTTTAGAAAGCCATCGCCGCTTCCTCTTTGGTTTATGTGAAGGCAATGCCGATAGTTGCCTCACTTCTGTCTCAAATCTACTGCTTCAAGAAGCAAAGGATTTAACCCGCATTTATCGCACTCTGCCCAGATATGTCGATTGCGCGCCTGCTCTGTTGACAAGGTAATCACATATGTTTTAATCATAAGACTTTTCACGCCTAATAATATTTAAATTCGTATTTAAATGACTAATTATCGTATTTAAAAGTCCTTAATCAAAATAAGTAAGTAGCCGACCATGCAGTTTATGGAGCGAGCTATGACGAATCATTTAAAAACCCAAGACATCAATAAGGCCATCGGCAAAGCGATTGCCCGACAACGGCAGAAAAGTGGCTTTACTCAAGAGCAAATTGCAGAAAAATTAGAAATAGGTAATGAAACCATCTCCCGTATCGAACGCGGAATTATCATGCCCAATGTCATGCGACTGATCGAGTTGGCGGAGATTTTCAATTGTTCCGCTTCCGATTTACTCGGAGAAAGCAGCCCACGAACGCAAGACCAAAGCGGTTATGTCGATTCGCTGATTTCAATCGCTGGATGCGGAAGACAGAATGCTGATGATTCGCATGGTTGAAATGATGGTGGAAAGATTAAAAACAGAATAAGCAAAGGCCGTCTGAAAATATTTTTCAGACGGCCTTTGCCGTATAATAGCCTGCTTACAGAAAAACCCTATCGGAAAACCCAATGGCCAAAGCCCCGAAAACCCTCTACCAATGCACCGAATGCGGCGGCACCGCCCCGAAATGGCAGGGCAAATGTCCGCATTGCGGCGAATGGAACACCTTGCAGGAGAGCCTTGCCGCTCCTGAGCCGAAAAACGCGCGTTTCCAATCGTGGGCGGCGGATACCTCGCAAGTGCAGTCGCTCGCAAAAGTCACCGCTGCCGAAGTGCCGCGCAATCCGACCGGCATGGGCGAACTCGACCGCGTGCTGGGCGGCGGGCTGGTGGACGGTGCGGTGATTTTGCTCGGCGGCGATCCCGGCATCGGTAAATCCACGCTGCTGCTGCAAACCATTGCGAAAATGGCGCAAACGCGCAAGGTATTGTATGTATCGGGCGAGGAGTCGGCGCAACAGGTGGCCTTGCGTGCGCAGCGGTTGGACCTGCCCACGGAAGGCGTGAACCTTCTGGCGGAAATCCGCATGGAGGCGATTCAGACGGCATTGAAGCAGCACGAACCGCAAGTAGTGGTTATCGACTCGATTCAAACCATGTATTCCGATCAAATCACGTCTGCGCCCGGCTCGGTATCGCAGGTGCGCGAATGCGCGGCGCAACTGACGCGCATGGCCAAGCAGATGGGTATTTCCATGATTTTGGTGGGGCATGTGACCAAAGATGGCGCCATCGCCGGCCCGCGCGTGCTGGAGCATATGGTGGATACCGTTTTGTATTTCGAGGGCGATCAGCATTCCAACTACCGCATGATACGCGCGATTAAAAACCGTTTCGGCGCAGCCAACGAGTTAGGCGTATTTGCCATGACCGAAGCCGGCTTGAAAGGTGTGTCCAATCCGTCGGCGATTTTTCTCGCCAGCTACCGCGATGACGTGCCCGGCTCGTGCGTACTCGTTACGCAAGAAGGTTCGCGCCCGCTGTTGGTGGAAATTCAGGCGTTGGTGGATGATGCGCACGGCTTTACGCCCAAACGCCTGACCGTCGGCCTCGAGCAAAACCGCCTTGCCATGCTGCTGGCGGTGTTAAACCGGCATGGCGGCATTGCCTGCTTCGATCAGGATGTGTTTTTAAACGCCGTCGGCGGGGTCAAAATCGGCGAACCGGCGGCGGATTTGGCGGTGATTCTGGCGATGTTGTCCAGCTTCCGCAACCGCCCGCTGCCGGAAAAAATGGTGGCTTTTGGCGAAATCGGTTTGAGCGGCGAAGTGCGCCCCGTGGCGCGTGGGCAGGAGCGCTTGAAAGAAGCGGAAAAACTCGGCTTCAAACGCGCCATCGTGCCCAAAGCTAATTTACCGCGCCATCGCAACGAATTTCCAGGTTTGGAGATTTTCGGGGTCGCCAGTTTGCAAGAGGCGATTGATGTTTGCCGTAATGTAGATAATTGAAATCAGGCCGTCTGAAAATTCAGACGGCCTTTGTTAATTTGACTGCTGCTACGCTTTTGGCGTTTCAGAGCAGGGGTTTTGATTTTGCAAACCGGCCGCACGGCGTTGCTTGGCTTTTTCATAGCGGCAGCGCTGGCGTTCGTTTTTGATTTCCAGCGGCGGCACGGGCACCGGCTTGCCGTTGTCGATGGCGACCATCGTAAAGTAGCAGCTGTTGGTATGGCGCACTTCGCCGGTACGGATGTTTTTGGCTTCGACGCGGATACCGATTTCCATTGAGGTGCGGCCGGTGTAATTGACGCAGGCGTAAAAAGTGACCAATTCCCCAATGTGAACTGGCTCTTTAAACAAGACTTTATCAACGGAAAGGGTTACGCAGTAATGCCCGCTGTAACTGCTGGCGCAGGCATAAGCGACCTGATCGAGACGCCGCAGCAGTTCGCCGCCGTGAACATTGCCGCTGAAATTGGAATTGGTGGGCATCATCAATTCGGACATGACGAGCTCGTGTGAGGGGAGATGGTGGTGTCGTTGTTCCATGATTTTTTCTTTCGATATGTGGCATGATTTTATTGAATCTATTGCTCTTTTTCAATAGATTTATTTAATATAGCCGTCCCGTTAGCTTGATACAGCGTTGCTGCGGCTTGCTGCCTTGTTTCAAATTAACGAAACGACTATATTTGTAGCGGAGTGTAGTCATTCTACCCGATTTAGAAGCGCTTTTCTGCCTTTTGATAGAAAGTGTTACAATACCCGCATTCTAGATATATATGTGATGACAGGAAAAAATCATGTTTACCGGTATCGTACAAGGGATGGGGCGCATTACAGCCGTAGAATCGCCATCATCTGATTTTCGTACCCATATTGTCGAACTGCCTAGCGAGATGGCTGATGACTTGCAAATCGGCGCTTCGGTTGCCAACAACGGCTGCTGCCTGACCATTACCCGGATTGACGGCAACCGCGTCAGCTTCGATCTGATGGCGAAAACGCTGGCAAAAACCAATCTAGGCCGTCTGAAAGCCGGTGATTCAGTTAATTTGGAGCGCGCGGCCAAAATCGGCGATGAAATCGGCGGCCATTTGATGAGCGGGCACATCATGGCGGTGACTGCGATTACCCGGATTGAAGAGAGCGAATTCAACCGCACGGTATGGTTTGCTTTGCCTGCCGAGCTTAAGCCGTATATTCTGACCAAAGGCTTTGTCGGTTTGGACGGTTGCAGCCTGACCATCGGCGAAGTGACCGATACCGAATTTAATGTGCATTTGATTCCGGAAACCTTGCAGCGGACACTGTTCGGCAGCCGCAAGGCCGGTGACGAAGTCAACATCGAAATCGATCCGCAAACGCAAGCGGTTGTAGATACGGTAATGCGCTTGATGGCGGCTCAAAAATAACGGTCAGGCCGTCTGAAAGGATAAGCATGAAATTAGGAAAATTTTTAAAAAAAGCAAATTCGGTCTTAAACCGCTTGGATTTGCTGCTGCCGGGCGAGCAGGGCGCAACCGATTGGAACGCGCTGGCTTACCGTTGGCAAAGCGTTGGTCGGCGGGGGATTTTGGAAAGCCTGCCCAACCCGCATACGTTTCCCATCGATAGACTGGCCGGAGTCGGCTCGCAGGTCGAGCGGCTCAAACGCAATACCGAGCAGTTTCTGGCCGGACGTCCGGCGAATAATGTGTTGATGAGCGGTTCGCGGGGTACCGGCAAATCCTCTTTGGTGAAAGCCTTGTTGCACGAATATGCAGATCAGGGTTTGCGCCTGATTGAGGTGGACAAAACGGATTTGGTCAGCCTGCCTTCGCTGCTGTCATTATTGGAAAACCGTCCGGAGAAATTCATCGTATTTTGCGATGATTTGTCTTTTGAAACGGGCGATGAAACTTATAAAGCCTTGAAAACCACATTAGACGGCGGTTTGTCGCAACGATGCGCCAACGTCTTGGTCTATGCGACCTCCAACCGCCGCCACCTCATGCCGGAATACATGGATGAAAATGCAGGCACAACGGGCATTCGCGGCGAAATCCATCAAAAAGAAGCCGTTGAAGAGAAAATCTCGTTGTCCGACCGTTTCGGCTTGTGGCTGAGTTTCTATCCTTTCGACCAAAACGATTATTTACAGGCTGTGAACAACTGGCTGGATGATTTCGGCGTTGAATTTGACGATACGGCGCGTAAAGCTGCTTTGCAGTGGGCGCAAATGCGCGGCAACCGTTCCGGTCGTTCGGCTTGGCAGTTTGCCTGCGATTGGGCAGGGCATCTGCCGGAGCAGCGGATTTTGGATTAACGGGATAATTCAGACGGCCTTGGCTGCCATAATAAAAAAAGCACTTCCATAAAGAAGTGCTTTTTTTATTATCCGATACCGTTTAGCGCAAGCAGTTGGACAGCCACTGCTGACGCTGGGAACCGTTGAGAATATGATAAAAGCGGTGTTGGATGGCCAATTCCTCAACGGCAAAATCCATGCTGGACAAATAGCGGCTCTCGACATAATCCCGTGCGGCATTCTGATCGAAGCTGTCGTTTGCCAAAATTTTAATGATGCTTTGGCGGCGGGTACGGTCGGTACGCTGGGTCTTGCGCGAAGCCCGGTCGCTGGCCTGCTTGTATTCTGTACGGATACGGCGCAAGGCATTGTGCTGGTCTTGACTCAAATTTAGCTGGCGGATGTCGCAGTTTGGGTAAAAATCATCCAACTGAGGGCGGGGCGCTGCCTGGGTCAGCCCGCACCAAGAGAGCAGCAGCGGCAAGGCGATCAGCAGTTGGATAAAAAACGGCGATTTTAATACGGCAGACACAACGATTCCTAGTCTTCGGCACGGTAGTACAATATAACGGATAAGCATGTGAAAGGCAGTATCAGGCAAGTTAACTTCTGTTAATTACTTTCAAATTGCATATTATTTTGATTGAATGACCGCTTATGTTTCATATGGTTACTATCATGATTTACACCATTTCCTTCATAAATGCTCAGACAGGCAACAGCAGATTATCCATTCATATTCCGCCGAAGTGTGGCAATTTAGGTTAAAATAATCCGCTTGCCACGCAAACCATACCCATACCACACGGAGAGATTTTCAATGACCACTTACCGCATTGCGCCCAGTATCTTATCCGCTGACTGCGCCCGCTTGGGCGAAGAGGTCAGCGCGGTGATTGCCGCCGGCGCCGATTTGATTCATTTTGATGTGATGGACAACCATTATGTACCCAATCTGACCTTCGGGCCGATGGTCTGCGCGGCGGTGAAACCGTATGCGAGCGTGCCGGTGGATGTGCATTTGATGGTGGAGCCGGTGGACGATTTGATTCAGGCTTTTGCCAAAGCGGGAACTGACATCATCACGTTCCATCCCGAAGCCAGCCGCCATGTTGACCGCAGCTTGAGCCTGATTAAAGACGCAGGCTGTCAGGCTGGTTTGGTACTCAATCCGGCCACTTCGGTCAGCGTATTGGAAAACGTGCTCAACCGTTTGGACATGGTGCTTTTGATGTCGGTGAACCCGGGATTCGGCGGGCAGAGCTTTATTGCGCATACGCTGGAAAAAATCCGCCGGGTGCGAGCGCTGTTAGACGAATATGAAGCCAAAAGCGGCCGCCGCATTGCCTTAGAAGTGGACGGCGGCATCAAAACCGACAACATCGCTGCGGTTGCAGCGGCAGGCGCGGATACGTTTGTGGCAGGTTCGGCAATTTTCAACCAGCCGGACTACAAAGCGGTGATTGACGCCATGCGGCAGGAATTGGCAAAAGTGTAGGCAGATATAGCTGAGAAATTGTATTTTACATACAGGTGGCTGAGCGTAGTCGAAGCCCTGCTTGAGGCTTCGACTACGCTCAGCCACCTGATACTTGTATGCATTTCAAAGGTTATTAGCCATGAACCCGTAATTAGACTGTTTTAGTGATTCTTACATACAGCAAGGCCGTCTGAAAATATAAAATTTTCAGACTGCCTTGTTTTTAAATCGTTAAAATCAAACGATTAAGCGCGTTTGCGGAATTCGCCGGTACGGGTGTCGATTTCGATTTTGTCGCCGGTTTCCACATAAGCCATTACTTGGATTTCCGCGCCACCGACCAAACGGGCAGTTTTCATCACTTTGCCGGAAGTATCGCCTTTAACCGCAGGCTCGGTGTATTCCACTTCGCGCACGATGATGGTCGGCAGTTCGACAGAAATCGGGTTGCCTTCGTAGAAAGTCACTTCGCAAACGTCTTCCATACCGTCCACGATGAATTTCAGGGCGTCGCCGATGTTTTCGGCTTCGATTTCGTATTGGTTGAACTCTTCATCCATGAAGACGTACATCGGATCGGCGAAATAGCTGTAAGTACAGTTTTTACGCGCCAAAATCACCACGTCGAATTTGTCGTCGGCTTTTACGATGGTTTCGCTGGCTGCGCCGGTCAGCAGGTTTTTCAGTTTCATGCTGACTTTGGCAGAGCTGCGGCCGCCTTTGATGTATTCGGTTTTTTGTACGACCATCGGGTCGCTGCCAATCATAAATACGTTGCCGGCGCGCAGTTCTTGTGCTGTTTTCATATTCTGGTCCATTTGAATCTGTGAAAAATAACGCGCTATTTTAGCGTATCTTCGACAAAGTTGGCTAGTTTTTCCAACGCGGAGGGCTGGGCAAACAGAAATTTCTGCCATTCTGCCACACTCTGCCGCCACTCGGCATGTTGATTCATCAGCGCTGTCCAGGCTTGCAAACGCTCTTTGTCGGAGAGAAGTCGGCCGCCGTTCAAATCATCCGATAAGGCTTGGTGGGCGGCAAACAGTTCGGGCGGATAAAAGGCTTGCACACGCTGCCAAAAGGCATGCAGCTTGTCCAAATGCACATTTTCCTCTTGCGGGTAGATGTGCCAGAAAAACGGTTTGGCAGCAAATTGGGCGCGAACAAAGCTGTCTTCGCCGCGAATAATGCAGCCGTCGGCCAGTTGCAGCAGCTTGTCAAAATCCTGTTGCGGCACAAACGGAATCTTTATCAGCGTGACACAGGCCGTCTGAAAACGGTCGCCGTTTTGCAGCAAGGCATCTGCGGGAATCAGGCCGTCATCGCGCAGGCTGTCAGCGATTTGGTGTCCGGCCAGCAGTAAGGTAACAGGCTGGCCGTATTCCTGCCACATGCGCAGCCAATGCCCCCACATCGGGCTGCGGTAGCCGAACAGCAGCCATTCAGGTGCGGTTTTCGGCGGCAGTTGCAGCGTTTGGCATAGCGTAGCGCGGTCGTTGTCGCTAAGGCCGTCTAAAAAATCCGCTTCCCGCAGCAGGCCGCCGCTGGCTTCGCTGAAACCCATAAACCAAAAATATTTCTGCCCCCCACCGGTTTGCAGCGAGGGCATTAGGTGCAGGCGCTCATGGGCTGCCTCCGCGCTGAGGTATTCCCAATTCAGCCATAAGGGGCTGACGCGGCGGATAATATTCAAGACATTATCCGGCAAATCGCAAGCGAAGGTTTCGATAACCACGTCCGGCGTGCCCGAATCATGCAAATCTTCGGCAAAATCCGCCCGCCAACGGCGCACGGCAATACCCTGATGAACGCAGGGTAGGGCAGGCAAATCAGGGCTGATGGCCTGTAATGCGGCGCTATCGTCCAGCCACAGATAAACCTGCCAACCCAATTCGTGCTGTAAGGCTCGCGCCAAGCGCCAAGACACGCCGATGTCGCCGTAATTGTCGATAACATTACAAAAAATCCAGCAGATAAAGGGCGCAGAGGAAGGAGAAGTCGGCATACAAAATGGCGATAATAAAATAGGGAACGGGAAAAGCGGCAAAAACCGCCAAAGCAGATGGGTAAAGAATTGTACACGAACGCTTGATATTTTCCCAATGGAGACAATATCTTGAATAGAGGACTTGTAGCTTTTCGTAATTTGATTTAAGTCAACTATTTTTCAAGAGCAGGGTACTACAATACTCACGATAAATGATTTTTCCCACAAAATGAAAGAGAAAGGTGATACTGATGATTAAAGGTATTCAAATTACACACGCAGCAAACGAAGCTTTGTTGAACTCATTCTGGTTGTTGGACGACGCCACTCAAGAAGCGCGTTGCCTGGTGGCTCCTGAAGCCAGCGGCTACGCTGCCGATGCCGTGGTTGCTTTTGCCGATTTGGGCGAAGTATCTTACAAAGAAATCCCGTTGGATGTAAATGTCCGTCCGAAAGTAGAAGGCGGCCAACATCTGAACGTCAACGTATTGTCTCGCGAAACTTTGGAAGACGCAGTTGCCAACCCTGACAAATACCCGCAATTGACCATCCGCGTATCAGGCTACGCTGTTCGTTTCAACTCCCTGACTCCGGAACAACAACGCGACGTAATTACCCGTACCTTCACAAAAAGCCTGTAATTTTTAATTACCGCTTTAGAAATGCCGTCTGAAAATATTTTCAGACGGCATTTTTGTATTTAAAACGCGCCAAAATAATGGAACAGATACACAATCAACACCACAATCGGTGCAAACTGCCACGCCGTTTTACGTCTCATTACGCCGTCTTGTTTCAAATGAAATTTAATCACGTCAAACAAAACGAATTTGAATAAAAACGTCGCTTCGCAAGCCAGAATAATGCCGTTAATCAGATATTGCGTATGGTCGGCAGGCGGAAACACGACAAACGCCAGCAGGGTAATCAGCGGAATCAGGCAGACAATCAGCCAGCGGATAAGCAGGTGTTTGGAATCGGTGGTCATGTTTGAGGTCAGGGAAGGAAAGGGCATATTATAGTCGCAACGGACAAACAGGGTAAATCCGGCCTATTTGTTTTTTTGTAATGCCGCTTGATAGGCTTTTTGCACCGGCGCCATCTGCTCACGGCGGGCGGCGTCGATTTTTTCCGCAATCAAATGCGCTTGGTTCATGGCGCGGTATTCGGCGGCAATCGCACCCGAGTCCACCGTATTGGCGGCAGCCAGCAACGAGAGCCAGTGCGCACGCTGCGGGTAGGGCACCTGTTCAAAATTCAGACGGCCTTGCTGGTCGGCCACGCAGACATTTAAGGCCGTCTGAAAACGCTCGGGGCGGCGGAAAGCATCGGTTTGTTTCAAAATTTTCAATACCGTAGCGGTTTTCAGCTGCCCGACCTTATGGAACAGGATATGCCAGCGGCACACCAATTCCGCCAGCTCCGCGCAGGCTTTGGGCGCACGCAAACGCCCGTTCACCCCGCGCACCAGCGGCACGCCGTTGACATCATGGCCGTAATGCTTGGGCAGAATATCCGGCGGCGTGAGCGCTTTGCCCAAATCGTGCAACAGCGCCGCATAGCGTTCGGGCAGGGTTAAGCCCATATCGGCTGCGCGTTGCAGCACCATCAGCGTATGAATGCCGCTGTCGATTTCGGGGTGGTAGTCCGCACGCTGCGGCACGCCGAAAAGCGCGTCCACTTCCGGCAAAATCACCGCCAACGCGCCGCATTCCCGCAAAATTTCAACCATACGGCGCGGCTGCCGCTCCATCAAACCTTTCGCCAGCTCCTGCCACACCCGCTCGGCCACCAACGCATCCGCTTCGCCGTCGGCAACCATCTGTTTCATCAACGTCATGGTTTCCGGCGCCACGACAAAGCCGTAACGCGCGGCAAAACGGGCAATGCGCAAAATTCTGACCGGATCTTCGGCAAACGCAGGCGAAACATGGCGCAACACGCCGTCGGCCAAATCCTGCCGTCCGCCGAAAGGATCGATAATGCGGCCGTCTGAATCCTGCGCCATGGCATTAATCGTCAAATCGCGGCGCAGCAAATCCTGCTCCAACGTCACGCTTTCATCCGCATGAAAACTAAAACCGGCATAGCCTTTGGCGGTTTTGCGCTCGGTACGGGCAAGGGCGTATTCTTCATGCGTTTTAGGGTGCAGAAACACGGGAAAATCGCGGCCGACCGGCTGAAAACCCTGCGCCGTCATGGTTTCGGCATTAGCGCCGACCACCACCCAATCGCGGTCTTTCACTTCCAATCCGAGCAGGGCATCGCGCACCGCGCCGCCGACAAGATAGATTTGCATGGGGATTCCTTATGGTTGATGGGTGTGCAGATGAAAATATTCTCCAGATAAGACTTTTAATTTGTCAATATCACTAGATAGTTGTTCCCAAAATGGCAAGGTTCTCTTGCTCCCATATTTCAACGCAATATGATTAAAACTATGACCTTCCTTGCCAGAAGGATACTTTAATGCTTCATACCATGAATCAATATCTATCTCATTTTCGTTTAAAAATTCCAAAATTATATTTGGATCTAGAAGTGTAGTTTCTTTAAGGTTAATTGTGTACTTTGTAATCAAAGAAAATAAATTTTCTCCAATTAAATCTTTATTAAGCTTTTCAATAAGCTCAGAAAATTTATGACCTTTAATTTCAGTTTTTTGCAACTGAAGGCATAAGCAACCTTTAATGGTTAATTCTAAACCATGATAAAAATTAAATAGTATGGGAATAGAAACGACCCTATCAGACCATTTAGTTGCCCGTTCTATATCACTGCTAGATAGGAGCCTATCAGAAACTATACAGAAAGGATTTCTTTCTTTTATCAACTCATCAGTACAGACTTGAGCTAATGATAGGAATTTTCTAGCAATGGTAAAAAAAGCACATGAAGAATTTTTGTAAGACATAATATTTTCTTATTCTTTCTCCAACGCCTCAAACGCCGCTTTCATGGTCGGATTCTTTTTTACCAGTTTTTTCACGGTCAAATCCGAAGCCTTGTTATTCGCCAAGCGCAGGTTGTTTTCCGAGGACAGCAGCGCTTCTTTGGTTTTCTGCAGATGGCTGATGATTTTGTCGATTTCGTCGATGGCCGTCTGAAATTTGCGGCTGGCCAAGTCGTAATTGCGGGCAAAGCCTTCTTTAAAGGCGTTCAAATCTTCTTCAAAATTGGTGATGTCGATATTCTGCGCACGCATTTGCGCCACTTCCTGCTTGTATTTCAAGGAATTGAGCGCGCCGTTGCGCAGCAGGGAAATCAGCGGAATAAAAAACTGCGGGCGCACGACATACATTTTCTGATAGGCATACGACACATCGACAATGCCGCTGTTATACAGCTCGCTGTCGGCTTCCAAGAGTGATACCAACACGGCGTATTCGCATTTTTTCTCGTTGCGGTCTTTATCTAATTCTTTGAAAAAATGTTCGTTTTTCTTTTTAGTGGCGGTTTCGTCATTTTCGTTTTTCATCTCAAACATAATCGAGATGATTTCGTTGCCGTCTGAATCGCATTCGCGGTAGATATAGTCGCCTTTGCTGCCGCTTGCCGCGTCGTTGTCTTTGCCGAACTGCGCCTGCGGGAAGGCAGTGGTGCGGATGCGGTTGAACTCGGTTTCGCAATGGATTTCCAAGCTCTCACCGATCATTTTGGTGGACTGGCGCGCTTTGAAATCTTTATAAAAAGCGATGGTTTCGTCTTTTTGTTTCAATTCGGTTTCGTAGCGCTCGCGCAGGTTTTGCTTTTCCAATTCGCGCTCTTTGGCCTGCAATGCCAGTTGCGCGTTCAAATCTCCCAAGAGGCGGTCTTTTTCGGCAACGGCTTGGGTAACTTCCAGCTTTTTCTCCATGTCTTTGCTTGCCGCCAGCGATTGCGCCTGGGCGCGTAGCTGGGCGATGACGGCTTCTTGTTCGGCCAGTTTCGCTTTCAGACGGCCTTCGGCCTCACTGACTGCCAAGCGGCTGCCGGTTTCGTGTTGTTTGAGTTGGTTGACCAAATCATCAATGGCGCGGTTTTTCTCCGCCAGTTTGCGCTCCAAATGCTGCTGCGCTTGGGTTTCGGCCAAACGCAGCTCGCTTTGGAACTGCGCCTGACTCTGCGCCAAACGCTCGCGGATTTCGTTTTGAAATTCCTGCGTGCGCACCTGGTTGAGAATGTCGGCATAGCTGGCTTCGTTGACGGTAAAGGCGGTGTGGCAGTGCGGGCATTTGATTTCGTGCATGACGGTATTCCTGATAATGTGTGGGCTTATTTTAGCAGAAAGGCCGTCTGAAAATGCTGTTTGCTTTTCAGACGGCCTTTGCCCTTATCAATCGCAGCGTACTGCGCCTACATCCAAAAATACATTGTGAAACGCATTCAGGCTGCTGCGGTGGCCGATGCTGACGATAATGCTGTTGGGCAGTTTGGCGCGGATGGCGCGGTAGAGCATGGCCTCGGTCGGCTCGTCCAGCGCGGATGTGGCTTCGTCCAGCAGCACCACTTTGGCGTGGGAGAGCAGGGCGCGGCAGAAAGCAACGCGCTGCAATTCGCCCGGCGAGAGTTTGTTTTGCCAGTCATCGACCTTATCCAAACGCGCAATCAGATAATTCAGGCGGCAACTGCGCATGGCATCTGCCAATTCTTCCTGCGACGCTTGGATATGCGGATAACAAATCGCCTCGCGCAAGCTGCCTTGCGGGGTGTAAGGGCGCTGCGGCACAAATAAAATCTCATCGCGCGGCGGCTTGGCAATATCGCCGGAGCAGCCAAACGGCCACAGCCCCGCCAGCGAACGCAGCAGCGAAGTCTTGCCGCAGCCGCTCGGCCCTTTAATCAGCAGCGAATCGCCGCTTTTGACGTTGATATAGATACCGCCGAGCAGGATTTCACCGTTGTGGCGGTAGAGCGTGACATTATCCAGCTTAAGGCCGTCTGAAATCTCGCTGATATTAGGCGTTTGCGCGATGTGTTTGTCTTGCGTGCTCAACAAAAAGCCGTATAAACGCTCCAAGCGCGCGCGGTAGGCGGTGAAATCTTCGTAAAACAGGCGGAAAAATGACAGCGCTTTTTGCAAACGCGCAAACGCTTGTACCGTCTGCTGAATATCGCCGATTTTAATCTGTCCGGCAAACAGGCGCGGCGCCTGCAAAATAATCGGCAAGAGCTGGATACCGTTGCTGAATATATCGTTAAACCCGCTCAAGCCCACACTTTGCCGCGCAATGCGCCAGCGGTTGCGGATAATCGCCTTGAAGCGTTCGCCCAACTGCTGCTGCTCGCAAGCCTCGCCGTGGTAAAACGCCACGCTTTCGGCATGGTCGCGCACGCGAATCAGCGAATAGCGGTAATCGCCGTTGAGCCTTTCGTTTTCATAATTGTAACGAATCAGCGGATTACCAATCCACATGGCGATGAAGGTCGCCAAAATCACAAAGATAAACACAAACCACACAATTCCGCGCGGAATATCGAAGCCGAAGATGGTTAAAATCCCCGCCAAGCCCCACAAGACAAAAGCAAATTCCAGCGACGACACCACCGAATTGAGCATACCGCGCACAAATTCAATCGTCGATTTGATAAAGTCTTGCGCGTCCTGCTGGATACGCTGGTCGATATTGTCCGGCGCATGGCGGCGCATTTGCAGGCGGTAGTAATTTTTATCCGCCAGCCAGCGCGACACCAAAACTGCATTAAGCTTTTCCGACCACTTAATCGCCAAGCCCTGATCGAGAAAATCGTTGATGACGCCGTTAAACGTGCGCAGCAAGACCACGCCGGCATTTAATACTGCAAATTGCCAAAATGCGGCAATTTTCATATCTTGCATGGAGCTGTACAGGCCGTTGGACATAAACGTGCTCAATACGTTCAGCCGCACTTCGGTCAGCAGTAAAACAATCATCAACACCACGGCAGCCAGAATCTTTCCGCTGCTGCGGCGGGTCAGGCACAGCTTCAAAATATATTTGAACTCGCGCCCGAAATGTGTTTTGGCTGCAAAAAACAGCACCACCGCCAAAACCAGCAACACGCCCAAAAGCGTCTGCGCCAGCCAAAGCGGTGTACCGTAAAGCTCAATCTGCCATTTTTCCATGATATGCGGGGTCTTATTTTTAAAGTGTCGTTAGCGGCATGTTGAGGCCGTCTGAAAAGTCAAAACAGTCAAAAATGACAGGGGTATTTAAGGGTGTGGCGGTTTGTTGCGCCGATGTTGCATTTTCGCGAATGCCTTAGCGATAAGAATCATTATTAACCGCATTTTATGGCAAAGCCGAATGTTATCAAATATAATCGTTACACAAAATTACTTTGTACTTTTTTACCTTACCCAACAAAAAATCATCAGAAGAGAATACGACATGAAAAGCAAACTAGCCCTGATGCCGCTGCTGATTCTCAGCGCATTTGCCTATGCTGAGGACGATACCGCTGCAACCGCCGCTGAAACAACCAACCAAACCGAGCTCAAACAGGTTGAAGTGAAAGGCGATAAAAAAATTGCGCATGCCGCCCGCTCATATTCCATTGCCAGCGACGGCGATTTGCGCGACCGCGTCAACCTGAGCCTGCTGGGTAAGGCCAATGCGTTTACCGCGCCGATTACCGTGGTTAACTATGATGAAAAAGCGCTCGACAATTCAGGTGCACGCACATTGGTGGACGCGATTGCGAAAAAAGATGCGTCTGTGTGGCAATTCGGCGGTGAATCCAATACCCTGACCGGCCTGTATTTTCGCGGTTATCAATTAGACGCCCGTCAATTCAGCGTCAACGGTTTGGCCGGTATGTACGGTACGCAAGGTACGTCTAGCGTCAACGTGGCTTCGGCGCAGTTGATTAAGGGCGCGTCCACTGCCGTAAACGGCATGGATCCGGAAGGTGCGGTATCAGGTTCGGTAAATATCGAAACCAAAAAAGCCAGCGATGAGGGCAACCGTAAAATCGGTGTCGGCTATTATACCGACAGCCGCGTAGAAGGTACGTTTGATTTGGGGCAGCGCTTCGGCGAAAACAAAGAGTGGGGCGTTCGCGTCAACGGTAAAAAGCGCGTCGGCGACACCCCGCGCGATGATTACAAAGAAAATAACAACGAATATGCTTTGAATGCCGATTATCGCGGCGAAAAATTGCGTGTCGCTTTCGATACCTCATACGCCAAACGTAAAACCAGCGGCGGCCGTGCGCGTATCCAGGACATTCAAAACGCCCAAGGCCGCCTGTTTGACGCGCCTGATGGCGATACCAATCTGTTGCCGGGTTGGAACTGGCAGAATACCGTCAGCCAAACGCATATGATGACTTTTGAGTATGATTTGGATGCGCCGGTACAGATTTCAGGCGGTATCGGCTACAACAAAGCGCGTTATTATGGCACGTTGATCTCACCGACAGCCTGTTACAATGCAAACCAAACAGCAGCTTCCAATGGCAACAGCTGCGATGGTTCGCAATATACCACCGGCCAATCGCGCTTTACCGACCAATATTTCCGCACCTTGAGCATGAACCTGACTGCGCGTGGCGAATTTAACACCGGACCGGTCAGCCACAACTGGAGTACGGCATTTGACCGTATCGTGCGTAACCGCACAACCCTGCAAAGTGCGCAAAGCGCCTCCAGTAGCAGTAAAACCATTACGCCTTACGGTTCGACCAGTATCGCAGAGCAACTGGCCGCTTACAATCCGACCATCCCGACCACAATGCCCACTACCTTGGATGCTGCCATTAAGGTCAGCAGCTTGGCTGTTTCTGATACTTTGGGTTTTGCGGACAATAAATACCGCCTGACCCTCGGCGGTCGTTACCAATGGGTGTCTTATACCGACAAATACAATAGCGGCACTTGGCAGCATGAAACCGGTAAAGCCCACCGTTTCAGTCCGATGGTAATGATGGCCTATGTACCGCAGCCTGATCTGGTATTCTACGGTAACTACATGGAAGATTTAGAGCCGGCTGATATTTCAACCGACGATGACGGTAATACAACCATGTCCAAGCCGCGCGTCAGCCGCCAGTTTGAAATCGGCGTGCGTAAGAACTGGGGCGATGTGGTGACGACTTTAAATGCCTTCCAAATCCGCCGTCCGGGTTACTGGCGCGGTTCGCATAATTCCGCCCGCTGGGATTACTCTGCCGGAAAATATGCAGGTACCGACTTTACCGCTTCCGGCGCATCAGCAGGTGACGAGCAAGGCGTAGAACGCAGCCGAGGTGTTGAATTCAACGTATATGGCAATCTGCTGAACAATACTTTACGCCCGAACCTGAGCTTTATGTATTTGCAGTCGCGTGTATATGATTACCCAAATGCTGCGGATAATTTGGTTACCGGCGTACAGGTTGCCAACCCGAACGTGATTGCCCGCGCCGGTGTCGAATGGGATACGCCGTGGGTAAACGGCCTGACCTTGACCGGTGGTGTACAATATTTCGGCAAATCTTACCAAGATACGCAGAAAAAATACGCCTTCCCGTCTTATACCTTGGTTGATGTCGGCGCACGCTACACCACCAAGCTGGGCAATAAAAACAAGCTGACCGTCAGCACTGCCGTAGAAAACCTGTTTAACAAAGCCTATTGGCAGGTACAGCGCGGCCAATTCGACCGCAGCTTCGCCGTATTGGGTATGCCGCGTACTTTCTGGCTGAAAGCCGAATTGGAATTCTGATTCCTGCTGACTCTGATACATGCGATGCCGTCTGAAATTTTCAGACGGCATTTTTTTATGTCTTGGGTAGGGGTTTGATAATGAGGCGGTTCAATTAGCCGGCAGACAGAGTATTCGACAGCCTGAGCGCTTAGGCATATACTGCTTATTAACTTATTATCAAATAGTGTATGCCATCATGTCCGAATCTGAAATTTCTCCCAATATCTATACCCATGACCCCTTTGGCAGCCTGTTGGGTTATGCGCCCGGGGGCATTGCAATTTATTCTTCCGATTATGATACAGTTGATCGGCAAGAATATCCTGACGACGCAGCTTTCCGCAGTTATTTGGGCAGCGAATACATGGGTTATAAATGGCAATGTGTTGAGTTTGCCCGCCGCTATCTGTATTTGAATCACGGTATGGTGTTTACCGACGTGGGCATGGCTTACGAGATTTTCTCGTTACGCTTCCTGCGCCAGGTCGTTAATGATGCTCTGGTGCCGTTGCAGGCTTTTGCCAACGGCAGCCGTAAAAAACCGCAAGCCGGGGCGCTGCTGATTTGGGACGAGGGCGGTGAATTTGAGCGTACCGGCCATGTAGCAGTGATTACCGAGGTATTCGACGACAAAATCCGCATTGCCGAACAAAATGTTATCCATTCCCGTTTGCCCAGCGGCCAGCAATGGACGCGCGAACTGCCGATGACGGTTGCAGACGGCTATACTTTGCATGATACGTTTGACAATACCATCATACTCGGCTGGATGATTCAAACGGCTGATACCGAGTACAGCCTGCCGCAGCCTGTTGCCGCGCCCGAGCTGCTGCAAATCCACGCCGGGCATTTGACAAACCAAGGCCAATTTGACGGCAAATGGCTGAATGAAAGCAATACGTTTGAAAAACTTTTTGTGACCGCCATGCAAGGGCATCAAGTCAGCCGTACCAACCCTTACCGCTATTTCACCATCTCGGAAAGCGCCAAACACGAGCTCATCCGCGCCACCAATGAAGTGCATTTGATGTATCTACATGCAACAGACTGCGTCTTGAAAGATGATAATTTATTGAAATATTTTAATATTCCTAAATTATTATGGCCGCGCCTGCGCTTATCGTGGCAAAACCGCCGTCATCAAACCATCAGCGGCCGTTTGGATTTTTGTATGGATGGGCGCGGTTTGAAAGTGTATGAATACAATGCCGATTCCGCTTCCTGCCATGCGGAGGCGGGGGCAATATTGGGCAAATGGGCGAAGGCGGGCGGTTTGACCGCAGGAGAAGACCCAGGCGCAGATTTGCGCGACGCGCTGACCGATTGTTGGAAACACCGTACCCATGCGCCTTTGGTACATATCTTGCAAGACCATGATTCCGAAGAAGATTACCATTCGATGTTTATGCAATCGGCGCTGGAAAAAGCCGGTGTGCACACCAAAATCATTCATGGTACACAAGGGCTGCATTGGGACAGTCGTGGCCGTCTGAAAGACGACGACGAAAATCAGGTATTGACCGTATGGAAAACCTGGGCGTGGGAAACCATGCTGGAGCAGTTGCGCGAAGATTCGACCGGGCATGAGGTAGCACCACCCATCCGTACCGGCTATCCCGGCGATACCGTGCGCCTGATTGATGTATTGTTACGGCCGGAAGTTTTGGTTTACGAACCGCTGTGGACGGCCATTCCCAGCAATAAAGCCATTTTGCCGGTATTGTGGAAGCTGTTCCCCAACCACCGTTATCTGCTGGAAGCCAGTTTCGAGCTTACCGACAGCCTGATTGCAAAAGGCTATGCGAAAAAACCGATTAACGGCCGCCGGGGCGATAACGTTACCCTTGTCGGCGAATGCACCAACGAATTAGACGTTACCCAAGGCAAATTTTCCAATCAGGAACAGGTGTATCAGCAGCTTTGGTGTCTGCCGAAGGTAGAAGACCAATATGTACAAGTTTGCACCTTTACCGTTGGCGGACATTACGGCGGCAGCTGCCTGCGCTCCGATTCCAGCCGGATTATCATCGGCAGCAGCGACATGCAGCCCTTGCGCGTTTTGAAAGATGAAGATTTTTTATCATCTGATGAATCTTAGCTGAAACACATCCAAGCACAAGGCCGTCTGAAGTTCAGACGGCCTTGATTATCTGATTAAATTAAAAGGAAAATATTTATTCAGACATTTTCAATCCGAAGTGCAGATAAGCGCGTTCAGTAGCCATCCGGCCGCGCGGCGTGCGCTGTAAAAATCCTTGCTGAATCAAATATGGCTCAATCACATCTTCAATCGTATCGGTTGATTCGCCGATGGCTGCCGCCACATTTTCCAAACCGACCGGGCCGCCGCTGAATTTGTGCAAAATCGCTTCCAAAAACTTTCTATCCATCACATCCAAGCCACGACCATCCACATCCAGCATACTCAACGCCGCATCCGCAACGTGTGCATCAATCATGCCGTTACTTTTTACATCAGCATAATCGCGTACACGCCGCAGCAGGCGGTTAGCAATACGCGGCGTGCCACGGCTGCGCTTAGCAATCTCCATCGCACCTTCTTCACCCATATCCAGCTGCAACAGCTGCGCAGACCGGCTGACAATAGTAGCTAAATCTTTGTTTTCATAAAATTCCAAGCGGGAGACAATACCAAAACGGTCACGCAGCGGATTGGTAAGCATACCGGCCCGCGTCGTTGCGCCCACCAGCGTAAACGGCGGCAAATCAATTTTTACCGAGCGTGCAGCAGGGCCTTCCCCAATCATAATATCCAGCTGATAATCCTCAAGGGCAGGGTAGAGAATCTCCTCTACCACAGGGCTAAGCCTATGGATTTCATCAATGAAAAGAACATCATGCGGCTCAAGATTGGTCAGAAGGGCGGCCAAATCACCGGCGCGCTCCAATACCGGGCCGCTGGTTTGGCGCAAATTCACACCCAGTTCGCGGGCAATGATGTGCGCCAATGTGGTTTTACCCAACCCCGGCGAGCCAAACAGCAGCGTATGATCCAAAGCCTCGCCACGCTTTTTGGCCGCTTGAATGAAAATAGCCAGCTGTTCTTTGGCCTTAGGTTGGCCGATATAATCATCCAGCGTTTTCGGCCGCAAAGCCCGTTCTAATAATTCTTCTTGCGAAGACATACTTTGCGCCGTAATAATCCGCTGGGACTGCGCAGAAGTCAGGTTATCTGTTTGTAACATAAAAATTTTTCAAAATATAAAATTTCAGACGGCCTAGCTAACTAGCTAGCCGCGTAATTCGCGCCAGGCTAAATAATCACGCAATGGCGGCATAGGCGGATTGATACAATGCGGGCATATGCCGGTCATATCTTCATCGTCGCTGTCAATATGATAAGCATTAGGATAAAACCGCGTTTGCTGCATAACCGCCTGAGCCAACGCCTGTGCCTGAATAACATCAAATTCAAAACCGGATAAAATTTCGTTTAACAGCTTAAATTCTCCAGCGCCAAATGAAAGGCTGTTCTGAATAATCATCCGCTGATAATCTTCATTGGTAATTTTATGGAGAAGCAAATCGGTTTGCAGCATAATCAGTTAGACATTTGGTTTAGTTACTAAATATAGCGCATATTATAGCGGATAATGCTTCTTACTGTATGGTTATCATAGTTCGCATAATATGCCGGTTACGTTACATAAGGCCAACCCTGCGGGGCTTTGCCCCAACCCCCAGCCTGAAGGAAATTAAGGCCGTCTGAACTTCAGACGGCCTTGTTTTTTTAAAATGCAGGTATGCCAAAAATCAACATATAGAGTATTGCGCCCAATGCGCCCACACCGAATGCGACTAGATAGAATTTCATGATTTTTCCCTTTCTTAGTTAGTTGGAGTACCGTATGAATCGACCGGAACACGATTGTCATACATTAAATTTTGCTGGCTTTGCCCACCCATTACCAAGACTTGATTGTCTTGGGTTTGTGCCTGAGCGGAAACAACGGCATTTGTGCCGTTATTTGCGTGATAACGCTCCTGTTCGGGCTGCTTATAGGGATTGAAGGGCAAACCCTTATCAACGTATTGCTTGCAGGTTTTAACGTCTATTTCGCTGATTATCGTGGCCTGTTGAGTGTAGCAGTTGCATTTTGCCCCCGAATCGACACAGGCAACGGGATATTCAAAGGTTTTTACCTGTCTCACACTATCATAAATAGGCTTTGATTCGACTTTATCGGGTATCGTGGGCTTAAAATGTTCGGGCGTTAGGGAGCGGTTTTCATCTTTTTTCAGCGATGAGGCCAAGGATTCGGCAGCTTTAGCCGAGCCTTTTTCCGCCCCTTTTTTAACGTCTTCTTTAGCCTCGGCCACAGTTTCAGGCGCGGACTGATTGCCTTTGAGTAATTTCAGCGAAAACGCCGATGAAATCGCTAAAGCGACCACGGCCACGGGAACGATGAAAAGCACTCTTGATTTGGGCTTTTTAATTTTAGTGTGGACATCAGCGGACTTGTACAGACCAAAAACGGATTTATCGAATTTATAAGGGGAAACTTGACCATTTTTCGATTCAGATTTTGGATTATTTGCGCAATAGTCCCAATAAAATTTAAGACGCATACCCAATCTATTCTGATGGATATGCCAATGCACCCCGACTAAATCGCGAACTTGTTTATCAATGCGGGTAGGCATTTGAGTGATTAGATAAATATCCGCCCCGGCATGGCGATGAATATGCATCCATTCGACAAGCTCACTAGCTTTCTGATTGGAAGAGCGGGGCGGAAATACGCGCTGCGCTTCATCAATAATCACAATCGAACCATGATTTTCAGGCCATTTAAGCCAAACATGCATATAATGGATAGAATGACCTTCTGGAATCGGCTCAGTTTGAATTGTCAGCTCAGGAATGCCATCCGTGAAAATCTTACGCCCTTGCCATTCTTTATCAATTTTGTTTTTAATTTCTGAAACCATGCTCAAAGTTTTACCCGAACCCGGAGAACCAGTAATCAAAGTAATCATTTTTCTACCCTTTCTTACTTGCTAAAAACGTCCAAGTTTTTGATGTGATTTTCCACGAGATAACAAAATTTGCTGCACCAATCACGGTATTTATCGCATGACCAATACCGCTTAAAAGAAAAAGCCCTATAAATTCACTATCCATTTCGCCAAGATATTCATTTGCTTTTGAAAAGAGATTTTCAACAACAATATCAATGCCCTCATGCGTTATCAGAGAAACACCCAGCGCGACAAGAATTTTTAAAAAAATGTCCTTTATGAATGGCCCTAAAGCGGAAATTAAAGAAGCTACAAGTGAGGCTATCCACGGCATATCAAGAACTCCTTAATGCTTTGGTAATCATGGTTGCACCAACCAAATAGCCGAACATAATCATCAATGGGCGAAGTTTTGCCACCACCGTACAAACATGTTCAAACGAGAATTCAGTAGCCACGCCATAGCCTAAAACGCTGAAATTCAGCGGAATAGGGGAAGGGCATGAACCTGATTCTTGAAAAACTCCGCCACGGGAATATTCAGATTTTGAAACACCGTCTAAAACACCATAATCCGAATCGCCAGTAGCGTTTTCCGCACCCGTTTCAGAGCCTTCATCACTTCCATTTTCTGAACCGTTTTTCGAACCGTTCTCACTTCCGGCACTGCCTCCGCCCGAAGAGCTAGAAGTTATAGCGTTCTTTAAACCCGTCATTTCTTCTTTCATCATGTTGTAGAGATTGGCCAACATGTTGACCACGGGATTATCTTCTTCCTGCTCTTGTTCTTCTTCTTTTGGTTTTTCGGATTCTGAATCTGATGATTCTTCGCCGGACGAATCTCCGCCGACACCGGAAGAATCTTTTAGACAAGAAATTGTATTTTCGCCGCTGAAATAGGCTGTACAACCGCCGTTATCGCCTGAATATTTAGCTAATGCACCGGCAAGAGTTACGCGAATAGCCGTATCAGATTGAAGCTCTTGATGAACAGTCGTTCTAGTGCCAACCGTCGTAGAAACGCCACAAATAAAAGAACTTCCAGAGGATGAAGCACCGTGATTTTCTTTACCAACAAAAGCTGCGTAAGCTATACATAATTCTTTTCCATTTTTGACATAAATGCCATTTGCGTAATAATAAGTTTTTGAATCTGATTTAATCGCCTCTTCTATTGCTTTTTTTTGCTCTTCTTCTTTTTTCTTTTTTTCCCAATCGGAACAGGTATCAACCGAATATCCTTTTCCCGATGGTTGAGAATATAAACAGTATTGCCCACCCGATTCGGCAGCTTTCTTTTGGTCATTACAAAACACAAATCCCGTTGTACCCAAACCACTTTGCTTACACAGACGACCAGTTAAATCTCCTGATTGATTTTGGGGCTGTACTAGATAACTAGATTTATTCAAAATCATTTAGAATAAATCCCATGAAAAAAAGTCGACTGAGCCCTTATAAGCAAAACAAGCTAAT
>NZ_JALJYC010000003.1 GCF_024170405.1 Neisseria perflava | reverse complement strand
TAGCTTGTTTTGCTTATAAGGGCTCAGTCGACTTTTTTTCATGGGATTTATTCTAAATGATTTTGAATAAATCTAGTTATCTAGTACAGCCCCAATATTTTTATCGGTTTATCTTAATATAGATTATCCTTGCCGATAAATGTAATTCAATGTAATTTACACGGCGGCCAAATATTTTCTTGCTTTGTTTGACCTATACCAAAACTTTCCTCCCCATATGCTTCCCCTGCTTTTATTTTGTGGCAAAAGTACACCGTAACGGCATACAAACATGTTTTATTTAATGTTTGAGTTTAGTGCTGGAAAATCCGGCAGATACAAAAAACCGCCCGACAGGGTACTGCGGTATATCCTACATATTCCGTTTTCCTGTTCGGGTGGTCTGCGCCGTTGTTGAGCAATTAAGGCGTCTTCGTACTATTATTTAGTGATGATGGCCGTGCGCACCGTGTACGTGACCGTGCTCGATTTCCTCGGCGGTGGCTTCGCGGATACCGTCTACGGTTGCTTTAAACAGCAGCTTCATACCGGCCAGCGGATGGTTGCCATCTACCACGGCTTTGCCGTCGGCCACATCAGTGACGCGGTAAATAATCACATCACCGGTTTCCGGATCATCGGCTTCAAACATCATGCCGACTTCCACTTCAACCGGAAACACGCTCACGTCTTCGATACGCACCAATTCCGGATCCCGCTCGCCAAAAGCGTCATCAGGAGACAAGGCCACTTCCACCGTATCGCCCACGTTTTTGCCTTGCAACGCCTCTTCCACCAACGGGAAAATACCGTCATAACCGCCGTGCAGATACACAATCGGCTCTTCGGTTTTGTCCAACAGTTGGTTATTGGCATCAAACATTTCGTAATGCAGCGATACCACTGAATTTTTAGCAATAGCCATTTAGTCGTCCTTTAATTAATCTACGGTCAAATACTACCGAAGCCTGATTCTAACACAGGCAAGCACCGGAAAATACCACTACCGCAGCCATGTAACAAAATAACAATCCGGCATGTTTTTCCGCTGCTCATACCGATAAATTGTGATAAGTTTTATAAAATTTGTTGTTTTTCCGCAACCGGACTACATCCTTTTTACAACATTGTTGACACTTTTTCTCTGCGACCGCCTAAATAGCCTGCACCACACATATTTTTATTTTAATATATTGAAAATTTTAATATTTTTTCGAAATTAAGTATTCCCCACGGATAAAAAAAAATAAAAAGGCAGCTATTCCAAGCGTTTTATTCCTCGCCATACCTACTCCGACCGCCCTTGCACGCCCTTCAGATACCGTTGCATTGGCCTGCCGTGTGGGGCATAATGAAGAAAATTCAGCAATGGATTTCTACTGTAAAGGCCATTTATGGCCGTTTTTAGTTATTTTCTGTTTTTAAATCGATTTAAGAAGGTACCAAAAAATGAAAAAATCACTGTTGGCTGCTGCTCTGTTGTCTCTGACCCTGGCTGCTTGTGGCGGTTCTCAATCTTCTACTGAAGCTGCTGCTTCTGCCGCTTCTGAAGCCGCTTCTGCTGTTGAAGCCGCTGCTTCTTCTACTGAAGCTGCTGCCGCTTCTGCTGCCTCTGCCGTTGAAGCTGCTGCTTCTACTGCTGAAGCTGCCGCTGCATCTGCTGCCGACGCTGCTGCATCTGCCGTTGAAGCCGCTGCTTCTGCCGCTTCTGAAGCCACTTCTGCTGCTAAATAATTAATATTCCTCGGAATATACGGAAAGCAGGATACTGGAAAGTATCCTGCTTTTTGTTTTTCAGACGGCATTCAAACCGTCTTTTACCCCGTTCCCTCACAGCCTTTTATGCCAACGGATGTCTTCACATCCCACTACCACAATACATATAAATAATAAAGCATTGGCTTTACATTATAATCAGATTTCCGTCTTATTCTAAACCCATCAAAACCGGCTATGACTACCACTACTCCTTTTTCAGCATTTCTCGATGCTTCTGAAATCTTAACTTCCGCGCCCGAACTCCTCATCGACCAACGTCGGCGTTTTACCTCATCGCCGGATGTGATTTTGCAGCCCAAATCCGTAGAGAGCGTGCAAAAAATCATGCGGTATTGCCATGAACACCGCATTCCCGTGATACCGCAAGGCGGCAATACCGGCTTATGCGGCGCGGCGGTCACACAAGGCGGCGTATTGCTGAATCTTTCCAAGCTCAACCGTATTCGTGACATTGATTTGGCCGACCACAGTATTACTGTGGAAGCCGGTGTGGTTTTACAGCGCGTGCAGGAAGCAGCCGAAGCAGCCGGCCGTTTGTTTCCGCTCAGTCTTGCCAGCGAAGGCTCTTGTCAAATTGGCGGCAATATTGCCTGCAATGCCGGCGGCTTGAATGTCTTACGCTATGGCACCACCCGCGATTTGGTTTTGGGATTGGAAGTCGTTTTGCCCAACGGCGAATTGATTTCCCACTTACAACCGCTGCACAAAAACACCACCGGCTATGAGCTGCGCCATCTGTTTATCGGTAGCGAAGGCACGCTGGGCGTGATTACCGCCGCCACCCTGAAACTGTTTGCCCGTCCGAAAACCACTGTAACCGCTTGGGTCGGGCTGGACGACATCGAAACCGCCGTCAAGCTGCTGACCCTGATTCAAGGCCATTTTGCCGAACGCCTGTGCAGCTTTGAATTAGTCAGCCGCTTTGCCCTAGGCTTATCCGCCGAATTCAGCCAAATCCGCCAACCGACCGACGCCGACTGGCATATTTTATTAGAACTCTCCGACTCCGTGCCCAATCCGCTATTGGCCGAGCAGTTAGCCGAATTTTTGTATCAAAACGGATTTGAAAACAGCATATTGGCGCAATCCGAACAAGAGCGTCAGGATTTATGGGCTTTGCGCGAAAACATCTCCGCTTCTCAACGCAAACTCGGCACCAGCATCAAACACGACATTGCCGTCCCCATTGCGCGCGTGGCCGATTTTGTGCGCCAATGTGAACCCGCGCTGCAAGCCGCATTCCCCGACATCCAAGTCGTCTGCTTCGGCCACCTCGGGGATGGCAGCCTGCACTACAATACCTTCCTGCCCACCATCATGAGCAATGAAGTGTATGAATATGAAGACAAAATCAACACCATTGTGTATGAGCATATTCTCGCCAACCACGGCACCATCGCCGCCGAACACGGTATCGGCACGATTAAAAACCATTGGATTCCGCGCGTACGCGGCGAAACCGAAATCTCCCTGATGAAAGCCATCAAAGCGCAAATCGACCCGCACAACATCATGAATCCGGGCAAGCTGCTGCCTTAACCTGCATACCGGCAAGGCCGTCTGAAATTTCAGACGGCCTTTGCTTAAAATTTAAGCAATTTTATTTTTCTCTGTCTTTTCAATCTCTCAGCGTATTTATCCACATCTCGTACACAAGCGCATGCACGCTGTTGCAGGATAAAACATCCCCGCCTGCATTGCCGCTTTAAAGCCACAGGCCGTCTGAAAAAATATTTCTTTTTAGTTGACAAAAGAATAATCTTATCAAAACATCATACCTGCCTATTTTTTACGCAGCTAATCTTTTCCCTTATTTTTCAATCTCCAACCCTGATTATCCACAACGGAATTCACACGAAACAGGGATAACTATACTTTTGTTAAGCCAAAATGACATTAGCCTGAAACAATCTTTCAAATCCCCACCCTATTCCAAGGGTTTGCGCTGCCAATAAAACTTATCCGTTTTCAGACGGCCTTGAAAAACTTCTCCCTCGCCACCCAACTCAAAAAGCAAAGCGCCGGACACATCCGTGCGCAGCAAAGTCGCGCCATGCGCCCGCACGCGGTTTTGTACCGCTGCCGTCGGATGACCGTAGGCATTGGCGTAGCCGCTGGAGGCGACGGCGTATTGCGGCGATACTGCGTTGAGAAACACGCCCGAAGAGGCGGAATTGCTGCCGTGGTGCCCCAGCAGCAAGACTTGGCTAAACAAGGCGCTGCCGTATTTTTCCACCAAAGCCGCCTCGCCTTTCTGTCCCAAATCGCCCGTTACCAGCAGCGCCTCACCGCCTGCCACCGCGCGTAAAATACAGCTTTGGTCGTTGTCTTCCGCGCTGCCGTTTTCAGACGGCCTCAGCAACTCGAAGGCCACGCCGTCCCATTGCCACCGCGCTTCGCGGCACAATCCGGCCTGCGGATAAAATTCAGGCTGCCCCGCCGCTATCTTATCCGGCGGCTGCGCGCGCAGGATAAACGGATAGCCGCCGTCGTGGTCGCTGTCGTGGTGCGATAAAACCGATTTATCCAAACGGCGCACGCCCAGCGCATTCAGGCTGGGCACAACGCCCGCAGAGGCGGCCTGCGCCGTGCCGGTATCAAACAGCAGCGTATGCGAGGCCGTCTGAAACAACACCGCCAAGCCTTGCCCAGCGTCCATTACCATCACGTTCAGACGGCCTTGCGCCACCGGCGCGGGGCGGTAAAAAATAAAACCGGTTAAAGCGACACAAGCCAGCGGGCGCAAGCCCGTACCGCGCGGCAGCAACAGCAGCAGGGCGGCCATCCCCGCTAACATCAACAACGGCCACGGCGCGGCGGCCACGCCCCATTCCGGCGCGATGTCCGCCAACCAGACAATCCCCCGCAGCGTATATTCCGCCAACGCCGCGCCCAAATATTGCAACGGCGCAAAAGGCAGCAGCGAGCCGAGCAGCGCCAGCGGCGTCAATACCCAAGAAAACCACGGAATCGCCACCGCATTTACCAGCGGACTCAAGAGCGGCAGCGAAGCGAAAAACCAACCCAGCAACACCACCGACCACACCGTCGCCGCCCACTGCCCGCGCACCGCCATTTGCCACGCGCCCTGTTTCAGACGGCCTGCGCCGCCCCAAATCAGCGCCGCCACCAAGCCGAACGACAGCCAAGTGCCCACACCCAAAACGGCCAACGGATCAAACAGCAACACCGCCGCCAGCGCCTGCCACCAGCCCGCCCACACCGCCGTGCCGCGTCCGCGCCACCATGCCCAGGCAAATGCCGCCAACATCAGCACGCTGCGCTGCGTCGGCACGGCAAAGCCCGCCATCAGCGCATAAAACAGCGCCCCCGCCACCCCGCCGCACAATATCCATAAGCGCGGCCGCGCCGGGGTAAACGGCAAAAAACGCAGCAGCCGCTTGAGCAACCAGCCGGCCAATACCGCAATCATGGTCACATGCAGCCCCGAAATGCTCACCAAATGAGTCAGCCCCAAAGGGCGGAACACCTGCCACAGCGCCGGCCGCAGCGCCGACTGTTCGCCTATGCTCAAGGCTTTCATCAAAGCAATGCCGTCTGAAAACGAATCTGCTGCATTGTTTTCAGACGGCATAAAGCCATGATGTTCATCATCCGAAACCGGCTGCCAGTTGCGGCTGATACGTTCGCGCCAAACCGCCAGCCCCATATTCCTGCCTGCCGATAGCATTTCGCGCCCCTTGCCGACCGTGCCCACGCCGCCTATGCCGTTGCCCAACGCCCATGCCTCGCGGTCAAAACCGCGCAGATTCACCTCGCCGATAACCGGCCGCACCCGCGCCGAAATTTTCCAGCGGCTGCCCACCGTCCACCCGCGCCCTTGATAATCCGACAGCAGCAACACAAATTCCCGCCCGTCCTTGCGCCGCGCCTTGGCCTGAAACTGCACCCGCTTTTCATCACGGCGCGGCATATCCGCCACTTCCACCGTCAGCGCCACCTGTTCGGTCTGACCCAACGGCCACTGCCGCGCCAAAGCCCGCTCCGTGCGCCATACGCCGTAGGCCGCGCCAAGCAATACCGCCAGCAGCAGCCATGCCGTCTGAAATGCACGCCCTCCCCGAAACCGCCATGCCGCCGCCGATAATACGCAAAACGCCGCCGCCCATACCTCAACAAGCGGTACGGACGGCAGCGCGAACGAGACAACCACGCCCGCCACCCAACACGGCAGCATGTAACGCAGCATAATAATTCCCTTGTGATTATTTGGTTTATGATAATTGAAAACGGTAGGGTTGTCAGCAGATGTCAAAATGCCGTCTGAAAATGGGTTTCTTATATGTTTCTTATGCTGCAATGTCGCACAAGATCTATCTCTTTTTAAAAATTCCGTTTACAATTCTTACCAATTTATCTTCTGCCCATACACCCATCTTTCTAAAATATAACATATTGACAAATAAGGAAAGTTATACTATTATGTACCGACCCGACCCGACCCGACCCGACCCGACCCGACCCGACCCTTCACTCTCACTCATTCTGGAGCAATTCCAGCAAAACGCATCAAGCCCGCGCGATAAAGGTACGGATTTCGAACACCTGATGATTCGTTACCTGCAAAACGAGCCGTTTTATCAAGACCAATATCAAAATGTTCAAACTTACGCCGATTGGGTAGCGACCCATCAGCGTGCCGCAAATAAGCAAGATTCCGGTATCGACTTGGTGGCTACCACGGCAAGCGGCGAATTTCATGCCATCCAATGTAAAAACTACTCAGCCGACTATTCCGTACAAAAGTCCGATATCGACAGCTTTTTCACCGCCTCCGGCAAAAAAGATTTCAGCCACCGAATTATCATTACCACGACCGACAAATGGTCACCCCATGCTGCCGAAGCGCTGGATAATCAGCATATCCCCGTCAGCACCATCAAGCGCAGCGATTTGGAAAACAGCGCGATTGACTGGTTGCAATATCTGCAAAAGCAGCAAATCGTCTTAAAAGACAAAAAGCAGCTCCGCCCTCATCAGTCTCAGGCGCTGAATGCGGTTTTAAACCGTTTTCAGACGGCCGAACGCGGCAAGCTGATTATGGCTTGCGGCACAGGCAAAACCTTTACTGCGCTCAAAATTGCCGAAGAGCAGGCAGGCGCAGGCAAAATGGTCTTGTTTCTCGTACCTTCTTTGGCTTTGTTGTCGCAAACCCTGACCGAATGGACACAAGAGAGCGCCATCAAATTGCACAATTTCGCCGTGTGTTCCGACAGCGAAGTCGGCAAAAAGAAAAGCGATGAAGACGAAAGCAACATCATCAGCCGCCTTTCCGATTTGCAATATCCCGCCACCACCAACGCCGCAAGTTTAACCAAACACATCAACGCGCTCAAAGCTTTAAATGACAAGAAAAACAGCGAAGCCATGACCGTTGTCTATTCTACCTACCACTCCATTGATGTGATTCATCAGGCGCAGCAGATGGGGCTGGGCGAGTTCGACCTGATTATCTGCGATGAAGCCCACCGCACCACAGGCCACACCTACGAAGGCGAATCGGATTCAAACTTTGTCAAAGTCCACAACAACGACTTTATCCGCGCCCAAAAGCGTCTTTATATGACCGCCACCCCGCGCATTTACGGCAGCGATGCGAAAAAGCAAGCCAAAGATGATGACGGCAGTGTCGTGCTGTATTCGATGGACAACCGCGACCACTTCGGCGACACGTTTTATACCATCAGTTTTTCCGAGGCCGTCAAACAAGGCTTACTGGTGGATTACAAAGTCATCGTATTGACCGTAGCCGAAGCTGAAATCAACCGCCGCTTGGAAAAATTCCTCAGTAACGGCGAAATCCACGTTGACGATGCCGCCAAAATCATCGGCTGTTGGAAAGCCTTATCCAAACAAGGATTAAGCCAAGATTTAAATGACGATTTTACCCCGATGAAACGCGCCGTTGCCTTTTGCCAAGTGATTGAAAAAAATTTCAAAGGCAAAAAACACAAAGTCAGCTCCAAAGCCATCAGTGAAATGTTTTCCGCTGTGGTGGAAGCGTATCAGGCAAGCGAAACCGATGAAGATTTGAAACAGCAGCCTTCTTACGCCCTGCATTGCGATGCCGAACATGTTGACGGCAGCATGAACGCGCTGGAAAAGCAAAGCAAAATCAACTGGCTCAAAGCCGACACGCCCGAGAATACCTGCCGCATTTTATCCAATGTCCGCTGTTTGTCAGAGGGCGTGGATGTGCCCGCTTTAGATGCCGTTTTATTTCTGACACCGCGCAATTCCGAAGTGGATGTCGTGCAGTCGGTCGGCCGCGTCATGCGCCGCGCCGAAGGGAAAAAGCGCGGCTATGTCATTCTGCCCGTCGTCATCCCCGCCGGGGTCGAGCCGGATAAAGCCTTGGATAACAACGAAAACTACCGCGTTGTCTGGCAGGTTTTAAATGCGCTGCGCTCACACGACGACCGCTTTGAAGCCATGCTCAACCAAATGCAGTTTGACGGTTCCAACGACAAAATCGAAATTGTCGCCGCCGTCAAAACCTTACAGTGCAAAAATAAAACCACTGCCAAACAAAAAAACCGCAAGCAAAGCGCAACGAAGCAACAGTATCGGGCAAAAAGGCGATTTATCCGAAGTACACGACGATTTGTTTGAATTTGAAATCGGCGAAATCGAACGCGCCCTGACCGCCAAAATCGTCAAAAAAGTCGGCAACCGCATGTATTGGGACGAATGGGCAGACGATGTTGCCAAAATCGCCCAAACGCATATCAGCCAAATGCAGGCCGTATTGGATAATCCCGACAACGGAGAAGAAATCCGCGCCTTTGAAGAATTTTTCGGCCATCTGAAACAAGACCTGAATGACAGCCTGAGCAAATCCGAAGTGGTTGAAATGCTGGCGCAACACATTATTACCAAACCGATTTTTGATGCATTATTCAAAAACGACAACTTTACCCGCCACAATCCCATGTCGCAGGCGATTGAAAAAGTGATGGCGGTGTTATACCGCAGGCAGATGGACAAAGAAAACGAACGTCTCAACGAGTTTTACGACAACGTGCGCCTGCGCGTCGAAGGTATCCGCAGCGCACAAGGCAAGCAGGAAGTCATCAAAGAGCTGTATGACAAATTCTTCAACAAAGCCTTCCCCAAACTGGCCGAGAAAATGGGGATTGTCTATACCCCGGTTGAAGTGGTGGACTTTATCATCCGTAGCGTAGAAGACGTATTGCAACAAGAATTCGGCAGCAGCCTGAATGCAAAAGGCGTGCAGATTATCGACCCCTTTACCGGCACGGGTACATTCATCACCCGCCTGCTGCAAAGCGGCCTGATTGCGCCCGAAAACCTGCCCGCCAAATATGGCGAAATCCATGCCAACGAAATGCTGCTGCTCGCCTACTACATCGCCAGTATCAACATCGAAACCACCTACCACGCGCTGGCTAATCCGCAAACTTATACCCCGTTTGACGGTATCTGCCTGACCGACACCTTCGCCATGTACGAGCCGAAAGATTTGGCCGACCATCCCGACGAAAACAGCCGCCGCCGCAAACGGCAGAAAGCATTGGATATCAAGGTAATCATCGGCAATCCGCCGTATTCCGCAGGGCAGGAAAGCGCCAACGACAACAATGCCAACACCGCCTATCCGGGTTTGGACAGAAAAATCGAGCAGACTTACGCGGCCTATTCAAGCGCAACCAACAAAAATTCGCTTTACGACAGCTATATCCGCGCCATCCGCTGGGCTTCCGACCGTATCGGTAATCAAGGCGTGATTGGGTTTATTACCAATGCCAATTTCATTGAGAAAGTTGCAATGAACGGAGTGCGTAAATGTTTAGCTGATGAGTTTTCCAGTTTATATTTTTTCCATTTACGCGGCGGTATTCGTGGAAAATCAGGCGATAGCGCAAAAAAAGAAGGTCAAAGTGTATTCAATATCATGACACCAACGGCTATTTTTCTTTTGGTTAAAAACCCTAATGCTGAAAAAACAGGACAAATCTATTTTCACGACATCGGCAGTTATTTAAAGCGTACAGATAAATTGGAAATGATTGCCGAATACCAAAGCATTAACGGCATTACCGATTGGCAAACCATTACACCTGACAGCTTTAACGATTGGCTCAATCAGCGAGATGTAAATTTCAACCAATATCCGATTTTGGGGCATAAACCGAAAAAAGGAGAGATGAAAGAGTTTGTGATTTTTGAAAATTATTCGCGTGGTGCAGAAACAGGAAGGGATGCTTGGGTATATAACTTTTCAGACGGCAGACTGTCTGAGAATATGCAAAAAATGATTGAATTTTATAATTCCGAAGTTCAGCGTTATCAAGAAACCGGAAGCAATCAAAAAGTAGAAGATTTTATCAATACGGATACCACTAAAATCAGCTGGTCAAGTAGCCTGATTCCCAAGGTAAAAAACGGTATTTTGACTTCATTTAATCAAGCAAATATCAGAATGGGAGTGTATAGACCGTTTAGCAAATTGAATGTTTATTTTGATGAAATGATAGTACACCGTGTCGGACAAATTCCTCAAATTTTCCCTACTCCCGAAAGCGAAAACTTGGTGATTTGTGTAACAGGGGCTGGAGCAAGAAAAGAATTTTCTACATTGATGAGCAATACCATTCCTGATTTGGAATTACTTGAAAAGAACCAATGCTTTCCACTCTACCTCTACGAGAAAACCGAAGCGCAGGACAACGATTTGTTTCAGACGGCCTCCGCAGGCTACCAGCGTCAAGATGCCATTAACGATAAGGCCTTGCTGCATTTCCAAGATTTTTACGGCAGCCAAACAATCGGCAAGGAAGATATTTTCTACTATATCTACGGTTTACTGCACAGCGAAACTTACCGTGAAAAATATGCGGATAATTTATCCAAGCAGTTACCACGCATTCCGCGTGTGAAAAGCGAAGCGGATTTTTGGGCGTTCGGCAAGGCCGGACGTAATTTGGCACAGTTACATCTGCATTATGAAACTGCGCCGATTTACACCCGCGTCAACATCAAGGGTTTGTCGTTGGCAGAAAACCAAATTGTCAGTGACCGTCCCGACAGCGATTTTTATGTGGAGAAAATGAAATTCGCCAAAAAAGACGACAAAACGCACGTGGTGTATAACGCAAATTTCACGATTGAAAACATCCCCGAACAGGCGTTTGACTATATCGTCAACAGCAAAAGCGCGTTGGAATGGGTAATGGAACGCCAATGCGTGAAAACCGATAAAGACAGCGGCATTGCCAACAATGCCAACGATTGGGCATTGGAAACAATGGGCAACGCCAGATACCCGCTGGAATTGTTTTTGCGGGTAATAACGGTCAGCTTGGAAACGATGAAAATCGTAAACGCCTTACCGGAATTGGTCTTGGAATAATTTAAGCTAAGCAAAAAGGCCGTCTGAAAATCCAAATTTTCAGACGGCCTCTATGCTATTTAACGAGAGTTTAGGATAAGCGTTTTAAATATTTTCATTATTTTCAGAACCATACAGCGTTTCAGCAGGCAGAAAATCGCCAGATTTTCGTCATTCCCGCGCAGGCGGGAATCCAGAAGTTTGAGCTTCTGATGCCTTGAAAACATTACAGAAATGCCGGGTTTCTGGATTCCCGCCTGCGCGGGAATGACGAATCCTCGCGGATTCTGTCTGCCGGAAGAAGTATGCTTCTAAAATTTAAAAAGATATTCTATCTGTTTATCCCGAACTCACATTAAGTAAAAAGGCCGTCTGAAAATCCGAATTTTCAGACGGCCTTTGTATTACCTATTTTTTACTGCTTACTTCGCAGCCAACTCGTCGCGCAGTTTGCGGGTGACGTTCATCATGATTTCCAACTGCTCGATGGTTTCTTTCCAACCGCGGGTTTTCAGGCCGCAGTCAGGGTTGACCCACAGGCGTTCTACCGGCACAACTTCCATCGCTTTGCGCAGCAGACGCTCGACTTCGGCTTCGGTCGGCACGCGCGGGCTGTGGATGTCGTACACGCCCGGGCCGATGTCGTTGGGGTATTTAAATTCGCCGAACGCGGTCAGCAATTCCATGTCGGAGCGTGAAGTTTCGATGGTAATCACGTCTGCATCCATCGCGGCAATCGCGGGCAGGATGTCGTTAAACTCGGAATAACACATATGGGTGTGGATTTGGGTACTGTCTTCGCAAGCTGTTGACGACAGGCGGAAGGCTTCGCCCGCCCAAGCCAAGTAAGCATCCCAATCGGCGCGTTTCAAGGGCAAACCTTCGCGGATGGCCGGTTCGTCGATTTGGATGATTTTGATGCCGGCTTTTTCCAAATCCAACACTTCATCATTCAAGGCCAAGGCGATTTGTTTGCACACGGTGGCGCGCGAAATGTCGTTGCGCACGAAAGACCATTGCAAGATCGTTACCGGGCCGGTCAGCATGCCTTTCATCGGTTTGTCAGTCAGGGTTTGCGCGTAAGTTGACCAAGCCACGGTCATGGCTTCGGGGCGGCTCACGTCACCGAAGATAATCGGCGGTTTCACGCAGCGGCTGCCGTAGCTTTGCACCCAGCCGTATTGGGTAAAGGCAAAGCCGCTCAACAGCTCGCCGAAGTATTCCACCATGTCGTTGCGCTCGGCTTCGCCGTGTACCAAGACATCCAAGCCCAGTTTTTCCTGCTCTTGCACCACCAGAGCGATTTCTTTTTTCATCGCGGCTTCGTAGTCGGCAGCGCTCAATTCGCCTTTTTTGAAGGCAGCACGCGCTTGGCGGATTTCGGTGGTTTGCGGGAACGAGCCGATGTTGGTGGTCGGCAAAAGCGGCAGGTTCAACCAAGCCTGTTGCGCTTTGAGGCGGGTAGCAAACGGCGATTTACGTTGGTCGGCACCTTCAGGCAGTTCGGCCAAGCGTTTGGCTACGTCATCGCGGTGGATTTCGGCGCTGCCCGCGCGGGAATCGGCGGCGGCTTGGCTGGCGGCCAATTCTGTGGCAACGCTGTCGCGGCCGTTGTCCAAAGCGGCTTTCAATACGCGCAATTCATCGGTTTTTTGCAGGGTGAAGGCCAGCCAAGAATACAGGTTGGGCTTGTTGGCTTGCAGTTTTTCTTCCACCGACAAATCGTAAGGGGTGTGCAGCAGCGAGCAGGAAGAAGCAATCCACAGACGATCACCCAGTTGCGCTTTCAGCGGCTCAAGGGTATCCAAAACTTGATTCAAGTTGGCACGCCAGATATTGCGGCCGTCAATCACACCGGCAGACAAGACTTTGTCGTAATCGGCAAAGGCGGAAAGCTGTTCAGGCGCACGCACTAAGTCGATGTGCAGGCCGTCAACCGGCAAGGCTTTCAGCAGGTCGGCATGTTCGGCAACTGAGCCGAAATAAGTAGCCAGCAAAATTTTGGCTTTTACTTGGCTCAAAGCGGCGTATGCTTCTTTGTAGGCGACAACCCATTCTTGCGGCAAATCCACAGCCAGCGCAGGTTCGTCGATTTCAATCCACTCTGCACCGGCTTCGGCCAATGCGGTCAGCAGTTCTACATAAACCGGCAGCAGTTTCGGCAGCAGGCTCAGACGGTCGAAATCGGTATCGCCTTTTTCTTTACCAATCCACAGGAAGGTCAGCGGGCCGACGATGGTCGGTTTGGCTTGCAAGCCCAGCGCTTGCGCTTCTTGCAGCTGTTGCAGATAGTGCGCAGCATTGGCTTTAAATTCGGTATCGGCGTGGAACTCGGGCACCAAATAATGGTAGTTGGTGTCAAACCATTTGGTCATTTCAATGGCGAATTGCTCTTTGTTGCCGCGCGCCAGTTGGAAATATTGTTCCAAGGTCAGGTTTTGGCTGTCAAAGCCGAAACGGGCGGGAATCGCGCCGGTAGCGACTTGCAAATCCAAAATATGGTCGTAAAAGGTAAAGTCGGCAACGGCCACAAAATCAGCGTTGGCGGCAGCTTGGTGTTTCCAGTTTTTCTCACGCAAATCTTTGGCGACATCCAACAGTTCTTGCTCGCCCAGCTCTTTGCGCCAGTATTTTTCTTGGGCGAATTTCAATTCGCGGAATGCTCCGACGCGCGGGAAACCTAAAAAGTGCAATGTTGTCATGTTTTTCTCCTGATGGAATGAAAAATTAAAAAATAATAATGGGTTAAATTTTTCAGGCGGCCTGTTGGTGATACGGGCGCACGCCTAAGGTATGGCAAATCGCGTAAGTCAGCTCGCTGCGGTTGAGCGTGTAGAAGTGAAAATCTTTCACGCCCTCGCGCGACAATACTTTGACCTGATCCATGGCAATGCTGGCGGCCACCAGATTGCGCGTGGCCTGGTCGTTGTCCAAACCTTCATACATATGCGCCAGCCAGTTGGGGATGGTGACATTGGTCACTTGCGCCATTTTGCCCAACTGCTTGAAATTGGTAACCGGCAGGATACCTGGGATAATTTCGGCTTCAATACCCACCATCACGCAGCGGTCGCGAAAACGCAGATAACTTTCAATGTCAAAGAAAAACTGCGTGATTACATGCGTCGCACCGGCATCGATTTTACGTTTCAAATTAATCAAATCGGCTTGGGCGGATTTGGCTTCGGGATGGCCTTCGGGATAAGCCGCCACCGCAATATCAAAATCGGCCACGCTGCGCAGCAGTTTTACCAAATCTTCGGCATACACCGACGGTTTGCCGCAACCGGCCGGAACATCGCCGCGCAATGCCACGATATTGCGGATACCGCTGTCCCAATACTCGCGGGCAATTTGGCGCAATTCATCGGCGGTGGAATCGATACAGGTCAGGTGCGGCGCCGCTTCGATACCGGTTTTCTGCTTGATTTGCTTCACAATGCTGTGGGTACGCTCACGCTCGCCGGAATTTGCGCCGTAAGTCACCGACATAAATTTCGGATTCAGACATTTCAGGCGGTTGATGGAGTTCCACAACAGGGTTTCCATCTCTTCGGTTTTCGGCGGGAAAAATTCAAATGAGACGTTGATGTCGTCACCCAAATCGGCAAGGCTGTTGTTCAGCTCGCTGATGCCTCTGGCGTATTGAATCATGATGTGTACCTCTCTGCTGCGCGTTGGTGTTTTGTTGAAGCCATATTAAATTCACCCTTAAAATGAGTCAATTTCAAATTTTTCCAGTTTTTCATGAATTATTTTAATAAAAGACCAAAGCATTTGTAAAAAACGGCCGAATCAGGAATTCCCCCTTGATTCGGCCGTTTTTTTAAATTTCTCCACATTTTCCCTAAACCTTCGTCAATATCCCTTCTAAATCCCCATTTCATTAGGCGATGTCGTCTTTTTAGGCGGCAACAGACATACTTATTCTATTGTCCTTTTTCAAGATTGCTAAAATTTTATTTATTACAAAGAAATAAGGCCGTCTGAAAATTTTTCAGACGGCCTTTTATTAAAATAACACGCTTATCACTTATTTTTTAGCGGCGCGGTTCAATTTAGCGGTAGCCGCTTTATCCAAAACGCATTCTTTAAACAGAATTTCATCCACAACTTCCTGTTTGCCGTTCACAGTTGTGGTTGCGCGTTGGGTCAGCATATTGCCGTCCACTTTATCTACATTGGCTGCGTTAGCTTTGGTTGTAACCCATCCGTTGCCATTGCCCCAGAAGCCGTTGTAGTCATTGATGCCGATAACGCGGTACATAGTCGGCGACAGTTGGTCTTTGTATTTTGCTTGAGCCGCAACGACTTCGCCGCCTTTGATACCGTACATTACAGTCAAAGGCTGAGTGCCGCATTTGTAAGCCACTTCTTTTTTAGCGTCGATAGAATCCACTTGCATGGTCTGCGGCTCAACCGGAACCTGTTTCGCCGGCGCTTGCGCGGTTGTTTTGGCAGTAGGTTTGCTGGCGGGTTTGGCTTTCTCGCCGCCGAAAGTGCTACATGCAGACAAGGCCACCATTGCCAATACCGCAGCAGCCGTCATTTTTACATTTGCATTCATCAGTTTGCTCCATTTCTGAAAATTAAACATCGGACTGTGCCGAACACTCGTGTTATACCTTAACAGAGATTGCCGCCTTTGTCTTGCCCCCTATCGCAGCTACTGGCGGCAAACGGCTTGAGAATGGACAACAATATATTTAAAAACAAGTCGTTCGGCCGTCTGAACCAAAAGCAAAACTGCTTGAAATCAAGTAAAGATTCATCCGCGCTTTTGATAAACATGAAAAAAGCACCGTTTCAAAAAACGGTGCTTTAAAATTTTGGCACGCCCACGGGGATTCGAACCCCGGTTGCCGCCGTGAAAGGGCAGTGTCCTAGGCCTCTAGACGATGGGCGCGTAACCGAATCGCGTACTATACAGAAATGCCGTTATCCTGTCAATGACGGCACTGCCGTTCTTCCGATTTATTTTTCAGACGGCCTACAAAGCCTGGGGGAGTATCGGTATAATAAGGCGGTTTGAGAGAAAGGAAAACGCAATGTGGTTTAAGCAAATCAGTTTCTACCCGCTGAATAAAGACAAGCTGCCCGAATTGGACACGCTGGCCGACAAATTGGGCGAAGCAGCCTTTACCCATTGTCAGGGTTTGGACTGGTTTAGCGAGGGGTTTGCGCCGCCGGTTTCCTTTTCGCCGGAGTTGGTTTTTCCGGCCGACTACACTTGGCGCGTGGCGCTGAAAAAGGAAGAAAAAGTCTTGCCCACTGGGGTTATCCGCGATATTTTGGACGATCGCGTGGCGCACATCCAAAACGAAGAAGCGCGTAATGTCGGCCGTAAGGAAAAGCAGGAATTAAAAGAACAGATTACCGACGACCTATTGCCGCGCGCCTTTACCCGCAGCAGCCGCACGCAGGCGATTTTCGATACCCGCCACGGCTATCTGCTGGTCAACAACGCCGCGTCCGCCAAAGCGGAAAATGTGTTGAGCAAGCTGCGCGAAGCGTTGGGCGGTTTGGAAGCGGCGTTGCCGAACACCAAGCAATCGCCCTCTTCGCTGATGACTTCATGGCTCTTAAACGGCGCTTGCGAAGGCGGTTTTGAGTTGGACAGCGATTGCGAACTCAAAGGCGTGGGCGATGTCGTGCCGGTGGTCAAGGTATCCAAACAGGATTTGACCGCTGATGAGGTGGTGCAACACGTCAAAAACGGCAAGGTCGTGACCCAACTGGGCTTGGTGTGGCGCGAGCAGCTGGCCTTTATCCTGACCGCCGACTTTACCCTGAAACGCATTCAGTATTTGGACATATTGCAAGAAGAAGCGGAAAACAACGGCGATGACGCTGCCAGCCTGACTTTTGCTTCGCAGATTTTGATGACCGAAGCCGTTTCCACCATGCTGGAAGAGCTGGTCGGCTATTTAGGCGGTTGGCAGGAATAATTTTCAGACGGCCTCGGTAGCCTCAAGGCCGTCTGAAAGCAAGGATGAACCATGTTGAAAAAGATGATTTGCGGCTTGCTGGCGGTCGGAATGGGCTTATTTGCCCACGCAGCAACGCTGGACGATTATGCCGGTAAGGGTTGCCGCTATGACGGCGCGGTCGGTCGTAACGGCAAACCAGAAGGCCAAGGCGTATGGCAATGCCGCGACGGTCGCCGCTATGCGGGGCAGTTTCAAAAAGGCCGTTTCCACGGCAAAGGCGCATACAGCGTTAATATCCGCGTCGGGCAGGAAGTCTTTTTAGAGCCGTTTAATGTCAACAGCACCAAGCTCAACCACATGACGCTGAACGGCCGCTTTGCCAACGGCTACGCCGAAGGTACGTTTGACGTGCGCAAAGACGGCAAACCGCTGTTTGTGATGAAATTTGACAAAGGCATAATGACCGACGCAAAGCTGTCTAAATCTATTCAGAAATAACCTTCAGACGGCCTTTTTAACCATTAAGGCCGTCTGAAAAATACCATAAGGAATCCCGATATGAGCATCAAATCCGACAAATGGATACGCCGCATGAGCGAAGAGCACGGCATGATTGAGCCGTTTGAGCCGAACCAAATCAAAGAAGCCAACGGCCAGCGCATTATTTCCTACGGCACATCCAGCTACGGCTACGACATCCGTTGCGCCAACGAATTTAAAATTTTCACCAACATCAACAGCACCATCGTCGATCCGAAAAACTTCGACCCGAAAAACTTTGTTACCGTCGAAGACGACTGCTGCATTATCCCGCCCAACTCCTTTGCGCTGGCGCGTACCGTGGAATATTTCCGTATTCCGCGCAATGTGCTGACCGTATGTTTGGGCAAATCCACCTATGCGCGTTGCGGCATTATCGTCAACGTCACCCCGTTTGAGCCGGAATGGGAAGGCTATGTGACGCTGGAATTTTCCAACACCACTCCGCTGCCGGCCAAGATTTACGCGGGCGAAGGCGTGGCGCAGGTGTTGTTTTTCGAAAGCGACGAAGTGTGCGAAATCTCGTATAAAGACCGCAACGGCAAATACATGGGACAAACCGGCGTAACCTTGCCTAAAGCGTAAGCATCCATATTGATTGAAAAGGCCGTCTGAATTTTTTTTCAGACGGCCTTTTTATGTTTATATCATCAATCTAATCATCAGTTCAGATACGGCATGGGATCGACTGCTTTGCCGTTTATCCTAACCTCGAAATGCAGCTTCACACGGTCGGCATCACTGCTGCCCATGCTGGCAATGGCCTGCCCCGCTCGTACCTGCTGGTTTTCCTGCACCAAAATGCTGTCGTTATGCGCATAAGCGGTGATGGTGGCATTATTGTGGCTGATGAGCACTAGCTTGCCGTAGCTGCGCACCCCTTCGCCGACATAAATCACTTTACCGGCCGCCGCCGCTTTAATGGGTTCACCGCGCTGGCCGGCAATGTCAATACCTTTGCTGCTGGTACCGTTATAACGCTGAATCACGCTGTTGCGGCCATTGTCCACCGGCCATTGCAGGTTCAAACGGTTAACCGGCGTTACCGTACGAGCAGACGCGGCATTATAGCGGCTGCTACTGCCGCTTGCGCTGCGCGAGGCGCTGCCCGAACGTTTCACGCGCAAGACTTGGCCGACTTCGATTTTGCTCGAATTGGGGATATTGTTCCAAGCCGCCAAGGTAGATACGCTTTGGCCGTAGCGTTTGGCAATGCGGTAAAGCGTATCGCCCTGCTGCACTCGGTAATAGCCGTCGGGCACAGAGCCTGTTTTATTACCGGCGCAGGCGGCCAGCAACACGGCGCACAATGCCCACGCGGTCGTTTTCAAGGTCTTTTTTAAGGAAAGAGGAGAAGTATTCATAGTGCCTAAGGATAACAAAACTCAGCGGCAAACCGCACCCCGATTACGCTGCCCTTACCTTTTTTTACCCCGCCGCCGCGCCCACTGCGCTTGAAATAGCCCTGTTTTGCCACTACCCTTGCAGCATCCGCCGGGCTGATTGTCCGGCATCATCACAAGGAACGCAAACCATGCAATTTTTCGGTATCGGCTTTTTGGTACTGCTGTTTTTAGAAATCATGTCAATTGTTTGGGTCGCCGACTGGCTCGGCGGCGGCTTGACATTGTTGCTGATGATAGTCAGCTTTATCAGCGGCGTGCTTATGCTGCGCCATACCGGGATGTCCGGTATTTTGCTGGCCGGAGCCGCCGTGCGTAGCGGGCAGAATATTTCGCTATACCAAATGCTGTGGCCAATACGCTATGCCGTGGCCGCCCTGCTGTTTATCAGCCCAGGCTTTATTTCCACCGTTATCGCCTTGATTCTGCTGCTGCCGATTAAAGGCACGCCTGTTGCCGATATGGGCGGCAGCGTCTTCAGCAGCGATACGCAAAATCCGTTCGGCCGCACCACGCGCCAAGACGACGGCGACATCATCGAAGGCGAATACACCGTAACCCGCGCCGACCCGCAAACCCGCAAGCAAGACTATATTGAGCACAAAGCCGATTAAGCCTGCCCCATCAGCAACAGGCCGTCTGAAAACGAATTTTTTTCAGACGGCCTGTTTATTATGCGGCTGCAAATGCTATACTTAGAACCTTGTCGCAAATATCCACCAATCGGAACGGAAAAGAGAAAAAGATGAGCAGAATACAGCAAACCTTTACCGCGCTAAACGGCGCAAAAGCCCTGATTCCTTACATTACCGTCGGCGATCCCGACACGGAAACCACCTTGGCGCTGATGCACAGTCTGGTTGCCAACGGCGCGGATATTTTGGAACTGGGCGTACCGTTTTCCGATCCGATGGCCGACGGCCCGACCATCCAGCGTGCCGCCGAGCGCGCATTAGCCAAAAACATTTCCCTGAAAGACGTCTTGGATACCGTCAGCCGCTTCCGTCAAACCAACCAAACCACTCCGGTTGTGCTGATGGGCTACCTCAATCCGATTCACAAAATGGGCTACCGCGAATTTGCCGAAGCCGCCGCCGAAGCCGGGGTTGACGGCGTTTTGACCGTTGACGATCCGGTGGAAACCATTTCCCCGCTGTATGCCGAACTCAAAGCGCGTGACATCGATTGTATTTTCCTGATTGCGCCGACCACCACCGAAAAACGCGTGAAAACCATCGCCAAAGTCGCAGGCGGTTTCGTGTATTATGTTTCCCTGCGCGGCGTGACCGGTGCCGCCACATTGGACACCGACGAAGTTTCGCGTAAAATCGCCCTCCTGCGCAAACACATCGACCTGCCCATCGGCGTCGGCTTCGGTATCAGCAATGCCGAAAGCGCGCGTAAAATCGGTGCCGTTGCCGATGCCGTGATTGTCGGCAGCCGCATTGTGCGCGAAATCGAAGAACATCCCGGCCGCGAAGCCGAAGCCGCCGGTGCGCTGGCCAAAGAATTGAAAGACGCCATCCGTTAACTCGACCCCGGCCTTACCTTCCCACAAGGCAAGGCCGTCTGAATACTGTTTCCTTAATAAAACCACGAGCCTTTTTTGCCGCAGCGGTTTTGAGACGGTAAGTATCCCTGTATCTTAGGAGTCCCCATGAGCTGGTTAGATAAAATCCTACCGCCGAAAATCAAACGCGAAGAAAAAAGCAGTACGTCTTCAGTGCCCGAAGGCCTGTGGCACAAATGCCCATCCTGCTCTGCAACGGTTTATTCCACCGAATTAAAACAAAATGCGTCCGTCTGCCCGAAATGCAATTACCACAACCCGCTTTCCGCCCGTGAACGATTGGATTTGCTGCTGGACGAAAACAGCCGCGAAGAAATCGCTGCTAACATCAAACCGACCGATCCGCTGAAATTTAAAGACAGCAAAAAATACCCCGACCGCCTGAGTGCCGCCAAAAAAGCCACCGGCGAAGATGACGCCTTGGTGGTGATGAAAGGCAGCATCAATGGTTTGCCCGTTGTGATGGCGGTTTTTGAGTTCAACTTTATCGGCGGCTCGATGGGTTCGGTTGTCGGCGAGCGCTTTGTACAAGGCGTGCGCCGTGCTGCCACCGACAACTGCGCCTTTATCTGCGTAGCCGCTTCCGGCGGTGCACGTATGCAGGAAGGCGTTTTCTCACTAATGCAAATGACCAAAACCAGCGCGGCTTTACACTTGCTGACCGAAAAAAACCTGCCGTTTGTCTCCATCCTGACCAACCCGACCATGGGCGGCGTTTCCGCCAGTTTCGCCTTTTTGGGCGATGTGGTTTTGGCCGAACCGAACGCCCTTATCGGCTTTGCCGGCCCGCGCGTGATTGAGCAAACCGTGCGCGAAACCTTGCCGGAAGGTTTCCAACGCTCTGAATTTTTGCAGGAAAAAGGCGCTATCGACCAAATCGTTGACCGCCGCGAAATGAAACAGCGCATTTGCAACCTGATTACCCTACTCTGCCGTAGAGACAAAGTGACCGCTGCCTGATTTCACAGGAAAACAAAAAGGCCGTCTGAAAATGATAAATCGTTTTCAGACGGCCTTTATCTTTAATGAATTTGATATTTACAGCAAAGCCTGAATATCGTCTGCAATTTCAGACGGCGTCACGCTCGGTGCAAAGCGTTCCACCACTTCGCCGTCGCGGTTAATCAGAAATTTGGTGAAATTCCATTTGATGTCGCTGCCTTCGCGGTTTTCACCCATTGAAGCCAAACGAATCAGTAAATCTTTGAATACATGATTGCCTTTGTCTTCCGGCTTTTGCGCTTTCAAATAAACGTATAAAGGCGCGGCATTCGGGCCGTTGACTTCAATTTTGTCGAAGATTTTAAATTTGGTACCGAATTTCATCTGACACACTTGGGCAATTTCGCTGCTGCTCTCCGGCGCCTGCTCACGGAACTGGTTACACGGGAAATCCAAAATTTCCAAGCCTTGCGCGGCATACTGGTCATACAGCTTTTGCAGCTCTTCATATTGCGGGGTCAGGCCGCAGCGGGTGGCGGTGTTGACAATCAGCAAAACTTTGCCTTTGTAATCGGACAAAGCCACGTCTGCGCCTTTAGCGTCTTTCATGGTGAAATCATAAACCGAGGTCATGCTGTTTCCTTTCTAGGGCAATGCCCTGTTGGTGTTTAAGCGGGAATGTCGCCGATGGTCGCGGGCAGGGTTTCACCCAATACATCTGGATTGGTTTGGACAACAAACGGCTGCTGCGCAAAGGCGGCCAACGCAGTTTGCGTATCGCTGCGGGCATGGCCGTCGAAAATTTCGGGATAGCGCAGTTTCACCGTCAGCAGGCATACGCCCAACATTACCTGCGGCCATTCGCGGCTGTCGGCGGCAAATGTTGGCACATGCGGCAGGGCGCGGGCGATAGCTTCCAAGTTGCGTTTGACCAAGAAATGCTCGCGGCTCTCCCCGGTTTTTTTCTCCAATTTGAAGGCGCTGATGGCGTTGTCCAGCAAAGCCATGGCGTAGCCGATAAGATTCAGACCTTCTGCGGAAGTTACTCGGCCGTTTTCCCAATATTGGCAAATCAGTAGGCTGTTGTAAATGATTTCGCCGCTGTCGGTTTCCAATACCGGAATCTGGCTGAAGGGGTTTTTGGCTTCCAATTCGGGCGGATTCTGCCACGGGTCGGTAAACACCAGCTGTAAATCGTTCAAACCCAATAAATAAGCGCGGGTCAGACACAGGCGGCCGTAAGGGGAAGTGTTGCTAAGATAGAGTTTCATAAGGGCTCCTTTGCTGAGAAAAGACGCTTTGATTGTAGCACTACTGCCCTGTCTGCGCATAAAAAACGCCGCCCGAAAATGGACGGCGAGACTTGCACAAAACAGATTATTTACGCAGACCCAAGCGGGTAATCAAAGTGCGGTAAGTATCCGGTTTGGTACGGCGCAGGTAAGACAGCAAACGGCGGCGTTGGCTCACCATTTTCAACAGGCCGCGACGGCTGTGGTGGTCTTTTGCGTTGGCTTTGAAGTGCGGGGTCAGGTCGTTGATGCGGAAAGTCAACAGTGCAACTTGTACTTCAGAAGAACCGGTATCGCCTTCTTTGCGTTGGAAATCTTTAACGATTTGTGCTTTTTGTTCTACGGTCAATGCCATGATGGAAAAACTCCGAAAATAAATATGAGCTCGTAGGCTCGGACAAGTTTGCCCAGCCGCAACCGGTGCAAACTCCTGAATATCTTTATGAAAAGATGACGGCATTATGCCACAGCCGCCGCGTTTTTGCACGTTTTAATTCTGCTTTTTCCGGAAAATGCTTGCAAAGGCCGTCTGAAAAAAACGACGGTATCTTGCGATACCGTCCAAGCTGCTGTGTTATGGCGGCGCTGTCTTCACTTATCCGACACCGCGCACCGGAACCCCAAGTTGTTCAAAGTATATTTAGCCTGCAAACTGGTGCGGATACCGAAACGCAAAAATGCCGCGTAATTACTCGGATCGCTCGAACCGGCCGAAGCGCCGCTGCAAAACATCTGCGTGCTCGAACCGGCGGCCAGTAGGCTGCTGTTGAAATCTTCCGTCCATTCCCAAATCAAGCCGTGCATGTCGTAAATACCCCAGTAGTTGGCCGGGCTTTGGCCGATATTGCGCAAGCCGTTACGTCCGCCGTCGGCATACCAATCCAAAATCGTGCGGTTATAGCCTGCTTCGGCAGTACCGTTTTTCTGCGTGGCGGAGGCTTGTCCGGCAAATTCCCATTCGTCTATGGTCGGCAGGCGCTTGCCTTGCGCGGCGCAATAGGCGTGCGCGGCAAACCAGGAAACATTGGTCACAGGATGACGGGCTTCCGACTGTTTGGGCGCAAAACCGTTGCCGCTTTTCACCCAGTGTTTCAAATAGCCGTCTTCCGCCTGTTTGGACGACACTTTGCCCCGCTGCCATTGCGGATGTTTTTTGACGAACGCAGCAAAATCGGCATTGGTGACAGGATATTTGTCGATACGGTAGGGCTTGACGCGAATCAAGGGGGTTTCTTTTTTCAGATACAGCGGCCGATAGCTGCCGCCGTCAACCGCAGCCATATCTGCTGCCGCCACGCTGCCGCAGGCCAAGATACCGCATAAAGCAAAGAGTCGGAAGGTATTCATAGTGGTTTGTTTTTATAGAAATGGATTTTTCAGACGGCCTCGGTTGCCACACGGCAAAGGCCGTCTGAAAAATCAATCTGGGTATAAAACCACCGTTACCCGTTAAAAATAAGGTTACTGCCGGATAACGGCGGTTTTTACAAATGACGCTAACTGATTATTTTGCAGCAGATGCGGCTGCTGCCGGAGCGGAAACCGCAGCCGGGGCAGACGCAGTGGCAGGTGCGGCCGGTTGGTACACGGTATCGCTCAGTTTTTTGCTCATGATTTCAGGGTTGTCTTCGCCTTCCACTTTCAACTGACCCAATGCGCCTTTGTTAAACGCACGGAAAATCGAGTGATCCACCAGCGTGTAGCTGCCCGGTACATCCACTTTAAATTCCACCATCGCCGCGCCGCCCGCCGGAATCAGCGTGCTTTGGACGTTTTCGTTAATCAGTTTGCCGCCTTCCACATATACTTTGTCGAAGATTTCACCAATCACGTGGAAAGAAGACACCAGATTCGGGCCGCCGTTGCCGACATACATGCGCACGGTTTCGCCGACTTTGGCTTTCAGGGCGTTGTCGCCCGCAATCGAACCGACATGACCGTTGAACACCACATATTCCGGTTTTTCCGCAATCGCTTTATCCATATCAAAGGCTTGCAGGCCTTGCGCACCGTATTTGCCTTGGGTGTAGAAATCACCCTGTACCACGTAGAACTCTTTATCCACTTTCGGCAGGCCTTCTTTCGGTTCGACCAAAATCAAGCCGTACATACCGTTGGCGATGTGCATGCCCACCGGCGCAGTGGCGCAGTGGTAGATATACAAACCGGCTTGCAATGCTTTAAAAGTAAACGTAGAAGTATGACCCGGCGCAGTAAAGCTGGCTTCCGCGCCGCCGCCCTGACCGGTCGCCGCGTGGAAGTCCACGTTATGCGGTACGGTAGAAGACGGGTCGTTGGAGAATTCCACTTCCACGGTATCGCCTTCGCGTACGCGAATCATCTGACCCGGAACATCGCCGTCAAATGTCCAGTAGTGGTAATCCACACCGTCGGCCATTTTCATGGTTTTTTCAACAGTGGTCATTTTCACGCGGACTTTGGCCGGATGGTCGCGGTCGGTCGGCGGCGGCACTTCCGGCGCATGCGTCACAATGGCATCAATTACCGGCAATTCGCTTGACGGGGTGTCGGCCGCAGCAGTTTGTTCGGCAGAAGCGGCAACAGCAGAAGCTTGGGTGTCTGCTGACTGGTTGGCAGCTTTGTCATCGCCGCCGCAGGCAGCTAAAACAAACATGGAAGCGATAATCGCAGCTAAGGCTTGGCGTTTCATGGTTGTGTTTCCTTTTTTGGAGAGATGGTAAAAAATCGGGTTTATGTATTTTTAAGTCATTATGTGTAGTTTTGATTTTACGAATCTTGACCTAAATCAATTAATTCATAAAATTTGAATCTTTTAAGGCTGAATTAATCCTTAATAACTACACATCCATCATCATAAAAGATTAATTTTTGATGATTTCCGCCAAGATAAATCATCAAATTACCTTATTTTTATTAATAGAAACGATAATAAATATTATTTTTATCAATAAAACAAGCAAAAATAAAAGTGTTAAAACCGTTTTCTTTATCCTTTAAGCCGTGCTACAATCCTTAACATTCATTTAGTACGAATCTATAACCAACCACTTTCCAAAAAAGGAGTACTTGAAATGGGACAGTACAAGAAGCTTTGGTGTCTGCTTTTTGCAGTGCTGATTGTCGGCTTTACCATTCTCGGCTATATGGGCAGCGAGGTTTATAAAAAAGCCCCGCCTTATCCTGAAAAAATCGTGACCGTTTCCGGCAAAACCGTCATGACTAAAGATGATATTCTGGCCGGTCAATCTGCCTGGCAAACCACCGGCGGCATGGAAATCGGCTCGATTCTGGGTCACGGCGCTTATCAGGCACCCGACTGGACGGCCGACTGGCTGCACCGCGAATTGTCCGCTTGGCTGGACATTACTGCGCAAAATGAACTTGGCAAAAAATTTGCCGAATTGGACGCGCAGCAACAAGCCGCTTTGAAAACCCGTTTGGCTGACGAATACCGCGAGCAGAGCCGGATTAAAGAAGACGGCAGCGTGGTCATCAGCGACACCCGTTTGCAAGCCATCGAATCTATCCTGCCTTATTACGACGGCGTGTATGGCAACGACCCGACCTATCTGCAAACCCGCATCCACTTTGCAATGAAAAACAACACTTTGCCGAGTGCCGAAGCGCGTCAGAAAATGTTTGACTTCTTCTTCTGGACAGCTTGGTCTGCTTCAGCCAACCGCCCGGGTGAAACCTTTACCTACACCAACAACTGGCCGCACGAGCCTTTAATCAACAACGTGCCGACCACTGAAAACTACATGTGGTCATTCACCAGCGTGGTTTTGCTGCTGATGGGTATCGGCCTGTTGATGTGGGGTTATTCATTCCTGAGCAAACACGAAGAAGTGCAAGTGCCGTCTGAAGATCCGATCAGCCGCGTACAACTGACTCCTTCGCAAAAAGCTTTGGGCAAATATGTGTTCCTGACCGTTGCGCTGTTTGTGGTACAGGTTTTACTGGGTGGTCTAACTGCGCACTACACCGTCGAAGGCCAAGGTTTCTACGGCATCGATAAAGCGCTGGGCTTTGAAATGGCCGACTGGTTCCCCTATGCCCTGACCCGTACTTGGCACATCCAATCGGCGATTTTCTGGATTGCCACCGGCTTTTTGACCGCCGGCCTGTTCCTCGCACCGATTGTCAACGGCGGCAAAGACCCGAAATTCCAACGCGCCGGTGTCAACATCCTGTATATCGCGCTGTTTATCGTGGTTGGCGGCTCTTATGCCGGTAACTTCTTCGCCCTGACCCACGTCATTCCGCCGGAATTCAACTTCTGGTTCGGCCATCAAGGTTACGAATACTTGGATTTGGGCCGTTTCTGGCAACTCCTGCTGATGGTCGGCCTGCTGCTGTGGCTGTTCCTGATGTTGCGCTGCACCGTGACTGCCTTTAAAGAAAAAGGCACCGACAAAAATCTGCTGGCGATTTTCGTGGCCTCTATGGTGGGCGTGGGCGTGTTCTACGCACCGGGTCTGTTTTACGGTGAGAAATCTCCGATTGCCGTGATGGAATACTGGCGCTGGTGGGTGGTGCACCTGTGGGTAGAAGGCTTCTTTGAAGTATTCGCCACCGCCGCATTTGCCTTTATTTTCTACAACATGGGCTTTGTACGCCGCAGCACCGCCACCGCCTCTACGCTGGCCGCAGCCGCTATCTTTATGCTGGGCGGCGTGCCGGGTACGCTGCACCACTTGTATTTCTCCGGCTCTACCTCCGCTTCTATGGCCATCGGCGCCTGCTTCTCCGCGCTGGAAGTCGTACCGCTGGTATTGTTGGGTCGTGAAGCCTACGAACACTGGTCTTACCAACATTCTGCAGAATGGGCGCGCCGTCTGCGCTGGCCGTTGATGTGCTTCGTGGCCGTGGCATTTTGGAACATGATTGGTGCCGGCGTATTCGGTTTCCTGATTAACCCGCCGATTTCCCTGTTCTACATCCAAGGTCTGAACACCACTGCTGTACACGCGCATGCCGCTTTGTTTGGTGTTTATGGTTTCTTGGCGCTGGGCTTTGTTCTGCTGGTGGCGCGTTACATCAAACCCGATGTCGAATTTGACGACAAACTGATGACTTGGGGCTTCTGGCTGCTCAACGGCGGTTTGGTCGGCATGATTGTCATCAGCCTGCTGCCGGTCGGCGCGATTCAGGCCTACGCCTCTATCACCGAAGGTTTGTGGTATGCCCGCAGCGAAGAATTCCTGCAAATGGAACTCTTAGACACCCTGCGCTGGGTACGCACCGCAGCCGACTTAATCTTCATCGGCGGCGCCTGCTGCGTGGCATGGCAGGCAACTAAAATCGTGTTCAGCCGCAGTAAAAAATAAACTGCTGAAGACGAAGTAAGAAACAACGAGGCCGTCTGAAAATATTTTCAGACGGCCTCGTTGTTTTTCGATTGGCTCTATCTAAAAAATGCCGCCGTATCCATCGGATATGGCGGTATTTCCCTGACTCGATTATTTCTGATGTTTCTGGCGGTAGTAATCCCACTCTTCCACAATTTTGCCGTCCGGCAGATGGCACATGGCATATTCATTGCCCTGCGTATCTTTTTTCGCGACCAGCTTCCCGCCCTGCTCCACGCAAAATACCGAAGCCGGATTCGCCATGCCGATGGCTTGCGGTTCTTCCTGTTTTGCTTCCGGCGCAGCGGTGCAGGCGCTTAATGCGGCGATAACAGCCATACCCAATCCGTAATATTTCATCATGTTATCCTCTCTTTCAGGCGGCCTCGGCTTCCCACTTCGGCACTTTGTCAAACAAACGGTAGAAGTTTTCCGTCGTATAAGCCGCCACGTCTTCCAAACTTTCGCCGCGCAGCTTGGCGATAAATTCGGCGGTATAGCGCACGAAAGACGGCTCGTTCTGCTTGCCGCGTTTGGGCACGGGCGCTAAAAACGGCGCATCGGTTTCCACCAACATGCGGTCGGCAGGTACATATTTGGCCGCTTCCTGAATCAGCGGCGCATTTTTAAAGGTTACAATACCGGAAAACGAAATATACAAGCCCAAATCCAGCGCAGCCTTGGCAAAGGCTACGTCTTCGGAAAAACAATGAATCACGCCCGCTCGGGTATCGCATTCTTTCAAAATGCGCAAAGTATCCGCCGCCGCCTCGCGCGTGTGCACAATCACCGGCACGCCCGCTTCGTTGGCCGCTTGGATATGGTCGGCAAAGCGTTGGTGTTGCCAGGCCAAATCGCCTTTGCACCAGTAATAATCCAAACCGGTTTCGCCCACGCCGACAACCTTCGGATGGCGGCAGCGCTCCACCATTTCGGCGACGGTAAATTCTGCCGCCTCCTCGCTGTCGGGATGGACGCCGACGGTGCAGAAAATATGCGGATTTTGCTCGGCGATGGCAAAAATTTCCTCAAAACCGTGACGGCTGACGCTGATGGCTAAGGCTTGGCGCACTTCCTGCGCCTGCATATTGGCAAACACTTCCGGCAGGCGGCTGCTCAGGCCTTCAAAATTCAGATGGCAATGTGAATCAATCAGTTGCATGTTTTATTATCAATATTTTATAAAGTAAAAGTGGTACGGTCGCTGCGTAAAGCCACCGAACCCAGCTCGGTTTCAATCCAGCTTTTCATTTGCTGGCAGCTCTCGTGGGCGGTAAAAGCCAAGCCAATCCCTTTAGGGCGGTTGGCCGAAGTGCGGGCGGGATTAATCCAGGCGACTTTGGTTGGCAGGAAGCGTTTCGGATGGTCGATGATTTCTACCGCCAGCAAAATATCTTCGCCCAAAGTAAACAAATCGTCTGTCGGCACAAACAAACCGCCGTAGTTGAGAAACGGCATATAGCAGTTGTAAAGCATGGTTTTTTCTTTCAACTGCAAAGCAATCATTCTGCCCGGAATTTCTTTATCGTTCAGAGAATCAATCATGGGGGTGACCTATTTATTCTGCCAAAAATCGAGATAATCAATCAGGAGGGATTCAAGCTGCATTTTAACACTGAGCGTGTGGTAGCCGTAAGGACTGAGCGCATTCAGACGGCCGTTGAGCGCAAACAGGCGCACGGGATCGGTTTTGGCCGCCGTCTGCGCCGACTGCGCGGCAAAAGCGGGATAATACAGCGGCGGCATACTCCGCTGCGCCAAGCCGACGTCCAGCAGCCATTTTTGCAGCCAGTCGATAAACACCGCCAGCGGCTGCTTCTGCTTATCAAATGCCGCCGCATAATCCAACATCGCCAACAGGCGCGGTTTGGCAAGCAGGCCGATTAGCTCGTCGCGCATGTTGTCCAGCTCCGGCTCGGCTTCAAACAAAGGCGCACCGCTGTGGAACGCCAGCAGCGATTCGGCCTGCGCCACGCCCTGTTCATGCAGATATTGCAAGGCTTCGTCACGCGAGGGCGCGGGCAACACCATCTGGCGGCAACGGCTTTTAATCGTCGGCAGCAATTTATCGCGGGCATGCGTTACCAGTAGGAAAACCACCTGCGGCGGCGGCTCTTCCAAAGCCTTGAGCAAACCGTTGGCCGCTTGCAGGTTCATGCTTTCGGCCGGATGAATCAAAACCACCCGCCGCCCGCCGCGCACGCTCGTCAGATACAGGTTATCCACAATCTCGCGCACGGCGTCAATTTTGATTTGTAATAATTTGCGCCCTGCTACGCCGTCTTCCGGCAGCTCGGGTGTAAGTTCGTAAAAATCGGGATGGCTGTTTTGCGCAAACAGATGACAAGACGCGCACGCGCCGCACGGCTCATGGCCGGCCTTTGGCAATTCGCACAGCAGCGCCTGCGCGGTAAAACGCGCAAACGCGGTTTTGCCGGTATGCGCCTTACCGGTAAACAGCCAAGCGTTGGGCTGGTTTTGCCAATGGACGGCCAACTGCCGCCATTGCTGCCTGTGCCACGGATAAATCATGTATGTATGAGTGACGATAATGGTGGAAACAGTATTATACAGAGAAACGGCAAGGCCGTCTGAAAGCGGGCTTTTTATGTATTTCAGACGGCCTACGCTGCCGCTCGCCCCAGCAATTTATCCCCCTCCGCCGCCAATACAGCACCGACTACCACCACCAGTGCGCCGAAATAACTCAAGCCGTTCATGTCCGGCGCGGCGAAGATGTGTGGCGCGAGCAGGTGGCCGAGATGGGAAAACAGCATGGTAAAAATCGGAATCATGGTCGTTACCACGCTGATTTTGGAAGCGTCCCAATGGTTGAGCGATTCGCCGTAGGAACCGTAGCCGATGAGCGTATTGAGGCAGCAGTAGATAAAGCAGCCCCACAAAAAGCCGTCGCTGATTTGCCCGATTTGCGCGGGTTCGGCCAGCGGGAACATCACCAGACTGCAACAAAAATAAATCAGCAGCAGAATCTGCTGCGCATTGAATTGCTCCGACAACAGCTTCTGCGCCACGCCGTAACACACCCAAATCAGGCTTGCGCCCGAACACAGCAACACGCCCAGCGCATACGCATTCAGGCGTAAGAGTTCGCCGAATTTGTCGTTGAAAAACATTGCCAGCCCCGCCAGCAGGCACACCAGCCCGATTTTCTGCCAGCGGCTGAAGCGTTCTTTAAACACCAACACGCCGACAAAAATCATGCCGAAAGGCGCAAGCTGCCATAATACCTGCGTGACGGTCGGCGACACATAATGCAGCCCTTCGGCCACCAGCAGAAAATTGCCGGAAATGCCGACTACGCCCAGCAGCACCAAGCCGACAGTTTGCCAAGAAATTTCAGACGGCCTCGGTAATTTTCGGGTACACAAAAGTAATAAAAACACCGCCAGCGCAGCAGTGGCAAAACGCGCCCACACCAAAGTCGGCGCACTGACCGCTTTTAAGGTCTGCTGCGCCGCAATCGGCAGCGTGCCCCAAGTGGCGGTAGCCAACAGCGCGAGGGAGAAACCGAGTAAGGGTTTTTGCTGCATGATTTACGCCGCTTCCCAATAATCCACATAAAGCTGCAATTCGATATTGTTGCGCCATTCGTTTGCCACGGGGCGGTACACGGTGCGGATGTATTCGGGCAGCTCTTCGCTGCAACGCCAAAACATCGCCTCAAATTCGTAGCCGTCTTTTTGCAGCCACACTTTTTTGTGCTTGCCCTCCGCGCCCATAAACTGTTGGCGCACCACATGAAACTCGTCGGTAAAGCTCGGCGGCGCGAAGCCTTGTCCCCACACATGGCGGGCAAGGTTTTGCGCCTGCTCCAGCGTGATGTCGCAGGCAGGCAGGCTGCCGTCGGTGATAAAGGTTTGCGACAAATCGTCTTCGCCCACCATGTCGCGCACGGCCGTTTCAAAGGCCGTCTGAAAAGCGGGGATATTGTGTTCCAAAATACTCAAGCCTGCCGCCATCGCGTGTCCGCCGAATTTTAAAATCAAATCGGGGTTGCGTTTGCTGACCAAATCCAGCGCGTCGCGCAAATGCAGGTTGGGGATGGAACGCCCCGAGCCGCGCACTTCGCCGTTGTCGGCGGGGGCAAACACGATGGTCGGGCGGTAGAAGCGGTCTTTCAGACGGCTGGCAACAATGCCGACCACGCCCTGATGGAAGTCGTCGCGGTAAGCCACCAGCGTGGTCTGCTGCGGCGGCAGGATTTCGGGGAAGGCATTGAGCGCGTCCTGCAGCATGGATTGCTCGATTTCGCGCCGCTCGATATTCAGATTATTCAAAGCCGCCGCCCGCTCCTGCGCTTCGGCCTCGCTGCCTGAGAGCAGGCAGGCAATGCCCACCGACATATCGTCCAGCCGTCCCGCCGCGTTAATGCGCGGGCCGAGTGCGAACCCCATATCAAACGGCTGCGCCTTGCGCCAGTCGCGCCGCGCCACTTCAAACAGGGCGCGGATGCCGGGGCGCATTTTGCCGGCACGCATCCGTTTCAAGCCCTGCGACACCAGAATGCGGTTGTTGTGATCCAGCGGCACGACATCGGCAACCGTGCCGAGTGCCACCAAGTCCAAAAGCTCGGCCAGATTCGGCTCTTTGATGCCGTCTGAAAACGAAGTTTCTGCGTCCCGCAAAAAATAGCCGCGCGCACGCAATTCGGCACGCAAAGCCATCAATACATAAAAAATCACACCGACCCCGGCCAGACTTTTGCTGGCAAAACCGCAGCCACGCTGGTTGGGGTTGACGATAATGCAATCGGGTACCTGATCGGCGGGCAGATGGTGGTCGGTCACCACCACATCCAAGCCCAGCGCCTGCGCCCGCGCCACGCCGCTCAAGCTGGCGATGCCGTTGTCCACCGTCAGCAACACGTCCACACCCTGCGCGGCGGCGATGTCAGCCAGCTCGGGGGTCAGGCCGTAGCCGTGTTCAAAACGGTTGGGCACGAGAAAATCCACCACCGCGCCCATCGCGCCCAAGCCTTTTATGCCGACAGTGCAGGCGGTGGCACCGTCGGCATCGTAGTCGGCGACAATCAGGATTTTTTCCTGTTGTTCCACCGCATCGGCCAAACGGCGGGCGGCAGCTTCGCAGTTGGTCAGCGTTTGATAAGGCAACAGGCCGCTGAGCTTGTCGTCCAACTCATCGGGCGTTTGCACGTCGCGGGCGGCGCACAGGCGGGCAATTAAGGGATCGGCACCGGCGTGTATCAGGGTATCGCAGACATCTTGGTTGACTTGGCGGGTTTGGATTTTGACAGGCATGGTGTGTTTTGGCTTTTTATAACGGATTTTCAGACGGCCTTTTTGCGTAGAAAAGGCCGTCTGAAAAATGAGGGGAATATTGGTTGTAGCGGGCAACAAGACCCATCCGACCTTATTCGTCGGCTTCCTCTGAAAACGCTTCATCGCCGCCGCTCTGATTCCCTTCCATCACGGCTTTAATCTCTTGAAACAGCGCACGGAAATTTTTCGGCGGTTTGCTCTGCGCCTGCTCTTTGCGCGTGTTGCGGATTAAGGTGCGCAGCTTGCCCGCGTCGGCATGGGGATAATCGGCGATAAAGGCGGTCAGCGCGTCGTCGCCCGCAATCAGGTGCTCGCGTGCCTGCTCGACGCGCTGCAAAAAGGCGTTGTGCGCCGCATTGTCGCCGCGCAGCTTGGCCAGATAGCGTTCAATCGGCTCGGGGTCGGTGTCGCGCATTAAGCGGCCGATAAATTGGGCTTGGCGCTTGAGGGCGCTGTTGGAGGTGATTTTTTTGTAGGTCTGCACCGCTTCAAACAAATCTTCAGACAGGCCGATTTTTTTCAGGGTGTCGGTGGAGAGCTTGGTGAGCGCCATGCCCAAATCCTGCAAATCGTCCATCTGCTTTTTCATGCGGGTTTTGCTGACCCATTCGTCTTCTTGTTCAAACATATTTTTAGGGCGTTATCGGTTGTAATGGCACTATTTTAACACGGCCTGGCTTTGCGTTTGAATCTGATATATGCCGACAATCGGGACATTTTTGCCGAGGCCGTCTGAAAACAGTTAAAATGCAGGCAGACCACCTATTGAGAAAGCCCTTATGCTGTTTACCCATACCCGTGAAGAACTGATTGATTTGTGCGAATCTACGCTCGCCCTCGCCAAAAGCTGCGGCGCAACGGCAGCCGAGGCGGATTTCAGCGAATCGCTCGGCCAGAGCGTCAGCGTGCGCCTGAACGAAATCGAACAAATCGAGTTCCAACAGGACAAATCCTTAGACATCACCGTTTACGTCGGCCAGCGCAAGGGGCGCGCCAGCACCGCCGATTTTTCACCGCAAGCCTTGCAGGACACGGTACGCGCCGCGCTCGACATCGCCCGTTATACTGCCGAAGACGATTGCGCGGGCTTGGCTGACGCCGAATTGATGGCCACCTACATCGGTGACCTCGACCGCTACCACGAATGGGATTTGAGCGCGGAAGCGGCAGTCGAGCTGGCCAAACGCTGCGAACAAGCTGCCTTATCTGCCGATACACGCATTGAAAATTCCGAAGGTGCGGGCGTGCAGACCGGCCACTATCAATATGTGTACGGGAACTCACACGGCTTTAGCGCACACCAACAAGGGACACGCCACAGCATTTCCTGCAGCGTGGTTGCCGCCGACGCGCAGGGCATGCAGCGCGACTACTGGTACGACACCGCCTGCCGCGCCCAAGACATGGATACGCCAGAGGTCATCGGCCAAACCGCCGCGCAGCGTACCGTGCGCCGCCTCGACAGCCGCAGCCTGCCCACCGGCAATTATCCGGTCTTATTTGACACCACCATGGCGGGCGGCTTAATCGGCCATCTGATCGGCGCACTTAGCGGCGGTGCGCTCTACCGCCAAAGCAGTTTTTTAATCGACAGCTTGGGCAAGCAAGTTTTACCCAACTTTCTCAGCCTGCGCGAAGAGCCGCATATCCCGCGTGCCTTCGGCAGCTGCTATTTCGACTCCGAAGGTGTGGCGACCAAACCACGTTTTGTGATTGAAAACGGCGTAGTAGCGGGCTATTTCCTCGGCAGTTACAGCGCGCGCAAATTGGGCATGACCACGACCGGCAACGCCGGCGGCGCGCATAATCTGTATCTCAACCACACCCACGCTACGCAAGCCGACCTGCTTAAAGAAATAGGCACGGGTCTTTTAGTAACCGAACTGATGGGACAAGGCGTGAACACCATTACTGGCGACTATTCGCGCGGCGCAGCCGGATTTTGGGTAGAAAACGGCGTGATTGCCTATCCGGTGCAGGAAATCACCATTGCCGGACGTTTGCAAGACATGTACCGCAACATTGTCGGCGTGGCCGATGACGCGCTGCGCCGCTCGTCGAATAAAATCGGCTCCATCTTGATTGATGAAATGACGGTAGCGGGGAGTTAAAACATTAAAAAATTAATGAAATATTCGGAACAAAACCTTTCAGACGGCCTTTTATCCGGAACTCCTGACTTAAAATATTGTCATATGCACAATCCATAACATTATCCATTACGAGAAAAACCCATGCATGTTGTTGTGATTCCCTCCTGGTATCCGACTTCTGAACAAGATACCAACGGTCAGTTTTTTCGCGCCCAAGCCCAGGCCTTGCAGCGCCAAGGGTTGAAGGTAGGTGTTATCGCCCCTCTATTCCGCTCACTGCGTACCGAGCCTTACAGCATTCTGAAAGGATCCTATGGTCGCAAACGCCATACTCAGGGCGGACTGCTGACCTACACACACGACAGCATGTATTTTTTCCCACGCTGCCCAATTGTGGACATCGACCGTATCCGCTGGGTCAAAGTGGGCATGCGCATTTTCAAGCGCTATATCGAGGAAAATGGGCGCCCTGATATTATCCATGCCCATGCTGTCAATTACGGCGGCATATTAGCCTACCAAATTTTCAAAAAATACGGTATTCCCTACGTCATTACTGAACACAGCAGCACCTACGCCCGCAATCTGGTACGCCCCAACCAATGGCCGGCGATGATTGAAGCCGTCAAGCACAGCGCTGCCCGTTTTGCCGTCAGCCATGATTTCTGCACTTTGCTGCGCCAGAAATATCATGGACAGGAATGGTTATACCTGCCCAATATACTGGGGCGTAACTTTAGCAAACCTTTCACGCCGGTAGCCAAAAATCCACATTTTACATTTTGCTCCGTCGCTTTTTTACGCCGTCTGAAAGGCTACGACATCCTCCTGCCGGCCTTTGCCCAAGCCTTGCAAAAATATCCTGATTTAAAACTGGAAATCGGTGGGGACGGTCTCGAAGCCGACGCGCTGAAACAGTTGGCCGCCGATTTAAACATTACCCATGCCGTTACCTTCTTAGGCAGCCTAACTTCCGACGAAGTATTGGCGCTAATGCGCCGCAGCCATGCCTTTGTTTTAGCCAGCCGTACGGAAACCTTCGGCGTGGTTTACATCGAAGCCATGTCGCAAGGTCTGCCTGTCATCGCCACCCGCTGCGGCGGGCCGGAATCTTTTGTCAACGAGCAAAACGGTTTATTGGTACCAGTGGACGATGTCGCAGCTTTGGCAGACGCATTGATTGAACTATATGAACACAATAACCGTTTTTCCGCGCAAAAGCTGCGGCAGGACTGCCTAAACGAATTTGGCGAAGAAGCGGTAATTAGCCGTTTAATCCAGACCTTCGAATCTATTGTGCAAAAAAATTAAAAGCCATAAAAAGGCCGTCTGAAAACAATGATTTTGTTTTCAGACGGCTTTGATTCCTTTTAACGCCAGGCAGGATTACGCCAGCAATTCGCGCCAGCGTTGTACTTGCAAACGTACCTGCGCCGGTGCCGTACCGCCCAGATGGTTACGCGCATTCAGGCTGCCTTCGGGCGTGAGTACTTCATACACGTCCTCTTCAATCAAATCCGAGAAACCGCGCAACACGTCTAGCGGCAATTCGCTCAAGTCCACACCCGCATCGTCGGCATGTCGCACTGCCAGCGCCACCACTTCGTGCGAATCGCGGAACGGCATGCCTTTTTTTACCAGATAATCGGCCAAATCGGTGGCAGTCGCGAAGCCCTGCATCACCGCCGCCCGCATGTTTTCCGGTTTTACGCTCACGCCGCGCATCATGTCGGCATAAATACGCAAAGTATCAATCAGGGTATCCACCGTGTCAAACAACGGCTCTTTGTCTTCCTGATTGTCTTTGTTGTAGGCCAGAGGTTGCGATTTCATCAACATAATCAGGCCGGTAAGATGACCGATGACACGGCCGGACTTGCCGCGCACCAATTCGGGAACGTCGGGATTTTTCTTCTGCGGCATGATAGACGAGCCGGTGCAGAAGCGGTCGGCAATGTCGATAAAGCCGAAACGCGGGCTCATCCACAAAATCAGCTCTTCGCTCAAGCGGCTCAAGTGCACCATAATCAAAGCGGCGGCGGCGGTGAACTCAATCGCAAAATCTCGGTCTGATACGGCGTCTAATGAGTTTTGACAGATTTGCTCAAAGCCTAAGAGTTCGGCCGTTACTTCACGCTGGATGAGGTAAGTCGTCCCGGCCAGCGCCGCCGCGCCCAGCGGCATGCGGTTGACGCGCTTGCGGCAATCGCCCATGCGCTCGAAATCGCGGCCGAGCATTTCCACATAGGCCAGCATATGATGGCCGAAGCTGACCGGCTGCGCCACTTGCAGATGGGTAAAACCGGGCATGACCACATCGGCGTTTTGCTCGGCCAAATCCACCAAGGCCGTCTGAAGGTTTTGAATCAGGCCTTGGATATCGGTGATTTGGTCGCGCAGCCACAGGCGGATGTCGGTAGCGACTTGGTCGTTACGGCTGCGGCCGGTGTGCAGGCGTTTGCCCGCATCGCCGATTTTGTCGGTGAGGCGGCGCTCGATGTTCATGTGTACATCTTCCAAATCCAGCGACCATTCGATTTTGCCCGCTTCGATTTCTGCTATAATCTCAGCCATGCCTTGTCGGATAGCAGCCAAGTCGTCGGCACTCAACACGCCTGCTTGCTGCAACATCTGCGCATGCGCCAAAGAGCCTTGGATGTCCCATTTGGCCAAGCGTTTGTCGAAATCAATCGAACCGGTGTATTTTTTCACCAATTCGGCTACCGGCTCGTGGAAACGACCCGACCAGGCTTTATCATTACTCATTGCTATCCCTCAGATATAAAAAAGCAAACGGTACGCCGCTTGCAAGATAATTACAATAAAGAAAACGGTTTAAGGTTTCGAATGTCTATTATACGTCAAATAAGCAATCGTTTCGCAGTTCCCGATATGCGCAATGCGGCTACGATTACGCGGCTTCTGATTATCGTCATTATTTCGGTTCTGATTTTTCCCTTCATGACAGCTTCCCCACTGAGCTACACCAAGGAAATCTACCGCACCCTGCAATGGGTGGTTCCGCTGACGGTGGTTATCCTGGTCAAAAGCTATTTCGTCAATATGTTTGCGCCCAAGGCGTATCAGTCGAAATATGCCGTTTTGATTTCCTATTTCAGCAATTTGGCCATTTTTGCCGCGCTTGAGTTGCTGGTTTTAAAATCCGCAACCAAACCGCTTATCCAGCATTTTTGCCTGTTTAATATGTTTGCTTTCGGCATAATGTATGCCGAAGCCTTCCGTCTCAACAGCCTGGCGCCGGCCGCTTCCGAAGCGCGCTTGGCTGCGCTGACCGCCCGTATCCGGCCGCATTTTTTGTTTAACAGCCTCAATGCCGCCATCAGTCTGATTCGGCTGCGCCCTTATGACGCAGAAGTGTTGCTGGAAAATCTGGCCAACCTGTTCCGCGCCCAACTGCGCGACGGCAGCCAAAGCAGTACGCTCGGCCAAGAAATTGAATGGGCACAGGAATACATTGCCATCGAACAAATCCGCATGGGTCATATGCGCGTGCAAGTCATGTGGCAGCACCACGCGCCCGATGATGCGGAAACGCCGCACCTGTTGCTGCAACCGCTGCTGGAAAACGCCGTTTTCCACGGCGTAGAATCCGCCCACCGCCCCGGCATAATTAGCGTACAAACCAAACAAAGCAAATCGTCCATCTACATCCGCATTGAAAACCCTTATACCCCGCCGGATGATGCTACCCAGGTCAAGCCGCATAAAAGCAATTCTATGGCACTGAAAAACCTGCAAGAGCGGTTGCGCCTGATGTATGACAACGACGCAAAAATCCAAAGCAAGGAAGAAGACGGCATGTTCCGCCTCGATATCCGCCTGCCTTACCGCAAAAAAACGTCTGACGTCAACCGACTGTTTGGCTGATGTTTGCAAAACACCAAGGCCGTCTGAAAACACTATCGTTTTCAGACGGCCTTGATTCATGAAAAGAGCCGGGCAAGACTACTCGATATTCTGCACCTGCTCGCGCATTTGCTCGATTAATACTTTCAACTCTACCGAAGCCTGAGTGCATTCCGCCGCAATCGCTTTACTGCCCAAGGTATTGGCCTCGCGGTTAAGCTCCTGCATTAAAAAGTCCAAACGCTTACCCGCGCTGCCTTTGCCTTCATTGACAATGCGGCGCACTTCCGCAATATGCGTGCGCAGTCGGCTAAATTCTTCATCCACATCAGATTTTTGGATAAACAGAGCAAATTCCTGCTGCAAACGGTCATTATCAATATTACCCACCGCCTCCGCCAAGCGGCTGCGCACCTTATCCATATGCGCCTGCAACAGCGCGGGGAACTGCTCTTTCAAAGTATCGATGATGACTTCCATCGCTGCCAAGCGTTCCAGCAAATGCTCGGCCAGCTTGCGGCCTTCGCGCTGACGGGCTGCGCCAAAATCCTGTAAAGCCTGCGACAGCAAAGCCTGCACCGTTTTGGCAAAGGTTTCGCCGTCTTCATTTTGGCTGGCCAGCACGCCGGGAAATTTCAAAATATCCGCCACGCCCAACTTGCCCAAATCGCCGTGCTGCTTGCGCCATTGCTTGTTTAGCTGCGCCAGTTGCGCCACCAAATCCTGATTCACCGCCAAGCTCTGCCCGCCTTGCGCGATGTCTTGTACCTGAATGCGGCACTCCAATTTACCCCGCGCCGCCGCCGCTGCAATTTGCTCGCGCAACGCACCTTCCAAATGGCGCAAATCTTCCGGCATACGGAATTGCACATCCAAATAGCGGTGGTTGACCGCACGGATTTCCAAATTAATGCGTTTGCTGCCGCATTCGCCGGCAACATTAGCAAAACCGGTCATACTTTTAATGCTCATGTTTGACTCCGTTTTAAAATACGAGTGATAACCCCGAAAATATACCACATCCGCGCATGATATAATCCGTCCGTTAAAAAATTAAGGAGTTCCTCATGAGCTACACCCGCACTTCCCGCGCCGCCGACAGCCTGCGCAACATCAAAATTACTCCGCATTTCCTGCCCCACGCCGACGGATCCTGCCTGATTGAATGCGGCAATACCAAAGTCATCTGCACCGCCTCGGTTGACGAAAACGTACCGCCGTTTCTGCGCGGCAAAGCGCAAGGTTGGGTAACGGCAGAATACGGCATGCTGCCCGCCTCCACCGCCTCGCGCATGCGCCGCGAAGCCGCTGCGGGCAAGCAGTCCGGCCGTACCCAAGAAATCCAGCGCTTAATCGGCCGCTCCCTGCGCGCCGTAGTGGATATGCAAAAACTGGGCGAACGCCAAATTCTGATTGACTGCGACGTCATCCAAGCCGACGGCGGCACGCGCACCGCCTCCATTACCGGCGCATTCGTCGCCCTGCAACTGGCGGCCAACAAATTAATTTCAGACGGCCTGATTAGCGAAAATCCCGTCCGCGAAGCCGTGGCCGCCGTATCCGTCGGCGTGGTTGGCGGCGTGCCGCTGTTGGATTTGGATTATCCGGAAGACTCCGGCTGCGACAGCGATGTCAACATCGTTATAACCGCATCAGGCAAAATCATTGAAATCCAAGGCACAGCAGAAGGCGCACCTTTCTCATTGGAAGAATTGGGTAAATTGGTCGCTTTGGGACAAAAAGGAATCGGCGAACTATTGGCCTATCAGCAGCAGGCTTTAGCCGAATAACACCCGAACCACAATCACACCCAATAATCAGCAACGCAAAGGCCGTCTGAATGTTATTATCTTTCAGACGGCCTTTCTATATCTCTGCTTTTCAATGTATGCGCAAACGAAAGGCAAAAAAATGCACACATTCGTTAGAATGTGTGCCAAGTCTACAAAGGAGAAATAGAGGAGAAACTATTAACTGACTACTCGAACCAGCTAACGGAATGAATTATGCGCCAATCAGCCCGAACTTGCAAGCATTTTTCTTGTAAAATTTCTTAATTCATAAATTAACACATTTTAAATGTAGTTTAATTTCTTTTCTAAATCCTGCTGCCCATATTTGCATGCCTTCGCTATGAGATTTTTTAGAATTTAGACCAAAACCAAAAACATAAAAAAACGCGCATATCGTTTCGGATATGCGCCAAGTCTACAAAGGAGAAATAGAGGAGAAAAATCAAGCTGCTTCAAGCAACTCAACGACTTCATTATGTGCCAATCAGTTGCCGTAGTCAACCGTATTCTTTGAAATTTTCAAGATTTTGGTCAAAAAACAACATTTTTCTTCATCTCAATTTTCATAGACATTTATTTTTCAAAAAAGAAAAATAATACTGAATTCCAACTCAAAATTTCTTCAAATTAGTTCTTTTTTAACCGTTCCATCAAACTATCTGTTGCAGTTTCCCGTTCTTTACGGCTGGTCTCGGGCAAATGGGTATTCAGCGATGACCATTTCCACTGGTTACGCGCTTTATTCAATTCAGACGGCAATTTGGCAGGCTGCCACGGCACTTTACCGCTATTCAAACGAACCGGCGATTGCGCTGCATGGCCTCGCGTTTGTAATGCCTGCAATAAGTCCAAAGTGCGGGCAGCAAGCAGCGTCAGGGTTTCGGCATCAATATGCAGGGTTTTCTTGCCGGAAATTTTGTCGGAAATATCGTGTACATTAGGTAAAACACCGCCCAAGATACCGCCGATGGCAGTGCCCAAGCCAAGCGATCCGCCCAGCGTGGCAATGTCTATCCCCAGCCCGATTAAAGCGCCCGTTGCCGCGCCGGTACCGGTGCGGATACCGTATTGCAACAATAAATCGCTGTCAAACGGGTCTTGTTCAAAGGTTTTCAGCGCCCAATCCGTGCTGTCGATTTCATTGTGGTAAAAACAATACAGCTGAAACAGCTGCTGTTGCAACTGCCGCTCAAGCTGGCGCACGGAATCCTGCATACTTTGCAAAACCGGCTCGGATGGTTCGTCTTCGTCGATTTCCTGCTTATAAGCGGCCACGTCCAATAAAAAACCGGCAATTTCATATCGCGCTTCTTTATCCAACTGCTGCCATTCGCAACGGCGCATGTTTATCAGCCGGTCAAGCGTCGTGCGCTCGGGCAGCATGGTCGCCAAGTTGTCCCACAACCGGATTTCACCATCAAAATCAAAGGCAACCGTGTCGAAACCGCTGTACACATGCAAACTGCGGCGTGCCAGCATGGTAACCCACTCAGTCAAATCCTGTCCGCCGGTAAAATTGAATACCGGCATGACCGGCTTGGCGCACCATGACAACACCGTCAATTCATCTTTATATTTGTTTAACACCGGCTCGCGCGCATCCACCACATACAATGCCATATCGCTTTGCAACAGTTGGCGCAATACTTTGGCCTCTTGATTAAAATCGCTTGCAGCCGCTTCGCTATCAAGAAATTGTTGCAAACGCTCAATGCCGTCTGAACGCGCAGAGGTATTCTGCTCCAGCCAATCCAATACACCGCCTGCGTCTTCTAAACCGGGCGTGTCATACAGATACACCAGCGTATCGCTGCCATCGGTCACGGCTGCCTGCTCTACATGGCGGGTGGTCGAAGGTGCGTTTTTGACTTCACCGAAGGTACTGTCGCGCAATAAAGTGCGCAACAGCGAGGTTTTACCGGTATTGGTATGGCCGACTACGGCGAGGGATAAGGGACGTTGCGTAATCATTTCATATTTCGCTTTTCAGACGGTCTGCTGCGTTTGTTGCCGCATTTGCTGGCTGATTTTGGGCGGATTCAGCCAAGCAATATTGCGTTCGCCCAAAGCCTGCTGCCAGTGTTGCAAATTCGCGGTAATGCCGTCTAAAAGATTTTGTTCAGTCAGCAGCTGCACCACCGCTCCGCCCTGCGCGGCTTCGGCCAAACGGGTAATCTGGCGCAACAAGCCACGATCAGGCACGGTATCCGCACGCACACCGAGCAGCAGTTGCACGGGCTGCCGAGTCAATTCATTTTCCCAATGCGCCACGCTATCGCGGCTGTCGGCTACGCCTTTATCCAGCCACTCCTGCCCCAGCGCGTGCACAGACCATGCCGTATCCGGCCACGGCGTTTCCAACATCAATGCCCACTTAGGCGCGCCGCTGATGGCAATTTTCGGCGCAACCGCCGCTATACTTTCTTGATGGTCATCGGCATCCACGATTTGGGTCTGCCAAGTGCGCAAAATGGCTTGATAGTAAGGCTTATCCAACGGCAGCGGGCTGCGCTTGACCTTGAGCAAAATTTTACAGGCCAGCCAAGCGGCCAAACGCGGCAAAATGCCATAGCAAATGATACTGCCGAGCAGTAGCCCCGCCCACTGCCGGGCATCTGCGGCATTGCTGTTCAGACGGCCATTTAACACGGCTTCCGCGTCCGGCACGGGAAAACTCAATTTGGCCGGCAGCCAAGCGAGCCATTCGACCGCCCTCACTGTTGTGGCGCTGCTCAACAGCGTACTTTCCCAGTTGAACGTATATTGCCGCACCAGCAATAGCAACAATACCGATACCAACATTCCTGATAAAGTCGCCAGCCATAAGCTGTGTGACGCCGCGCCAATCCGCCAACGTGCCGACGCCTGCCGCCATTCCTCTGCATAAAGCCGAACAACTGCTTGATTAATCGGATCTTTACTGCGTAGCCAAGTCACCGGAGGGCTGAACAACCGCCCCGGTTTGACACGCAGCAATACCGTACCCAGCAACCACACCAGCAGCATGACCGTATTCATGCCCAATACACCCGACAGAATCAGAAAAAAATTCAAACCCTGATTTTCCATCAACAGGTAAGTGCCGGAAAAACCGCTGGCAAACAATAATGCGGCTGCGGCCATCCATAACCAAAGCGAACCGATACGTACACGTTCCAATGCATGACAAAGCGTACCATTGCGGTCAATCATTTTGGCACGGCGAATTAACTTCTGCTCCTGAGCGCCTTCTACATAACGCACTGATTCGGTTACTTGCGCAGGATCGGCGGAAAAAACATAGGCGTTTTCCTCCAAAATGCGGACAAGTTCAGCTAATTTTCGGGCAGGAGTAAACATAGCAATAGAAAGGCCGTCTGAAAACAGAATTCGATTTTAGCATAAGCGTTTGCGCTGTATAAAAAAAGCCGTTGACGCGAAACTTAGAAGCCGGAAATTTTACGATAACGCAATCATCAGTTAATAATCAGCTTTTCCAAACATGGAAAAAGGCTTGGCAATAAAAATTGCCAAGCCTTTCAATTTTGGTCGGAGTGAAAGGATTCGAACCTTCGACCCCTTGCACCCCATGCAAGTGCGCTACCAGGCTGCGCCACACTCCGACGAAGAAAGCATTATATTATGCTTTACTGTTTTTGAGAAGTCCTTTTTATGGGTTTTCACACTTTTCTCTCAAAGCAAAAGGCCGTCTGAAAATAGGTATTTTCAGACGGCCTTTTGCTTATATACCAAACATCGCCTAAAGCAGATGATTTATTGCGCCAAAGTCTGTTCCAAATCGGCCAAGACTTTTTTCAAACCGACGCGGATTTCTTCCGCATCGGCGGCAGGATTACCGTTGGCATCTACCGAGCCTTGGCTGAAGCCGTCGATATAAGGCGCAAACGTATCTTTTAATTTCAACAGCTTGACCACATCAGAACGGGTGTAACGGTCGCCGCCATAACCGATGACTGCGCCGTTTTCATGCTGCCATTGGGCAAATTGCGCCGGGCTGATTTGCACCAGTTGGCACACTTCGTCCAATGAAAAATAGCGTTTAGCCGGAATGGTCGGATTAGCGTTGTTTGTCATAGTAATGCTCCACCATGCCTTTGAGCTTTTGGCTGGCATGGAAAGTGACCACGCGGCGGGCGCTGATGGGGACTTCTTCGCCGGTTTTCGGGTTGCGGCCGGGGCGTTGCGGTTTGTCGCGCAATTGGAAATTGCCGAAACCGGAAATTTTGATTTCTTCGCCGTTTGCCAATGTGGTACGGATTTCTTCAAAAAAGAGTTCGACGATTTCTTTGGCATCGTTTTTGGTCACGTTGCTGACTTTATCAACCAAAATATCGGCCAACTCGGCTTTAGTGAGTGTCATGTTGTTACCTTCTGTTTGAACAGGTGCAGATTATTACTAAATTCTACTTAAAAATCAAGTACCAAACTGAAAAATCAGACAAAGACACACTTTGCCTGATTTTCAGTCCGGCGGTATTAAAAACGGGTTTAACCGCGCAACTGCGCACCAATGGCGGCAGCGGTGTCCACCAATTTGGCCATCAGCGGCTCAACGGCTTCATCGGTCAGCGTCGCCTGCATATCTTGCAGAATCACTTTAACGGCCAGGCTCTTCGTGCCTTCCGGCAGACCCGCGCCACGATACACGTCAAACACGCTGACTTCTTGTACCAATTTGTTGGCTGCGCCGTTCAATGCAGCCAACAAAGTATCGTGCGTCATGGCTTCGGGTACGATAAAGGCCAAATCACGGCGGGCAGCTTGGAATTTGGATACCGGACGGTAAACGGTTTTTTCACGACCCAATACCGCACCCATATCCAATTCAAACAGCAGCGGCGCTTGCGGCAAGTCATATTTTTGCAGCCATTTCGGGTGCAGCTCGCCGACAAAACCGACAACTTGGCCGTCTAAAACCACTTGGGCGGTACGCCCCGGGTGTAAGGCCGGATGTTCGGCTTTGACGAAGCTGACCGCTTTGCCGCGCAACAGATTTTCTACATCGGCTTTGATGTCGTAAAAATCGGCATGACGCGCTTTTTTACCCCATTGCTCGGGTACGACCGAACCGTACCACAGACCGCCGATGTGTTCTTTTTGCACAAAAGTGCCGTCTGAATCTTTGCTGAACACGCGCGCGATTTCAAATACGCGCACGCGGTTCTGCTTGCGGTTGAGGTTGTTTTGCAAAATCTCAATCAAGCTGCCGACCAGAGAAGAGCGCATGACCGCATATTGCGCCGCCAGCGGATTTTGCAGACGGATAGGGTTGGCATTAGCGGCAAAATCCTGCTCCCATTGTTCCTCTACAAAAGCGTAGCTGACCACTTCCTGATAGCCGCGCGCCGCCATTTCGGTATAGATGGCAAAACGCGGGCGTTGGTTTTCCGGCAAAGCCAACATTTTCAAACGACCTTTGGTTTCGTCGTTCGGAATGTTTTCATAGCCATATACGCGGCCGATTTCTTCAATCAAATCGGCTTCGATTTCAATATCGAAACGGAAGCTCGGCGCGGTCACGCGGAAGCCTTCGGCAGTCTCTACCGGGTTCAAACCCAAATGCTGCAAAATGGTTTGCACTTGCGCTGCGTCGATTTTTACGCCCAACACTTTTTCCACACGCGCTAAGCGTACTTCAACCTGTTGTTCAGAAGGCAGTTTTCCGACGGCCTCAACCATTTTGCCTGCCGCACCGCCGCAAATCTGCAACACTAACTCTGTGGCGCGTTCAATCGCATCGGCCTGCAAACGGTAGTCCACACCGCGCTCGAAGCGGAACGAAGAATCCGAACCGAAACCGTATTGGCGCGATTTACCGGCAATGATTTCCGGCGCAAACCAAGCCGCTTCCAACACGATATTCTGCGTCGCGTCAGATACGGCGCTGCTCTCTCCACCCATCAGCCCGGCCATACTCAATGCGCCTTGTTCATCCGCAATCACCAGCGTATTAGCTGACAGGGTAACGGTTTTCTCGTTCAAACAAACCAGCTCTTCGCCTTCAACCGCACGGCGCACAATCAGGCTGCCGTGAATTTTATCTGCGTCAAATACATGCATGGGCTGGCCGATTTCCAACATCACATAATTGCCGATGTCCACCAATGCCGAAACGCTGCGGATACCGCTGCGCGCCAAACGCTGCACCAGCCAATCCGGTGACACTGTCTGCGCGTTCACGCCTTCAATCACACGACTGATAAAGCGGCCGCAGTCTTCCGGCGCGTCAATGCGCACGGCTTGAGTCTTACCGGAGGTAACGGAGGCCGTCTGAATTTGCGGAAATTTCACGCCGCACTGGGTCAGCGCCGATACTTCGCGGGCAATGCCTTTAATGCTCAAACAGTCGGCACGGTTAGGCGTAATTTTCAAAGTAAAGACAGCATCGTCCAAATCCAAATACTCACGGATATCCTGACCGACAGGCGCGTCGTCCGGCAAAATATGCAGGCCGTTCACACCGTCGTCAGGCAGACCCAGCTCATCAGTGGAACACAGCATGCCGTTGGACGGCACGCCGCGCATTTTGGTCGGCTTGATTTTGAAATTGCCTGGTAACACCGCGCCCGGCAAGGAACACGGCACTTTAATGCCCGGTTTCACATTCGGTGCGCCGCAGACAATCTGCACCAGCTCGCCCGTACCTGCATCGACTTGGGTCACATTCAAGCGGTCGGCATCGGGGTGTTTTTCCACCGATTTCACTTCCGCCACCACCACGCCGCTAAACGCAGGCGCGGCGGTTTCGGTTTCTTCGACTTCCAAACCGGACATGGTCAGCAAATGCGACAACTCGTCGGCAGAAAGATTAGGATTGGCTTGGGTTTTCAGCCATGAGTAGGAAAATTGCATTGTGTTTTCTCTAACTTTATAGGCCGTCTGAATATTCAGACGGCAGTAAAATCAATCAACAATTCTGAACGAATCACTTATCTGCTATCAACTGATGAATTATTTAAACTGCTTCAAGAAATTCAAATCGTTGTCAAAAAACAGGCGCAGGTCGTTTACGTTGTAGCGCAGCATGGCGAAGCGGTCGAGGCCGATACCGAAGGCGAAGCCGGTGTATTTTTCCGGATCGATATTGACGTTTTTCAAAACGTTGGGGTGCACCATGCCGCAGCCGCCGACCTCCAGCCATTTGCCATTTTCCGCCATGATGTCGATTTCGGCGGAAGGCTCGGTAAACGGAAAGAATGACGGACGGAAACGTACCTGCATATCGTCGCGCTCAAAGAAATTGCGGATAAAGTCGGTAAACACTGCTTTCAAATCGGCAAAGGTCACGCCCTCTTCTACCCATAAGCCTTCGGCCTGATGGAACATCGGGGAGTGGGTGGCGTCGCTATCGACACGATACACGCGGCCGGGCGCGATAATACGGATGGGCGGATTTTTTTTATCCTGCATATAGCGGATTTGAATCGGTGAAGTGTGGGTACGCAACACATCGCCGTTTTCTACGTAAAACGTATCCTGCATAGCACGCGCAGGGTGGTTTTTCGGGATATTCAGCGCTTGGAAATTATGGAAATCGTCTTCGATTTCTGAGCCGTCGGCCACTTCAAAGCCGATACTGCGGAATAATTCTACGATACGCGCCAAAGTTAGGGTAACGGGGTGCATACCACCACTTTCCTGACCGCGTCCGGGCAGGGTCACATCCAAAGCTTCGGCCGCCAGCTGCGCTTGCAATTTGGCTTCGTTAAGTGCATCGCGCTTGGCATTATAGGCCGTCTGAAATTGGTTTTTGCACTCATTGATGTGTGCACCGATGGTTTTACGCTCTTCCGGCGACATTTGGCCGAGGGTTTTGAGCAAACCGGTCAATTCGCCGGTTTTGCCCAGATATTTGGCTTTGACTTGTTCCAAAGCATTGAAATCGGCTGCCGCTTCCAATGCGGCGATGCCTTCGGCAACGATACGGTTTACATTTTCCATGATAATCTTCAGCTTGCAGTCGGTGAAGGAATAGCAGTTACGCAAAAACAATAAGGCCGCCTGAACATTCAGACGGCATTTTTTGGTTTTACAAACGCCAATCCGTTATCGGGTAGATTTAATTCTATTTTAACGCAAACAGGCTTAAAAAAATAGGGCTTTCAAGAAAAAAATCAACTACATAGCCTTATCTAAAATAAAAAAAGGAAACCGAAGTTTCCTTTTTTTATTGGTATGGCAATTAAGCCAAAGCAGCTTTTGCTTTTTCAACCAGTTGCGCGAAGGCAGCTTTGTCGAATACAGCCAAGTCAGCCAATACTTTGCGGTCGATTTCGATAGACGCGCGTTTCAGGCCGTTCATGAATTTGCTGTAAGACAGGCCGTTTTCACGTGCACCTGCATTGATACGCACAATCCACAGTTGGCGGAATTGGCGTTTGCGTTGGCGGCGGTCGCGGTAAGCATATTGACCGGCTTTCATAACCGCTTGCTTGGCAACGCGATATACGTTTTTACGACGGCCGCGGTAGCCTTTGGCTAATGCGAAGATTTTTTGGTGACGAGCACGGGCGGTAACACCGCGTTTTACGCGTGGCATATTTCAGACTCCTTAAGCGTAGGGCAACATTTTAGCAACGGAAGCCAAATCACGGCTGTTCACCATAGAGGTGCCGCGCAATTGGCGTTTGGTTTTTGTGGTTTTTTTGGTCAGGATATGACTTTTGAACGCGTGACCGCGTTTAACACCACCGTTACCCAGTACTTTGAAGCGTTTTTTCGCGCTGGACTTGGTTTTCATTTTAGGCATGGGAAAACTCCATTCGTTTTTAGATAAGGCATAAGGGGCTTTGAAACCATTGATTTCAAAAACTTATATCCCAAACACCACGGTTTTTGCCGTCTGAATTCAGGCTTGCTCCGCACGGCACTCAGAACAAGCCGATAATTATAGCCTTATTTTTTCTTCGGCGCAATCATCATGACCATTTGGCGGCCTTCCATTTTCGGGAAAGACTCGATTTGCGCCACTTCAGCCAATTCTTCTTTCACGCGCTCCAACAGTTGCGCACCCAATTGCTGGTGCGCCATTTCACGACCGCGGAAACGCAGGGTCACTTTGACCTTGTCACCATCCGCCAAAAAGCGGTTGATGTTGCGCATCTTGATTTGGTAATCGCCTTCGTCCGTACCCGGACGGAATTTGATTTCCTTAATCTGCACCTGCTTTTGGTTTTTCTTGGCTTCGTCGCGTTTTTTCGCCTGCTCGTATTTATACTTGCCGAAGTCCATGAGTTTGCACACAGGCGGCTTGGCGGTCGGAGAAATCTCTACCAAGTCCACATCCTGCTCTTCGGCCATTGCCATAGCTTCGCGGACGGATACGACACCAAGCTGTTCGCCTGAACCACTGATTAAGCGCACTTCTTTAGCGGTAATTTCGCCATTGATTCGTGCTTCGCGTTCTTGAGCGATGATGATACTCCTTTTAAAAGTTTAGTCTGTAACCAGGGAGGAAGCGATTTCCTGTTTCAGCTGGGCGATAAAATCGTCCAGATTCAACGAACCCAAGTCTTCTGCTTTGCGGCGTACGGCCACTTTGTTGTCTTGTTTCTCTTTATCGCCTACCACGATTTGGTAAGGGTAACGGTATTGGCTGTTGTCGCGGATTTTGTAGCCGATTTTTTCGTTACGCAAATCCAGTTCGACACGGAAGCCTTCAGTCTGCAAACGGGCAGCCACTTCGCGGCAGTAGTCGGCCTGATTTTCGGTGATGTTCATAATCACCATCTGCACCGGTGCCAACCACAACGGGAAGGAACCGGCATGGTTTTCAATCAGAATGCCGATAAAGCGCTCCAGCGAGCCGAGAATGGCGCGGTGCAGCATAACCGGACGGGCGCGGTCGTTGTTTTCGGTCACATATTCCGCATCCAAACGCTCCGGCAAGACAAAGTCTAATTGCAGCGTACCGCATTGCCAAGAGCGACCCAACGCGTCTTTAACGTGGTATTCGATTTTCGGGCCGTAAAACGCACCCTCGCCCGGCAACTCTTCCCATTCTACACCGCAAGCGGTCAAAGCGTCGCGCAGGCCTTGTTCGGCTTTATCCCAAATTTCGTCCGAACCGGCACGTTGCTCGGGGCGCAAAGACAGTTTGACCGATACGTCATGGAAACCAAACTGCTTGTAAATGCGCACCAGCAATTCATTAAAGGCTTGCGCTTCGGATACGATTTGCTCTTCGGTACAGAAAATATGCGCGTCATCTTGCACGAAACCACGCACACGCATCAAACCGTGCAGCGCACCGGAGGGCTCGTTACGGTGGCATGAGCCGAATTCGGCCAAGCGCATCGGCAAATCGCGGTAAGAACGTAGGCTGTTGTTGAATACCTGTACATGACCCGGGCAGTTCATCGGTTTAATCGCGTATTCGCGTTTTTCCGATTGGGTGATGAACATATTGTCTTTGTAGTTTTCCCAGTGACCGGAACGCTCCCAGAAGGATTTGTCCATCATCATCGGGGTTTTGATTTCTTTATAACCGGCCGCATCCAGCTCTTTGCGCATATGCTGCTCAATAGCCTGCCACAACGCCCAACCTTTCGGGTGCCAGAATACCATGCCCGGCGCTTCGTCTTGCAGGTGGAACAAATCCAACTGTTTGCCCAATTTGCGGTGGTCGCGTTTTTCTGCCTCTTCGATACGCTGGATATAGGCTTTCAACTCGTCTTTAGTTGCCCAAGCGGTGCCGTAAATGCGTTGCAGCATTTCATTATTGCTATCGCCGCGCCAGTAGGCGCCGGCCAATTTGGTCAGCTTGAAGTTTTTCAAAAAACGGGTGTTCGGTACATGCGGGCCACGGCACATATCCACATATTCCTGATGGTGGTACAAGCCCATCTCTTCCACTTCAGGCATGTCTTCAATCAAGCGCAGCTTGTATTCTTCGCCACGGTCTTGGAAGGTTTTAATGGTTTCAGCACGCGGGGTCATGACCTTGATTACATCGTAATCCTGCGCAATCAGCTCTTTCATGCGCGCTTCGATGGCAGCGACGTCTTCCGGCGTAAACGGTTTTTCAGTAGCAATATCGTAATAGAAACCGTCTTCAATCACCGGGCCGATAACCATTTTGGCATTCGGATACAGCTGTTTGACAGCATGGCCGACCAAGTGGGCGCAGGAGTGGCGGATGATTTCCACGCCTTCTTTGTCTTTGGGCGTAATGATTTGCACGCTGGCGTCTGCGGTAATCGGATCGCTTGCGTCCACCAGCTTGCCGTTGACCTTACCCGCCACCGTTGCTTTCGCCAGACCCGTACCAATCGAAGCGGCAATTTGCGCCACGGTAACAGGGGATTCGTATTGGCGGACCGAACCGTCAGGCAGGGTAATGTTCAACATCTGTAAAGCTCCAAAACCGGTAATGTAAAAATATAATTGTCAGCTATATACAATAAAACAACAAAACCGGCGAACCGATTTTGTTGTTTCGGGTATTTTGGTAGGCGCGATTGGATTCGAACCAACGACCCCCACCATGTCAAGGTGGTGCTCTAACCAACTGAGCTACGTGCCTAAATAAGAAGTCGTTATTTTAGCCATTGTCGCACCCGATTGCAAGCATCCGTCCGCATATTTCAGACGGCCTTACCTCAAATCCGTTATAATCCGCCTTATTTTGAATCTATCCCGCAACACATCATGCTGAAATTCACCTTACACAAGAAAGACGGCCACGCCCGGCGCGGCACGCTCGAACTCAACCACGGCACCATCGAAACCCCCGTATTCATGCCCGTCGGCACTTACGGCTCGGTCAAAGCCATGACCCCCGACAACCTGCACGACATCAAAGCGCAGATTATCTTGGGCAACACCTACCATTTATGGTTGCGCCCGGGCTTGGAAGTCATCGAACAATTCGGCGGCCTGCACGACTTTATCGGCTGGGACAAACCGATTCTGACCGACTCCGGCGGTTTCCAAGTATTTTCACTTTCCGAAATGCGCAAGCTTACCGAAGAAGGCTGCACCTTCAAAAGCCCGATTAACGGCGACAAACTGTTTCTTTCGCCCGAAATCTCCATGAAAATCCAAACCGTACTCAATTCCGACATCGCCATGCAGCTCGACGAATGCACGCCCGGCGAAGCCAGCCGCGAGCAGGCGCGCCAATCCTTGCAAATGAGTCTGCGTTGGGCCGAGCGCAGCAAAAAAGCCTTTGAAGATTTGCGCAACCCGAATGCCCTTTTCGGCATTGTACAAGGTGCGATGTATGAAGACCTGCGTGAAGAATCGCTCAAAGGTTTGGAACAATTCGACTTCCCCGGACTCGCCATCGGCGGCCTCTCCGTCGGCGAACCCAAGCCGGAAATGTACCGCATGCTCCGCGCTGTCGGCCCGATTCTGCCCGAGCACAAGCCGCATTATTTAATGGGCGTCGGCACACCGGAAGATTTGGTTTACGGCGTGGCGCACGGCGTGGATATGTTCGACTGCGTCATGCCCACGCGCAACGCCCGAAACGGCTGGCTGTTTACCCGTTTCGGCGATTTGAAAATCAAAAACGCCAAACACAAACTCGACAAACGCCCCCTCAACGAATCCTGCACCTGCTACGCCTGCCAAAATTTCAGCCGCGCCTACCTGCACCACCTGCACCGCGCCGGCGAGATTCTCGGCGCACAGCTCAACACCATCCACAATCTGCATTTTTATCAGGTCATTATGGCCGAAATGCGCGAAGCGATTGAGCAGGGCAAATTCGCCGACTGGCAGGCGCAGTTTCATGAAAACCGTGCGCGTGGGGTAGATTGATTACCCTTGCTTTGCCGTAAATAACAAGGCCGTCTGAAAAATTTTTCAGACGGCCTTTTTCATATCATTTGAAATTTGAAAACAGACAAAATCAATTTGTGGAAATACACAAAAATTTCTGCTGTTTTTCTCAAAAAATCACCTTGCAACCCACTCCGTAACAATAAATAATTTTCTGAAATATCATTTAGTTAAATTGAATATTACAAACAAATAGGAGTATTACCGTGAAAAAAACCCCTCTGAGCCAAACTCCACAAATCAACGCCACCCGCCGCCATATTCTGCAAGGTTTGGCGGGCAGCGCTTTATTGTCGCTATCGGGATTGTCTGCCGCGCAACAGCAAAGTGAAACAGCGGCCAATCCGCGCTATCCGGATCCGGCGGTCGAAGTGCTCGATCCCTCTTTTGCCAAATACCGCCTTTACAGCGCCAGCGTAGAACGCTTGGGCACAGGCATGCGCTGGGCGGAAGGGCCGGCATGGTTTGGCGACGGGCAATTTTTGCTGGTTTCGGATATTCCCAACAACCGTATCATGCGCTATGACTGCATTACCCGGCAAATGGCCGTATTCCGCGAACCCTCCAACTACACCAACGGCATTGCCCGCGACAAACAAGGGCGGATTCTGACTTGCGAACATTTGGGCAGACGTGTCACCCGCACCGAATACGACGGCTCGATTACCGTATTGGCCGACCGCTACAACGGCAAACCGCTCAATTCACCCAACGACATCATCGTCCGATCAGACGGCTCGATTTGGTTTACCGATCCGCCTTTTGGCCTTAACGGCCATTACGAAGGGCAGAAAGCCACAGCCGAACAGCCTGACGGCGTGTATCGGATTGAACCCGATACAGGCAACTTGGTACGGGTATTGGATAACTTACTCATGCCCAACGGTCTGGCCTTTTCACCCGATGAAAAATATCTCTACATCATCGGCCGTTATAAAAACACGCCTAAACAAAGGCATTTGTTCCGCTACGATGTCGGTGTCGACGGCAGCTTGCGCAACCAAACCAAAATTTTCAGCGGCAACCCCAACGGCACGCTGGACGGCATTGCCGTGGATGAAGACGGCAACATTTGGGCGGGCTACGGCAGCCAGACCAACAGCAAAGGCTCGCTCTCCAAAGACATGGACGGCGTGATTATCATCAACCCGCAAGGCAAGCAAATCGGCTATATCCACCTGCCCGAACGCTGCGCCAACCTCTGCTTCGGCGGCGCCAAAGGCAACCGCCTCTTTATGGCCTCCAGCCGCTCGCTGTATGCCATTTATGTAGAAACCCGAGGCGCAGATTTTGCGCATAAAAAATAGCAGCAAAATATAAGGCCATCTGAAAATTTTTCAGACGGCCTTTATCCATCAACCCTCAAATCACAACTGTGCCAATTTATCGACGACACGGTAGGTAATGCCGTCAAACACCGCAAAATGCTTTTGCGCGCAGGCGATTTTCTGCTGCTCCTCCAAACGCAAACGGCCGGTATCCACGCCTTCTTGTATGCCCTTGCCGGTGTTTTTGGTTTCCACCACAAAATACACCTGCTCGCGTTTTTTCATCACCACTGCCCAGTCCGGATTATGGAAACCGATGGGCGTCGGAATTTTAAACCAGCGCGGCAGTTTGAAATACAGGCACACGTCTTCATGATTTTCGCAATCCGTGGCAAACTGCTTTTCCGTTTGCGAATCCAGCGCGATGTAATCGGCAAAAATGGTTTTGCGCTTTTTGGCTTCATTGTCTTGGTTAACAGCAAACGTATATTCGTTTAAGAAAAACTCCGCGCCGTTTTGCGCCAATTTCTCCCAGTCGGCCAGACTTTGCGTGTAGTCATCATCGTCAGGCCGTCTGAAATATTCGATACCGTCCACCATCAGCGCCTGCAAAGCCTGGCGGATTTTCTCGCCGACCATATTCACAAAGCGTTGCGGATTATTCGCCAGCTCGCCGATTCTGCCAGACCGTTGCAAAATCTCAAACACCGTCTGCCGCGTCAGCTGCGTTTTCTTGGCAATTTCATGCAACACATCGGGAATCTGCCACACCGTATCGCTGTCATAGCGGCGGCTGTTGACCTCCTCCGCTTCGATACCGTAAGTCAGCGACTGATTGATTTTGGCTTTTTGCACCACAATCTGCGGCTTTTGGATTTCCGGCATTTGGCGGATAAGCGCGCAGGCCGTCTGAACCAACTCATCATGGGAAAAACGCACCGCATAGTGCGTTTGATGGCACAGCCGCTGCCAAATTCCAACAAACGCCTCTTCGAGCATAAAGCCCTTGCGCAAAGTTTGCGTTTTGCGCTTGCTGCCGTCTTTCACGCCGCCGTTGCCGAATTTAATGCCGCATTCGTCTTCATATTCTTTTTGCAGATTGGCGGCAAAACTCTGGTAGCTCTCATTGGGCACCACCGTCAGAATATTCACGCTTTCGTCATGTATGCGCCGCCCCTGCTGGTTGACCGCCAACCGCAGACCGCGCCCGATTTCCTGCCGCTTTTTAATCAGCGAACGCGTTTCGTTCAAAGTGCAAATCTGAAACACATTCGGATTGTCCCAGCCCTCTTTGAGCGCCGAATGCGAGAAAATAAAGCGGATTTTGCTGTCAAACGACAACAGCTTTTCCTTATTGCGCATAATCAGGTCATAAGTATCCTCATCCGCTTTGCTGCTGCCGTTGGTATCCTTATCCTTGCCCTTGTCTTGCGAAAAATAGCCGTCGTGCACACCCGCCGCACTTTCGCCCGTTTCCCGTGCGTAAATTTCTTCAAACCATTGCGCAAACTTGCCGCCGTTGCGGTAATTGGCCACCTTATCAATAAAAAACAGCGACAACACTTTCACACCCAGCGGATTCAGCCGCTTTTCCTTGCGCAAATGCTCTTTGACCGTCTGCTCGATTTGCCGCTTCATTACCTCGTCGCGCAGCAAATCATCGCCTTCGTTTTGCGCAACGATTTGCCCGCCCGACAAAGCCATCTGGCCGTTTTCCACATCCAAACCGTCAATAATAAAACCGTGCCGGTAGCTTTCATTGCCGCCGGATTTGTCAAACAAATCATCGCCGGTCTGCACCGTTACCGTTTTCTTCTTGGTTTCCTTCTCGCTCTGAAAATGAATTTCCACCTTCGCTTTCAGACGGCCTTTGCCCACAATAAACTCTTTCAAAACCACATAAGCGCCGTTGACATCGTTTTGCGCCAACACCGGCACCACCTCAATCTGCTTCACCAGCTTTTTCTGATAAGCGTCAATCGGATTCAGGCGGTAGATTTTATGGTAGGGATTTTTATGCGTCGCCGAATAGCGTAAGACAAACAGCGGGTTGAGCGAATCAATCGCCTGCTTCGCCAGCACCGTTTCCATATTTTGCGGCTCGTCAACAATCACAATCGGGCAGGTATCGCTAATCAGCTTCACCGGCGCTTCGCCGCTTTCATTCACGCGGTTAATCACATTGCCGTCTTTTTTAAACGCGTCGATGTTCATCACCAGAATTTCAATGCCGTTGTTGGCCGCAAAGCCGCGCAACACATTCAGCTTGTCGCTCTGATACACATGCGCATGCACCACCGGCTTGTCAAACTCGCTTTCAAAATGCGCCTGCGTTGCGCGTATGCTCTGCAACACACCCTCGCGAATCGCCACGCCCGGCACCACAATCACAAATTTCTGCCAGCCGTATTGCCGGTTGAGCTCGAAAATCGTGCGCAGATACACATACGTTTTGCCCGTACCCGTTTCCATTTCGATGGAAAAATTCAGCCCGTGTTCGCCGATTTCTGAGAGCGGCAAACCAAAGCGCCGCTGCACCTGCTTCAGATTTTCTCCGATGGCTTCGTTCGGCAGCGTGCGCCGGTTAGCCATCACCGGCATGACCCCGCCCGCCGTCATCTCAAACTGCTGCGCATGGTGCGGCTCGTCTTGAAACAAATCCACCACCGCCGCCACCGCCTCGGCCTGATAGTCCAGCTTTTCAAATTTCAACTGCATATTTTATCCCTACCGTTTGCCGGTATTAAGCCGACAAACCTACCTTCATCTTTCCTGATGTTGGGTTTACAACCCAACCTACCCGGCTGCATGGCTTATCTTTTCAGACGGCCTTACAAGGTCTCAAACGCCACGCCTGCGTCTTTAAACTGCAAAGCCGCATTGGTTTTCAGCGCGTCGTCGCCTGCAAACACCTTGTCCAAAGCAAACACCTTGACCGGCTTGCCCGCCGCAACCGCCGCCAGCGTTTCCTCATCGGCCTTCTCCAGCAGCAAAGCCGTTTTGCGCGTGGCGGCGGCGTTGTCCAGCCACACGATGCCGTCTGAAAACGTGATGGAATCCGTCAGTTGGAAACCCAAGCGCAACATCAGTTCGTAGGCCAGCTGTTCGGTCGAAACCCCGTCGCGCACCACATCGCGGAATTCGGCAAACAAAGCCAGCTGCTCTTCCGCATTCAGACGGCCTGCCGACGGGTTGCGCCATTGTTTGAAACCGCTTTCGGCCAATTTGAACACCTTAAACCCCGTATCCACGCTTTGCCCTGCGGCAAGGCCGTCTGAAATCTGCCGACCGGCGCGGCGGATACGCTCTTTGGCGATTTCGGCGATGGTGGGATAACCCGCTTTAAACGCTTCGGATTTTTCATCGGTTTCTTCCGGCAGTTGCACGCAGAGATAACGGCGTTTGCCGCCGTCTTCGGCGTTAAGCTGCATCACGGCATGGGCGGTTGTGCCGCTGCCGGAGAAGAAGTCTAGAATGAGTGCATTTTCATCATGTAATACATTGAGAAAAAATTGAATGAGTGAAGTCGGTTTAGGAAAGTCAAATAATTTTCCCTGAAAAAGTTCGGTAATTTCTTTCGTGCCATTTAAAGACATTCCGACACTTTCAGGCAACTTTGTGCTGACCGCGATTCTGCCAAAACTTTCTCCTGCTTTTGCTATGTCGTCATCTTTAAAATAACGCATAACAGGATTACTGATGTTGAGAAAGTCATAATCATCAGGAAATACGATTTTCCCTGCATCGTAATAATCTTGAAAAGTATCTTGGGTAACTGCCCAAGTCCGTAACGGATTGGCTGGATATTCTTTGCCTGTTTTCGGATTTTTTAATGTGAAAAAACTATTTGGACGTTCACTTGCATTACGTTGAGTTGTCAAATCGTGTATTCGCCAAGGTCGATTTGGAAAATCATCAGTTTCAAAATATTTGCGTTCTTTTCCTTCTATACTGGCAATAAAATCTTCTGTTTTTGCATAAGCCAAAATAAATTCGTAATCAGACGATACGCCAAACGGCACGTCAGATTTTGCGGTGCGTTTGCGCCAAGGAAATTGCCCAACAAAATTCTCCGCCCCAAATACCTCGTCACACAATAATTTCAACTGCGCCTGTTCATTATCATCAATCGAGATAAAAATCACGCCGTCTTCGCGCAGCAGGGTTTTCGCCAAATGCAGGCGCGGCAGCATCATGGAGAGCCAGTTGCTGTGGTAGTTGCCGTTGTCGCGGCTGTTTTTGCGGAACGCGCCTTGAAACACGCCGTCGCGTTTCAGATAGCCGTCATCGTCCTTATCCCCTACGCGGCGGGCGTATTCCTCGCGGGTTTCGGAAAATTTGTCGGGATAGATAAAGCTGTCTGAACCGGTGTTGTAAGGCGGGTCGATGTAAATCATCTTTACCGCGCCGGCATAGGATTTTTGCAGGATTTTCAGGGCTTCAAGATTTTCCGCCTCGATAAACACGTTTTGCGTGTGCTCAAAATCCACGCTTTCGGCTTGGCAGGGAATCAGAGTGTTGAAGGTCGGGCTTTGCAGCGTGCGGTAGGCATCGGCCTTGCCCGCCCAGCCCAGCATATAGCGCTCGTTGGCGTCGGCCAGATTGTCCGCGCCGAGAATGAGTTTGAGCTTTTCCCTGTCGATTTTGCCTTCGCAAAACGCCTCAGGGAAAAGATTTTTGAATTTTAACAGATTGTTTTCATTTATATTATTGAGGTTTTCGTGTATAATTTCGGTTCGGTTCGGTTCGGTTCGGTTCGGTTCGGTAGCCATAGGTGTATCTCCTGAAAATATCGCTGAATCGTATGCGGCCGTTTGGATACCGCCCGGGCGTTTTCACGCCGTCCGCATATTGGCGCCGCCGTTGATTCTAACTGTTTTTGCGCGTTTTTTGAATCGTCCCCGTCCAAGGCCGTCTGAAAGGCTTGTGATTCTGCGTAGGTTGGGTTGCAAAACCCAACATGACACCGCTGCTTTGTTGGGATTTCATCCCAACCTACTCAACTTTGCAACGGCATTGATTTTGCCTAATACCCCGTTTGTCAGGCCGTCTGAAAATGCTTGCCCGGCGCAGCTAAAGTATTCAGACGGCCTTATCGTTGCTAAAATAGCCGCCCGTATCCTTCAATCAGAGTTTCCCGCCATGCCTTATTTCCTGCCCGAACCGCCTGTTCCCTATGCCGAGCAAAATAAAACCGCCGTGTTGCTGCTGAATCTCGGTACGCCCGACGCGCCGACGGCCGCGGCGGTAAAGCCGTATTTGCGGGATTTTTTATCCGATCAGCGCGTGGTGGAACTGCCCAAATGGGTGTGGCAGCCGATTTTGCGCGGTTTGGTGTTGACGCTGCGCCCGAAAAAATCGGCGCACGGTTATGCTAAGGTGTGGTCGGAAAACGGCTCGCCTTTGGCGGTTTATACGCAAAAACAGGCGCAGGCGTTGGCGGCGGCGTTTCCCCATCTGATTGTGCGCCATGCCATGACTTACGGCCATCCGAATGTGGCCGATGTGTTGGCAGAGCTTAAGGCGCAGGGCGCAGGCAGGGTGTTGGTGGTGCCGCTGTATCCGCAGTATGCGGCTTCCAGCACGGGCGCGGCTTTGGATAAGGTGTTTGCGCAGCTTTTGCGCCAACGCAATCAGATGGACGTGCGAACGGTATCGCGTTTTTATGACGACGCGGGCTATATTGCGGCGATGAAGCGACATATCGAGGCGTATTGGGCGGCCAACGGGCGCGGCGACAAGCTGATGTTGAGTTTCCACGGCATTCCGCAAAAAAGCCATGACGAGGGCGACCCCTACCCCGACGAATGCCGCCACACCGCCCGCCTGTTGGCGGCGGCGCTGGGCTTGGGCGAAACGGATTATGTGGTGTCGTTCCAAAGCCAATTCGGTAAAGCCAAATGGGTAACCCCGAGCACGCAGGCGCTGTTTGATTCGCTGCCGAAAGAAGGCGTGAAAAAATTGGATGTATTCTGCCCCGGCTTTATGGCGGACTGTTTGGAAACGCTGGAGGAAATCGCCCTCACCGGCCGCGAGCAGTTCCATGCGGCAGGCGGGGTGCAGTATCACTATATTCCGTGTTTAAACGACAACGCGGATTGGATCGCGGCGCTGGCGGATTTGGTCAAACGCAATTTGGGCGGGTGGGATTAAAGGCCGTCTGAAAAAGCCTAGACAGGGGTCTAAAACGGCCATTAATCGTTGAAAAACGCTATTTTACATACAGGTATTTGCATGTTTGTATGCATTTCAAATTTTCTGGGCTAAAGCAGCATGATGGGTTTGCACCCTCCCTACAAATTACCATAAAGAAACGCCGTCTGAAAATTTTTTCAGACGGCGTTTCTTTATTACACCCGATTATAAATTGCTGCTGCCCACCGCATTGGCGATATCGCGCACGGCGGTCACATACATACGGCTGTTGTTATACTGCCAAACGCTGTAAAAATTATTCAGCCCCAGATAATACTCATACACGCCGGGCGCGGTTTCCAAGCGGTAGAGCACTGCTTTTCCATTGTCGGCCACATATTCCTGCGGCGTAACGCCCAAAGCTTTGAAATCGGCCACGGTGCGGGTCAGCGCGGTTTTCTCGTCAATGATGGCTTGCAGCTGCGCATTGATGTTTAGATTGACCGGCACAATCATCTTGCCGCCGGTTTTCCAGCCGTGCTGCTTCATGTAATTGGCCACGGAAGCGGCCACATCGCCGACGTTGTTCCAAATATCGCGGTGGCCGTCACCGTCGTAATCCACCGCCCATTTGCGGTAGCTGGAAGGCATAAACTGCGGCATGCCCATGGCGCCGGCGTAGCTGCCTTTAAAGCTGAACACGTCTTGGCGCTCTTCTTTCGCCATTTTCAAAAGTTCGCTCAACTCGTTTTGGAAAAACTCGGCGCGACGCGGGTAATCGAAGGCCAGCGTGCCCAAAGCGTCGGCCACGCGGAAGCTGCCGGTGTTTTTGCCGTAGTTGGTTTCAATGCCGATAATCGCCACAATCAGCTCGGCTGGCACGCCGTATTTGCGCGCCACGTCGTCAATCACGGCGCGGTTGGCGGCGTAAAACTGGCGGCCGCCGTTGAATTTGGCTGCGCCGGAATTGCCGGTGCGGAATTCGTACCACGGGCGCGAGGTACTGGGGCGGTACATGATATTGATAATATTGGCTTTATACACCACGCCGTCGAAGAAGGTTTGCAATTCGCTGCGGCTAAACTGGCGCGTGGCCGCTTCGTAGTCTATCCAGCGCTGTACGTTGGTGTTGGCATTGAAACCGCTGCTGGCAACGGATTCGGCGGCGGTGTCGAAAGTCGGGCGTTTCGTGCTTTGGCTGACGGGTTGCACCAGTTTGGCGGTTGTCGTGCTGCTGACAGGCTTTTTGTTGCTGCTACACGCGGCCAAAAGAGCGGCAACGGCGAGTAAGGCGAGGGACTTTTTCATGGGGTATCCGTAAAGTGAGTGGGTTTGGAAAATGAAAGAAAACGGGAGTTTAGCAGAACATACCCGCCCGATAAAGGCAAAACGCGGCGGCGTTTTCAGACGGCCTTATCCGGCAGCCAGCCGCGCCGTTTCGCCAGCTCGATGATGGCGCGTTTGTTGGACGGGGAAAACACTTTTTCCGCCGCTTCCCGCCAGCCGAACCAGCCGTAGCGCACATGCTCCGACGGCGATAACACAATTTGGGTATCGCGGCGGATTTCGGCGGAAAAGATATGCTCGCGGTTTTCAAACACGCCCGGCGGGTAGCGGTGGCGCCAATGGTGGTAGATTTCATAGACAGTGCTGTCGTGCCAGTCGGTCAGTTGACCGTTGGCCAGCGCAATGCCGGTTTCTTCCCACACTTCGCGGCGGGCGGTGTCGGCCACGCTTTCGCCCGGCTCTTTGCTGCCGGTCACGGATTGCCAGAAATCCGGCGGCGCGGTGCGCTCAATCAAAAGGATATGGCCGTCTGAATCGTGCAGCACCACCAGCGCGGACACCGGATATTTCAAAGGTTTACTCATGCGTGCCCCACCGTATCGGCCGCATTTTCAGACGGCCTTTTTTCTTCCGCGCCCGCAGCAGCGTTGACAATGCGCACATCGCGCTGCGGATAAGGAAACTCAATGCCGTGCGCATTAAATTGTCGCCAGATTTCCAGCATGATGTCGGATTTCAAACCGCCCAAACCGTTTTCCGGATCGCCCACCCAATAGCTCAGGCTGAGGTTGATGCCGTCTGAAGCGAAATCGGTTACGGTCGCCATCGGCGCGGGATTGGCAGCGACACGGGCTTGCGCGGCGGCGGCAGCGGTCAAAACCGCCAAGGCTTCGTTCAAATCGGTCTGATACGCCACTTGAACGGGGAAGGATTGTTGCAAAGTGCGGTCGGTATAGGATTCGTTGACCACGGTAGAAGTCATAAAGGTTTCGTTGGGAATCAGCGCTTCCGTGCCGTTGGAGCCGCGCAAAACCACGAAACGCGAGGTGATTTTAATCACATTGCCGGTAAAGTTGTTAACCGTCAGGCGGTCGTTCATGCGGATGGAGCGGTCGCCCAGAATAATAAAACCGGAAATGTAGTTGCTGGCCACTTTCTGCAAGCCGAAACCGACGCCGACGCCGAGCGCGCCGCCGAATACCGACAACACGGTCAAATCAATCCCCACCATCGGCAGACCGATTAATACTGCCAACACCACCAATGCCGAGGTAATGATTTTCGACAGGATAATGCTCAAATTGGCATCCAAACGGCTGCGCTTGAGGCGGTCGCCGATAAAGCGTGCCAACCACAAAGCGCCTATCATCAAAATACCGACCCACAGCAAGCCCGTGGAAACGCTAAACAAATTCAGCTTGGCCGAGCCTATGTTGAACTGGATACCCTTCATGAAATCGGTGATGGTTTCGTCCAATTCCGATACCCACAACACAAACCCAATCCACAGCGCCCACGATACCGCCCGCTCCAGCCAATCGGAAATGCGGTTTTGCGGCAACGCGGCGTGCACAATCGCCACGGCCACGCGGATCAGAATCATCCACCGCGCCGCCAAGACCAGCAGTTGCAGCCATACAGCGGAATAACCGAAATACTGATTAGCCGCAAACAAAGCCGCGCCACCCGCCAGCAACATCAACACCGGCCACAAAATCCGCCGGCCGATGTGGTGCAGCAGCGGAAAGTGCACCCGCCGCGCCTTATACCGCGCCCCCAGCCATTGCGCCAGCCAAAACGTCAGCGCCATCAGCGCCAACGCGCCGCCCAGCTCTATCCAAGTGGATGTTTCACTGAAACTGCGCTGTAAAAAATTGGCCGTAAACGCCTGCCGCGCAAACAATCCGCTCAAAATCTCATTCATGTGTGCAATCTTTTATCATTATCAAACCGCCCTATTATATCGGCTACACCTACCGCCGTCATGGGCGCGGTCGTCATACGTACAGAGGCCGTCTGAAATGTGACAATTGTCAAAATCCTGTCACGAAAATTTGTTAAGGTAGCTTTTATTTTTGCAGCGTACAGACAAGGAGCAACACGATGGCAGAACACATTTCCTCACATTTCCATCAAGAATTGGAACAAGTCCGCACCGACGTATTGGCTATGGGCGGGCTGGTCGAGCAGCAACTGGCGCAAACGCTGGAAGCGCTGGGTAAAGACAATCAAGACGAGTTGGCGCGGGTGGTGCAGCAAGACAGCCAAATCAACGCTTTGGCCATGAAAATCGACGACGACTGCCAAACCATCCTCGTTCGCCGCCAGCCGACCGCCAGCGATTTGCGGCTGGTATTGGCGGTTACCCGTATCATCACGGATTTGGAGCGCATGGGAGACGAAATCAAAAAAATCGCCCTGCACGCCAACGGCCTGATGGTCAAACACCGCGCGACCTACAAGCAGCTCTACGACACCTGCCGCCTGCTGGAAATGACCGCCCCCATGCTGCGCACCGCGCTGGACGCATTCGCCCGCCTCGACGCCGCCGCCGTATTGCAAATCAGCGCAGCCGACAAATCGCTCGACATCGCCTACCAAAACCAATCGCGCACGCTGCTGACCTTTATGATGGAAGACCCGCACTACATCGGTATCGGCATGGAAACCATGCTGATGAACAAAGCCGCCGAACGCATCGGCGACCATGCGGAAAACATCGCCGAACACGTGGTGTATCTGGTGCGCGGTATTGATGTGCGCCATACGCCGTATGAGGAAATGAAAAAAGAGATTTAAGGCTGTCTAAACGGTAAATCGCCAAACGAGGCCGTCTGAAAATTTTCAGACGGCCTCGTTCTTCATACATGCATTCGATTACGCTACCTCAAACTTATTCCGTTTCAAACCCCACCGCAAACTCGCTTCCTTTGCCCACTTCGCTTGTAACGTCGATTTTCGTGCCGTGTACCGCCAGCGCGTGTTTGGCAATCGCCAGCCCCAAGCCCGTGCCGCCGCTGCTGCGGTTGCGTCCGGCGTCGGCGCGGTAGAAGCGTTCGGTCAGATGCGGGATGTGTTCGGCGGCAATGCCGGGGCCGCTGTCGGTCACGCTGAAACGGGCGCGGTGTCCGCCCTCGCGGGTTAGAGCGATGTGCACCGTGCCGCCCTCGGGGGTATAGCGCACGGCGTTAAACGCCAGATTGCTCAGGGCGCTGTATAACACCGGCTCAATCCCCTGAATCACAATATCCGGCGCAATATCGGTGCTGACATCATGGCGGCCGTCTGAAAGGCGGCGCGTGTCGTCGGCCAATTGTTGCGCCAGTAGGCTGAGGTTGACGGCGGTTTTGTCCTGCGCCTGATGGTGGCTGCCTTCCAGTTTGGACAAGGTCAGTAAATCGTTGAGCAAATCCAGCATGCGGCTGCCCTCCTGCCGCATAAGACCGATAAACTGCTGCCGCTGCTCCAGCGGCAAATCGGGCATGTCTTGCAGGGTTTCGAGAAAGCCGTTAATCACGGTCAGCGGCGTGCGCAATTCGTGCGAGACGTTGGCGACGAAATGGGTTTGGCTGCTTTGGATTTGCTCGATGGTGCTGACATCCTGACTGATAATCATGCGGGTGTTTTTTTCAAACGGACAACGCGTAATCAGCAGCGTGCGCGGAATCGGATGGTTTTGCGGCACAGCCAGCCGGATTTGGTCATATTCCGTTTGCGCCATAAACGCGTGAAATTCGGGCAGACGAATCAAGTTGAGCACGATACTGCCTTTATCCTGCTCGCGCTGGAGGTTGAAATGATTAGCGGAAAGACGGTTTTGCCATTCGATACGGTTGTCGCGGTCAAGTATCATCACGCCGGTGGGCAGCGATTCGGCGGCGCGGTTAAAGCGCGTCAACGCCTTGCGCAGCTTGCGCTTCTGCTTGCGGCGGGTGCGGCTTTGCGCCAATAGGGTGGAAAATACTTCGTCCCAAATCCCGGCGGCAAAAGGGACGGTTTCGGGTTCGGGATCACTCAGCCAGTTTAATAATTTATACAGTTGGCGAAAATGCAGCAGTGCAATCAGCAGCGTGACCGCCAAGGCAGCGGCCAACGCGCCGGTAATGCCGTAAAAAACGTAACCGGCGGCGGCGCAGAAGAGTATGCCGAGCAGCGGCGGGATAAGGTAGGAGAGTTTGTTCATATTGTTGGCAGCGATTAAAAACGATGGCAAGGCCGCACCACAGTCAGGCGGCGCACCCTGACAACAGCCTTATTTTTCAGACGGCCTTGCCGCCGGTTTACTCCGTGCCGAAACGATACCCGCCGCCGCGCACGGTCTGCACCAGATGTTCCAAATTGGCCTTGCCCAAGCCCTGCCGCAGGCGGCGGATGTGGACATCGACGGTGCGCTCTTCGATAAAGACATGATCGCCCCAAATCAAATCGAGCAGCTGGGCGCGGCTGTACAGGCGGTTGGGGTGCGCCATAAAGAAATGCAGGATTTTGAACTCGCTGGGATTGAGTGCCAACTCAATGCCGTCTGAAGAGGTGGCTTTGCGGTTTTCCGCGTCCAAGCGGATGCCGTGGTTTTCCAAAATCTGCCGGCTTTTCTGCGGCGCGGCGCGGCGCAGCAGGGCATTAATGCGGGCGGTCAGCTCGCGTGGGGAAAACGGTTTGGTGACATAATCGTCGGCGCCGCTGTTCAAACCCAATTCTTTATCGCCCTCCTCGCCGCGCGCGGTCAGCATAATCACGGGCAGGCTTTGCGTGCGCACGCTGCTGCGCAGGGTTTTCAGGTATTCGATACCGGATACGTCGGGCAGCATGTAATCGAGCAGCAGCAAATCGGGCAGCTCGTTTTTGAGCAGGTTTTCCGCTTCGGCCACATCGTAGGCGGTGGCGGTGCGGTAGCCGGCCGCTTCGAGATTGAAACGGATGAGGGTGGCAATAGCCGGTTCGTCTTCGACAATCAGGATATAGGCAGACATGGTTTCTCTCTTTTTTTGTCGTTTATTTTGGGCAGGCCGTCTGAAAACATGATTCGTAGGGTGGGTTTTGACCCACCATTGCCGCGATATTCAAATCACGGTGGGTTAAAACCCACCCTACGTTTGACCATGCAGACAGTTTAACCGAACTTGCCGGTGATGTAATCCTCGGTTTCTTTTTTCGCCGGTTTGGTGAACAGGTTTTTGGTGTCGCCTACTTCCACCATCTCGCCCAGATACATATAGGCGGTGATGTCCGACACGCGGGCGGCCTGCTGCATATTGTGGGTGACGATGGCGATGGTGTAATCGTGTTTCAACTCGGTGACCAGCTCTTCGATGTAGGCGGTGGAAATCGGGTCAAGCGCGGAAGTCGGCTCGTCCAAAAGCAACACTTCGGGCTTGGTGGCGATGGCGCGGGCGATACACAAACGCTGCTGCTGGCCGCCGGAGAGCGAGTTGCCGCTTTGCTTGAGCTTGTCTTTCACTTCGCCCCACAGCGCGGCTTTGTGCAGCGCCCATTCCACGCGGTCGTCCATTTCGCTGCGGCTGAGTTTTTCATACAGCTTCACGCCGAAGGCGATGTTGTCATACACCGACATCGGAAACGGCGTCGGCTTTTGGAACACCATGCCGACTTTGGCGCGCAAGAGGTTCAAATCCACGCTTTTATCCAGAATATTGCTGCCGTCGAGCAGGATTTCGCCTTCGCTGCGGTTGCCGGGATAAAGGTCATGCATGCGGTTGAACATGCGCAGCAGCGTGGATTTGCCGCAACCGGAAGGGCCGATAAAGGCGGTAACCTGTTTTTCGGGAATTTCTAAATTGATATTTTTCAAGGCGTGGAACGCGCCGTAGTAGAAATTCAGATTATTTACAGCAAGTTTGGCAGTCATCATTTTTTCCTGTCTGTTTTCAGATGGCGTTTATTTGGCCTGTTTGCCCAAATAACGCGCCAGAATATTGGTCACCAACACCGCTACCGCAATCAGCAGCGCAGCCGCCCAAGCCAGGCTGTGCCAGTCTTCATACGGGCTCATGGCAAATTGGTAAATCACGTTGGGCAGGTTGGCAATCGGCTGGTTCATATCGGTGCTGAAAAACTGGTTGTTCATGGCGGTAAACAACAGCGGCGCGGTTTCGCCGGTAATACGGGCGAAAGCCAGCAGGATACCGGTCAACACCCCCGCTTTAGCGGATTTGAGCGTTACCATCAATACCAGCTTCCATTTGGGCGCACCCAGCGCGAATGCCGCTTCGCGCAGGCTATCAGGCACCAAGCGCAACATGTTTTCCGTGGTGCGCACCACCACCGGAATCACCAGCAGCGACAAGGCCAAAGAACCCGCCCAACCGGAAAAGTGACCCTGCGTGACCACCACCAGCTCGTAAATAAACAAACCAATCACAATCGATGGCGCCGAAAGCAGAATATCATTCATAAAGCGCGTAGCCGCCGCCAGCTTGCTGTTGCGGCCGAACTCAGCCAAATAAATGCCGCACATCAAACCTATCGGCGTACCGATCAGCAAGCCGAACAGGGTAATCATCACGCTGCCGAAAATGGCGTTGCGCAAACCGCCTTCCATGCCCGGCGGCGGCGTGTCCAGCGTAAACAGATGGGTGGAAATGCCGCCCAAACCGTTGGCGAACAGGGTATAGAAAATCCAACCCAGCCAAAACAGGCCGAACGCCATCATGCAGTAGGCCAAGCCGAGATAAAAACGGTTGCGGTAGAGACGTTTGCGGTAAATACCGTTCATGATTTTTTCCCTTCCGAGCGCTGCATACGCAACAGCATGACTTTAGACAGACACAGCACCACAAAGGTGATGAAAAACAGAATCAAGCCCAGATACAGTAGGGATGAGAGGTGTATCGGATCGACCGCTTCGGCAAATTCGTTGGCCAGCGCGGAAGTAATCGACACCTCCGAATGAAACAGGCTCGGGCTGATATTAAACGCATTGCCGATAACGAAAGTCACCGCCATCGTTTCGCCCAGAGCACGCCCCAAGCCCAAAATCACGCCGCCGACCACACCGGCTTTGGTATAAGGCAAAACCACGTTGCGGATAACTTCCCACTGCGTGCCGCCCAAGCCGTAGGCCGCTTCTTTCAAGGGCTGCGGCGTGATTTCAAACACATCGCGCATTACCGAAGCGATAAACGGGATAATCATCACCGCCAGAATCAGCGAAGCGGTAAACACGCCAATCCCCATCGGTGCGCCTTGAAACAGCGAGCCGACAATGGGAACCGCGCCCAAATATTCAATCAGATAGGGTTGAACGTATTCGGCGAAAAACGGCGCAAACACAAACAAGCCCCACATACCGTAGATAATCGACGGAATCCCCGCCAGCAGCTCCACGCAAATTCCCAAAGGTTTGCGCAGCCACACGGGGCACAGCTCGGTCAGAAACACGGCAATGCCGAAGCTGACGGGCACGGCAATCAAAAGCGCGATGGCCGAAGTAACGACCGTACCGTACACCGGCGCCAGCGCACCGTATTCGCCCGCCACCGCGTCCCATTCGGACGAAGTGAAAAAGCCCAAGCCGAATTTTTCAATACTCGGCATGGCGCCAATCAGCAGCGACAGCATAATGCCGCCCAAACCGGCCAGCACCAATACGGCAAACAGCCGCGTCGAGCCGACAAACAGCATGTCCAACCGCTGTTGCAGCTTGAGCTTGGAAAGTGTGGAAGATTGCATAAGGAAAAGCCTTTGTCGTAGATAAAGGGAGAACGGCGAGGCCGTCTGAAAATGAGCATCGCGAATTTCAGCGAAGCTAAAACGTGCATTGCGAGTTTTAGCGAAGTTGAAATCACATTTGCCGTAGGTTGGGTGGCAAACCCAACATGGCCCGAGTTTAGTTGGGATTTCATCCCAACCGACACATTGCATGGACACTCAACCCATCAACACTCTTTCAGACGGCCTTTATCCGCGTTTTAACTACCCAAAACCGGCTTACCGTTTATATCCTGAATGTTTTGCCATTCTTTGCGCACCAAATCTTTCACTTCGGCCGGCAGCGGCACATAATCCAGTTTGGCAGCCGCCTCATCGCCGTTGGTATAAGCCCAGTCGAAAAATTCCAGCGCGGTTTTCGCTTTGGCGGCGTCAGCGTTTTGCTTGTGCATTAAAATAAAGGTTGCTGAAGCCAGCGGCCATGCGTTCGGGTCAGGCTGGTTGGTCAGCAGTAGGCTGAAACCTTTAACGGCAGACCAGTCCACTTTAGACGCAGCGGCAAAGGTTTCCTGAGACGGCTGCACGAAATTGCCCGCCGCATTTTTCAGCTGGATATGGCTCATGTTGTTTTGCTTGGCGTAAGCATATTCCACATAACCGATGGCGTTCGGCACGCGCGCCACATAGTTGGCCACGCCCTCGTTACCCTTGCCGCCCACGCCGCTGGAGGAAGTCGGCCATTTCACGGTATTAGCCGCGCCCACCTGGTCTTTCCATGCCGGAGAAACCTGGCTCAGGTAAGAAGTAAAGGCAAAGCTGGTGCCCGAACCGTCGGAACGGAATACTGTGGTAATCGCCGCGTCCGGCAGTTTCACATCAGGATTGAGTTCCTGAATTTTCGGGTCGTTCCACTTGGCGATTTTGCCCAAATAAATATCCGCCAGCGCTTCGCCGCTCAATTTCAACTGCCCCGCTGCCACGCCCTCGATGTTCACCACCGGCACCACGCCGCCGATAACGGTCGGAAACTGCACCAAGCCTTCCGCTTCCAGCTGCTCAGCCGACAAAGGCGAGTCGCTCGCGCCGAAATCTACGGTTTTGGCGATAATCTGTTTTACCCCGCCGGAAGAGCCGATAGACTGGTAATTAATGCGGTTGCCGCTGGCCTGTTGGAACGCGGTTGCCCACTGCACATACACCGGCTGCGGAAACGACGCGCCCGCGCCGGTCACATCCAAGCCCACCGGCTGCTGCTGGCCTTGCGCCGCCGCAGGAGACGCTGCCGCATTAGAAGATTCGGGAGCTTTCTGTTCGCCGCCACAAGCGGCCAACGCCAACACGGTTGCAATGCTGACGGCAAAAACGGATTTCTTCATGACTCTGTTCCTTTGTCGAAAATTTGTTAAGAAAAATAACGCTTGGTTAACATAGCAAAGTTTAATCGCGCCTTGTTACAGATTCATTACAGTTGTAACAAAATTTTCAGACGGCCTATCCTGTTTCCTTTAGGCCGTCTGAAAAAATCCCGCAAAACGCTGTCTCCGACAAAAATCTTAAAAATCCGCCCCTACCCTTGCTTCCCTTTTCGAATCCGGCTATAATTGCGCGTTTTCCAACCTTGCTTTCCGCTTTTCGCATGGCAGAAGGCTGTTTATGAATCCATAAGGAGATAACATGCGTCATTACGAGATCGTGTTTATCGTTCATCCTGATCAAAGCGAGCAAGTGCCCGCTATGGTTGAGCGTTACAAAACCATGATTACCGAAGCCAACGGTAAAATCCACCGCTTGGAAGACTGGGGTCGCCGCCAACTGGCTTACCCGATTAACAAAATCCACAAAGCACACTATGTTTTGATGAACATCGAAACCACTCCGGAAGTGGTTGAAGAGCTGGAAACCGCTTTCCGCTTCAACGACGCCGTTCTGCGTCACCTGACCATCAAAACCAAACACGCTGTGGCCACTCCGTCTGCCATGATGGGCGGCGAAAAATCCAAAAACCTGCTGAACGGCGGCGAAGTCGTAGAAGTTGCCGTGGTTGAAGTAGTTGAAGCAGCAGAATAAGATTTGAATAATCTTGTCCGCCTGACCGCGCGAATCGCCCAATGCGGCGTCCTGCGGTACACCCCGGCCGGCATTCCCGTTTTGGATTTATTGTTGCAACACGAATCCTGGCAGGAAGAAAACGCCCAGCAATGCCTGGTCAAATTCGAAATGCCCGCCCGGTTATTAGGCAAACAGGCTGAAGAATGGCAGTATCGCCAAGACGCCGTCATCGAAGCAGAAGGTTTTTTAGCGCAACGCAGCCAACGCTTCCCGCGTCCGATACTCCGCATACAGAACATTAAAGAATATAAAGGTTAAACGACAATGGCTCGTCAATCATTCAAACGTAGAAAATTCTGCCGTTTTACGGCTGAAAAAATCCAAGAAGTCGATTACAAACAAGTAGATTTGCTCAAAGACTTCATCTCTGAAAACGGCAAAATCATCCCTGCCCGCATTACCGGCACTAAAGCCCACTACCAACGCCAACTGGCGGTTGCTGTGAAACGTGCCCGTTTCCTGGCGCTGTTGCCTTACACCGACCAACACAAATAATTGGAGCTTAAATCATGCAAATTATTCTGTTAGAAAAAATCGGCGGTTTGGGTAACTTGGGCGACATCGTTACCGTGAAAAACGGCTACGCCCGCAACTTCCTGATTCCGACCGGTAAAGCCAAACGCGCTACCGAAGCGAACATGAAAGAATTCGAAGCACGCCGTGCCGAATTGGAAGCCCGTCAAGCCGAAATCTTGGCCGACGCTCAAGCCCGCCAAGAAAAACTGGACGGCCAAACCGTTACCGTGGCACAAAAAGCCGGTGTGGACGGCCGCCTGTTCGGTTCTGTAACCAATGCCGACATCGCCGATGCCATCATCGCCGCCGGTATCCAAGCCCTGAAATCCAACGTACGTCTGCCGAACGGCCCGCTGAAAGCTGTTGGCGAATACGAAGTGGAAGTGGCGTTGCATACTGACGCCGTTGCCAAAATTACTGTTGCAGTGATTGCCGCTGCCGAGTAATTGACCCGATAAAAGGCCGTCTGAAAAAGTATTTGCTTTTCAGACGGCCTTTTATTTACCGATTCTATTTGGAAGCGCAACTCCGTCTGCCTGATTACCCCGGCGGCGGCTTATGCTATACTCCTCCCGTTTAACCCATACACAAGGAAACCCTCATGGCAGACTTCAATAAAATCCTGACGCCCGGCGATGTTGACGGCGGTATCATCAATGTTGTCAACGAAATCCCGCAAGGCAGCAACCATAAAATCGAATGGAACCGCAAATTGGCAGCCTTCCAACTCGACCGCGTCGAACCCGCCATTTTTGCCAAACCGACTAACTACGGTTTCATTCCGCAAACCCTGGATGAAGACGGCGACGAGTTGGATGTATTGCTGGTTACCGAACAGCCCTTGGCGACCGGCGTATTCTTGGAAGCCAAAGTCATCGGCGTGATGAAATTCGTTGACGACGGCGAAGTGGACGACAAAATCGTCTGTGTACCGGCCGATGACCGCAACAACGGCAATGCCTACAACAGCTTGGCCGACCTGCCGCAGCAATTAATCAAACAAATCGAATTCCACTTCAACCACTATAAAGACCTGAAAAAAGCAGGTACGACCCAAGTCACCAAATGGGGCGATGTAGCGGAAGCCAAAGAAGTGATTAAAGAATCCATCGAGCGTTGGAACAAACAGGCTTAATTTCCCCCGCCTGAACACAAATGCCGTCTGAAATTTCAGACGGCATTTTGATTATCCGCTTACCAATCCGCCCTACCTGCCATCTCATCCGTTGCCTGCACCAAAGCCGCCGCCAGCGCAGTATCAAACGACGAATGGCCGCCCTGTATCACACGCAACTCGGCCTGCGGTAAAGCGTTCGCCAACTCCCACGCGCTCTGCATGGGCGTACACAAATCATAGCGCCCCTGCACGATAACAGTCGGAATATGCCGGATTTTCGCGGCATTCGCCAAAATCGCCCGTTCGCCCTGCAACCAGCCGCCGTTGACGAAATAATGGTTTTCAATGCTTGCAATCGCCAAAGCTTCCTGCGCATTTTCATCTACTTCCTGCGGCTCGAAGTGCACCAGATAGCTTTCCCAATCCGCCCACGCTTTCGCCGCCTTCAGACGGCCTTGCTCATCGTCGCCGAACAGCAATTCATGATACGCAGATACCATTTGCCCGCGTTTTTGCGGCGCAACCGGCTCTAAATAGCGCTGCCATTGCTGCGGATAAATCTGACTGACGCCGCTACCCAATTCATACAGCCAATCAATTTCAGACGGCCTGCATAAGAAAATCCCGCGCAACACCAGCCCCGCCACGCGCTGCGGATGGCTTTGCGCATACGCCAGCGCCAGCGTGCTGCCCCACGAGCCGCCGAACACCAGCCATTTTTCAATCCCCAACATCGTGCGCACCGCCTCGATATCGGCGACCAAATCCCAAGTGGTATTTTCTTCCACGCAGGCAAAGGGGCGCGAGCGGCCGCAGCCGCGCTGGTCGATAATCACAATCTGATATACCTCGGGATTGAAAAAGCCACGGCATTCCGGCGATGCCCCCGCACCCGGCCCGCCGTGCAGAAAAATTACCGGCAAGCCGTCGGGATTGCCGGACTCTTCCCAGTAAATCTGATGAACATCGGAAACGCGCAAAAGACCGCTGCGCAGCGGTTCGACTATCGGGTACATCTTCACACTCCGCCCTATTATTAAAACAAAATGATTGTACCACCGCCGTAACGGTTTCAGACGGCCGCAAAGCGTTGTACAATCATTATTCATATATTCATTGATTCGATTGCAGGAGCAACCATGAAATCCAAGCAAGCCATCCCTACCCAACCGCAAGGCGAACTGCTGCTGCGCACCGTGGCCATGCCCGGCGACACCAACCCCAATCAGGATATTTTCGGCGGCTGGATTATGTCGCAGATGGATTTGGGCGGCGGCATTTTGGCGGCGGAAATCGCGCAAGGGCGGATTGTGACCGTGGCCGTGCAGGAAATGAGCTTTATCCGGCCGGTAAAAGTCGGCAATGTCGTCTGCTGCCACGGCCGCTGCGTGCATGTCGGCAACACCTCTTTACAACTGAAAATCGAAGTCTGGATTAAACCGCTGATGAACGACCACCTGACCGACGAGCGTCTGCTGGTAACCGAAGCCGTGTTTACCTACGTCGCCATCGACGAAAACGGCAATCCGCGCCCGATTCCGAAAGAGAATAATCCCAAACTGACAGATTATTTTGCAGCGCAGGCAGTCTGAAAATAGGATCACAAAGAAAGCAAACCATGAACCGCAACACACTATTCGACGGCATTGCCAAGCGCTACGGCACGCTGCCCGATTACCCGTGGGCAAAGTTCCCCGAATACGCTGTGTTCCGCCATACCGACGGCAAGCGCAAATGGTTTGCCGTGTATATGCCGGTCGCGGCGGAGAAACTCGGTTTGCACAGCGGCGGAACTGTGGCCGTGCTCAACCTCAAATGCCCGCCCGAAACCGTCGGCTCGCTGCGCCAAATCAGCGGCATTCTGCCTGCCTATCATATGAATAAAGCGCATTGGGTTAGCGTAATGGTGGAAACCGTTGATGATGATTTGCTGTGGTACTTGCTGGATAACAGCCATAGCCTGACGTATTGAGGATAAGGTGTGCGGCACAGCCATGCACCTTATCCATTATTTTTCAGACGGCCTTCCCCGCCAAAATCTTCGCCCGCACCTGGTCGAATATCCAGTTGAACGCCAGCGAATACACCACAATCAGCAGCGTCAGCCCCATATCCGCCAGCAGCGCCTGCCACCAATCCAAACCGAGAAAATACATCACCACCGGCACGGTAAACAGCAACAGGCCGCCTTCAAACGCCAGCGTCTGCAACAGGCGCACGCCCCAGCCGCGCCGTTCGCGCCGTCCGGTAAAAATCTTGTCGAAGCCCCAGTTGAAGGCAAAATTCCATGCCATTGCCAGCAGCGAAATCACCACATTCATCGCCATCGCCGAACCTGCGCCCTCATGCCCCAGCAGCAACACCGCCAGCGTGCCGACGATGACCGCGCCGAGTTCAAACAGCAGCATATGCAGGATACGTTCTTTTAAGGTCATGACTTTTTCCCATGAAAACAAATCCGCGCCATTATAGCCGTTTGCGGCAAAAAAAGGCCGTCTGAAACCGTATTTCACGGTTTCAGACGGCTTAACGCTGCCATCTAAAATCAAGAAACTAAGAGCCAATCACTCCACCGTCGTTTTTGGTAATCACCACCGTGGCCGCACGCGGGCGGCCGCCGCTTGCGCCGTCCGGCCATGAGGATACCGCTTTGGGATTGGCGGGATCACTGTCGCCCTCGCGCGGTTCGCCCGGGTGCTGGATGTTGACGAACAGGGTTTTATTGTCGGGCGTGAACGCGATACCGGTGATTTCGCTGCCGTTCGGCCCGGTCAGGAAACGGCGGTATTCGCCCGTGCCCAAGACCGTGGCCACCATCTGGTTGTTGCCCATGCCGTCGTATTCTTTGATGTTGGTGGTGGAGGAAGACACGTCGGTCTGTATCCACAACACGCCGCGCGGGTCAAACGATAATCCGTCGGGGCTGCCGAAAGCGTCGTCCTTGATATTGCCGCGATGTTCGGCTTTAGGCGCGTCTTTATTGCCTGCCAGCACCAGAATATCCCAAGCAAAGGCCGTCTGAACGCCGTCGCCGTTTTGCTCCTGCCAGTGGATGATGTGGCCGAAACGGTTGTTTGCACGCGGGTTGGCGGCGTCGGGGGCGGCTTTGCCCTCTTTGCCGCGGTCGTTGTTGTTGGTGAGGGTGCAATACAGGCTGCCTTGGGCGTTGGGGTCGGAAGTAATCCACTCGGGGCGGTCCATTTTGGTCGCGCCCAACTTGTCAGCGGCCAGGCGGGTTTTCACCAATACTTCGCCTTGGTCGGCAAAACCGTTGGCGGCGGTGAGGCCATTTTGCCCGTGCACCAGCGGCAGCCAGTCGCCGCTGCCGTCGGCATTGAAGCGGGCGACGTAAAGCGTGCCTTCTTCCAACAGGCGCATATTGTGGGCGCGGTGTTGGTTGCCCGGGCGGTATTTTTCTTTGGAAACAAATTTGTAGATGTATTCGAATTTTTGGTCGTCGCCCATATACACTGCCACTTGGCCGCCCGGTGTAACGGTCACATGCGCGCCTTCGTGTTTGATACGCCCCAAAGCGGTGTGTTTGCGCGGCATGGATTTGGGGTTGAAGGGGTCGATTTCCACCACCCAGCCGAAGCGGTGCGGCTCATTGGGATTGGCTTGGGTGTTGAAACGCTCGTCCACGGTGCTCCACAGATAGCCGTCTTCCTCTTTACCTATGCCGTAGCGCTTTTCCAGCAGCGTGATGTTGCCGCTCGGATTAGTGAAAATATCGCTCCAGTTTTCTTCGCAGGTCAGGTAAGTGCCCCACGGCGTTTGGCCGTTGGCGCAGTTTTGCATCGTGCCGAGCACGCGCTCGCCGCACGAATCAGCGCGGGTTTTCATCAGCGCATGGCCGCGAGCCGGGCCGGTAATGCCCATCGGCGTGTTCACGGTAATACGGAGGGCAAATTCAGACGGCCTCACCACCTGCCAGCCGTTTGCACCCTGCTTCACTTCAATCACCGACACGCCCATCGCGTTCTGCCCTTTGCGCGCCTTGTTCAAATCCCAATTTTCCTTGCCGTCGGCAAACAGCAGACCGTTGTCGATGTATTCATGGTTCATCGCCAGCAGGCCGTGGCTGCTGGTCTGGCTGCCCAAGGGCAGCGGGAAAAATGCCATGCCGTCATGGTGCATACCCGCCTGATAGCTCTGCTCCAGCGTAGTATTGGACGCGTCGGCTTTAAATGCCGGCATTTTGCCCGCTATCCCTACCGGATCGCCCCATTTGTAAAACGCCCGTGCGGTATAGCCCGGCGGAACAACCACCGTATCCTGCGTTGAAAACGGCACGGATTGGAAACCCAGCGACAACCCGCCGCCAGCTCCCTTGCCCACCGCTGCCTGCGCTTCGCGGCTGCCGAGCAAAGACAGCGGCACGGCGGCCACCACGCCCAATGCGCCGCCGCTTTGCAGCAGACGGCGGCGCGACAAATTGATGTCCATCACTTTGGAAAACGCGGCATTGTCGCTTGGATTGCTGACTTCATCGGCGTGGCTGTTTTTAATTAAATGATTGTGCAGGGGTTTGCCCATTTTTCGTGTTCCTTTGTCGGTTTTAGCATGGTTTGGGCAAAGTATAGGAAAGAAAGATGACAGGTTTATTTCAGACGGCCTAAGCGTCATTCGGCGCACACGCTACATTCCCGTTATCCGCTTCAATCGGTTTATTTACTTATTTTTTACCTATACTGCCATACAAAAATGCCGTCTGAAAACCCTAAAGATTTTCAGACGGCATTGTATTCAAACTGCTAATACAACAGATTAGCCCTCAACCGGAATAATCCCGATTTTGGCCTGCCATTGTTTCGGCGCGATGGCGTGGATGGATTTGCCGTCGCTATCGACAGCCACGGTAACCGGCATGTCTTTGACTTCAAATTCGTAAATCGCTTCCATACCCAATTCCCGGAACGCCAATACTTTAGACGATTTAATCGCTTTGGCAACCAAATAAGCTGCGCCGCCGACGGCCATCAGGTACACGGCTTTGTTATCGGCAATGGCCTCGCAAGTAGCCGCGCCGCGTTCGGATTTGCCAATCATGCCCAGCAAGCCGGTTTGTTCCAACATTTGACGGGTAAATTTGTCCATGCGGGTCGCGGTGGTCGGGCCGGCAGGGCCGACTACTTCATCACCGACCGGGTCAACCGGGCCGACGTAGTAAATCAGGCGGTTGGTAAAGTCAACCGGCAATTCTTCGCCTTTGTTGAGCATGTCAATCAAGCGTTTGTGGGCGGCGTCGCGACCGGTCAGGATTTTACCGTTGAGCAACAAGACATCGCCGGTTTTCCAAGTGGCGACTTCTTCTTTGGTCAGATTATTCACATCTACACGTTTGCCATTGTCCGGGCTGTAGGTAATGTCCGGCCAATCTTCCAGACTCGGCGGGGTCAGCTCAACCGGACCGCTGCCATCAAGTTCAAACTCAACGTGGCGGGTGGCGGCGCAGTTGGGAATCATGGCAACCGGTTTGGAAGCGGCGTGGGTCGGGTAATCCAAGATTTTCACGTCCAACACGGTAGTCAGACCGCCCAAACCTTGCGCACCGATACCCAGCGCGTTGACTTTTTCAAACAGCTCCAAACGCAGGGCTTCTACGGTAGAAAGTTCCGCGCCGGAAGCGGCTTTGGCTTGCAGCTCATGAATATCGACGTGGCTCATCAGCGATTCTTTGGCCATCAGCACGGCTTTTTCCGGCGTGCCGCCGATACCGATACCCAAAATGCCCGGCGGACACCAGCCCGCGCCCATGGTCGGGATGGTTTTGATGACCCAATCGACAATGCTGTCGGACGGGTTCAACATCGCTAGTTTGGATTTGTTTTCCGAACCGCCGCCTTTGGCCGCGCAGGTCACTTCTACTTTGTCGCCCGGCACAATGCTCATGTGAATCACAGCGGGCGTGTTGTCTTTGGTATTTTGGCGTTTGCCGGCAGGATCGGCCAATACGGACGCACGCAGGGTGTTGCCTTCCCAAGTGTAGGCACGGCGCACGCCTTCGTTAACCATTTCTTCCACGCTCATGTCGGCGTCCCACTGCACGTTCATGCCGACTTTCAAAAACACGGTGGCAATGCCGGTATCTTGGCAAATCGGGCGGTGGCCTTCGGCGCACATGCGGCTGTTGACCAAAATCTGGGTCATTGCGTCTTTGGCGGCCGGATTTTCTTCCTTCTGCCACGCTTCATACAGCGCGTCGATGTAGTCTTTGGGGTGGTAGTAGCTGATGAATTGGAAAGCATCGCAAATGCTGCGGATGAAATCCTCTTGCTTGATTACGGTCATGGTGGTTCCTTATTTTCAGGTTTTCTAAGGTTGGTTTGCTCGTATTCGTTTTCTTTTGGATAGGCCGTCTGAAATCTATATCTGTCTAGATGGCCTGCCGACAGGCCGTATCATGCGGTTTTTGCGCACAAAAGCAAACCTGTCATTTGCTAATTTTTTGATTTTTCGGCAGTTTGATAACCCACTGCCTCGCTGGGTTTTTGAGAACGGTAGTTCTTTACATTTCCAATAAGAAACAATATTACAAATTAGCACCACCGTTTACTCTGCCTGCGGTATCTATGCCGTCTGAAACATGAGAAACATTATCAACATCATCATGAATACAAACATTATTTTGCTTTTCGGACGGCCTGATGCAATAGAACAACAAACTACACAAATGTAAAAAGGCTGTCATCTTTTTACAGACTATTTTTGATTAAAATCAAGTTTGCTTTATTTTTTGAAATTTTCCAACACCAACGATTATTGCCGCAGAAACCATCATTTCCCCTTTAAAATACAGTTAATTAAGAAATAATTCCTTGATTATAATAATGAAATTTATTCTCAACTTTTATTTCAATTTGTGAAATATCCCCAAAAAGTCAAAATATTTTTGGCAGAAAAACAAAAGACTAAACACAATTTAGCGCAATTCCACCCAAATCTTCTCCTCTTTTGTTTCAGACGGCCTCTTTCCGCCTGCCGCTATCCATTCCCGGGCGAATTTCTGTTACACTCCGCTTCATCTTGCAAGCCTTGATTTATATAATAATTTATTGAAAATCATTCGCGCAGGCCGTCTGAAAATCGGCCGCTGCGAAAAATGTAATAAAAATACAAGGCTTACACCGCAAACATCAAACAAACCCTTTTCAAAACATAGGACACTACCATGAGTGACACCTTAATCACGCTGACCATCGACGGCCATGAAGTCAAAGCGTCGGCCGATTCGTCCATCATCCAAGCCTACGCCCATGCCGGTAACGCCATTACCGCCAACGTCGGCTGCATGGGTCAGGGCGTGTGCGGTTCCTGCCGCTGCATGATCCGCAAAGAAGGCGACCGCGAAGTGACCACCGCGCTGGCGTGCGAAACCAAAGTGGAAGCCGGTATGCAGGTCAGCTTCATCGACTATTTTATTCCCGAATACGTCCAATACTACGACGTGAGCGAAGTCGGAGACGGCTGGAACTGGCTCGACGACACCGCCAAATCCTTCCCCGAAGCGCAGCACTGCCGCCACTGCGGCGGCTGCAACCGCGCCTGTCCGAAAGGTTTGGAAGTGGAAAACGGCGTGGCGCAAGTGGTGTCCGGCGATTTCGGCGCGGCGGCCGATACCTTCGACCAATGCGTAATGTGCAATCTCTGCACACTTTCCTGCCCCGAACACATCCGTCCCAACCACTTGGGTCTGTTTGCCCGCCGCATGAAAGCCGCGCGCACCCTGCGTCCGGTAGATTTAATGCGCCGTTTGCGCGAAATCGACAGCGGTAACATGAAAGTGGAATACGAAGAGGAGAATGTGTAATGGCTGACGTACAAGTGCAAGGCATCGCCTACGAAACCGCATTGGAAAACCTGCGCAATTCTGCTCTAGAACTGTGTGGCGACTTACCCCCCAAAGACGAATTACTGCGCCAATACCACCCCGACTATCAAGCCGGTGCGCGCGTAAAACTGCCCATCGGCCCGAATGCGGGCGACTACTGCCATCCCGATTTGGCCAAACTCTTAACCAGCCAACCGCTGATTGACGACTACGATTTGTCCGGCGCCGAACATTTGAACACCGACGTATTGGTGATTGGCGGCGGTGGTGCAGGTGCAGCGGCGGCATTGTCGGCCACCGAAGCCGGTGCGCGCGTGATTATGGCCAACAAACTGCGCATAGGCGACAGCAACACCGTAATGGCCGAAGGCGGCATGCAGGCGGCGGTCGGCGCGGAAGACAGCTTGCAGCAACACTTCGACGACACCATCAAAGGCGGCCACAACGCGGCGAAAAAAGCGCTGGTGGCGCAAATGGTGACCGACGCCCCTTCCGCCGTGCGCTGGCTGATTGGTTTGGGCATGACCTTTGACCTCGCCAAAGGCGAAGGCAACGACGGCCATTTGAGCCGCAAACGTGCCGGCGGTACCACCGTGCCGCGTATTTTGAGTTACCGCGACTTTACCGGCTTGGAATTAATGCGCGTGTTGCGCGAAGCCGTTGAGTTGGACGAAAACATTACCCAGCTCAACCGCCATCCGGCCATCGAATTATTGTCTGACGAACACGGCCGCTGCGTCGGCGCGATTCTCTACGATTTGGAAAAACGCAGCTTAGTATTGGTACACGCCAAAGCCGTGGTTTTGGCAACCGGCGGCAGCGGCCGCCTGCATTTGCAAGGTTTCGCCACTTCCAACCACTACGGCGCGACCGCCGACGGCTTGGTCATGGCTTACCGTATCGGTGCGAAACTGCGCGATGTCGATTCCTTCCAATACCACCCCACTGGCGTGGCACACCCGCCGCATTTGGCCGGTGCGCTGATTTCTGAAGCCGTGCGTTCGGCCGGTACCAAACTGGTTAACGGCTTGGGTGAGCGTTTCGTGGATGAGCTGCAACCGCGTGACGTGGTCGCCGCTGCCATTCTGCGCGAAGTGGCCGAAGGCCGCGGCGTGGTGCGCGACGGCCAAGTCGGTGTCTTCCTCGACACCCCGCGTTTGATTGAAAACGACCCCGACGTGTTGAACCGTTTGGTCACTTTAGGCCACGTTGCCCACAAATGCGGCCTTGACCCCGCCGAGTACCCGATGATGATACACCCGACGCTGCACTACCAAAACGGCGGCATGGAAATCAACGGCGACGGTTCGACCTCGATAGAAGGTCTGTACGGCGCCGGCGAAGTGACCGGCGGCATCCACGGCCGCAACCGTCTGATGGGCAACGCCCTTTTGGACATCATCAGCTTCGGCCGCCGCGCCGGTAAAGCTGCCGCCACCTGCGGCCTGCCGCTGAAAAAAGTACGCGGCGGCGTTGACCACGTGCACGATTTGCAACGCGAAATGACCCGCGCCGGTTTGCACAGCGATGTGAAAGCCCCCGTTTTATATCCCGATTACGGCACCTTCGATTTGCGCGAACACGCCGGCCTGCAAGGAGAACAAGCATGAACCAAGCCAACCAAAACCTGCTCCATCCGTCGCGCCAAGTCGGTGCGGACTTGGCCGCATGGCGTAAAGTCGGCGGCGGCGAAGGCCTGCGCGCGGCCTTGGACAACCCGACCGAAATCGTTGCCAAACTGCAGGAAGCCAACCTCTGCGGCATGGGCGGCGCGGGTTTCCCGACCTGGCGCAAATGGGAAGCGGCTGTCGCTGCGCAAAGCAAACACGGCGACAAATACGTCGTGTGCAACGCCAACGAAGACGAACCGGGTACATTTAAAGACCGCGTTTTGCTGGAAAAAACGCCGCACCAAGTCATCGAAGGCGTATTGATTGCCGCCGTTGCCTGCCGCGCCAACAAAGCGATTCTGTATGTCAATCCGCACCAAACCGAATCCATCGCTTCCATCGTTCCGGCGATTGAAGAGTGGAAAAAAAGCGATTTGTTCATTAGAATTGAAAACTATTTGCAAAAACCGCTGGATTTGAAACTGGTGGAAACATCCGGCCGCTATATCGGCGGCGAAGAAACCGCTGTGATTTCTTGGCTGGACGGCGGTTTCCCGTTCCCGCGCCGCAAGCCGCCGTTCCCCGCCGAAAGCGGTGTGGCAGGCGAACCGACCCTGATTAACAACACCGAAACCTTCGCCAATATCCCGCAGATTCTGGCCAAGGGCGCGGAATGGTACAAATCCTTGGGTCTGGGCGACGCTGTCGGCACGAAACTGTATTCGCTTTCCGGCGACGTATTGAACCCGGGTTTGTATGAGCTGCCGATGGGTACGACCCTGCAAGAGCTGATTTATGTACACGGCGGCGGTATGCTGGAAGGCCGTACCTTTAAAGCCGTGTTTACCGGCGGTCCGTCAAATACCCTGCTGACCGCCAAAGACTTGGATGTGCCGCTGGACTTCGTGTCTGTACGCGAACGCAAATCCAGCTTGGGTACCGGCGCGATGATTGTGATTTCCGAAGGCACCAGCGTGGTGCGAAAAGTTTCCGAGTATGTGGAATTTTTTGCCGCCAACTCCTGCGGCCAATGCCCGCCGTGCAAAGGCGGTACTTACCAGCTGTCGCGCCTGTTAAACCGCGTGGACACCGGTATCGGCACCGCCGACGACCTGCGCGCCATGCAGAGCCTGTGCAAACTGCTGCCGCGCAGCGGCCGCTGCGGTCTGATTGACGGCGCGGTTACCGTGTTGCAAAGCTCGCTGCGCACTTTCCCGGAAGAGTACGGTCTGCCTGCTGAACAGGATAATTAATCTTTTCAGACGGCCTTTAATATCATCTTGCATATTAAAGGCCGTCTGAACAGCCCTCCGTCAAAGAAATCTAAAATCATGGCGTATAGGCGGCTTGCCTATGCCCCGTTGCCGTTTTCGATTTCCGGCGTAGCTGCTCGATTCCGTAAACCCCATTTTTTCAGACGGCCTTTAACAGCATTTAAAGGCCGTCTGAAAACCGAGTTTTACCATCCCTCTTAGGAGATTCTCATGGGCTTCAAGCCAATCCCCGCAGCCGTTTCGGTTATTCTCGCGCTGCTTATCTGGTTCGTCATCCCTGTACCCGAAGGCGTATCGCCGCAGGCATGGCATTTGCTGGCGCTGTTTGTCGGCATTATCGCCGGCATCATCGGCAAAGCCATGCCCATCGGCGCGATGGCGATTCTGGCCATTACGCTGGTCGCACTGACCGGCGTGACCGTACCCGAGCTGGTTGACGGCGAACCCGTTAAAAATCCGGCCGGACAAGCCATCAAAGACGCGTTGAGCAGCCTCAACAACTCATTGATTTGGATGATCGGTATCGCCATTATGATTTCGCGCGGCCTGTTGAAAACCGGCCTCGGTATGCGTATCGGCTACCTGCTGATTTCCCTCTTCGGCAAACGCACGCTGGGCGTGGGTTACAGCCTGGCATTTGCCGATCTGCTTATCGCGCCCGTTACCCCGTCGAACACCGCACGCGGCGGCGCGATTGTGCACCCGATTATGAAATCCATCGCCCTGAGCTTCGATTCAGACCCAGAAAAAGGCACGGAAGGCAAAATCGGCAAATATCTGGCGCTGGTCAACTACCATGCCAACATCATTAGCTGCATTATCTTTATTACCGCCACCGCGCCCAATCCGCTGGTGGTCGAGCTGGTTGCCAAAGCCACCGACTCACAAATCAGCCTGACATGGGGAACTTGGTTTGCCGCCATGGTCGTACCCGGCTTGGTCGCCATGCTGCTGATGCCGCTGGTGCTGTATTTCATGTACCCGCCCGAAATCAAACAAACACCCAACGCCACTTCTTTGGCTAAAGAGCAGCTGAAAGAAATGGGCCCGATGAAACGCGCAGAAAAAATCATGCTGGCTATTTTCCTGCTGCTGTTGCTGCTGTGGGCAGGTGTGCCGGATATGCTGTTCGGCGTAAAAGTGGACGCCACCACCACCACCTTCCTCGGCTTCGCCCTATGTCTCTTAACCGGCGTACTGACTTGGGACGACGCCCTGAAAGAAAAAGGCGCATGGGATACCGTAGTATGGTTTGCTGCTTTGGTAATGATGGCTAACTTCCTGAACAAATTGGGCTTAATCGGCTGGTTGTCCGAATTTATGAAAACCCACATCAGCGGCATGGGCTTGGGCTGGGAAGCCGGCTGCGCCCTCTTGATGCTGGCCTACCTGTATGCGCACTACGTTTTCGCCAGCGGCACCGCCCACGTTACCGCCATGTTCGGCGCATTCTACGGCGCAGGCTTGGCACTGGGCGCCCCACCCATGCTGTTCGCCCTGATGATGGCCGCCGCTACCGGCATCATGATGTCGCTGACCCACTATGCCTCCGGCTCTTCACCGGTCATTTACGGCTCCAACTTCGTTACCATGCCAGAATGGTGGAAAGCCGGCTTCGTCATGAGCGTGCTCGAGCTGCTGATTTTCGCCACCATCGGCCTGCTATGGTGGAAAATATTGGGTTACTGGTAATGCAGTAATACTTCATACAATTAGTTTTGACTAATAAACCGAAGGCCGTCTGAAAATAAATTTTCAGACGGCCTTCGGTTTATCTTAAATATTCAAATAGCATTAAGAAAGCCAATAAGGAACGTTGTAGCTCCCTCTCTCATCTCGTAGTGCTACAATTTTAATTTCCTACTCTTACTTAAATGCGTAGTTGTAGCTCCCTCTCTCATCTCGTAGTGCTACAATCTGAAAAAGAAAGGCTGGACGGTCAGAGCAGTTGTAGCTCCCTCTCTCATCTCGTAGTGCTACAATAATGCGCAAATCAGGACAGCGTTATTTATGGTTGTAGCTCCCTCTCTCATCTCGTAGTGCTACAATTTAGACGGCTCAAATTCCCGTATTTCATACGTTGTAGCTCCCTCTCTCATCTCGTAGTGCTACAATTCGGTAAGGGTACAGATGTGAAGTTTGGCGGTTGTAGCTCCCTCTCTCATCTCGTAGTGCTACAATAAAGGCTTCTAGCGCAGTAATACGGGTGTTGTTGTAGCTCCCTCTCTCATCTCGTAGTGCTACAATTTCGCTCATGCTGTCTGCTCCATGTTGATGGTTGTAGCTCCCTCTCTCATCTCGTAGTGCTACAATTCCAAGACAGCATGTTCGACATCGAAGCTTGTTGTAGCTCCCTCTCTCATCTCGTAGTGCTACAATCCGCCCGTGTTGAAGGCGCGGAGGGTTCGAGTTGTAGCTCCCTCTCTCATCTCGTAGTGCTACAATGCTGGCGCGGTCGGGACTTCACGCCTGAAGGTTGTAGATCCCTCTCTCATCTCGTAGTGCTACAATTTGATGCCCTGCATGTCCATCGCGGCAGCGGTTGTAGCTCCCTCTCTCATCTCGTAGTGCTACAATTACATATTACTGTCCTGTAATACCATCACTGTTGTAGCTCCCTCTCTCATCTCGTAGTGCTACAATATGTAGTCATGATTGAAAAACCGAGAATCTGTTGTAGCTCCCTCTCTCATCTCGTAGTGCTACAATGGTACGATTCAAGGCAAGCATATCGCGGCGGTTGTAGCTCCCTCTCTCATCTCGTAGTGCTACAATCCGAATTGGCCGCGTTAAAACAAACCGTGAGTTGTAGCTCCCTCTCTCATCTCGTAGTGCTACAATGCCCGACGTATGACGCACGTTTGCCCATACGTTGTAGCTCCCTCTCTCATCTCGTAGTGCTACAATGAGCCGGTGTTACTGAATGCCGAGCTGACCGTTGTAGCTCCCTCTCTCATCTCGTAGTGCTACAATTGTAGTGGAAACGGGTACTCGCGCCTTGAAGTTGTAGCTCCCTCTCTCATCTCGTAGTGCTACAATCTTATTGAGTTATTAGCGGCTAAGGGGTGCGTTGTAGCTCCCTCTCTCATCTCGTAGTGCTACAATAAAGGCGTTGTGCTGATGTATTTATTGCATGTTGTAGCTCCCTCTCTCATCTCGTAGTGCTACAATAAGCCACCGCCGCCGTCAAGTGGACACGCGGTTGTAGCTCCCTCTCTCATCTCGTAGTGCTACAATGGTACGATTCAGGGTAAGCATATCGCGGCGGTTGTAGCTCCCTCTCTCATCTCGTAGTGCTACAATCCGATGCCGAAAACGAACTGAAAGTGCGCAGTTGTAGCTCCCTCTCTCATCTCGTAGTGCTACAATCCGTGAAACTTCCCAATGCGCCGAAACTGAGTTGTAGCTCCCTCTCTCATCTCGTAGTGCTACAATTGTTGCCGCAGGTAAACGTCCACGCTTTGTGTTGTAGCTCCCTCTCTCATCTCGTAGTGCTACAATGGCTGACCTGCCATTTCACACCCGCCGCCAGTTGTAGCTCCCTCTCTCATCTCGTAGTGCTACAATACAATTTGACGCTTTTGGATGTACCGAACCGTTGTAGCTCCCTCTCTCATCTCGTAGTGCTACAATTGACGTGGTCACACTCCGCCTGACGCCCGAGTTGTAGCTCCCTCTCTCATCTCGTAGTGCTACAATTGGCGGAATTCGTCGCCACAGGCAAGCTGGGTTGTAGCTCCCTCTCTCATCTCGTAGTGCTACAATTAGATTTTCGGACGGTATTTTGCCGTTATGGTTGTAGCTCCCTCTCTCATCTCGTAGTGCTACAATATATCGGCGGTGGCGGCTACACCGGCTACGGTTGTAGCTCCCTCTCTCATCTCGTAGTGCTACAATCTAAAGCCTATGACACCGTCGGCACGAAATGTTGTAGCTCCCTCTCTCATCTCGTAGTGCTACAATTTTCTGCGCGCACTCTGTCGTTTACCTTGGGTTGTAGCTCCCTCTCTCATCTCGTAGTGCTACAATTGGATGCGGGCGCAGGGGCAAGAACTCCTAGTTGTAGCTCCCTCTCTCATCTCGTAGTGCTACAATTTCAACAAAGAGGAGAGTGCGCTGATTTTGGTTGTAGCTCCCTCTCTCATCTCGTAGTGCTACAATTAGGCGGGGCCCCAGTATTCATCTTCCGATGTTGTAGCTCCCTCTCTCATCTCGTAGTGCTACAATAGCACCGAGCGGCGATATGTCCACCACGGCGTTGTAGCTCCCTCTCTCATCTCGTAGTGCTACAATGCGGTCAAAATCAATATCAGGCCATTTTAGGTTGTAGCTCCCTCTCTCATCTCGTAGTGCTACAATTGAGATTCTGAAAACCGTTCAAGAAAAAATGTTGTAGCTCCCTCTCTCATCTCGTAGTGCTACAATTTGAATCAGTTGAAACTGCTTTGCCCATACGTTGTAGCTCCCTCTCTCATCTCGTAGTGCTACAATTTGAATGTTTGGTAAAAGCCTTGTATCCGCGTTGTAGCTCCCTCTCTCATCTCGTAGTGCTACAATTGTGAACTTTGACAAGCGTGTCAACGGCATGTTGTAGCTCCCTCTCTCATCTCGTAGTGCTACAATTGAGATTCTGAAAACCGTTCAAGAAAAAATGTTGTAGCTCCCTCTCTCATCTCGTAGTGCTACAATTGCACTTGGATTGCAACCTGAAGATATTTGGTTGTAGCTCCCTCTCTCATCTCGTAGTGCTACAATTTTACAAACAGGGAGGCGAATTTACTGCGCGTTGTAGCTCCCTCTCTCATCTCGTAGTGCTACAATGAAAGTCATGTTCTGGCTTCAAAAACTCGTGTTGTAGCTCCCTCTCTCATCTCGTAGTGCTACAATTTTTTGGTTTTACGGCTTTGCTGATGAACTGTTGTAGCTCCCTCTCTCATCTCGTAGTGCTACAATTTGGACTTCGCTCATAGCCTTGCAGACAGGGTTGTAGCTCCCTCTCTCATCTCGTAGTGCTACAATTGGCAGCCTAATCGTGAAAACAGACGGGAAGTTGTAGCTCCCTCTCTCATCTCGTAGTGCTACAATAACCGAATCCGCTGAACCGTGAAACTTGGGGTTGTAGCTCCCTCTCTCATCTCGTAGTGCTACAATGAAGTGCAGCATGAGCGTGCGCGGAGTCGTGTTGTAGCTCCCTCTCTCATCTCGTAGTGCTACAATCGGCGCAGCTGAACGCTTCCGGCCTTAACGGTTGTAGCTCCCTCTCTCATCTCGTAGTGCTACAATCGCCAAAGCCGTATTACCGTTTTTGTTGTCGTTGTAGCTCCCTCTCTCATCTCGTAGTGCTACAATTGTCCAACCGCGTGCCGGAGGGCGACACCAGTTGTAGCTCCCTCTCTCATCTCGTAGTGCTACAATGCGGGGCGGCGTTGAGTTGGTAGCTCACACGTTGTAGCTCCCTCTCTCATCTCGTAGTGCTACAATTCTCCCAGCGTACATAACAGCCCCTTTTCAGTTGTAGCTCCCTCTCTCATCTCGTAGTGCTACAATAGCATGGCCAGCACAACCCCGAGTCCGATGGTTGTAGCTCCCTCTCTCATCTCGTAGTGCTACAATCTATGCAAATTTGGGCAGGCTGGGGAGGCCGTTGTAGCTCCCTCTCTCATCTCGTAGTGCTACAATGATTCGGTAAAACTCTGCAGCCATCTGTCAGTTGTAGCTCCCTCTCTCATCTCGTAGTGCTACAATAGAAGTAATACGTATCCGTGACCGCCACCCGTTGTAGCTCCCTCTCTCATCTCGTAGTGCTACAATGTAAAGCGCGGGCGGCCGTGGTGCAAAACGGTTGTAGCTCCCTCTCTCATCTCGTAGTGCTACAATTCTGTGGCAGCCGTTGCTGCCGTAATACGTGTTGTAGCTCCCTCTCTCATCTCGTAGTGCTACAATACACCACGCTTGCGCCGTCCAAATTCGCACGTTGTAGCTCCCTCTCTCATCTCGTAGTGCTACAATAAACCGCCGACCGCACCGCCCAGCATGGCCGTTGTAGCTCCCTCTCTCATCTCGTAGTGCTACAATCCCCTCAGGGCAGGCAAGGGTACAGGCAGGTTGTAGCTCCCTCTCTCATCTCGTAGTGCTACAATTTATTTCCAAACGCTACACTGCCAGCCTTCGTTGTAGCTCCCTCTCTCATCTCGTAGTGCTACAATGGCATCCGCAGCGTGGTGAGCACCTTTCAGGTTGTAGCTCCCTCTCTCATCTCGTAGTGCTACAATTGACCGCGTTGGCGAAAACGTCGCCTTCTTGTTGTAGCTCCCTCTCTCATCTCGTAGTGCTACAATAGGCAGGGCGGTCGTCCACTTCGGCTTGTCGTTGTAGCTCCCTCTCTCATCTCGTAGTGCTACAATTTCCGCCTGAGAACATGCGGCCAAAAACATGTTGTAGCTCCCTCTCTCATCTCGTAGTGCTACAATAATTAACTTTCGGATAAAACTCTGTTTGCCGTTGTAGCTCCCTCTCTCATCTCGTAGTGCTACAATTCCCCTACCGCTAAAGCAACGCCTCTTGCTGTTGTAGCTCCCTCTCTCATCTCGTAGTGCTACAATCTTCGGCTACATCTTGCACGTCATCAGCAAGTTGTAGCTCCCTCTCTCATCTCGTAGTGCTACAATGGTGCGTCTGCACCAACCAGCTTCACAAAGGTTGTAGCTCCCTCTCTCATCTCGTAGTGCTACAATCTCGGGATAATTACCCGTTTTTCCACTGCGGTTGTAGCTCCCTCTCTCATCTCGTAGTGCTACAATTCAGTAATTATTACAGTGCCACGGTGTCGAGTTGTAGCTCCCTCTCTCATCTCGTAGTGCTACAATAACGGTAAACATCGCGTAAAACTTCTTCTGGTTGTAGCTCCCTCTCTCATCTCGTAGTGCTACAATCAGCGTGTTTTCGGGCAGCGTCTGGAGTTTGTTGTAGCTCCCTCTCTCATCTCGTAGTGCTACAATCGACTTGATTGCCGACGGCACGATTCAGGGGTTGTAGCTCCCTCTCTCATCTCGTAGTGCTACAATGGAAACCACAGTCAGACCGATATTAATTTAGTTGTAGCTCCCTCTCTCATCTCGTAGTGCTACAATCAGATTTCGGGGTCGCCGTCCAAGCAGCGGGTTGTAGCTCCCTCTCTCATCTCGTAGTGCTACAATTTGTCCAAGTCCCGCCGCCTCCTGTCGTTTGTTGTAGCTCCCTCTCTCATCTCGTAGTGCTACAATCCTAAGCGGGGAATCCTTATAAAATAAGGGTTTTTCGCTTTATTTCCTTCTGAAATTTGCTTTTTAAAACAGTAAAAGCTGGTCTGCATTGACCTTTTTTTCCCGTTTTTTCGCTTCTCCAAGTAGAATATACATCCCGGCAAACTGCTTTTCGGTAACCTCTAAACACCGTATCGAACCTTCTTTTGGCAGTTGTGCTTTCAGACGGCTGTGGTGCTTTTGCAACGCATCACGCCCTCTGATAATACGGGCATAAACCGATAATTGCAGCATTTGATAACCGTCTTTTTGCAAAAACTGGCGAAATTGGTTAGCCGCACGGCGTTTTTCTGCGGTAGTGACCGGTAAGTCGAAGAATACAATCAGTCGCATAAATTTGGCCTCACTCATATTCCTGTACCTTTAATGTCAGCATTTGTGGCAATTTCAGCAGTTTGGCATCATTTGCTGTTAAGGCTGTCTGAAAAGACTGTACCGTGCGGTCAATCGCTGCCAATACGCTGTAAATTTTGCCGTTTAGCCGGATTTGATGACACAGTAATCTGACGATTTCTCTTTTATTCGTTGGCGATAATCCGTCTTCTACGCCTTGGGTTCGCATGGTTTCATAGGCCAATAAATCCACAATTTGCCGATAAGGTTCGATAATATCGTCGGCTAAATTGAAGGCATTTAATTCGCTGCGGTGGTGCAAACCCAATACGGGCAAAAAGCCGTATTGCACCAAGGCTCGGGCAATGGCGGAGCGGATAACGCTGTAACCGTAATTCAGGTAGGCATTTATCGGATGCGCATTATTTCGGGTGAATGATTCGCCAAACAGTACGCGAAAATACAAAGCAGCTGCCTGTGATTCGGCAAATCCTTTGTCACCGGATTTCACTTCCTCTGCCAAAGTTTTCAGACGGCCTGCGGCAATATCATGACCGCTGTGTTCTAATAGCCATGCCTGATTGCGGATTTTTTGCTGCACGATTTTTTGCCACAGTTGTTTTTTCTGCGGTTGGCTCATGCCAATTTGCAGTTTGAGGATTTTCAAACTGCGGTGATATTGGGCAAACGGCAGCCATTGGCCGCAAGGCAAAAACTGGTCATCACAAGTCAGCAAAGTAATACCGTATTGTGCCAATGCGGACAATAATGGTGCGGTAATCACCACCTCCCGCGCTTCAATCATAATCACGGCAATATCTTCTAAGGGTACGGGATAGGCTTCATCCTGTTGGATGAGCAAATGCTTTTGCTGTAAAGATAAGCGTGCAGGTTGGTTAATCAGAATGCTGCGCCATGTCATGCGTTTCTCCTGTATAAAAAAATGCTGCCGCGCTGTAAACACGGCGGGCAGCATAGATGTTATTTTTTCTTATCAGTCAATAAAGGGCGATTTTTGGGCTTGCTCAAACGAATTTCTTTACCCAAAGGATCAACTTGGTATTTTTGGAAAGATAAAACGGTTTTGACACCAACACGTTGTATCCCATCCTTGCCAAAATTTTTATCCAAATCATGGGCTTTGATACCAATTGCACCAGTAGCTCTATCCAAACCTACATAATATCCCAAAAGCGTTTCCTTCTTACTTACAACTTCCACCAAATCATTCGGATACAGGGTAAATTTAAACGCAAAACTGTCATCCATTTCATCCCATTCTGCTTCATCTTTACCGTGCACTACCGCCTTATTCGGCAAACTTCCCTGTGCCACCTGCCACGCATAGACCGGCACCAGATAATTTTTACCGTCTTTGCCGAACACATCCACCCTAACCATAGTGGCATTGTCAGCAATCCCATTACCATCCCGCACCATTACGCCGGATTTTTGCACCAGCTCCACACGCACCGATTTGATTTGCGCCCCCTTATTTCCGTGTTTATCCAACTTATAAAACGGCTGCTCAAACGCCTTAGCCGGATCGTCTTTAAACGCGGCAAGCCGCGCAGCCAATGCATTATACAAAGCCGGTTCGCGATTCGGATAACCGACGATGCGTTCGATATCCTTGGTCTTCAACTGCGTCAACGGCAGTTTGACCACGCTGACTTTCTCATCCAAGCGTTTGGCCGATTTGATGGTTTCCAAATGCCCTTGCCCGGTCATCTTGCGGTTTGGCGCCCGCGATACAAACAGCTGGGTAACAAAATCATGCACCGCTTCAGGGCGTGAGGGCAATTGTTCGCGCAGGGTTTCAGACGGCCTGTCGTCAAATACGCGTATCATCACTTCTTCGCGGAAATACGGCCACGGCGCGGGGAAATGTACGCGCAATACTTCGCCCGTCTTCTTATCCACCACATCATCGCGCAATACCTCGGCAATATGGCTTTCTTTGCGGCGGATAAAATCGGTAATCCGCTTTTGCATGGAAACGGTCGAGCATGCGACAACGATGGCATCCAGCGCGTGATGGCGGTCGTTGTCTTCGCGCACTTTTTTCAGCCCCCAGCGGCCGCGCAGTAAGGCGGTGATTTGACCGTTGGAAGCAAAGACACGTTTTTTACCCTGTCCGTTTAAATGTAGATTTTGTTCAATGAAATTGCATAAAAAATGTGCCACATAGCGGGTATCATTTAAATTACGCGCCATAAAGCCTTCTTCGTCCAACTTCTTGGTCATTACCCGCTGCTTTTTGCCATACGAAAAACGACTGCCGTCAACCCGCGCCGCAAACTCGCGCCAGCGTTGGCTGTCGCTTGCGCCGCCTAAATATTCATACGGCGTTTGATTGCGCTTTTTCTGATTTTCACTGCCCAACACCAGCACTTTATTGTTGAAACTGTCATCCCAAGTGCGTGAAAACGGCAGAGCATGGTCGATTTCCACATAGCCCTTTTCCGGCAAGCGGTGCAAATCCAAGGCCACACCGGAATACAGACATTTGCCGTGTTGCTGCTCATACAGGCGCAGTTTTAAAATATCCTGCGCTTTCGGCTCGCCGATAAAGTTCGGGAAGCACTCTTTAAATCTATCCGCCGCCCGTTCGCGCTCTTTACGGTTGTCCTCTTGCCGTTTCTGCAAATCCTTGCGGTCTTTAAACGACTTGCCGACTTCGCGTCCGGTTTCGATATGCACGCGCAGCGGCGAACCGTATCGGCGGATGATTTCATTGACCACTTTGCGCGCCTGGCTTAAGGTGCGCAACACCACCGGATTACGGATTTCATCCACAGGAATCGGCGGCAGAAGCAAGTTTTCTTCCTGCTTTTTCAAACCGTAATGGTCGCCATAGACCACTTGGCAGGCTTCATCGTAGCGTTTGCCATCTTCCATCAGCGGCAGGATTTTGCTCAAGGCTTTCAGCGAGAGTTGGATAAATTTATCAAAACCCAACCCGGCCAATAATGCCTGCAATACAGGCTCGGAAACTTTGTCTTTCAGACGGCCTGATATATCCTCATCGGTTTTATACAACGAAAACGCCGTGCCGATTTCATCCAATAATTCAGGATCGCGCACGCGGTTTTCCCATTCTTTTTCCAAACCCGCGTCTTTTAAAACCTTACGGATGGCATGATAGGCAGTCATTTCCATCAGCGTTTTACCTTCCGCTTTTTGACGCTCTTCATCACGACTATAGCGCAAACCTTTAAATACTGCGTTTTCAGGCAAATCCAGTTCTTTACGCACCTGTTTGTAGGTCAGCTTGGCGTTTTTATACGGCATATTGATAAGCGCCTGACGCTCGGCCGCGCTTAATGCCCGCTCCTCGCCATCGCATTGAATCCGCAGATTGTTGAGCTTAGTCAGCCACACAAAACGCTCGGCAGAATACGTATGTTTCGCTGCTTTATATTCCTCCGGCTCAAACGTACATTTACCCAGCATTTTCAATACCGCTTCGCCCTGCAAAGCTTTGCGCTGCGTCATCAGCAAAACATCCACTTTTTGTTCAAAATCTGCCGATGTAAACGGGTTGCCCAATTCACGTTGCTTTTCAAACAGCAAATGCAGTTCCCGTTGCAAATCCAAGCGGTTGAAGGTATGCGCATAATCGCCGCCCTTATTGCGCAAATGATTGCCGAATGTCTTAACCGCCAACTCCGCCGCGCTGCGGTAATCACCCGTTTTCAAAGCCGCGCTGTTTTTCGCTACCCCTGCCAGCAAACGCCCTAATTCTTTATCTGCCGATTGCGTTTCATGCTTACGCTGCGACAAATACCCGCGATGTTTCACCAAATGCAGCAATATTGCCGCCCATTCTTTGGCATTCAACAATCGATCCAAAACGGCAACGCGCAACTGCCATGCGTCTATCGGCAAGCCAACGGGCAGGCCGTCTGAATTAAAATCGGCGGCAGCCAATACGCCTTCGCGTTTCAACAAGCGGCGCAAACGCAGCAAACGGTGTGCACGTCGGCGGATTAGGCGGCGCACGCTGCGTGCCTGCCGCCGTGCCAAGGCCAACGATTCGCCCGTTTTCGGCACTTCCGCCCGCTCAAATGTGCGCACGCCGCAATCAAGCAGGCCGATGGGGTTTTCATGTTCATCCACCCATACCAAAGCCCATCCGACCGAAGCAATCCCCAAATCCAAACCCAAAATATAGCGTTGCGGTGTTAATTTCATATCTCTCACTCCCTTTTGTTTTGATTGAAGAATAAATAAGAATTCTTTATATCACATTTTTATATTTGCCCAAAATGAATATTGGCTTGCAATTTCACAGATAACGCTTTATGATTAAGCCATTGTTGCACTACGAGATGAGAGCCGTTGCTACAATAAGGCCGTCTGAAAAGATGTGCCGCGACGTTTACTGCCCCTTGTTTACTCTGGTAAACAAGGGGCATCGTCTTTCTGCCGTTTGCGCATACCGATATTCCCATTTCAGACGGCCTTTGCGCTACAATCGCCCTATCCTATCTTCTTTATTCCCCGATACCACCGTGAAAATACTGATTCTCGGCAGCGGGCAGGTCGGTTCGACCGTTGCCCAAAACCTTGCCACCACACCCAGCAACGACATCAGCGTCATCGACATCGACGAAAAAGCCCTGCACCGGCTCGGCAGTCGCTGCGATGTGCAGACCATTGTCGGCAACGGCGCTTCGCCGTTTGTTTTGGAACGGGCGGGTGCGGCCGATGCCGATTTACTGCTGGCGCTGACCCGCAGTGACGAAACCAATATCGTCGCCAGCAAAATCGCCGCCGATTTGTTTAATGTGCCCAGCCGCATTGCCCGTGTGCGCTCCAGCGAATATTTGGAATACACGTTTGGCGATGATGAGGCCGACAGCCTGAGCATTTTCGACATTACCGAAACCATCAGCCCGGAGCAGCTCGTGACCGAGCAGTTGGCCGGCCTGCTCAATTACACCAGCGCTTTGCAGGTATTGAGCTTTGCCGACGACCGCGTGCGCATGGTGGTGGTGCAGGCGCGTAAAGGCGGTTTGCTGGTCAACAAAGAAATTTCGCAGATTAACGAGCACCTGCCCGACGGCGTGGACTGCCAAATCTGCGCCATCTACCGCAACAACCGCCTGATTGTGCCTTCGTCTAAAACGGTCATTATCGAAGGCGACGAGGTATTTTTCGTGGCCAGTATCCACAGTATCGAAGCCATCATGCGCGAGCTGCGCCCGAAGGAAGCGCGTACCCGCCGCATTATGATTGCCGGCGGCGGTAACATCGGCTACCGTTTGGCCAAGCAGTTGGAAAGCCGCTATGATTTGAAAATCATCGAATACAACCCGAGCCGCGCCGAGTGGCTGTCGGAAAACCTCGACAACACCCTGGTATTGCAAGGATCGGCCACCGATGAATCGCTGCTCAATGAGGAATATATCGACGAAATCGACGTCTATTGCGCCCTGACCAACGACGATGAAAACAATATTATGTCCAGCCTGTTGGCGAAAAACCTCGGCGCCAAGCGCGTGATTGCCATCGTCAACCGCTCCAGCTACGTGGATTTGCTGGAAGGCAACAAAATCGACATCGTGGTGTCGCCGCACCTGATTACCATCGGCTCGATTCTGGCGCACATCCGCCGTGGCGACGTGGTGGAAGTGCACCCGCTGCGGCGCGGCACGGCGGAAGCGATTGAGGTCGTCGTTCACGGCGACGCGCATACTTCCGCGCTGGTCGGCCGCCGCATTATGGACGTGGAATGGCCGACGGGCTGCCACTTTGCCGCGCTGGTGCGCGGCGAGGAAGTGATTATGGGGCACCAAACCGAAGCCGTATTGCAAGACGGCGACCATATTATTTTCTTCGTTTCGCGCCGCCGCGTATTGCGCGAATTGGAAAAACTGATTCAAGTGAAAATGGGCTTTTTCGGCTAAAGGCCGTCTGAAAACCCTTATTGATAAAAAGGAAGCGTCCATGCGTACCGTTTTACTGACCGCATTACTCTTAACCACCACCCTGCCCGCTGCCGCCGAGCCGCTGAATTACAACATCGTTGAATTTTCCGAAAGCGCGGTATTGGAAGTGCCGCGCGACACCATGACCGCGCGCTTCCGCATTTTTGCCGAAGGCAAAGAACGCAACGCCGTCAGCCAAGCCTTTGCACAAAAATTCAATGCATTCAACCGCCAAGCGCAGGGAAAAGCGTTTAAAACCGAGCTGTTGAGCCGCAGCGTACAGCCGCGTTACCAATACAACAACGGCAAGCGCACCCAGACCGGTTGGGAAGAATCAGCCTCTTTCAAAGTAGAAAGCCAAGATTTCGCCGCCCTCAACCGCCTGATTGCGCAAACGCAAAACGAAGCCAACGTCGAATACACCGCGTTTTCCGTATCCAAGGCCAAACGCGAAGCGGCGGTAGATGAAGTGAGCAAAGCCGCCATCGTGCGCTTCAAAGACCGTGCTCAAACAATCACCCGAACATTGGGCTTCTCCGGCTATAAAATCGTCAAGCTGAATTTGGGGCACATCGGCAGCCGCACCATCGAAAGCAATGCCGTGCAGATGAAAATGCTCCGCGCCGCCGCACCAATGGCGGCAAACATGCAGGCGGACACGGTCGATACCGCCTCGCCGGGTACGGAAGAAATCAGCATTACGGTGGACGGCACGATTCAGATGTAAGGCCGTCTGAAAACCGGATACCGCCCATATTTGAAAAATGTACCGTTTAATAGTTTGAACCCGTGTTACTGGATATATATAGTAGAATCATCAAAAAACCAAACCGAGTAGGTTGGGATGAAATCCCAACGGAAGTTCGGACATATGTTGGGTTTACAACCAACCTACTCGGGGCTTATTTATGGTTTGGTTTTTAGGTAATTTGACTATAAAAAAGCATGCCGTCTGAAATTTTCAGACGGCATGCTTTTTTCAGACGACCTTACCGTTAAACCGCGTCTGCCGATACTGCCGACACCACCGCTTCGCCAAACGCCAACACCGCTTCGCCCTTCTCCTCATCCCAATCAATGCGCACGCGGCCGCCGTCGGCAAGTTTGCCAAACAGCAGTTCGTCGGCCAAAACCTTGCGGATTTTGTCCTGAATCAGGCGGTGCATCGGTCGGGCGCCCATTTGCGGGTCGAAGCCTTTTTCCGCCAGATAGCGGCGCAGCGCAGGCGTGAACTCGGCTTCTACTTTGCGGTCGAGCAGTTGTTTTTCCAGTTGCAGTAAGAATTTATCCACCACTTTGGCGATGACTTCGCCATCAAGCGGCGCAAACGGAATCACCGCGTCCAAGCGGTTGCGGAATTCGGGCGTAAACAGGCGGTTGATGGCCTGCATTTCGTCGCCGCGCTCGCGTTTGGCGGTAAAGCCCAAACTCGGGCGGCTCAGGCTTTCCGCGCCGGCATTGGTGGTCATAATCAGCACCACGTTGCGGAAATCCGCGCTTTTGCCGTTGTTGTCGGTCAGCTTGCCCGCGTCCATGACTTGCAGCAGGATATTGAAAATATCGGGATGGGCTTTTTCGATTTCATCGAGCAGAATCACACTGTGCGGCTGCTTGTTGACCGCTTCGGTAAGCAGGCCGCCCTGATCGAAGCCGACATAGCCCGGCGGCGCACCAATCAGGCGCGATACGGCATGGCGTTCCATATATTCCGACATATCAAAGCGTTGCAGCGGCACGCCGAGTGAGAAAGCCAACTGGCGGGCGACTTCGGTTTTGCCGACACCGGTCGAGCCGGAAAACAAGAAGCTGCCGATGGGTTTGTCGGGCAGCCCCAAGCCGGAGCGCGACATTTTCACGGCGGACACCAGCGCGTCAATGGCGGTGTCCTGCCCGAACACCATGTTTTTCAAATCGCGAGCGAGGAACTGCAACACCTGTTTGTCGTCGTGCGACACGGTTTTCTCGGGAATACGCGCTACCTTAGCCACCACCGCTTCGATTTGCGCCTTGCCGATAACTTTTTTCTGCTTGGATTTGGGTTGGATACGCTGCGCCGCACCTGCTTCATCGACAATATCAATCGCTTTATCCGGCAGGAAACGCTCGTTGATATAGCGGGCAGAAAGCTCGGCCGCCGCTTCCAGCGCGGCTTGGGTATAGCGCACTTGGTGGAATTCTTCAAACATGGGCTTGAGGCCGCGCAGAATCTGTACGGTTTCGGCTATGCTCGGCTCGGCGATGTCGATTTTCTGGAAACGGCGGCTTAAGGCGTGGTCTTTAGCGAAAATGGTGCGGTATTCGTCGTAAGTGGTCGCGCCTATGCAGCGCAACGCGCCTTTGGCCAATGCGGGTTTCAAGAGGTTGGACGCGTCCATCGTGCCGCCGCTGGTGCTGCCCGCGCCGATGATGGTGTGGATTTCGTCAATAAACAACACCGCATTCGGCACGGTTTCCAGCTGTTTCAACACGGCCTTGACCCGCGCTTCAAAATCGCCGCGATATTTGGTACCCGCCAGCAGCGCACCCATGTCCAGCGCATACACCACCGCATTTTGCAGCGTTTCCGGCACTTCGCCGTTGACAATTTGGTGCGCCAAACCTTCCGCCAGCGCGGTTTTACCCACACCCGCCTCGCCGACCAAAAGCGGATTGTTTTTGCGGCGGCGGCACAAAATCTGCACCAGCCGTTCCATTTCCACTTTGCGCCCGATAAGCGGGTCAATGCGTCCGGCCTTCACTTCTTCGTTTAAATTCAAGGTGTAATCGGCCAGCGGATTGCCTTTGCTTTCTATATTTTCTTCGCCGTCGCTGCCTTGACCGTCTGAAGATATGCCTTCCGCCGCTGTGCCGCCGTGGGCGATGTGGCTCAGGATTTCAAAGCGCGTTACCGATTGCAGCTTGAGGAAATACACCGCATGGCTGTCGGTTTCGCTCATGATGGACACCAATACGTCCAGCGGCGAGACATCCGCCTTGCCTGCCGACTGCGCGTGTATCATCGCCCGCTGAATCACTCGCTGGAAACCCATCGTAGGCTGGGTTTCCGTGGTATCGAGCAGGTTTTCGGGAATCTGCGGCGTGTTTTCCGCCACGCTGTCGGCCAGCTGCGCCGTCAAAATCTTCAAATCCGCGCCGCATTCGCGCAACACATCAGCTACGCCGCCGTGTTCTTCCAGCAACACCAGCAGCAGATGTTCGATACCGATAAATTCGTAACGCTCGCCGCGCGCCTCGGTATAGAGCAGCTGCAAAATGCGTTCTAATTCTTGTGAAATCATGGCTTTAAACCTCCTCGACGGTGCATTGCAGCGGATGGCCTTCGGCCTGGGCGCGCTGCATGACTTGTTGTTGTTTGGTCAGGGCGATGTCGCGGGTATAAGTGCCGCACAAGCCCTTGCCTTCGTGGTGCACCAGCAGCATCACCGCCACCGCCTGCTCTTGGCCGAGCATGAAAATTTCGGTTAACACTTCCACCACAAATTCCATGGTGGTGTAATCGTCGTTGAGCAAAAACACGCCGTAGCGTTTGGGCGGCTGCATGCGTAGGCGCTCGTCCAACAGGGTATCCGACTCGCGGCCGGTATTAGGGGTATTCATTTATACATTAACTTCCGTGATATTCAGCCTGATTGTCTCCCATATGGGGACGATTTTGTTGTTTTTTGGTTTATTTTAATAAAAAATTCGATTTTTCCCAATCATTGCTTGACGTTTGCCTTTAACAAATGTAAAAAGACGGTTAAGCAGAGTCGGCACTCGAATAAGCATAAGTGTTTTGGGAGAAACTCGAAACTTCTACGTTTTACGCATTGCCTTATTTGCTGTTTTTGTTAATTTTTTAAAGTATAGGAAGTTCTAATGGCAACCGGTATCGTAAAATGGTTCAACGACGCTAAAGGTTTTGGTTTCATTACCCCTGACGAAGGCGGCGAAGATTTATTCGCTCACTTCTCAGCCATCAACATGGATGGTTTCAAAACCCTGAAAGAAGGCCAACGCGTGTCTTTCGAAGTGACCACCGGCCCTAAAGGCAAACAAGCTGCTAACATTCAAGCTGCTTAATCGAGTGCGGTGCAAACCACGAAAAAATATGGCGGGTTGTCCCGCCATTTTTTATTGCCTGTCACAATGAGCCGTTATTATTCCCGCCATATCCATAAGCCATGAATACAATCAAACCCGGTATCTACCGCCACTACAAAGGCAATTTATACGAAGTAACCGGCCTCGCCCGCCACAGCGAAACCGAAGAAGCGATGGTGGTGTACCGCGCCCTCTACGGCGATTACGGCTTATGGGTGCGCCCCGCCGCCATGTTCGCCGAAGAAGTGGAAATCAACCGACAGAGCCTGCCGCGTTTCCAGTTGGTTAAAGCATTTGAATAGCCGTGGGACGTTAGCCGCCTCAAGCGGTGTAACGTACCGATTAGAGGATGTTTGCTGCAATCCCAACCGTCCGCGGTGCAATACGGTGCACCGCCTATTGCACCCTACGGCTCATTAGCAGCCCGTTTTTTCGTTATAGCTAATAAACTTTGAAATGCATACAAACATCAGGTGGCTGAGCGCAGTCGAAGCCGCAGGCAGGGCTTCGACTGCGCTCAGCCACCTGTATGTAAAATATAATTTCTCAGTTATATTTCGCATACGCTGGCCAACTTTACCCATTTTCAGACGGCCTGAAAACCTGTGCTAAAATAGGCCGTCTGAAAAACACCCTCTATCTCTATAAAGAATCCGAATCATGAGTATTGCCAATAATAAAAAAGCCTTTCACGATTTCTTTATCGAAGACCAAATCGAAGCCGGCCTGGTATTGGAAGGCTGGGAAGTCAAAGCCGTGCGCGCCGGACGCGTTCAGCTCAAAGAAAGCTATATCTATTGGAAGCGCGATGCGTTTTATCTGGTCGGCTGCCACATCACGCCGCTGCCCACCGCCTCCACTCATGTCAAACCCGACCCCGTCCGTCCGCGCAAATTATTGCTCAATCAAGCCGAAATCAACAAGCTCATCGGCAAAACCGAGCGTGCCGGTTATACCATCGTGCCGCTGAATCTGCACTACAACCGGGGCCGCATCAAAATGGACATCGGTTTGGCCAAAGGTAAAAAGCAACACGACAAACGCCAAAGCCTGAAAGAAGCGGATTGGAAACGCGAGAAACAGCGTTTGATGAAAAACGTGCGCTGATACCGTTTACCCAAACACACGCAAGATTGCACTTTACCCGCTTTTCAGACGGCCTGATTGCCCCAATAATCAGGCCGTCTGAATTTTTTTGGAGCACGCCGTGCGACAAGCCTCCCTTGCCCTGCCCCTGTTTCTGATTATTTTCGGTGCGGTCTGGTTTCTCAAAACCACCGGCATCCTGCCGGCCACCGCCACCCTGATTGCCATCGGCCTGGCCGTGGCCGGTATCGCCGTATTGGTGATGGACGGCATCAACAAGCAGTCCGTTATTTCCGGCCCGATACTGGTGTATATCGGCGCGGCGGTGTATCTGCGCACGCAATATTGGTTTCCCTACTCGCCGCTGATTGCGCTGGGCATGATGGTGCTCGGTTTCCTGCTCTTGCTCTCGCGCAGCGATTTGGTGCCGGAAAAACGCCAGAAACAAATCGAGCGTTTGTAAACCTCTTCCGACAAAAAAGGCCGTCTGAAAACGTATGCTTAAACCCGATACGTTTTCAGACGGCCTTTTTATCTGCTGATAAATCAATAATTTTTAGCAATACCCAACAACACGGCAGCCAAAACAATCAACACAATCCCCAAGATAACTTTTTTCATTTGGTCGGGCGTTTTGTGTTCTTTCAAAATAAAAATCGAACCCAATGTCGAAATGGCCACCGCCACCTGCGCCAGCGAGAAGCTGATGGCCACACCCACGCGCGGCTGGGCGAGAAACATAAAAAAGCTGCCCAATGCCCACACAATACCCGGCAGGATGTTTTTAAACGCATCTTTATTATACGGCCGCTCTTTCACCGTCAGCAGCAGCGCCATCAACACCATACCGATACTTTGCGGCAAAATCGCATCCGAACCTTTAACCTTGAAAAATGCTGCCAACACCGCATAAGCCAGATAACCGGCGGTCGATACCGCCAACATCACCAGCGCCCCGCGCATGTTTTCCTGTCCCGCCGCATCTTTGGGGGCATTTTTCGCACGTGCCGAAGTCAGAAACACGCCCGCCAAAATCAGCAGCAGCGCCGCCAAACCCAAACCGGTTGTCATCGCGTTATGCCATTCCGACAACACCAACGCGCCGAACAATGTCGTAGCAATCAGCTGCATACCGGTTGAAATCGGCATGGTCGTGGCCGCACCGAGTTTCTTAATGCTTTGCAACTGCCCGATTTGCCCAACCGACCACAGCGCACCCGAAGCCAGTCCTACCCAAAATACTTTAGTGGTAATCACCGGATCGGAAAACGCATAGTTCACCACGGCAAACAACAATGCGCCCACGGTAATCCCCAACAGCTGGCTGTAAGCCGTACCGCCGATATACACGGTAAACAAAATCATCGAGCCCCAAAACAGAGCCGGTAACAACGCCAAGAAGAAATCCATACGACCTCCTATAAAAGTAACTTAACTACAAACATTATACGCACACGCCTGCGCATGCAAGCAAGTTTCCAAACTATTCTTTGCACCCGCATAAACTATCTTTAATATTAGCGATTGCTTTTAAAAGTAAAAATCAAAATCATCCGATAAATTTGCCATAAAATACGGCCATGCGTTCTATTCCATCCAGCCGCAGATGAAATATAGATACACCCTATAAAGGCCGTCTGAAAAATGGTACAATACGCCGTTTTCAGACGGCCTGAGCCGTATTCCTAACCGTTTCTTTATTCAAGAAAACATCATGACCCAAGACAAAATCCTTATCCTCGATTTCGGTTCGCAAGTAACCCAGCTTATCGCCCGCCGCGTGCGCGAAGCCCACGTTTACTGCGAGCTGCATTCCTTCGATATGCCTTTGGCCGAGATTAAAGCCTTCAATCCCAAGGCCATCATTCTCTCGGGCGGCCCCAATTCCGTGTACGAATCCGACTATCAGGCCGACACCGGTATTTTCGATTTGGGCATTCCCGTGCTCGGTATCTGCTACGGCATGCAGTTTATGGCCTACCACTTGGGCGGCGAAGTTACTCCGGGCAACCAGCGCGAATTCGGTTACGCGCAGGTGAAAACCATCGACAGCGAATTGACGCGCGATATTTTCGACGAAACCCCGAATACCTTGGATGTGTGGATGAGCCACGGCGACAAAGTATCCAAACTGCCGGAAGGCTTTGCCGTTATCGGCGACACCCCGTCCTGCCCGATTGCCATGATGGAACACGCCGAAAAACAATTCTACGGCATCCAGTTCCACCCCGAAGTCACCCACACCAAACAAGGCCGTGCGCTGATTAACCGCTTCGTGCTCGACATTGCCGGTGCGCAACCGTCTTGGACCATGCCCAACTACATCGACGAAGCCGTGGCCAAAATCCGCGAGCAAGTCGGCAGCGACGAAGTGATTTTAGGCTTGTCCGGCGGCGTGGATTCCTCCGTGGCCGCCGCGCTGATTCACCGCGCCATCGGCGACCAGCTGACTTGCGTATTCGTCGATCACGGCCTGTTGCGCCTGAACGAAGGCAAAATGGTTATGGACATGTTTGCCCGCAACTTGGGCGTGCGCGTGATTCACGTCGATGCCGAAGCGCAGTTCCTCGACAAGCTGGCCGGCGAAACCGACCCCGAGAAAAAACGCAAAATCATCGGCGCCGAATTTATCGAAGTCTTTGACGCGGAAGAGAAAAAACTCACCAACGCCAAATGGCTGGCGCAAGGCACGATTTACCCTGATGTGATTGAAAGCGCGGGCGCGAAAACCAAAAAAGCCCACGCCATCAAATCCCACCACAACGTCGGCGGCCTACCGGAAGACATGAAGCTGAAATTGCTTGAGCCGCTGCGCGATTTGTTTAAAGACGAAGTACGCGAATTGGGCGTGGCGCTCGGCCTGCCGCGTGAAATGGTCTATCGCCATCCCTTCCCGGGCCCGGGCTTGGGCGTGCGCATTTTGGGTAAAGTGAAAAAAGAATACGCCGACCTGTTACGTCAGGCCGACGACATCTTTATCCAAGAATTGCGCAACACCAAAGACGAAAACGGCACTTCATGGTACGACCTCACCAGCCAAGCCTTTGCCGTGTTCCTGCCGGTAAAGTCCGTCGGCGTGATGGGCGACGGCCGCACCTATGATTACGTCGTCGCCTTGCGCGCCGTCATCACCAGCGACTTTATGACCGCGCACTGGGCGGAGCTGCCCTACTCCCTGCTCGGCCGCGTGTCCAACCGTATCATTAATGAAGTCAAAGGCATCAACCGCGTGGTGTACGACGTGAGCGGCAAACCGCCCGCCACGATTGAGTGGGAATAAGCTATTCGTCCGATTTGCAATCATGCGGCTGCAAAAATAAATCTGCCGTCCGCATGACGGTAAATCCGTATCGGTGATATGTATTGCGTTTATCCGCAAGTAAGGCCGTCTGAATATTTCGACTACGCTCAGTAATCGGATATTTCAGACGGCCTTTTCCTGCTCCGTCATTGATAAAACAAGCATTTTTTTGTACAATCACGCATTATTTTTCACTCAGGCCGTCTGAAAACGGCCTGATTTGTTTTACTGCTTAATCGAGAAACCATGTCCGAAATCCTAGACCAGGTGCGCCGCCGCCGCACGTTTGCCATTATTTCCCACCCTGACGCGGGTAAAACCACGCTTACCGAAAAGCTGTTGCTGTTTTCCGGTGCGATTCAAAGCGCGGGTACAGTCAAGGGTAAGAAAACCGGCAAATTCGCCACTTCCGACTGGATGGAAATCGAGAAACAGCGCGGCATTTCCGTGGCTTCTTCGGTCATGCAGTTTGACTATAAAGACCACGTGATCAACCTCCTCGACACCCCTGGTCACCAAGATTTCTCGGAAGACACCTACCGCGTACTCACTGCCGTGGACAGCGCCCTGATGGTCATCGACGCGGCCAAGGGTGTGGAAGCGCAAACCATTAAATTGCTCAACGTCTGCCGTCTGCGCAACACGCCGATTGTGACGTTTATGAACAAATACGACCGCGAAGTGCGCGATTCGCTGGAGCTGCTCGACGAGGTGGAAAACATCCTCAAAATCCGCTGCGCGCCTGTTACCTGGCCAATCGGCATGGGCAAAAACTTCAAAGGCGTGTATTCGATTTTGAACGACGAAGTGTATCTGTTTGAAGCGGGCGGCGAGAAGCTGCCGCACGAATTTGATGTGATTAAGGGTATAGACAATCCCGTTCTAGAAGAGCGTTTCCCTTTGGAAATCCAACAGTTGCGCGATGAAATCGAATTGGTTCAAGCTGCTTCCAACGAATTTGATTTGGACGAATTTTTGGCGGGCGAACTGACGCCGGTATTCTTCGGCTCGGCGATTAACAACTTCGGTATTCAGGAAATCCTCAATTCCCTGATTGATTGGGCGCCTGCGCCGAAAGAACGCGACGCCACCGTGCGCATGGTGCAGCCGCAAGAAGAGAAATTCTCCGGTTTCGTGTTCAAAATCCAAGCCAATATGGACCCGAAACACCGCGACCGCATTGCCTTTTTACGCGTCTGCTCGGGCAAATTCGAGCGCGGCATGAAGATGAAACACCTGCGTATCAACCGCGACATTGCCGCCAGCAGCGTGGTGACCTTTATGTCGCATGACCGCGAATTGGTGGAAGAAGCCTTTGCCGGCGACATCATCGGCATTCCCAACCACGGCAACATCCAAATCGGCGACAGTTTTTCCGAAGGCGAACAGTTGGCGTTTACCGGTATTCCTTTCTTCGCGCCGGAGCTGTTCCGCAGCGTTCGCATTAAAAATCCGCTGAAAATCAAGCAGCTGCAAAAAGGTTTGCAGCAGCTGGGCGAAGAAGGCGCGGTGCAGGTGTTCAAACCGCACAGCGGTGCGGATTTGATTTTGGGCGCGGTCGGCGTGTTGCAGTTTGAGGTCGTTACCTCGCGCCTGGCGGCGGAATACGGCGTGGAAGCGGTGTTTGACAACGCCTCCATCTGGTCGGCGCGTTGGGTCTCCTGCGAGGACAAGAAAAAGCTGGCCGAGTTTGAAAAAGCCAACGCCGCCAACCTATCGATTGACGCGGGCGGCAACCTCGCCTACCTCGCCCCCAACCGCGTCAACCTCAGCCTGACACAGGAGCGCTGGCCGGACATCGTGTTCCACGAAACGCGCGAACATGCGGTGAATCTGAATGCGTAAAGGCGCGTAGGTTGGGTTGTCAACCCAACATTTGCGCTATTTCCGTTGTGGTTTTATCCCAACCTACCCAATGCCGTCTGAAAACTGATTTTCAGACGGCATTTTTACGCCCCGCCCATTCTGTTATACAATACGCCCGCCTGCTTCATTGCGAACAGGCGTTTTATTATTTTTTTAAGGAAATCATTATGATGAACCAAGTCAACGTCATCAGACATTGGGCTGATGCCAACCGAACCACTGCGTTTTGGTTGAAAACCGCGCTGGGCGCGAATCTGATCGCAGTATTGGCGCAATTTGCCGTGCCGCTGCCGTTTGTGTCGATTACCCTGCAATCTTTGGGCGTGTTGCTAATCGGCTTTGCGCTCGGCCGCAAGGCGGGCGTGGCGGCGGTATTGCTGTATCTGTTGGAAGGTGCGGCGGGTATGCCTGTGTTTGCCAACGGCAAAGCGGGGCTGGCGGTATTGATGGGGTCGTCGGGCGGCTATTTGTTCGGCTATATTTTCATGGCCTTGATTTTGGGCTGGGCCAGCGATAAAGGGGCATTAAAATCGGTGTGGAAAACCGTGGCGGCGGGTTTGGCCGGCACGGCAGCATTATATGCGCTGGGGTTGGCGCAGCTGTCGCTGTTTGTGCCGGCGGATAAAGTCTTGGCCTACGGCCTGTATCCGTTTATCGCGGGCGACATCATCAAAGCCTTTGTTGCGGCGGTCTTGTTGGCACCGACTTACCGCTTCTTCCAAAAACTGTAAAGGCCGAGGCCGTCTGAAAAACATGGGCAAACAATCTGTTGCCCCTATATTTCAGACGGCCTGATATTCTTTTACCATGCACCCCGAATTAACCCGCATGTTTGCCCGTCTGCAACAGGTCAGCATGCTGGATTTTCAGGCGCAAAGTCTGGACGGCTCGCAAATGGCGTGGAACCATCAGGCCCGCGGCGACACGCAAACCGTTTTTTCAGACGGCATACTGACTTTCCGCGACCGCTTCCGCCTCGACAACGGCCGCCTGTGCCGCGATGAAAAGCAATGGCGTTTGGAAGACGGCGGCTTGGCGTTTTACCATTACCGCCATCAGGCATTTGAACAGATTTTTCTGTTTCGGATACAGGATAACGCCATCCGTGCCGACAAACCGTATGCCTGTATGCCTGATGATTATTTCGGCACTTTGACGTGGCGGGACAATGCTGTCGTGTTGACGATTGAGATTCGCGGCACGCGCAAAAATGAGGTCATCCGCTATACCTACCGTTGAAGCGCCATACCGCAAGGCCGCCTGAAAACCCGATTTTCAGACGGCCTTTATTGTTGCCCTACCCTTGCCATAAATCCCAGGCAAATTTGCCGATAATCACACACAATAACAGCATAAAGCCATAGCGCAGAAACACCGTGCCGCCGCGTATCGCCAGCCGTGCACCCAAAATGCCGCCGCACAGGTTCGCCAGCGCCAGTGGCACTGCCCATGCCCACACCACATGGCCGTGCGGCACAAAAAACGTCAGCGCGGCGAAATTGGTGGTGGTGTTGATGACCTTGCCCGCCGCGTTTGCGGTCAGAAAATCGTAGCCGTAAAAGCGCACAAACACAAACGCCAGCAAACTGCCCGTACCCGGCCCGAAAATGCCGTCGTAAAAGCCGATAAGTGCGCCGAAAAACAAGCCCCACAGCGTTTCGCGCCGCGTCAGCGCCGCCGTGCGCGCCATCTGCCCCAAGTCTTTTTTGAAAAACGTATAGACAAACATCGCCAGCATAATCGCCAACATTACCGGCTTCATGTATTCGGTCGGGAAATACGCCACCGATTGCGCACCCAAATACGAGGCGGCAAACGCCAATACCGCCGCCGGCAACAGCATTTTCCACGGCACGGGAATCTTGCGCACATACTGCCAAGTCGCGGTCAGCGTACCCGAAAATGAAGCCACCTTGCCCACGCCCAATACTGTCGCCACCGGTGTTTGCGGCGGCAACACGTTAAACAGCCCCGGAATCTGCAACAGCCCGCCGCCGCCGACCGCCGCGTCCATCAGCCCGGCCAAAAAGCCGATGACGATTAAAAAATAAAGCGTGCTCTCCATAATCCCGCCGCAATAAATACCCTAATAAGATGTTCGGATTGTAATGATTCCGTTAACCGCCGTCTATCGTCTTTCAGACGGCCTTTCCGCATATTTTGCCCTATATGCCGCAGATTCCATTTTTTAGCCTCTATTTACAATACGAAAAATGTTAAAAATCAGCAAGATGCACCCCTTGAAATTAACACAACTTAACGCAATATCCTATTAATCCGATTACAATGCAGTCGTCCGAGTAATATTCACTCTGATGAGTGAATCGGACACTCCCGTAATGTGTTTGGTCATCCGTGTTTCTCCCTTTGCATGGATGACCCTTTTTTATGGCATAAACCCTTATAAAGTAAAGACATAACAAAGGCCGTCTGAATACTTCGACTACGCTCAGTAACCGGATTCAGACGGCCTTGCCATTTCTCTAAACCAACATCACTCCACCATATCCTGCGCGGCCTGCTGCAAGCCGTCGGCCAGCGATTCGACCATTGCGGTATAGCCGTCGCCCTGCTGCGCGGTTTCGGCGTGGAAAGGTTTGCTTCGGCCGTCCGGCCATAGGGCGTAGCCGCTGACGACGGTTTTGCCCTGATAGCTGCCGTTGAACGCTTCGACATAGATTTTCAACTGTTTGCGGCTGTGGCTGCGGGCAGAGGGCACAAAAACATATTGGCGGCTCAAGCGGTTGAGTTTGTTGCTCAAATTACCCGCCAAGGCGCTGTCCAGCGGATTGGCCCACAGATGGTTGCGGGCGAAATTGACATGGTAGGCATCGGTCTGGTACACCAGCCCACCCTTATCCAGCGCGTCGGCCAAAATCACTTTTACCGCGATTTCTTCACCTTGGCGGTCAGGTTGGGTGTAGCTGCTGTCGGGCAGCACGAAATACTGCGTGGTTTGGGCGGTGCCGCAGGCGGCGAGCAGCAGCGCGGCGGTCAGGGCAAACAGGCGCATTAGCGGCTTCCTTTCGGGATGGGGTCTTTGGTGGTGCTGTTGAAAATCAGCGCGTTTGGCTTTTCTTTCAAGGTGTTAATCACCGGCTGAACGTCTTGCAGGGTTTTGTCCAGATTTTTCAGGGTCTGCTGCGCTTCGCCGTAAACAGGCGATTGCGGCGAAATACCTTGCAGGGTATGGCGCAATTCTTTCAGGGTCTTGTTCAACTCATTCGGCAGATTGCGCGTTTGCGGCTGGCTGGCCAGCGCGTTGACCGAATTGAGCGCTTTGTCGGCGGATTTGAGGGTGTTTTTCAGCTCGGCCAACGAGCCGTTTAAGCCGTCCACGGTTTTATCCAGCTGCAATTTGTTCAGTTTTTCCAACAGCTTGCCCAACTGGGTTTGCAAATCGTCCAGCGAACTGCCGCGTGTGGCAATCACGGTATCGCCGCCATACACGCTAAACGGCTTAAACGTCGGCGCGGTTGAGGGGCTATCGGACAGCTCAATCATTTTGCTGCCGAGAATCAGTTTGTTGCTGGAAATCAGCGCGGTCAGGCCTTTACCAAAGGCCGTCTGAAGCTGCTGCTGCCAGTAGCTTTTGCTTTGCGCGTCGGCATTGTTTTCCAAGCGCGACGGCTCGATACGGATGCGCACCGGCACCCAGCCGTCGGCAAACATTTTCAGACTGCCGTTGCGCTCGAAATACGGCACAGCCGACACCACGCCGATGTTCATGCCTTTGTATTCCACCGGCGCACCGACGCTCAGGCCGTGCACGGATTGTTTGAAAAAGACGGTGTAATACAGCGAACGCTCGTCGGGCAGGTTTTCTACCTCGCTGCGGCTGTTATACACGGTAAACTGCGCTTCGTTGCTGACACCGGTGCTGTCGGTATTTTTCGGCGAATCAAACGAAATCGCGCCCGAAAGCAGCGCCGGCAGCGGCGCGGATTTGACTTCAATCCCGCTGCCGTTGGTTTGGATACTGAGGCCGCTGTCGAGCCAAAAGCGGCTGTCGGAGCGGATGAGTTTGTCGTTCGGGCTTTGGATAAACACGGTGTAATGCACGCTGCGGCTGGCCGGATCGAAATGCGCGCTTTCGATTTGGCCGACCATGAAGTTTTCATACACCACCGGGCTGCCCGCGCTGAGAATGCGGTCGTTGTCGCCTTCCAGTTTCAGGCGCACCCCGCTTTGGCCGATGGCGGCAATCGGCGGAATGTCCTGCACTTGGAAACGGTATTGCTCTTCTTCGCTGTTGCCGGGGGTAAAGGCGATGTAGGAGCCAGAGAGCAGCGTACCCAAGCCGGTCACGCCGCTTTGGTCGATACGCGGTTTGACCACCCAAAACTGGGTATCCGCGCGCATGAGGTTTTTCGCGTCGGCGTTGAGCTGGGCAATCACCTCCACCCCTTTGCGGTCGTCACGCAGCTTGATTTGGGTTACGCGGCCGACGTTGACATCCAACACCTTAATCACGGTGTTGTTGACTTCAATGCCGTCAGCGCTGTCCATCAGCAGCGTGATTTTCGGGCCGGTGTCACGAATCTGCTTCATCAGCAGCCAGCCGCCGGCCAGCAGCGCAATCAGCGGAATCACCCACACGACGGAGGTAAAGACATTGGTTTTCTTGACGCGCGCGGGCGCGTTGGGCAAATCGGGCTTATCGTTGTTCATTGTTCTCAAGGCCGTCTGAAACAGATATTCTGTCCCAAATCAGGCGCGGGTCGAAATAATAGGCGGAAAGCATGGTCAGCAAAACGACCAGGCAGAAATACAGCGCGGCCTCGCCCGGCACCACGCGGGCGATATTGGTATGGAACGCGCTCATCAAAATAATAATCACAAAAATATCAATCATCGACCAGCGGCCGACGGCTTCGGTCAGGCGGTACAACACCGCCATTTTCGGCGCGGCAAACAGCGGACGGCAAATAGAAGCGGACAAAATCAACACCGTCATCGACACGATTTTCAACATCGGAATCAGAATGCTGGCGCAGAAAATAATCACTGCAATCAGCTTATCGCCATCGTTCCACATATACACAATGCCGTTGAAAATCGTATTAATCTCGACAGCGGTAGGATTGGAAGAAATCATAATCGGCAGCAGATTGGCCGGCACATACAGCACCGCCGCCGCCAATAAAAACGCCAGCGAAACGCGCAAACTGTGCGGCCGGCGGCGGTACAAATCCGCGCCGCACACGCCGCAAATCTCTTCGGCCGCGTCGCGGAAATACAGGCAGCGGCTGCAGCAAATCCGCTGCGGCGAGGCCGTCTGAATCGCGTTATAGCCCAAAATGCGCTGGATTTTGTAATACACCCAATGCTGCGGAATCGACACCGAGGTGCGCACCAACATCACCGCCAGCCCCAACATCAGGTAAAACGCCGGCCCGAATTCCACCGCCGCCACCGCCGAGAGCTTGATATACGCCACCAGCGTGGCGATAAAAAACACATCGACCATAATCCAATGGCGCAGCCGCACCAGCACCCGCGTTGCCCAAAACAGCGCCGGCAGCGCCCGCTCCGTCAAGAGCGCGGTATAGACATACAGACACAGCAATAAAAACAAAACCGGCGTGCCGAAGGTCAGCGCAAACATCACCTCAGCCAAAAAGCCGAAGTCCTGCACAATCAGCATTTTCATCATGCTCGGCAGCGACAAAATCGACACCACGCCGACCATTTCCACGCGCACAAACATCATGCTGTACACAAAAACCATCAAAATCAGCGCAGTAGCGGTAAAGGCAGGCGGCGCCAGATACGGATTGCCCTCCACCTCGACAATTTCATGGTTGCAGGTCGGACAATGCGCCTCCTGCCCCTGCACCAAACGCGGAATGTCCGTGCGCTTGCCGCAGTCGGGGCAATCCACCGTGTGCGCAGGCAGCTCGGCATCAGGTCGGAAGCGTTTGAAGCGCCACCAGCGCGTGTAGGTCGGAAGGGATTTCATGCAGGAAAAACGGCAGTTAAGTAGCTGACAAACCCTGCATTATAAGGGAAAAATCCGCCGCACGAATGCCGCACAAATGTAAAAGGCCGCCTGAAAAGCGCTCGATATACTGCAAACACGCTTTCAGACGGCCTTATCCCGCCTTTACAGTCAATGCCTGTATAATGCCCGCCGATTCCGACAAAAAACAAACACATGAACATCATCTCCCTGATTTACCGCCAATACCGCAAGCAGTTTGTCACCATGTTTGTGCTGACCCTGTTATCCGGCCTGTTTGGTATCGGCGTGCTCGCCTTTATCAACGGCCGTCTGCTGCAAGGCGGCATGCCGGCTGGCGGCATTATGCTGCAATTTGCGCTGCTGCTGGTTGCCTATCTCGCTGTCGCCACCCTGTCGCAAATCCAGCTTTCCAAGCTCGGCCACCAATTCGTTTTTGAAATGCGCACGCAGCTGCTTAAGCGCATTATGGATTCGCAGGCCGCGCAAATCCAGCTGACCGGAAAGCCCAAACTCTTGGCCAGCCTCTCCAACGACATCCGCTCCATCAGCATGGCGTTTACCCGCCTGCCCGAATTTGTGCAGGGCGTGTTGTTTAGCGTCGGCTGCAGCCTGTATCTGATTTGGCTCTCGCCCAAATTGTTTGTCGTCACCGCCGTGATTTTGCTGATTATGGTGCTGGTGAGCAATATGGTCGTCAAACGCGTGTTTCAGAGTTTCCGCAAAATGCGCGGCTACGAAGACGAGCTGTATGCCCACTACGAAACCAGCCTTGACGGGCACAAAGAGCTGACCCTCAACCGCTACCGCGCCGAGCGTTTTTATCACGAAGATTTCTCCACTGCCGCGCAAAACAACCGCAACTGGGCCATCCGTGCCGACAGTCTGCACGCGCTGGCGATTAACTGGGGCAACGTCTCCATGCTCGCCGCCGTCGGCATTATCTTCTACCTCGCCACCTACCATCAATGGGCAAGTCTGGCTGACGCCGCCACCATCACCATGACCGTATTGTTTATGCGCTCGCCCCTGTCGCAGGCCATCGGCGCCTTCCCCATGCTGATGAACAGCCAAGTCGGGCTGAACGCCTTAAACGATTTGGGTTTGGCCGAATACCAAAGCGGCTTCCACAGCGATACCGCCCTGCCCGATAACTGGCAAACCATCCGCTTGGAAAACGTCACCTACGACTACCCCGCGCAGGGCGGGCAGCAATTTGCCCTGCAACCGGTCAACCTGACCCTCAAGCGCCATGAAACCGTATTTCTGATTGGCGCCAACGGCTCGGGCAAATCCACCTTATCCATGATTTTGGCCGGCCTGTATCAGCCTAGCGGCGGCAAAATCTTTGTGGACGACATCGAAATCACCGAGCAAAACCGCGACGCCTACCGCCGCCTGTTTGCCAGCGTGTTCACCGATTTCCATCTGTTTGACAAACTCATCGACGGCATGGGCGCGGACGCCGCCGATGACATGATTGCCCAATGGCTGGAACACCTGCACATGTCCGAAAAGGTCAAACGCGAGCAAAACCGCATTCTCAACAACAAGTTATCCCAAGGCCAGAAAAAACGCCTCGCCCTGCTTGCCGCCGCCGCCGAAAACCGCAGCATGCTGATTCTCGACGAATGGGCGGCCGACCAAGACCCGCAGTTCCGCCGCATTTTCTACGAAGAGCTGCTGCCGCTCTTAAAAGCGCAAGGCTACACCGTTTTCGCCATCAGCCATGACGACAAATACTTCAACCACGCCGAGCGCATTCTCTCCATGAAACAAGGCGTGTTGAGCGAATACAATGCAGAAGACGCGGTTAAAGTGGCGGATGAACACAGCCGAAGTTAAACATCCGTTTCTCCATAAATAAATAGGCCGTCTGAAAAAATATCTTTTCAGACGGCCTATTTCTATCCGCTCAATCCGTTTCCCGCAATGCCGCCACCACCGCCTGAAACAGCGCCGAATCCGCCCTTCTGCTCGGATAGTAGAGGTAATATGCGCCGTAGTTCATCGCCCAATTATCCAACACGCCGACCAGCGTACCGTCTGCAATAGATTGCGCCAACACATCCTGCGGCAGCCACACCAGCCCCTTGCCCTGCTTCGCCATTGCTATCAATAAATCATTATTATTACTGATAAAACCTCCATCCGGTTGGATTTTAACGTGTTTGTCCTGTTTGCGTTTGGGGTCGCGAAATTCCCACATCATCAGGTTTTCCAAAGTCGGCAGGCGGTAGGCCAGCGGACTGTGGCGGCTTAAATCAAACGGCGTTTTCGGCGTACCGTGCGCGGCGAGATAATCGGGGCTGGCGGCGGTTTGCATGATTAAATCGCCCGACACTTTTACCGCAATCATGTCTTTGGTCACATTGGCTCCCAAGCGGATGCCCATATCGAAACGCTCGCCGATGATGTCGGAAAAACGGTTTTCCGCAATCGCTTCCAGCGTCACTTCGGGGTGTTCGGCGCTAAAGCGCAGCAGCTTGTCTTTCAATACATAGCGCAACGAATGCTCGTTGCCGTTAATCCGAATCGTGCCGCCCAATGCGCCTTTGGCGGCGTTCAAATCGTTTAGCGCCTCATCAATGCCCAAAAGCAACGGTTCGATTTTTTGCCGCAGAGCCTCGCCCGCTGCGGTGGTGGACACGCTGCGCGTGGTGCGCTCCAGCAATTTAATGTCCAAGCGCTGCTCCAACATGCGCACGGTATAGCTGAGCGCCGATTGCGACACGCCGATTTGCGCCGCCGCTTTGGTAAAGCTGCCGGTACGCGCCACCAGTAAAAAGGCTTTCAGATCATCAATATTTTCCATATCGCTGCCTATTTAGAAATAAAATTGCTAAGTGTATGCAACAATACCCATCTAATCAATTTTAATCAAGCGGTTTATACTGGCGCCATTCAATCAACCGGAGAACAAACCATGAACAACATTCTGATTATCGGCGCTACCGGCAGCCTCGCCCAACGCGTGATTGCTGCCGCCAAACAAAATCCCGCTTTAAACTTGACCTTATTTGCCCGCGAGCCGAAACGCATTAGCGCAAATTTGGCGCAAAATTGCCACATTATTCAGGGAAATGCGCTGGACATGGCGGATTTAAACGCCGCCATGCAAGGGCAAGACATCGTGTATATCAATTTGGCAGGCGACTTGGTGGCAATGGCAGGCAATATCGTGCAGGCGATGAACGCAAACGGCGTAAAACGGGTCATCGCCGTCAGCTCCATCGGCATTTATGATGAGCCGATAAAAGCCGTGCTGCACCCCTATCGTGCATTGGCGGACATCATCGAACAATCGGGCTTGGACTACACCATTTTGCGCCCCGACTGGTTTACCAACGGCCGCGAAATCGACTACGCCCTCACGCCCAAAGGCCAGCCTGAGCGCGGCGGCGCGGTATCGCGTGCCAGCATTGCAGATTTTGTGGTGAAACTGTTTGCCGAGCCGAACCAATATATCGGAGAAAATCTCAATATCAGCAAGCTGTAAAAGCGCGGTCGTTTTTTAAAAAATTTGAGGCCGTCTGAAAACGAAGTTTTAGCCTAGCTGAAATTTAGTTTTCAGACGGCCTTTTTATCCCCAAACACTTCCGCCAATTCCGTCAGCAAAAACGCCGTGACCGCCCCTGCGGTATAAGACGGGGCAGTTAAGGCAGTGATGGCTTTGGGTGCAGGCAACAGCGGCTCGGCAAGGTCGAGAGCGACGATATTGTCCCAAATATCATCCCCCAGCAGGCTGTGCGGCAAAATCGCCCAGCCCAGGGTATATGCCACCATGTCCAGCATCAAATAATAGCCGTTTGCCAGCCAGACTTTGGGCGACAACACGGGCGTGTCTTTGGTAGCATGCAGCAGTTGGCAATGGTCGGCCAGCTCATCTTGCGTGATGTTTTGTTGCCCCGCCAGCGGGTGTTCACGGCTTGCCACGGCGACAAAAGCCTGACTACCGAGATGGGTTGCCCGATACGGCGGCTGCGGTTGCACATGGTAGCTGATACCGATGTGAATGCTGCCGTCTGAAAGCCCGCGAGCGATGTCTTCAGCCTCAGACAAGCGGATGTCCAGCTTGGTATGCGGGAAACGGCTTTGCAGGCGGGCAAAAACCGCCCCGACGGGGTCTGTCCACAGGCTGTCTTCAAATGCAACAATCAACCCGCTTTCTTCATGACGGCTTAAGGCAGCAACCCGTTGCTCAAACAGAGTGTTTTGGGCAAGCAGCACTTTCACCATTGCCAATACCGCTGCCCCTGTTTGGGTAAGGGTGGCCGCTCCGCCGCTGCGGTCAAACAAGGTCTGGTCTAGGGCGATTTCCAAATTAGCAATGCTTTGGCTGACGGCGGATTGCGCTTTGCCGAGCCTGCGGGCGGCGGCAGAAATAGAGCCGCTCTCGCACACGCAGACAAAAGCGTGTAATTGATCTAGAGTGTACATTATCTGTTTTTCCGATAGATTCTAACTTTATTCATCGAAAATTTTGCCATACAATACCGCTAATTTTCAACTTCAGACAAAATTTTTAGCAAAATGAGCGCGTTAAATAATCTTATCACCCTAAGCCGCCAGCATAAAAAGAAACTGGCAGGGACATTTGCGCTGGTTGTGACGGAAAATCTGCTGCTGGTGCTGTATCCCTTGTTTGGGGCGTTTGCCATTGACGGCGTAATGGCGGGCAATGTGATGCAAGCCCTGACTTATGCCGCCGTGGTGCTGGTGATGTGGCTCATCGGCTCGGCGCGGCGGGCGGTGGACACCCGCACCTTTACCCATATCTATGCGCGTATGGTCGTGCCCGTGATTATTCAGCAGCGCGGCAGCGGCGAGGCGACATCGTCGGTATCGGCACGGGTGGCGCTGTCGCGCGAATTGGTGGATTTTTTTGAACAGCATTTGCCAACCTTGCTCACCAGCGGTTTTAGCGTGATTGGGGCAGTGGTGATGCTTTTGGTGCTTGAACCCTGGGCGGGGCTGACAGCGGCGGCGATTTTGGGCGGCTTCGGGCTGTTGGTACGCCGTTTTGCCGCCACCAACGACCGCCTGTATTTTAGCCTGAACAACCGCCTTGAGCGTGATGTGGCGCTGATTCAAAACGCCCACCCCGACCGCTTAGAGCGCCATTATGATTTGGTGTCTTGGCTTAGGGTTAAAATTTCCGACCGCGAAGCGACGGGCTATCTCTTGATTGGGCTGGCGATGGCGCTGCTGTTCGGCGTAACCCTCACAGTGCTGACGCTTCAAAACGGCGTGAGCGCAGGGCATATTTATGCGGTGGTCAGCTATTTATGGGCATTTGCCATGAGCCTGGATGACTTCCCGCAACTTTTGGAACGCTTTTCGGCGATTAAAGACATCGGCAAACGGGTGCAGGTGGCGAGGTAATTTTTGCTGAAATCTGCAAAAGACAATGCCACCTGAAAATCAGATTTTCAGGCGGCATTGTCATTCCTGCCCATCAATCTAATTCGGGCAAAAATCCTTGGTTTTTGATAACTTGTGCGATTTCGGTGCGTTTTACCTGTTGGCTACTGGTGTAGCCTGCGGCTAAATGACTAAAAGTTTCCATACGCGTGTTACCGCCACGGTGTTGGTAATAGTGAGTCAATTCGCGGTCATAAGCGGCAAGTTCGACTTGGCGTTCACTAATCGGTACATAGCGGTTTTCCATATGAGTAATGGCAAGCGGCAGGCGCGGTTTGATGTCGGGTTGCTGATCCGGCCAGCCCACTGCCAGCGCAAACACGGGAAAAGTGCGCTGCGGCAGACCGAGCAAGTCCACCATACGTTGAGCATCGTTGAGAATAATCCCCAGATACACCGCGCCCAAGCCCATACTCTCTGCGGCAATCACCAGATTTTGACAGGCGATGGAGGCATCATACACACCTGCCAAAAAGCGGTCGGCACTGCCTTGATATACCGGCTCGACACCCTGCATTTGGGCAATGGCGGCATTACGGGCGGTGTCGGCGACAAACACAAACAGATGGCCGTTTTCACGGATATAGTCCTGCGCCCCAATCTGCCCGTTTTGCATCCCCACTTGATAAATGGCCTCTTTCAAGTCGGGGTCGGTAATGCTGATGATGGAGCACGCTTGCATATAGCTGCTGGTGGAAGCGTGGCGGGCGACGTTGACCAAGGTTTCCACTTCTTCGGGTGTAAGCGGAATGTCTTTAAAACGGCGGATACTGTGGTGTTGCAGTTGTTGTCGGATAATTGGGGTCATTTTTGTCCTTATTTTTCACTTGTTGCAATAATGTATTTAACGCACTGTGTGCGTGGCCAAGCGCTTGGCTGTCAAACAAGTCTAGCCACATTTTCGCCTGCTGCCGCCAGCGGCAGTAGAGTTCGTCGTACGCCGTCTGCCCTTTGGCGGTCAGACCGTATAACATCGAACGCTTGTGGTGGGGATTATCAAAGGTTTCGATCAGACCTTCTTTCAGCAGTTGGTTTAATTGCAGTTGCACTGCTTGTCGTGTAATGCCAAAGGTAGCAGCAATTTGCGGCGATGTTTTCCGCTTGCCGTCCAAAGCGCTCAACACCTGCCATTTTGCGCTGGTTAATCCTAAATCGGCACTGAACGCATCTCCCCACAAATTCAGCGTACCGCTTAATTCCGTGACCAAGAAAATCAGTTGCTTGAGCTGCTCAAGTTTGTCTGTTGCCATAGTTACCTCACTAAATTGACAAGCAGTTTACATTATTGACAAGAGGTTGTCAATTTTGAAATAAAATGCCGTCTGAAAATTCTCTTTTCAGACGGCATTTTTACCCAAACGCCCGCAAACTCTCCTCCTGCACATAGGCAAATTCCTGCAAGGCCGCCTGTTCAAAACGAGGGTAATTCTGTTTTAAACTATCCGCCGCCGACAGCAAAATCCCGCCACGGCTGACCCGCTTTGCTAGGCCTGAAAACACCCGACTTTCCAAAAAATCCACATCGGCATAATTGGATAAGGCGTGGTTTTGGTTTAGCCAGTCAAACAGCGGGGCAAAGCCTTGCGGGAAATGGGCTTGGTGGCTCGCTATCCGCGCCATAATCGCTTGTTCTGCCGCTAAAATATCCTGCCCAAACAACTGATTAAATTGCTTGGCAACAAAATGGTCGATGACAATATCCGCCACAATGCCCTTAAAAATACCGTATTCCCCCGCCAACAGCGTACCCAGAAAATTATCGCGCCGGTCGGTAGTGCGGTCGATAAAGCGGTGCAGAATCACTCCGTTTTTAATCGGCGCGTCCACCTCCAGATTTTCCACCTGCCCTTTATAAAAATCCCCGGCAAAATTGCCAAACAGCGTATCGCCGCCCAACACATTGGGGCGACGTTCCAAAGCCAGAGAAATCATGCTGTGCGCAAGAAAATTCATGTTTATCCTTCTTTTATGGCAGTCGAATCATCATAACGCAATCGGGATTCAGAAACAAATTTGATAAGCGTTAGAAAAATTATCCTATTTATCCGCAGGCGGAATGTTTCTACAATACATCCATCGAATCAAGCACAGCGGCTCAAAAGGCCGTCTGAAAAATCAAGCAAAACAAGGAGTATCACAATGCAATATGTCAAATTCGGCAACACCGGTATGGACGTTTCCCGTATCTGTTTGGGCATGATGAGCTACGGCGCGCCGGGCAGCGAAAACGGCGTGTTCCCGTGGGCGAAAACCTTTGACGAAGGCAAGGCAATGTTCAAACGCGCCGTTGATTTGGGCATTAATTATTTCGACACCGCGAATGTTTATCAAATGGGCACCAGCGAGGAAATCACCGGCCGTTTGATTAAAGAATTCGGCTTGAACCGCGATGAAATCGTGGTGGCCACCAAGGTGAATTTTCCCATGCGTCCGGATCGTCCGAACGGTGGCGGTTTGTCACGCAAAAACATTATGACGGAAATCGACCATTCCCTGAAACGCCTGAATCTGGATTATGTGGACGTGTATCAAATCCACCGCCTCGACCACGACACACCGATGGAAGAGATTATGGAAGCGCTGCACGATGTGGTGAAAAGCGGCAAAGCACGTTATATCGGCGCCAGCACAATGTGGGCGTGGGAGCTAGAGCGTATGCAGGGCATCGCCGAGCGTAACGGCTGGACGAAATTTGCCTCGCTGCAACCGCAATACAACCTGATTTACCGCGAAGAAGAACGGGAAATCCTGCCGCTGTGCCAAGACCGCAAAATGGCGGTAGTGCCGTGGAGCCCGCTGGCTGGCGGCCGTGTGACCCGTCCGTGGGGCACACAAACCGCCCGCAGCGCCATTGATGATGTTTCGCCGATGGTGTGGGGTGCAACCGAAAATGTGGATAAACCCGTGGTAGATAATTTGGAAGCGGTTGCCAAAGAATTGAACCTGCCGATGGCGCAAGTAGCACTGGCATGGATGCTGTCCAAACCGTATATTACCGCGCCGATTGTAGGCGGCACTTCCGTGCAACATATCGAGCAAGCGGTGGGCGCGTTGGATATTAAATTGGACGATGAAATCATCAAACGTTTGGAAGCGCCCTATATGCCGCATGTAAAAACCGGCGCATTTTAAAGTGCGGTCGGATTTAACGACGTCTCAAACACAAATGCCGTCTGAAAATTTTATTTTCAGACGGCATTTTCACACCTCAAAAAATGACCTTAAACCAACCGTGCTGCTTTTCTTGCAAATATTATTCTATCTTATACCTCCTATCACAAAAGACGATTAGACGAATATGTCCCCCACGTCTAAAATGTTTTTCAACAAACAGGAAATCAATTTCCTGACTAACACAATGAATTAAAAAGGAAAATAAAATGACTAAGATTGCATTTTTAGGCCTGGGTGCAATGGGCAGCCGCATGGCTTTGAATTTGGTTAAAGCCGGATATGCATTAACCGTATGGAATCGTACTGCCAGTGCTTGTGATGAATTGGTCGCCGCCGGAGCAAAAGCGGCAAGCACGCCGCGTGAAGCAGTACAAGGAGCGGAATTTGTGATTTCCATGGTGCGCGATGATGAGGCCTCCCGCCAAGTGTGGTTAGATGACAAAACCGGTGCATTGGCGGCTCTGGCTAAAAACGCGGTGGCGGTAGAAAGCTCAACTTTGACACCGGATTGGATTCACGAATTGAGCACAGCCATGCAGATTCACGGCACAGCATTTTTGGAAGCTCCGGTATCCGGTTCCCGTCCTCAGGCGGCACAAGGACAATTAATTTAGGGGCTGTACTAGATAATTAGAGCAAATTACCTTTTACTAACTGTTTCAAAATAGAAATTTGAGATTTTATTTCACTGTTGTTAAAAC
>NZ_JALJYC010000002.1 GCF_024170405.1 Neisseria perflava | reverse complement strand
GTGGCTGCCCGCTCTTATACTACGAAACGGATATGGAGATCCAAGGGTGCATTCTGAGGCAGGCAGCCTGTTTGGTTGCTATGATATATTGATTTCAATATACAAGGGTGTGTGGCGCAAGCCACGCACGCGTTTCTTAAACTTAATTTTTCGGAAACCGCGTGCGTACCGACCGCACGTACCCTACGATTATTATTTCGGTTTAAGCGGGCGTACCCAAAATATGGATATGCAGGTGGAACACTTCCTGCCCGCCGCCTTTACCGGTATTAATCAGGGTTTTGAAACCGTTGGTCAGACCGGCGGCCTCGGCGATTTGCGGCACTTTCAACATCAGTTTGCCCAACAGCGCTTCATGCTGCGGCTCGGCATGCGCGAGCGAATCGAAATGGACTTTCGGAATCAGCAGCAGGTGTACCGGTGCGGCGGGGTTGATGTCTTGGAAGCACAGCATATCGTCGTCTTCATACACCACGCCGGAAGGGATTTCTTTGGCGGCGATTTTACAGAAAATACAGTTGCTCATGGTTTTGCTCCGAGAGGCCGTCTGAAAAAAGGGCAATGATTCAATGCGTAGGTTGGGTTGCAAACCCAACAATTTTCAATAGCCATAATATTGTTGGGCTTACAACCCAACCTACCCTTTTTCAGACGGCCGGAAAAAGTAAACGGGATTGTAATACAGTTTGCGCTTGCTGTGTCAGGTTCAGCTTTCTTTGCGGGCGGCTTTTTCCGCCAAGCCCGACAAACCTTGACGGCGCGCCAGCTCGTTTACCACGTCTTCCACGCGCAAGCCGTGGTGGGCGAGCAAGACCATGCTGTGAAACCACAAATCGGCCACTTCGTACACCAGATGGGAAGATTCGCCGTCTTTTGAGGCCATCAGCACTTCGCCAGCCTCTTCGATGACTTTTTTCAGGATTTTGTCTTCGCCCTTGTGTAGGAGTTGCGCCACATAGGATGTTTCAGGGTCAGCGTTTTTGCGTGAGTCAATCACGTCTTGGATTTGGCTTAATACGGATTCGGTCATGGCGGTACTCGGTAGGGTGGGTCTTGACCCACCGGTTTGAGGGATAGGGATAATGGTGGGTCAAGACCCACCCTACATGGGTTACGCGTGGGTATGCCCGTAAATACTGGCTTCGTCTTTCAAAACGGGATCAACGGCTTGCCATTTTTCGCCGTCCCACTGCTGGTAAAAGCAGCTTTCGCGTCCGGTATGGCAGGCAATGCCGCCGTTTTGCTCAATCAGCATGACAATGGCGTCGCCGTCGCAATCTAAGTGCAATTCGTGCACCTTTTGCGTATGGCCGGATTCTTCGCCCTTCATCCACTGCTTTTGGCGCGAACGGCTGTAATAATGGGCAAAACCGGTTTCGGCGGTTTTTTGCAGCGCTTCGGCGTTCATCCACGCCACCATCAAAACGCGCTTGCTCTGCCAATCTTGGGCGATGGCGCAGACCAAGCCTTTTTCGTCGAATTTGACGGATTTTAGGAGGTTTTCGGTGTTCATATCACAGTATATTGGGTTGAGGCCGTCTGAAAAACTGTTTTTCAGACGGCCTGATGATGGATTTACAGCCGCACTTCGATTCCCGCCGCCCGCATCGCCAATTTCGCTTCGTGGATGCTGACTTCGCCGAAGTGGAAAATGCTGGCCGCCAATACCGCGTCGGCCTTGCCTTCTTTCACGCCGTCAATCAAATGCTGCACATTGCCGACACCGCCGGAGGCGATAACGGGAATATCCACCGCTTCACTGATGGCGCGGGTAAGCGGCAGGTTGAAGCCGATTTTGGTGCCGTCTCTGTCCATGCTGGTGAGCAGGATTTCGCCCGCGCCGCGTTTTTGCATTTCTACCGCCCATTCGACCGCATCAAGGCCGGTGGGTTTACGGCCGCCGTGGGTAAAGATTTCCCAGCGCGTGTTGTCGGCATTGACGGCCTTGGCGTCGATGGCGACCACGATGGCTTGCGAGCCGAAAAAGCCGCTGGCTTCGTTGACCAAATCGGGGTTGGTGACGGCAGCGGTATTGATGCTGGCTTTGTCTGCGCCCGTGTTTAAAAGGCGGCGCACATCGGCCACGGAGCGCACGCCGCCGCCGACGGTCAGCGGGATAAACACTTGCGAGGCGACTTCTTCGATGACGTGCAAAATGGTGTCGCGGTTGTCGGAAGAGGCGGTGATGTCGAGAAAGGTTAATTCGTCGGCACCTTCGTCGTTGTAGCGTTTGGCGACATCGACGGGGTTGCCCGCGTCGCGCAGGCCGAGGAAGTTGACGCCTTTGACCACGCGGCCGTTGTCCACGTCAAGACAGGGAATAATGCGTTTTGCCAGTGCCATAAAAATGCCTTCTATTTGCCAGGCCGTCTGAAAAAGCGTATCGGGCGTTCAGACGGCATAACGGATAAAGTGAAACCGGGTCAAACCAGCCAGCTGCCCGTCAGGTAGGGCAGGTGCTGCACCAGTTGGAAATAGCCGATACCGGCGGCTGCGGCCATCAGCAGGGTGGTCATGAAGCCGTTGCTCCAGCGGTTGACCAAGATAAACACGAGGGCGACATACGCCCATAATACGCCGTTGAACGCCAGCCAGTGGCCGTCAATCATCGGCAGTTCGAATTCGGTCAGTTGGCGCAGGAATACGGCAATGATGGTAAACCACAGGCTTTCGCTCAGCGGATAGATTTCACGGTTTGCCGACCAGACCAACCAAAAGCCCAGTACAAATGCTTCCAGCATGAGAACCCCTAGGGTCTGTTGACATTTCATTACGCGGCATCTTTTCGGTGAAAAAACACGGCTGCTGCGTTGCAAATGCTCGCAAGGTGTCCAACCTTGCTGCGATTTGCGCCTTGCATCCGCGTATTTTCCCTCGAAAATCTGCTTCGCGGATGAAATGTCGACACACCCAAAAAATAATCAAACCCTGCCTGTAATATTTTTTTCAGTGGCGGTAGGGCGGTATCACGGCGTTTGCCGTCGGATGAACCGTGCGCGTTGCCCGCTTGGGAAAAGTGTGAAGCGGTGCGGGCGGCACGCCGGTTTTAAACGTCAGGTATTTTTCAGACGGCCTGCAATGAATCGGCCAACTGCTGCGCCTTGGCAAAATCAATGCTGCCTTCGTAAATTGCTCGGCCGGTAATCGCGCCGGCCACGCCGCTTTTTTCCACGGCGCACAGGGCGCGGATGTCGTCGAGGTTGGTCAGGCCGCCGGAGGCAATCACGGGGATTTTCACCGCTTCGGCCAGCTTGACGGTGGCGTCGATGTTCACGCCGCTCATCATGCCGTCGCGCCCGATGTCGGTGTAGATAATGCTGTTGACACCGTCGTCTTCAAATTGTTTGCTCAAATCAATCACATGGTGTTCGGTTACGGTGGCCCAGCCGTCGATGGCGACCATGCCGTCTTTGGCGTCGAGGCCGACGATGATGTGTCCGGCAAATTCTTTACAGGCTTGGCGCACGAAATCGGGATTTTTCACCGCCGCCGTGCCGATGATGACATCGGTTAAGCCTAAATCCAGATATTTTTCAATGGTCTGCAAATCACGGATACCGCCGCCGAGCTGTACGGGAATGTCTTTGGCTACCGCTGCCAAGATTTCTTTGATGGCGGGAAAATTTTTCGGTTCGCCGGCGAATGCGCCGTTGAGATCCACCAAATGCAGGCGGCGCGCGCCTTGTTTGAACCAGTGGGCGGCGGTTTGGGCGGGCGAGTCGGAGAAAACGGTGGCTTCTTCCATCAGGCCTTGTTTCAGGCGCACGCAGCTGCCGTCTTTTAAGTCGATTGCGGGGATGAGTAACATGGTTATAGATTCCGTGGATTACGTTTCAGACGGCCTTTGGCAAACAGGCCGTCTGAAAAATCATGAATTTGTCGGGCTGTATTTTACACAAATTAGCGATTGTTTGCGCAAATATATAATCGGTTCATCAACATGATTGAAGGAAACGATGGGGCGGTATGAAACACGGGATTTCTTTTCCAATCGGATTACGGCTGCCAATTCAAGAAATTGCGCAGCAGCAGCAGGCCGCCGTCATGACTTTTTTCGGTGTGGAACTGGGTGGCGAAGACATTGTCCCTGCCGACGATACAGGCAAATTCATCGGGGTATTCGCTTGTGCCCAAGACGATTTGCGGGTCGCTCGGGGCGAAATAATAGCTGTGCACGAAATAAAAGCGCGTATCTTGGGCGATGTCTTGGAACAGCGGGTGCGCCTGGGTTTGGCGCACGGTGTTCCAGCCCATATGCGGCACTTTCAATTTGTCGCCATGCGCGTCGTGCAGATTGGGCGCAAAGCGTTTTACTTCGCCGCCAAACCAGCCCAAACCGGCGGTATCGCCTTCTTCGCTGTGGTCAAACAATAATTGCGCCCCGACGCAAATGCCGAAAAATGGCTTGTTTTTGAGGCCGTCTGAAACCGCTTCGCCCAAGCCGCTTTGCTGCAATGCGCCCATGCAGTCGGGCATGGCGCCCTGGCCGGGGAAAATGATTTTGTCGGCGGCAAACACGGCTTCGGGTTGGTCGGTGAGGTAAATCTCGGCTGCCGTACCCGCCAGCTTCTGCGCGGCCTGTACGGATTTTAAAACGGAATGCAGGTTGCCCATGCCGTAATCGACAACAGCAATTTTCATGGTGTGCTCCAAAGCGGTGATGCGGGAGATACAGGGTAGGCGGCGGTGTACCGCGCACCCTAAGCAGGCATGAATCGCAAAAAAATTCATGCGGATAACGGTTGAGGCCGTCTGAAAACGCGCTTACCGTTTCAGACGGCCTGTCATCAGATATTAACGCTGTTTCAAATCCAAATACACGCCCGCCACGTCTTTGCTGCCGAAACCGGCGGCCACGGCGCTCTTGTAGCTGGCAGCGGTGGTTTCGACGGCGGGCAGCTTGCGGCCGGCTTTTTCCATCTCTGCGCAGGCCAGATTCAGGTCTTTGCTGGCGTGTTTGAGCATAAAGGCGGCGGGGAAGGTTTCGTCTTTCCACAAGGATTTTTTGGTTTGGAACATGGGCGAATCCATGGCCGAGCCGCCGACGGCTTCAATCATGGTATCGACATCAATTTCAAACTGGCGCGCCATCAGCATGGCTTCGCTGTATGCTTCGCCGAAAATGCCCAACAGAGAATTGAGCACCAGTTTCGCGCCCGAGCCTTTGCTGACTGCGCCGAAATGGAAGGTTTTTTTGCCGAGACAGGAGAACACGTTTTGCAGCGGCTCAAGAATATCCGCGTCGCCGCCGAACAGAATCAGCAGCGTGCCGTTGGTGGCGGGACCGACCGAGCCGGAAACGGGGGCTTCGGCAAAGCGTCCGCCGGCGGCTTCGACCAAATCTTTGACCGCCAGATTTTCCGACGGCGCGATGGTGCTCATGTTGACGATGATTTTGCCTTTAAGCAGTTTTTGCATGTCGGCATTGAGAATGTCGCACACGGCGGCGTAGTCCGACACCATCAGGAAGATCACCTCATGCGCCTGCACCAGTTCGGCAGCCGAGGCGTACACCTTCGCGCCTTTGGCCTGCAAATCTTGGGTTTTGTCGGGCGAACGGTTGTAAATGCCGACTTGGATGCCGTTGTCGAGCAGGCGGTTGACCATCGGCACACCCATTTGGCCGATGCCGATCCAGCCGATGTTGGTATAAGATTGCATGATGAGATTCTCCTGTTGTTATTGGTTTGCTGATTGATAGGTAATACAGGGCTTATCATAACATTACATTTTGCCGTGTAAAAGGCCGTCTGAAAACATGGTTTGTTTTCAGACGGCCTTTGCCTTGGTATGCGCAGAGTGTGTGCGGTACGCACGTATGCGGCTTTCCAATCCCTTGTTAAACGCAAGCAATCGGGAAAACGTGTGCGAGGCTACGCCACACAGCCTACGTTTTGTTACGCTGTCAGCGTACCTTTGGTGGACGGCATTTTGCCCGCCATGCGCTCGTCGAATTCCACCGCCATGCGCAGGGCGCGGCCGAAGGCTTTGAATACGGTTTCGGCTTGGTGGTGGGCATTGGTGCCGCGCAGGTTGTCGATGTGCAGCGTCATCATGCTGTGGTTGACGAGACCGTGGAAAAATTCGCTGAACAAGTCCACATCGAAGCGGCCGATAAGGGCGCGGGTAAATTCGATGTTGTAGGTCAGACCGGGGCGGCCGGACAAATCCAAGACCACGCGGCTCAAGGCTTCGTCGAGCGGTACATAGGCATGACCGTAGCGGCGGATACCGGTTTTGTCGCCCAAGGCTTGTTTCAAGGCTTGGCCGAGGGTAATGCCGATGTCTTCGACGGTGTGGTGGTCGTCGATGTGCAAATCGCCTTTGCACACGATGTCCAAGTCAATCAGGCCGTGGCGGGCGATTTGGTCGAGCATATGTTCCAAAAACGGTACGCCGGTATCGAAACGCGCTTTGCCTGTGCCGTCGAGGTTCAGCGATACGGTGATTTGGGTTTCGCTGGTGTTGCGGGTCACGCTGACAAAGCGGCCTTCGGTAGAGATGGCAAAATCGGTATTTTCAGACGGCATAACGGCGCTTTCGACAGCCGGCGCGTCAATCGCCAAGGCTGCGGCCTGTTCTGCTTCTGCTTTGGCGGTGGCTTTTTCCAAGTCTTTGCTGTGGTCACGGTCGAGCCAGCCTTTGCGCTTGCTCATGCCTTGTTCCAGCTTAACCGCCAAGCTCGGGCGGATGCCGCGCGCTTTGTCGTCTTCGCCTTGGGTTTTCAAACGGCGTTTCAGTTGTGACAGGGAGGCGGAATTTTCATAGCCGCATTTACGTGCCAGTTTGGTCAGTGAACCGGCTTCTTCAATCAGCAGATAAAAATTCTGCAGATGACGTTGTGCTTTGTTCATGAAGAGTTCTCTTTTGGTTTTATTGCATTAGACGTAATCTGTTTGGAAATGTCAGCAGTATAGTTTGCGCATAACTGCCAATACCGCATCATTTTCTTCCGGCGCGCCGATGGTCAGGCGCACGCATTGTTCCAGCAGCGGATGCATGCCGTGGAGTTTTTTAATTAAAATTTTGTTTTGCTTGAGGGTGTCAAATAAAACGGCTGCGTCGGGGACGCGCACGGTAATAAAATTCGCTTCGCTGGGGAAGGCTTTGACTGCGCCGATTTTGGCTAATTCGGCAAACACGCGCTCGCGCTCGGCTTTCAGTTTTAATACCGTTTCATTAATCACTTCGACATGCTGCATGGCGAATTTGGCGGTGGCGAGGCTGAGCTGGTTCATATTGTAAGGCGGCAGGATTTTTGCCAGCTCATTAATCACGGCCGGGCTGCCTGAAGCATAGCCGATGCGGATACCGGCAAAGCCGATTTTGCTGACGGTGCGCATGACCACCAGATTGTCCACGCTGCCCGCCAGCGGCAGGAAGCTGTCGTGGCTGAACGCGCCGTAGGCTTCGTCCACCACCACAATGCCTTTGGCAGCGCGGATAATGGTTTCTACTTCTTCGCGTTTGAAGCAAACGCCGGTCGGATTGTTGGGGTAGGCGATAAAGGTTAACGCGGGGTTATGCTGCTCAATGGCGGCTAAAACAGCGGGCAGGTTCAGCGTGAAATCGTCATTCAGCGGCATGCCGACATAGTTCATACCGAAGAGGGCGGTATTGTGTTTGTACATCACAAAGCTCGGCTCGACACCTAAAACAGTCGCGCCGGGTTTGGATAATAATAAGGTAATAAATTGAATCAGCTCGTCCGAGCCGTTGCCCAAGGCAATTTGCGCAGCAGCAGGAATATCGAACGCTTGGCGCAGCGCTTCTTGCAAGCCGCTGGCGGCGGGATTGGGGTAAAGATGGATGGGGGCGGCAGCCAACAAGTCTTTCCATGCGTTTGCCAATTCGGGGGAACGGGCAAATGGATGGTAAGGGCTTTCCATGGCGTCAAGTTTGATGAAACCTTCTGGCAAATCGGCGACATGATAGGCGGTCATGGCTTGAATGTCGGCGCGGATGAAATCGGTCGGCGCGGTCATCGGGGGATTCCTTTCACAAGATGATGGGACACATCTGCTACACAGTTCGCAAAGAATTGTAATGTAGCATAAAAAGCGTATTAAATCAGCCGGATTGTTCACAATATTTTTTCAAACGGCCTATAATCTATGTAAACTTATTACAAAAAGCGCGTGGAATATTTGTTTAATCAATGACACGCGGTGTTTTGCAGGCGATGTCGTCTGAGAAAATGCTGTTTCAATGATTCTACGCCGAAAAACAGAGCCGTGATGAAAAAAATGAACAAACTGACTGCCATGTGTGCCGCCTTGGTATTGTGCGCCTGTTCCGCGCCCAATCAGAGCGCACAATCCAATGAAGCCGAGTCTGTGCCGAATACCGCACAAAGCCAGCACGCCAATGAAAAAGCCAAAGCGCTGCTGGATGAAGGCATCGACGCTTACAACCGCCGCGATTACAGCGACGCGATGACCTTGTTTACCCAAGCCTCGGCTGCCGGTCATATGAAAGCGCCGCGCTATATCGGGCTGATGTACCTCAACGGCTACGGCGTAACCAAAAACCCTATGCGTGCGGTAGCGGAATTTACCAAAGGCGCCGAGCAGGGCGACATTACGTCGCAATACTGGTTGGCCTATTGCTATGAGCAGGGCATAGGCGTGCAAAAAGATATGGATCAGGCGGAAAAATGGTATCAGGTATCTGCCCGGCGCGGCGATCATGTGGCTGCGCCTGCCATGACTGCGCTGGGGCGTTTGGCTGAGGTGGAAAGTCAGGAAGAGGCCGTGGCTTGGTATAAAAAAGCCGCTGCCGTCGGCGATAAAGAGGCGCAGGCGGCGCTGGCGCGTTTGGGCGTAAAAGGCGCTTGATTGTCCGGCACATAAACTCTATCAGGTGGCCGAATACAATCGAAGCCTTGTTTGGCATACCGACTATGTGGGTAGGACGGGCATTCCTGCCGGTTATTTATTCGCAAAATAATCAATCTTCCGGTAAAACTGTTTTTCTGTTTTGTCGCAAGGCGACGGGCAGGAATGCCCGTTTTACGGCTGGGGCTTGTGTCCCATTCCCTGCTTGATTTTTCATTTTGTTTGGGCTAAAATGCTGTAAACAAAACGCTATTTGCAGCGGATTTTTTCTTTTTTCTTGTATTCGACCGTCGGGCAACCTATAATGGCAGGTTGCCCGATTGTGTGTCTGCCATTGCCGTTTTTATGATTCCATCCGACTTTATAGACGAGTTACTCGCCAAAGTAGATATCGTCGATATTATCGACGAGCGCGTGCCGCTGAAAAAAGGCGGGGCGAACTATATGGCGTGCTGCCCGTTTCACAAAGAAAAATCGCCGTCGTTTTCGGTAAGCCCGAGCAAGCAGTTTTACCATTGTTTCGGCTGCGGCGCACACGGATCGGCCATCGGTTTCTTGATGGAGTATCAGGGTTTGGGCTTTACCGAAGCGGTGCAGTATTTGGCCGATCGCGTGGGGATGGTGGTGCCGCGTGTCGGCGGCCGTGCAGACAATCCCGAGCAGCGTGCCGAGCGCAAGAAAAAGCAGCAGACGCTGGAAGAAACCATGCAGGCATGCGCCGATTTTTATCAAGGCCGTCTGAAAACCGCGCCCGAAGCGCAGCAATATTTGGACAAGCGCGGCCTGAATGCAGAAATCATCGCGCATTACGGCTTGGGTTATGCGCCCGATGGCTGGCAGCCCTTGGCGCAGGTGTTCCAACCTTATCCCTCTACGCCTCTGGTTGAGAGCGGGCAGGTGATTCACAATGAAGAGCAAGGCCGCTATTACGACCGTTTCCGCCACCGGATTATGTTCCCGATACGCGACAGCAAGGGGCAGGTCATCGGTTTCGGCGGGCGCGTGTTGGACGATTCCAAACCGAAATATTTAAATTCGCCGGATACGCCGTTGTTTGACAAGGGGCGCAACCTTTACGGTTTATACGAAGGCCGTGCCGCGATTAAAGAGGCGGGGCGGATTTTGGTGGTGGAGGGTTATATGGACGTGGTGGCGCTGGCGCAGTTCGGCGTGGGCTACGCCGTGGCTTCGCTGGGTACTTCGACCACCGCCGAGCATGTGAAACTGCTCATGCGCCAGACCGACAGCATTTATTTCTGTTTCGATGGCGACAGCGCAGGGCGCAAAGCGGCGTGGCGGGCGTTGGAAAACGCTTTGCCGCAGCTGAAAGATGACAAATCGCTGCATTTTCTGTTTCTGCCGCAAGAGCATGACCCCGATAGCTATGTGCGTGCTTTCGGCAAAACCCAGTTTGAAGACGCTTTGCTACACCAAAGCAAACCTTTATCGGAATATTTTTGGGAACAGCTTTCAGACGGCCTTAATTTAAATACGCAGGAAGGCAAAGCCGAATTGGTGAAAACCGCCTCGCCGCTGCTGGCGCAGATTAGCGCACCAGCCTTGGGTTTCCTGCTCAAACAGCGCCTGAGCGAGCTGGTGGGGATTGATCCGAGCAATTTGGCGCAGTTATTGGGGCAGGAAGCGCCCAAGCGCCATGTGCGCCAAAAAAGCTACAAGTTGCCCAAAGAAACCGCCAAGCAGCCGGCCATGCTGACGCTGGTGCAGCGGCAAATCCGCAGCCTCTTGATAAATCCGAGTTGGGCAGCATATATAGACCTGCCGGAGTATTTGGCTTTGGAAGGCGATTTTGCCTGCTTGGCCAGTCTGGCCGAAACCATCAACAGCCATGCCGTGCCGCCCACCAGTGCGCAGATTTTGGAATACATGCGCGGTTCGCCTTACGAAGCGGCCGTCAACCATATTTTCCAGTCCACCTTTCTTTCTTCGGAAGAAGTGGAGAGCAGCGGCGATGAAGCCTGCGAGAATTTCAAAATCGGCATGAAAAAGCTGTTGGACGAATTGCGTTACAGCCAAATCGAATCGTTGAAACAGAAAAACGTGCAAGGCGGTTTGAGCGATTATGAGAAAAAGCTGCTGATGTCTTTACTGATGTTGAAAGCGCATTGAAACATATTGAAATGCATTGAATTTTTAAGCAGTAACCCAGTCTTTAATATTAGCAGGCCGTCTGAAAACATTGTCTTTTGCTGCGATTATCTTAACCCGCAGAACACCCGTTTTCCAGTTTCAGACGGCCTCAGAGCCTGTATCGCCGGGGATTGAACGGATTGCCCTCTACAAGATGCCGCTCTGCCGTGCCTTCAGGTACAGCCCGTATGCTGTAAACCGTCGGCCTTTCTTCAGTTAACAACGAGATTATTATGTCTAAAAATCACGAAGAACACGATCAAGACGACAACCGCCCGTTGACCGTCGAAGAGCAACGCGCCCGTCTGCGCCAGCTCATCATCATGGGTAAAGAGCGCGGTTACATTACCTACGCCGAAATCAACGACGCCCTGCCGGATGATATGTCCGACGCCGACCAAATCGACAACATCGTCAGCATGATTTCCGGCTTGGGTATCCAAGTGACCGAGCAGGCGCCGGATGCCGAAGATATTTTGCTGAGCGACAACGCCGCAACCATTACCGATGACGACGCCGTAGAAGAAGCCGAAGCCGCCCTCTCCAGCGCGGATTCCGAGTTCGGCCGCACCACCGATCCTGTGCGCATGTATATGCGCGAAATGGGGCAGGTGGATTTGCTCACGCGCGAAGACGAAATCATCATCGCCAAAAAAATCGAAAACTCCCTGAAAAACATGGTACAGGCCATTTCCGCCTGTCCGGGTTCCGTGGCCGATATTTTGGAACTGATTGAGCAGGTGCGCAATGATGAAATCCGCGTCGATGAAGTGGTAGAAGCCATCATCGACCCGAATGAAGTCCTGCTCAACGAATTGGGTTTGGGTCATTTGGAAAGCGCCGCGCCGGAAGAGAGCGACAGCAGCGACGAGGCCGATGAAGAAGGCGAAGACGAAGAAGACGATGAGGAAGAGGGCGATGATTCCGGCAGCGACGCCGAAGCCATGTCCGCCGCCAATCTGGAAGAGCTCAAGCAGAAAGTATTGGCGCATTTTGACGGCATTCAAGCCGATTACGCCAAAATGATTCAAGCGTTGGAAAAAGCCGACAGCCAAGACGCCGACTACCTGCACTACCGCGACGCCATCGCGCACAAGCTGCTGGAAGTGCGTTTTGCCACCCGTCAGATTGAAAACCTGAGCGGCAAGCTGCGCGGCCATGTGGAAAACATCCGCAAGCTGCAACGCGAAATCCGCGACATCTGCGTTGACCGCGTGCGCATGGACAGAGACTACTTCATCCAAAACTTCCTGCCCGACATCACCAACCTGAACTGGGTGGAAGAGGAAGTCGCCAAAGGCCGCGTGTGGGCGAATGCGCTCGACCGTTTCCGCCATGCCATCATCGAGAAACAAACCGAGTTGGCCAATTTGGAAAAAGAAACCAAAATTTCTTTGGACGAATTGAAAGACATCAACAAAAACATGGTCATCAGCGAAAAAGAAACCGCTGCCGCCAAGCAGGAGATGATTCAGGCCAACTTGCGTCTGGTGATTTCCATCGCCAAAAAATACACCAACCGGGGTTTGCAATTCTTGGATTTGATTCAAGAAGGCAACATCGGCCTGATGAAAGCAGTGGACAAATTCGAATACCGTCGCGGTTACAAATTCTCGACCTATGCAACCTGGTGGATTCGTCAGGCGATTACCCGCTCGATTGCCGACCAAGCGCGTACCATCCGTATTCCGGTGCACATGATTGAAACCATCAACAAGATGAACCGCATTTCGCGCCAATATCTGCAAGAAACCGGCGAAGAGCCCGATTCTGCGAAACTGGCCGAGCTGATGGAAATGCCGGAAGACAAAATCCGCAAAATCATGAAAATCGCCAAAGAGCCGATTTCCATGGAAACGCCGATTGGCGACGACGACGATTCGCACTTGGGCGATTTCATCGAAGACGCCAACAACGTCGCCCCAGCAGACGCGGCCATGTATTCCAGCCTGCACGAAGTGACCAAAGAGGTATTGGAAAGCCTGACCCCGCGCGAGGCCAAAGTATTGCGTATGCGCTTCGGTATCGACATGAACACCGACCATACGCTGGAAGAAGTGGGCAAACAGTTTGACGTCACACGCGAGCGTATCCGCCAAATCGAAGCCAAAGCCCTGCGCAAACTGCGCCATCCGACCCGCAGCGACCGCTTGAAAAGCTTCTTAGACAGCGAAGACAATAAGTCGTAAACGGCTTTTTGAAACGCGAGGCCGTCTGAAATTTTCAGACGGCCTTTTTATATAGTGAAATAAGTAAAAAAACCAAACTGCGTAGGTTGGGATGAAATCCCAACGGAAGTTTAGATAAATGTTGGGTTTACAACCCAACCTACACCGTATCGACAGTTTGGTTTTTAAATAATTGTACCATAGGTATGTGTTCGGAGCGATTGCAAACAAAATGCCGTCTGAAAAAATTCAGACGGCATTTTCGTTCTTAAACCAAGTCGGATTACTGACCTGCTTTCAAGCCCTGCCACAGGCGTACCGACAGTTTGCTGGCATCGGACGATTTGGGCGAGACGACAAAACTTTTTTCCATGACTTCTTTGCTCGGGAAAATCGAATTGTCATTGGCGTATTGCGGCTCCATCAGCTTGCGTGCCGGCAGGCTGGCAGGGGCGTAGGTAACGAAATTGCCGTTTTTCGCCGCCACTTCCGGGTCTAGCGTGTAGTTGATGTATTTGTGCGCATTGGCAATGTTTTGCGCGTCGCGCGGAATCATAAACGAATCCACCCAAATGCCCACGCCGGATGCGGGGGTCAAGACTTGGATGTTAATGCCGTTGCCCGCTTCTTTGGCACGGGTTTTGGCGATGTTCAAATCACCGCCGTAGCCGATGGCGACACACAGATTACCCGCCGCCATATCGTCGATATAGCCTGATGAGGTAAAACGCTTGATGTCGGGGCGCACTTTTTTCATCATTTCCACGGCGGCTTTGATGTCGTCGGGATTTTCGCTGTTGGGGTCTTTGCCCAAATAATTCAAAGCCAGCGGAATCTGCTCGATGGCGCTGTCGAAATAGCTGATACCGCAGGATTTGAGCTTGGTGGTGTAGGTCGGGTCGAACACCAAATCCCATTCGTTTTCCGGCAGCTTGTCTGTGCCCAATACTTTGGTCACCATGTCTTTATTGATGGCCAAGGTGTTCATGCCCCAGAAATACGGCACGGCGTATTTGTTGCCCGGATCGACGGTTTCCATCATTTTCAGCAGCTCGGGGTCGATGTTGCCGTAGTTGGGGATTTTGCTTTTGTCGATTTCCTGATACGCGCCCGCTTTGATTTGGCGGCCGACGTTGGAAATGGAGGGCGTGACCAAATCATAGCCGGATTTGCCGGTCAGGATTTTGGCTTCCAGCGCTTCGTTGCTGTCGTAATAATCGTAGCGCACTTTGATGTTGTCGGCTTTTTCAAACGCGGCCAAAGTCGCCGGATCAACGTAGTCCGACCAGTTGTAGATGTTCAACTCGCCGCCTTTTTGCGCTTCGGCGTTGGTTTGAGGTTGGGAAGAGGATTCGGCCGGTTTGTTTTCCACACCGCCGCAAGCGACCAGAATCAGGCTTGCGAGGGCTGCTGCCAACAGGGATTTTTTCATGGATACAGTCCTTTTGTGTAGAAGGTCAATAAAATCTTGCAGCGGTGGCGAAAGAAGGCCACATACAAAAGGAAAACTGTGGGGGCGGCCGCCCGGAAATTCCGCTTGCAGCCCTTGGGTTTCGGAAAGAAAGTTCGCATTAAACGGCAAAAGTCCTGCTATTGCAAGACCTTAATCGTGTAAAGACAACAGATTTTAACATTTATAACGCTATCGTTCTCACATCAAACAGAAAAATATTCAAACGGCCTGAGCGGTATGGCGGCAGCACCGCCCCCAAAAGCGGCGCGATTTGTCAAAACCGTCTGATTTGTGGGAAAATTACGCTATTGAATTTTAACTATCCGCAAAGGGCGACACCGTGTTAGACAGAGAAGGCTATCGCCCCAATGTCGGGATTATCCTGACCAACGACCGCAACGAGGTATTTTGGGGCAAACGCGTACGCGAACATTCGTGGCAGTTTCCGCAGGGCGGTATCAAGCCGGGCGAAAGCCCCGAAACGGCGATGTACCGCGAATTGATGGAAGAAGTCGGCCTGCTGCCGCAACACGTGAAAATTTTAGGGCGCACGCGCGACTGGCTGCGTTATGATGTGCCGAGCCACTGGGTACGGCGCGAATGGCGCGGTTCGTATCGCGGGCAAAAGCAGATTTGGTATCTTTTGCGTCTGACCGGCCGCGAAAGCGACGTCAATTTACGCGCCACGCGCCATCCCGAGTTTGATGGCTGGCGTTGGCACGAATATTGGGCGCCGGTAGATGAAGTGATTGATTTCAAACATAATGTATATCTCGGTGCGTTGAGCGAACTGTCCCGCTTCCTGCGGGGATTAGAAAGCTACGGCGAATTTATGCAGCGCACGAAACATCCTGACAATTAAACCGCAACAACGCTTTCAGGCTGTCTGAAAGCGTTGTTTTTCTTGAGAACCAATCGGGGCGGCCTGATTATCCGCCCTACGGCAGGTCTGAATGTTTCAGACGGCCTTACCGACAACAGACATGACACAAAAATCCAACCAATACAGCGAATCGAGCATTACCGTCCTCAGAGGCTTAGACCCCGTCAAAGAACGTCCGGGCATGTACACCCGCACCGAGAGCCCCACCCACATCTGTCAGGAAGTCATCGACAACGCCGCCGACGAAGCGCTGGGCGGCTATGCTACCGCAATCGACGTTACCCTCCACGACGACGGCTCGCTGTCGGTAAAAGACAACGGCCGCGGCATTCCTACCGGCCCGCATCCGACCGAAGGCCTGCCGGTGGTGGAGCTGGTGTTTACCCAACTGCACGCGGGCGGCAAATTCAACAAAAAAGACGGCGGCGCCTACGATTTTTCCGGCGGCCTGCACGGGGTGGGCGTATCCGTCACCAACGCGCTCTCCACGCGCTTGGAAGTGACCGTAAAGCGCGAGGGCAAAATCCGGCGCATCGTGTTTTCAGACGGCTTTGTCATCGAGCCCTTGGCCGAAACCGGCAAATGCGCGGTCAAAGATTCCGGCACCGAAGTGCGTGTATGGCCGAACGGCAAATATTTTGAAAGCCCGCAATACAGCATTCCCGAGCTGGAGCGGCTGCTGCGCGCCAAAGCCGTGCTGCTGCCGGGCGTAACCGTTACCCTGACCCGCCGTCTGAAAGGCCGGGATGAGCCGCACACCCAAAGCTGGCATTACCCCGACGGCCTCAAAAGCTATCTGGCCGACCTCATCAGCGAAGCGCAGGAAGCCGTGCCGGTGTTTGCCGGCGAAAACTATATTTCAGACGGCCACGAGGGGGATTTTTCCACCGGCGAGGGCGCGGCGTTTGCACTGACCTGGCTGGAAGAGGGCAGTTGCGCCAACGAAAGCTATGTCAACCTGATTCCCACCCCGTTGGGCGGTACCCACGAAGCGGGGCTGAAACAGGCCGTGTTCCAAGCGGTCAGCAATTTCATCAACCACCACAATTTACTGCCGCGCGGCGTAAAAGTGCAAAGCGACGATGTATTCGGCAAAGTCGCCTTTGTGTTGAGCACGCGCGTGCTCGACCCGCAGTTTCAAGGCCAAACCAAAGACAAGCTCACCAACCGCGACGCGCTCAAGCTGGTGGCCGCCGTAGCGGGCGACCCGCTGGAATTGTGGCTCAACCAAAACGTCGAAGCGGGTAAAAAAATCGCCGAACTCGCCATCAAGCAGGCTCAGGCGCGGATGCGTTCGGTGAAAAAAATCGAGAAGAAAAAAGGCAGCGGCGTGGCCGTGTTGCCGGGCAAACTGACCGACTGCGAAAGCGAAGACATCCGCGAAAACGAGCTGTTTTTGGTGGAAGGCGACTCTGCCGGCGGCTCGGCCAAACTCGCGCGCGACAAAGCCACCCAAGCGATTCTGCCGCTGCGCGGCAAGGTGCTGAACAGCTTTGAAGTCCACCCCGACCAGCTTTTCGGCAACGCCGAAATTCACGATATTTCCGTGGCCATCGGCGTCGATCCGCACGGTGTCAACGACAGCCCCGATTTGAGCGGCCTGCGCTACGGCAAAATCGCCGTGTTGTCGGACGCGGATGTGGACGGCTCGCATATCCAAGTGCTGCTGCTGACCCTGTTTTACCGCCATTTCCCCAAGCTGATAGACGAAGGCCATATCTACGTTGCCCAGCCGCCGCTATTCCGCGTGGATGTGAACGCGCAGGGCAAATCCAAACCCGCCCGCAAATTCTACGCCCTAGATCAGGCTGAGCTGGACGGCATTTTGGAGCGGCTGCAAAAGGAAGGGCTGAACGAAAACAAATATTCCATCAGCCGCTTCAAAGGCTTGGGCGAGATGAACCCCGACCAGCTCAAAGACACCACCATGCACCCCGACACCCGCCGCCTGCTGCAAGTGCGCATTCCCGAAGGCGCGGGCGAAGAAACGCAGCATATCTTCGTGAAACTGATGGGCAAAGGCGAAGCCGCCAGCCGCCGCGCCTGGATGGAAGCCGAAGGTGATACGGCGGAAGTGGATGTTTAACAGTTTGATTTTTAATTAAAAGGCCGTCTGAAACTATTTTTCAGACGGCCTTTGTATTGGCTGAACCCAATATTATCAAGCGGTGTCAGCCACCTGATGTTTGTACGCCATTTCCGTTACAATACCGAAAACCATCAATCTCACAAGGAACCCTTGCTATGAACCCCGTCAATATCGCCGTTATCGGCAGCCTGAATATGGATTTGGTGACCCGCAGCCCGCGTTTTCCGGCGGCGGGCGAAACGATTATGGGTGTGGATTTCCAGCGCTATATGGGCGGCAAAGGGGCGAATCAGGCGGTGGCGGCGGCGCGGCTGGGTGCGAGGGTGAGTATGATTGGCGCGGTGGGCAATGACGATTTCGGCCGCGAGATGACGGCCAATCTGCAACGCGAGGGCGTGAACACCGACGGCGTAAAGGTGTTGGACGCTGTACACAGCGGCTTGGCGAATATTACCGTGGCCGACGGCGAAAACACGATTATCGTGGTGGCAGGCGCGAATTTTGGCCTGACCCCCGCCGATATTGTCGCGCAGGAAGCGGTAATTGCGGCGGCGGACGTGGTGTTGGCTCAGTTGGAAATTCCGCTGGACTGCGTGATGGCGGCGGCGCGTTTGGCGCAGAAACACGGCAAGCCGTTTATCCTCAATCCTGCGCCGGCGCAGCCGTTGCCGTCTGAATTATTGGATTGCGTGACGCTGCTGACGCCGAATGCCTATGAGCTGGCCATCAGCCTGAACCTGCCGCAGAATTTGCCGCCGCAAGATTTGATGACCCGCACACCTTGCCCCGTGGTGATGACGGTGGGCAGCAAAGGCGCGTTGTATCACGACAAACAAGGCCGTCTGAAACAGGCAGAGGGATTTAAGGTAAGCGCCGTCGATACCACCGGCGCAGGCGATACGTTTAACGGCGCGTTGGCAGTGTTTTGGCACGAGGGCATGGCATCCGCCGTGCGCAAGGCTTGTGCGGCGGGGGCATTGTCGGTGACGAAAGCGGGGGCGCAGGGCGGTATGCCGACGTTGGCGGCGTTGGAAGGGTTTTTGAGCGGGAAAGAGGTGGTGTAGTAATTGTTGTAGGGTGAGTGCGTACCGCACACCCCCTACGCGTTCCAAACAATACACGCAACCAAAAGGCCGTCTGAAACAGAAAACGCTGTTTCAGACGGCCTTTCCCATCTCCGCCGCTTATTTCACGTGAGTTCAGGATAAGTATCTTAAATATTTTAATTTTTTAATGGTATGCATTTCAGCAGACAGAAAATCGCCAGATTTTCGTCATTCCCGCGCAGGCGGGAATCCAGAAGCCAAACATTTCTGCAATGTTTTCAAGCTATCAGAAATCCAAACGTCTGGATTCCCGCCTGTGCGGGAATGACGAATCCTTGCGGATTCTGTCTGCCTAATCCAATACATTGCTGAAATTCAAAAAGACATTCTATTCACTTATCCCGAACACACGTTATTTCAACAAATTCTTAATCACGCCCATAATGCTGCGCGAAATGGCGTTGGTGACTTGGCGGTTGATTTGGCTGCCTACGGCGTCGGCGACGTTGTAGCCTACGCCTTGGTTGGATTTTTTACGGCCGCCCATTAAGCCGCCGAGGAAACCGTCCACCAAACCGGGTTCGGATTTTTCGGCTTCTTTTTCCGCCGCTTTATCCGCTTTGGCCTGCTCTTTGGCAGCGGCGGCGCTTTGCTGCGCCTGCGCTTCCTGCGCGTCGGCTTCGGCGAGGGCTTCAAAGGCGGAGTAGTTGTCCACCATGTCTTTGTAGGCTGGGTACAAATCGTCGTTTTGGAACTTGGCGTTGCGCTCTTCCGCTGTCAGCGGGGTGAGGGAGGATTGCGGCGGCAAGACGATGGCGCGTTCTACCGGCGTGGGCATGCCTTTGTCGTCGAGGAAAGACACCAGCGCTTCGCCCACGCCCAATTCGGCGATGGCTTCGGCGACGTTGATGTCGGGGTTGTTGCGGAAGGTTTCTGCGGCGGCGCGCACGGCTTTTTGGTCGCGCGGGGTAAAGGCGCGTAAGGCGTGCTGCACGCGGTTGCCCAGTTGTCCCAAAATGGTGTCGGGCAAATCCAGCGGGTTTTGGGTCACGAAATACACGCCCACGCCTTTGGAACGAATCAGGCGCACCACCTGCTCCACCTGTTCCACTAGTGCGGAAGCAGCGTTGTCGAAAATTAAATGCGCTTCGTCGAAAAACATCACGAATTTGGGTTTTTCCAAATCGCCGACTTCGGGCAGCATTTCAAATAATTTAGCCAACATCCACAGCAAAAACGCGCTGTACATGCGCGGGCTGCGCATGAGTTTTTCCGAATTAAGGATGTTGATGATGCCTTTGTTGCCGTCGGTTTGCAGCCAGTCTTCCAAATTCAGCGCCGGTTCGCCGAAAAACTGCTCCGCGCCTTCGTTTTCCAGCGTCAGCAGTTGGCGCTGAATCGCGCCGATACTGGCGGCGGAGACGTTGCCGTATTGGGTGCGGTAGTCGGCGGCATGGTCGGAGACATGCTTGAGCATGCTGCGCAGGTCTTTCAAATCGAGGATGTGCCAGCCTTTGTCGTCGGCCACTTTAAACACCAGATTGAGCAGGCCTTCTTGGGTGTCGTTCAAATTCATCAAACGCGCCAGCAACATCGGCCCCATTTCGGATACGGTTACGCGCACGGGAATGCCGGTTTCGCCGAATACATCCCAAAAGCGCACGGGGAAACTTTGCAGCCAATCTGCGCCCAAACCGAATTCGGCAATGCGTTCTCCCACTTTGCCGCTGTCGCTGCCGGCGTTGGCAATGCCCGACAAGTCGCCTTTAACGTCGGCCAAAAACACCGGAATGCCCTCGCTGCTGAAGGCTTCGGCCATGCGGCGCAGGGTCACGGTTTTACCGGTGCCGGTCGCGCCCGCAATCAGGCCGTGGCGGTTGGCCATTTTGCCTTGGATTTCCAATACGCTGTCGCCCGCGCGGGCAATGGGGAAAGTGGTCATGACGGTTGTCCTAATGTGTTTGCAAAGGGGTATTTTCGTATGAAACGGAGGCGAGGGCAAGCGCGGCAAAGTCCGTCTGAAAACTGTTTTCAGACGGACTTTGCTTGAAGGATTACCTATCCGAGCCCGCTGCTTTCAACCCTGCCACGGCAAAGCGGCACAAATGCCGCGCCAGCGCTTCGGAATCTTGTTCGATTCCCCGCAGCGGGGCGGGAAGGCCGTCTTGAAACAAAAACAGGGCAAACATGGGCGATACGATGTTCAGCATACAACGGCGCAGTTCGATGGAATCGGCGGGCAGGCCGCTGATGTCGGCGGCGATTTGGCGCACGAGGGCGGCTTTGGGCAAAACTTCGCTTTCCAAAAGTTGCAGGGTTTCGCTGCGTTGGAGCAGCGTCTGCGCCATAATGCGCACCGGCCAGCCGGTATTGCCTAAGAGATTGTGTACGACCTGATTCATCAGCTCGGCCAGTTTCTCTTCCGCGCTGAGGCCGCTTTGCGCGGTCTGTTGCAGGCGCTCGAGGCTGATGAGCCGCTTGTGCGCTTCCTGCAACACGGCCTGATACAGCCCGTTGCGGTTGCCGAAATGGTAGTTGATGGAAGCCAAATCGACAGCGGCGGCGGCGGCGATGGCTTTATTCGGCGTTTGCGCGAAACCGTTGGCGGCAATCAGCTCGCCTGCGGTTTCGAGAATGCGGGCGCGGGTGGCGGCGCCGTCGGTGCGGCTGGGGCGGGGGGTGTTGGTAGAGGAATTTGTCATTATTGATTTGTATGCGTTGAACAGGGTTTTCAGACGGCCTATTTTGCCCGAAATTTAAATTTAATTCAAATTTAGTTTAAAATTATTTTAAATTATAGTGCGGCTGTGCTATCATGCGCGGTATTGAACAGACCGGAGCGCGGATACACCGCCTTCAAACCTTCTGGAAACGCCGAATATGAATAAAAAAACCGTAATTGCCGCTGTTGCGGCCGCCGCGCTGATTGGCGGCGGTATCTATTATTGGCAGCACCATACTGCCGAAAACCCCGCCGAGCTGGTGTTAAACGGCAATGTGGATATCCGCCAGGTATCGCTGTCGTTTGACGGCAGCGGCCGTATCCGCGAATTGCTGGTGAACGAGGGTGATAAAGTGACCGCCGGGCAGGTGGTGGGGCATTTGGACACTGAGGCGCTGGAATTGCAAAAAGCCGATGCCGAAGCGCAGATTCAGGCGCAGCAGGCCAATTTTGAGCGTTTGAAAAACGGTTCGCGCCGTCAGGAAATTACCCAAGGGCAAAGCCGTCTGAAAGCGGCCGAGGCGCAGGTGGTTCAGGCCAAAGGCGATTTGGCGCGTTTGCAGGCGATTGCGGCCGATACCGACGGCAAGGCCACCAGCGTACACGAGTTGGACGCGGCCAAAAGCGCCCTGAAAGTGGCGCAGGCGCAGGCCGACGAGAGCTGCGACGCACTGCGTTTGCTGGAAGAAGGCCTGCGCAAGGAAGACATCGCTGCTGCTGCCGCGCAAGTGAAAGCCTTGAAGGCGAAAAAAGATTTGCTGGACTACCAAATCGGTCAGGGCGAACTGAAAGCGCCGGTCGATGCGGTGGTACGCTCGCGCCTGCTGGAGCCGGGCGATATGGCTTCACCGCAAACGCCGGTTTATACGCTGGCGTTGTCCTCGCCCAAATGGGTGCGCGTGTATGTCAGCGAAACTGATTTGGACAAAGTGCGCGAGGGCATGAACGCGGACGTAACCACCGATTCCGCGCCGGATAAGCCGGTGAAGGGCACGGTCGGCTATATTTCTTCGGTCGCCGAATTTACCCCCAAAGCAGTGCAGACCACCGAGCTGCGCTCGAGTTTGGTGTATGAAGTGCGCGTTAACGTCGATGACAAGGCCAATGCCCTGCGCATGGGGCAGCCGGCGACGGTGAAACTGCATACAGCGGTGGCGGCGCATTAAAGGCTGTGAGTTCGGGATAAGCAGATAGAATATTTTTTTAAATTTCAGAAACGTGTTTCTTCCGGCAGACAGGATCCGCGAGGATTCGTCATTAGCTGCGCAAGTCCGCTACGCTACCCCCGCGCAGGCGGGAATCCAGAAGCCCAGTATTTCTGTAATGTTTTTAAAGTATCAGAAGCTCAAACGTCTGGATTCCCGCCTGCGCGGGGGTAGCGTAGCGGACTTGCGCAGCTAATGACGAAAATCTGGCGATTTTCTGTCTGCTGGGATTTCGTATGATTCTGAAAATAATAAAATATTCAAAACGTTTATCCTGAACTCACGTTAAATAGCGTATAGGTTGGGTTGTAAACCCAACGATACCTAGATTTCTGTTGGGATTTCATCCCAACCTACACCGAGCAGTGCTGCGGCCTGAACCCAAAACAGCAATATTTGACTGATTTCTATGAACACACCCGTCCACACCGTCGTTTCAGACGGCCTGATTAAAATTTTCAACGCCCCCGACGGTAAGCCCTTCAATGCGGTGGACAGGGTGAGCCTGTCGGTGGAAAAAGGCCGCTTAACCGCGCTGGTCGGCCCCGACGGGGCGGGCAAAACCACCGTCATGCGCATGATTGCCGGGCTGCTCAAGCCCGACGGCGGCCGTCTGAACGTGCTCGGTACGGATGTGGCGCAAAACCCGCAGACGGTGCAGGATAAAATCAGCTACATGCCGCAGCGTTTCGGCCTGTATGAAGATTTGAGCGTGCAGGAAAATCTGGATCTGTATGCCGATTTGCACGGCGTGCCGCTAGATGTACGCGCGGCGCGTTTTAAAAAAATGCTGGAAATGGTGGATATGCAGCGTTTTACCGACCGTCCGGCGGGCAAGCTATCGGGCGGGATGAAGCAGAAGCTGGGCTTGGCCTGCACGCTGGTGCGCACGCCCGAGCTGTTGCTGTTGGATGAGCCGAGTGTGGGCGTTGACCCGCTGTCGCGCCGCGATTTGTGGAAAATCGTCATGCAGCTGGTGGAAGAGGAAAAACTCAGCGTATTGGTAAGTACGTCTTATATGGACGAGGCCGAACGTTGCGAGCAGGTGTTTGTGATGAATCAGGGCGTGGTGTTGGCCGACGGCACGCCCGCCGCGCTTAAAAGCCGCACCGAAGGCATGACCTTTCGCGTGATGCCGCCGCAAGGCGTACCGGCGCGGGAAGTTCAGGCCAAGCTGTATGACGCAGCGGATGTGGTGATTGATGCCGTGCCACAGGGCGGCGCGGTGGATTTTGTGCGCCAGCCCGACGCGACGGAGCAAGACATCGCCGCGCTGCTGCCGGATTTGACCGTTACGCCACGCAAAGCGGAATTGGAAGACACTTTTATGCTGCTGTTGCGCCAACACGCGGCGGCGCATGGAGCGGCGCACGGTTCGGGCGTTCAGACGGCCTCGGATGAGTCGGATACGGCGGAAAGGCCGTCTGAAAAACAGGCCGACAACGATAAACCGATTATCGCGGTCAAAGATTTGGTGCGCACCTTCGGCGATTTTACCGCCGTCGCCAGCACCTCGTTTGCCGTGTCCAAAGGCGAGATTTTCGGCCTGCTCGGGCCCAACGGCGCGGGCAAAACCACCACCTTCCGCATGTTGTGCGGCCTGCTGCCCGCCAGCAGCGGCCATTTGGAAGTGGCCGGCATGAACCTGCGCACCGCCCGCGCCCAAGCCCGTGCCAATTTGGGCTATGTGGCGCAGAAATTTTCGCTTTACGGCAATTTGTCGGTGAAAGAAAACCTGACCTTTTTCGGCGGTGCTTACGGCTTGCGCGGCAAGCGTTTGCAGACGCGGATAAATGCCGTGATGGAACAGTTCGAGCTGGACGGCGACGCGCTCAGCGGCATTCTGCCCACCGGCTACAAACAGCGCCTGTCGATGGCGGTGGGGCTGTTGCATGAACCGAGTATTCTGTTTCTCGACGAGCCCACCAGCGGCATTGACCCTTTGGCGCGGCGCGAATTTTGGCGCACGATTACGCGCCTGTCGCAAAGCGGCGTGACCATCATTATCACCACGCATTTTATGGAAGAGGCCGAATACTGCGACCGCATTATGATTCAGGACGCGGGCAAGCTGCTGGCCATCGGCACGCCAGACCAAGTGCGCCAACAGGCGGGCGGCGCAGCGGCGCAGAATATGAACAGCGCGTTTATCGCGATTGTGGAGCAGGGGCGGGGAAAGGCCGTCTGAAAAGCGGTAGGGTGGGTTTTAACCCACCATTTATCCGCCAAGTAACATGTGATGGTGGGTTAAAACCCACCCTACGGCTTAAAGGCCGTCTGAAAACGAAAGCAAAACCATGTTTGACCTGACCGGCTTTATCCGCCGCTACACCGCTTTGGTAAAAAAGGAAACCCATCAGATGTTGCGCGACAAGAGCAATCTGATGGTGGGGCTGCTGCTGCCGGCAGCGCTGATTCTGCTGTTCGGCTACGGCCTGTCGTTTGACGTGAGCAACGCGCCGGTGGCGGTGGTGCTCGACAATCCCACGCCGACGGCGCAAAACGTATTATCGGGCATGCAAGGTTCGAAATACCTCAACCCCATCCGCGTCGGCGATTTTCAGACGGCCGAAACCTTGTTGGAAAACGGCAAAGTCGATGCGATCGTGCGCCTGCCGTCGGATTTTGATGAGCGCCTGAAAGCGGGCAATGCCCAAGTGCAGCTGATTTTAAACGGGGTGGATGCCACCACCGGCCAGACCGTCGAGGGCTATGTCAACGGCGCGATTGCGATGTGGGCGCAACACGCGCTCGACCGCAGCGGCGTATCGGGCGGCAGCGGCGTGACCATCGTGCAGCGGATGTGGTTTAACGAGGCTTCTATCAGCACTTGGTATCTAGTGCCCGGTCTGCTGGTGCTGGTATTGACCTTAATCGGCGCGTTCCTGACCTCGCTTCTGATTGCGCGCGAATGGGAGCGCGGCACGCTGGAATCCTTATTTGTCACCCCCGTGCGCCCGATGGAAATCGCGCTGGCCAAGCTCACGCCGTATGTGTTTGTCGGTATGATAGATGTGGCGGTGTGCTTGGGCATGTCGTATTGGCTGTTTGAAGTACCGATGCGCGGCTCGTTGGGGGTAATTGTGTTGTCGTCTATGCTGTATCTGTTGGTGTCGCTGTGTACCGGGCTGGTGATTTCGGGTATTACGCGCAACCAGTTCCAAGCCAGCCAGATTGCGATGATGGCAGGCTTTATGCCGGCGATGATGTTGTCGGGCTTTGTGTTCGACATCCGCAATATGTCGGCAGTCATGCAGACCATCAGCTATGCGCTGCCGGCAACGTATTTTATGGAGCTGGTGAAAATGTTGTTCCTCGGCGGAAACTACTGGCCGATGATTGTGAAAAACTGTCTGATTTTGGCGGCGTATGCGGCGGCCTTGGTTTGGCTGTCGGCGCGGATGTTGCGTAAAAAACTGGATTAAGGCCGTCTGAAAACGGAAATATTATGGAAACCATTTGGCAAATCTTTGCCCTGATTAAAAAAGAATTTTTGGCGGTTTTTAAAGACCCTGCCAACCGCGTAACACTGTTTGTGCCGGTGTTGCTGCAATCGCTGTTGTTCGGCTACGCCGCCACTTACGATTTGAACCATGTGCCTTACACGCTGCTTGACCAGAGCCACGGTGCGGCTGCCACGAAGCTGGTGGCGGATTTGGACGGTACGGGCGTGTTTGAGCGCGTGGCGACGCTGGACTCGGCCAATCAGATCGCCGATACCGTCAACAGCGGCAAGGCCTTATTGGTATTGAGCATTCCGTCTGATTTTGAAAGCAGGCTTTCAGACGGCCAAGCCGCGCCCTTGCAGGTGATTCTCGACGGGCGCAACTCGACCACCGCCGGTTTCGCCGCCACTTATCTGTCGAATATCGTGGCGGCCTACAATCAGGAACGCAGCGGCAAAGCCCCGCAAATCACCGTGGTGCGGCGCATGTGGTACAACCCGAATCAGGAAACGCGCTGGGTGATTATGCCCGCGCTGATTGCTTCCCTCAGCGTGATGCAGACGCTGCTGCTGGCGGCTTTGTCGGTGGCGCGCGAACGAGAACAGGGTACGTTTGACCAGCTTTTGGTGACGCCGCTGACGCCGTTTCAAATCCTCATTGGTAAGGCCGTGCCCTCGGTGTGCGTCGGGTTGCTGCAATCGACGCTGATTTTGCTGATTATCCGTTTTTGGTTTGAAGTGCCGATGGCCGGTTCGCTGTGGCTGATGTATCTGGGGCTGTTGAGCTTTACGCTGGCGGCAGTGGGTATCGGCCTGTCGATTTCCGCGCTGTCGTCCACTATGCAGCAAGCCATGCTGTACACTTTTGTGCTGATTATGCCGATGATTTTGCTCTCGGGCATGCTGACAGCGGTGAAAAACATGCCGCAAATCCTTCAGACGGCCACCATTGTCAACCCGCTGCGTTTCGGTATTGAAATCATCCGCCGCGTCTATCTGGAGGGCGCGGGATTCGGCCAGATTGCGCACAACTTTATCCCGCTGATTGTGATTGCCGCGCTGACCCTGCCGCTGGCGGCATGGCTGTTCCGCAATAAATTGTCGTAAAAACCTTATTTTTCCGACGGCCTTTCCCGATTTCAAGGCCGTCGGAAAACAGGAAAAAACATCATGAAACCCATTTCCCGCCTGCTTCCCTTAGCCGCCGCACTCGCTCTCTCCGCCTGTACCGTCGGCCCGAATTTCCAACAACCCAAAGTCGAAAGCGCCGATACTTGGCAAGGCCAGCACAACGGCACTGCCTTGCAGCTGCCCAAAATCAGCGACGCCGTATTGCTCGCCGACTGGTGGACGGCGTTGAACGACCCCGTGCTCAACCAACTGGAAAGCCACGCCCTGGCCAATGGTTTGGACGTACAAACCGCCGCGCTGCACTCTGCCCAAGCGCGTATGCAGCGCGTCGGCACCGCCGCGCAATACGGCCCTGATGTCAACTTGAGCGGCAGCGCCACCCGCAACCGCTTGAGCGAAGACGGCTCAAGCACACGCATGATTAATCTGCTCGGCGGCAGTAACGGCAGCCGCTATATCGGCGCATTGGCCTCGCCGTATAATCTTTATCAAGTCGGTTTCGACGCCTCGTGGGAACCTGATTTATGGGGGCGCATCAGCCGCGGCGTCGAATCCGCCGACGCCGCAGTGCAAGAGCAGGGTGCGCTGTTGGATTGGGCGCGGCTGACGCTGGCGGCGGAAGTGGCGCAAAACTATGCCGAGCTGCGCACCACGCAAACGCAAATCCGCCTGATGAAAGAAGACATCCGCGCCCTGACTGAAAAGACCAATTTGCTCGCCTCCCGCGTTGCCAAAGGCATGAACAACCACATCGACATGCAGCGCCAGCGCACCGAGCTGGCCGCCCTGCAAGCGCAACTGCCCGCATTGCAGGCGCAGGAGAGCGCCTATATCGGCAAGCTGACCCTATTATTGGGCGAACGGCCGGGCGTGTTAAACGATTTATTGGACGACAGCCGCACCATGCCCGCCGCCAAACTGCCCGATTTGGCCATCGGCCTGCCCTCCGAAGTCGCCCGCCGCCGTCCCGACATCCTCGCCGCCGAAGCCAAGCTGCACAGCGCCACCGCCGACATCGGCGTGGCCAAAGCCGCGCTCTATCCGAGCATCCGCATCGGCGCGAAATTCGGCACAGAAGCCTTGAGCGGCAGCAGTTTCGGCGAGTGGGGCAGCCGCACTTGGTCGATCGGCCCGACTTTGGATTTGCCGATTTTCGACCACGGCCGCCGAGTCTCCACCGTCAAACTGCGCGAGCTGCAACAGCAGGAAGCCGCCGTTGCCTACCAAAAAACCGTCTTGAGCGCATGGAAAGAAATCGACGAAGCCCTGACCGCCTACGCCGCCGAGCAGCAGCAATACCAAGCCCTGCAAAAACGTGCCGCCACCGCAGGCGAAGCCTACCGCCTGACCGAGGCGCGCTACAAACGCGGCATGGAAGATTTTTCAAGCGTGCTTGACAGCCAGCGCAGCTATTTGCAGGCGCGGCGCGATTTGGCCGACAGCTTGGGCCGTCTGAATACGCGCTATGTCGCCATCAATAAAGCCGTGGGCAATGTGCCGGACACGGCGCAGTAAACGGGGCGCGGATAAGGAAAATGCCGTCTGAAAATCATGAGTTTTCAGACGGCATTTGCCGTAAAAGGATTGGAAAGCCCAAGCAGCAAGCAAATCCGTGTAGGGTGGGCATTTATGCCCACGCGGTATTCGGTTTCTTATATTGGTTTGTGAACGGGTCGGACAACCGATTTATTTCTGATAATCGCGTGGGCAACGAGTGCCCACCCTACGGGTACGTCCGTATATCGAATAGCTTAAAGGCCGTCTGAAAATCGTGTATAATCCCGCCACTATTCTATTTTGATTCAATCATCTAGGGGCTGTTGGCCGTTCATCTGCGACATCTTTTCGGCAAAAAAGCGTGTCTGCTGCGTTGAAAATGCGCGCAAGGTGTTCAACCTTGCTGTGCTTTTGGCCTTGCATCCGCGCTTTTTTACTCGAAAATCTGTTTCACGGATGAACGGCCAACAGCCCCTAGCGCGGTTTATTTTATTCTTAACGAGAGGATTCTATGACGGAACCCAAAACAAACGGCAATCTGCCGCTTCCGCTGCCGCAAAAGCAGATGGCTTTGCTGATGGCGATGTTGGTGGCGCTGATGCCGTTTTCTACCGACGCTTATCTGCCCGCCATTCCCGAAATGGCGCAGGCGCTGGGTGCGGACATCCACCGTATTGAGCAAAGCTTGGGCATGTTTTTGTTCGGCGTGGCCTTCGGCCAGCTCATCGGCGGTTCGGTGTCGGACATCAAGGGGCGCAAGCCGGTGGCGCTGGCGGGGCTGGCGGTGCATTTGGTCAGCGTCATCGGGTTGATTTTTATCACGTCGGCGGAGCAGCTGCTGCTGTTGCGGGCGGTGCAGGCGTTTGGGGCGGGCATGACGGTGGTGGTGGTCGGCGCGACGGTGCGCGATTATTACGACGGCCGTCAGGCAGCGCAGATGTTTGCGCTCATCGGCATTATCCTGATGATTGTGCCGCTGATGTCGCCGATGTTGGGTTCGGTGTTGCTGATGATTGGCGGCTGGCGCTCGATTTTCGGCTTTTTGATGGTTTATACCCTGTTGCTGCTGGTGTTAATCCGGCGCTTTTTGCCTGCGCCGGTGAAAACCGATAAAATCGGCGCGGATATTTTCGGCGTGGTGGCGGGGCGTTTCAAACGGGTTTTGAGTACGCGCGGAGCGATGGGTTTTCTGTTTTTCCAAGCCTTCAGCTTTGCCTCGATGTTTGCCTTTCTGACCGAATCGTCGTTTGTGTATATGAAGCTCTACGGCCTGTCGTCGCACGGCTACGCGCTGGTGTTTGCGCTGAACATCATTACGATGGCGACGTTTAACCGCGTGACCGCGTGGCGCTTGAAAACGGGTGTCCACCCGCAGAATATCCTGCGCTGGGGCATTATCATGCAGTTTACCGCCAACCTGACGATGGTTTTGCTGGTTTTGCTGCTGAAACTGCCGCCTTTGTGGGCGCTGGTGATGTGCGTGATGTTTTCCGTGGGCACGCAGGGTTTGGTCGGCGCGAATACGCAGGCCTGTTTTATGGCTTACTTTAAGGCCGAGGGCGGCAGCGCCAATGCGGTGCTGGGCGTGTGCCAGTCGGTGATTGGCGCGAGCATGGGCTTGCTGACCACTTGGCTGCACAACGGTTCGGCGCTGGTGATGGCGGGCATGATGCTGACGTCGACAGTGTGCGGTATTGTGCTGCTGTGGGGCTGCTCACATCAGGCATGGATTGAAAACGATAAGAATAAAGAGGCGTTTAAATAGGCCGTCTGAATGGGTTTATTGCTATTTTACGATAACAAGGCCGTCTGAACGGGGCAACGGGCAAGCAAAGATTGCGCCCATCCCGCGCAGACGGCCTTTTTAATGCTAAAATCTACGCCATTCATGAACTTTAGCGGGAGCCAGCCATGTCGATTGACGACCCCTTGAAACCCCACCGCGACGCGATTGACGAAATCGACGCCACTGTTTTACAGCTCTTAAACCAACGCGCCACCCACGCACATACCATCGGCGAATTGAAAGGTACGGGCACGGTGTACCGTCCTGAGCGCGAGGCCGCCGTGTTGCGCCGCATTCAGAGCCTGAACGAAGGGCCGCTGCCGGATGAATCCGTTGCCCGCCTGTTCCGCGAAATCATGAGCGAATGTCTGGCGGTGGAGCGTCCGCTGACCATCGCCTACCTCGGCCCGCGCGGAACCTTTACCCAGCAGGCCGCCATCAAGCATTTCGGCCATGCCGCGCACACCCGGGCTTGCACCACGGTTGACGATTGTTTCAAACTGGTGGAAACGCGTCAGGCGGATTATCTGGTGGCGCCAGTGGAAAACTCTACCGAAGGCTCTATCGGCCGCACTTTAGACTTGCTGGCCGTGTCCGCGCTGAAAGCCTGCGGCGAAGTGGTGGTGCGCATCCATCACAATCTATTGCGCAAAAACAGCCATGAGATTAACGGTGTTACCAAAGTGTTTGCCCACGCGCAGGCATTGGCGCAATGCAACGACTGGCTTGGCCGCAATCTGCCCAATGCCGAACGCGTACCGGTGTCCAGCAACGGCGAAGCCGCGCGCTTGGTGGCCGAATCCGACGACGGCACGCTGGCCGCCATCGCGGGTGTGACCGCTGCTGAAATCTACGGTTTGAACATGGCTGCTGAATGTATCGAAGACGAGCCGAACAACACCACCCGTTTTTTGGTGCTCGGCCATCAGGACACGACTGCTACCGGCAGCGACAAAACTTCGCTGGTGATTTCTACCCCCAACCGCTCCGGCTCGGTATTGGGCGTATTGCAGATTTTCGCCGATTCGGGCATTTCTATGACCAAATTTGAAAGCCGCCCGAGCAAATCGGCGCTGTGGGAATACCTGTTTTTCATCGACATCGAAGGGCATAAAGACGATGAAAAAGTACAAACGGCTTTGAAACTGTTGGGCGAACGTGCGTCGTTTGTGAAGGTGATTGGTTCGTATCCTACGGCAGTATTGTAAGTTTTGCCGCATAGAAAATGCCGTCTGAAAATGGTTTTCAGACGGCATTTTATTTTGAGCGTCGGCTTATTCTGCAGACTGGTCTTTAGGCAGACGCAACAGGGCAAACACCAGACCGCCCCAAATCACCAGCAGGGAAATAATCATCATCACAATCGCTGTGGTACTCATGTCGGCTCCTTATTCGTGTTCTTTGTCGGCGTCAAACGGCTCTTTGTCTTTGCCGCCCGGCAGGAACGACAAAACGAAAGACAGAATGATACAGGTAATGGTCAAGCCCCAGCCGAAGATGTGCAGGAAGCTGTCGGGATAGCCCTCGTAGTTTTTCTCCAGCAGGCCGGCGGTGTCTTGGTACAGCATATAGGCCAAAACCAAAGTGGTCAGGCCGACGCAGGCATACCAGATTTTGCCCAGCTTGAAGGAAGAAATGCTGTTGATGTGTTCGTGCAGCATGGGCAGGCGTTTGGTCAAAATCAGCGCGGCGATGTAGAGCATACCGCCGGCCACAATGCCGTAGGTATTGACGAATTTGTCCATCACGTCCAACACCGGCAGGCCGGTGGTCGTGCCGAACAAGACGGTGGAAATCACCGCCATCGGTACGCCGACGGCAAAGGTGGCGGATACGCGGCCGAGTTTGAATTTGTCCTGCACGGTGGCAATAATCACTTCCAAGATGGAAATCATGGAGGTCAGACCGGCAAACACCAGCGAGCCGAAGAACAATACGCCGATTAAGGCACCCATCGGCGCTTGGTTGATAATGGTCGGGAAGGCGATAAAGGCCAGGCCGATACCGCTGCCGGCTACATCGGCCACTTCTTTGCCGGAAGCCGCCGCCATAAAGCCCAGCGCGGCAAACACGCCGATACCGGCCAATACTTCAAAGCTGCTGTTGGCAAAACCGACCACCATGCCGGTGCCGGTGAGGTCGGATTTTTTCTTCAGGTAAGAAGAATAGGTAACCATGATGCCGAAGCAGATGGAGAGCGAGAAGAAAATCTGGCCGTAGGCGGCAATCCATACGCCCGGTTCTTTCAGCTTGTCCCAGTTGGGGGTAAACAGCGCGTCCAAGCCTTTGGCAGCGCCCGGCAGCGTTAGCGAAATGCCGACCAGCAGCACAAACATAATCACCAAAAGCGGCATAAAGAAGGATGACGAACGCGCCACGCCTTTTTCTACGCCCAAGGCCATGATAATCAGGGTAAACAGCCACACGCCAATCAGCGGGCCGACGATTTTGCCGACAAAATCAAAGCCCCAATGCACTTGGTCGGCCATGTGCAGATAATCGCCGAAAAAGAAGGTTTTCGGGTCTGCACCCCATGCGCCGGTAAAGGAATAGAAGGTGTAGCTGGCCGCCCAGCCGAGAATCACGGCGTAATACAGGCAGATAACGACGTTGGCCATCACGTTCCACCAGCCGAAGGGCTCGAATTTTTTGCTGATACGGCGGAACGCCATAGGGGGCGAGCCGCGATAGCGGTGGCCGATGGCATAGTCGAGGAACAAGAGCGGCAGGCCGGCGGTCAGCAGCGCCACCAGATAGGGAATCATAAACGCGCCGCCGCCGTTGTCGTAAGCGATGTAGGGGAAGCGCCAGATGTTGCCGAGGCCGACGGCAGAGCCGATGGCAGCAAACATAAACGAGCGGCGGCTGGCAAACGTCGCCCGTTGCGGAGTGTTGTCGGACATAATGTCATCCTCAAAATCAGGTGTTTGAAACGGTCTTGCAAGCGCAACCCGTGATAAGCCGTTGCCGCCTTGCGACGGTTGCTTATTGTTATCGGTCATTTCCGTTAATAAAAAAGGAACAGCCGGGCGGCGGTTTCTTTATGTTTGTGACCGCAAAGGTAAATAATGGGCTGCAAACGGGGCTACATCGTAAACAAAAGTTTGTATTCTGGCAAGTTTTCGCCGCAAAAGGCCGTCTGAAACACGCCTCAGTTTGGTGGTTTCAGACGGCCTGAAAGGGGCGGAACGGCCGCGATGAGAACACGGCTGTTTATTTATGAAGACAGGCGGTCGTAGCCCGGGCAGTCGTCCGAGCCGCTGGAAACCGCCCACAGAATGCCGCTGTCGTTGATATACACGGTACAGGTTTCGTCGCTGTTGCTGCTGTTGGGGATGGCTTGCAGGGTAAAGCCGGAAGCCGTGCCCTCAGAAGAGAAGCTGATGTCGAAATAATCGTTTTGCGTCAGGGTGCTGGCGCTGAAGCCGACGAAGGTATTTTTCTGGGCGTAATAGCGCTCCAGCGCTTTGGCGTTGTGAATCAGGTCGGCGCGCACGTTGTTCAAACGGGTTTGGCGGATATAGCGGGCGTAGGAAGGATAGGCGATGGTGGCCAAAATAGCCAAAACCAATACAACAATCATCATTTCGGCCAGCGTAAAGCCTTGGGATTTGGATTTCATGGGTTTGTTTGCGAAGAATCAGTTAAAAGCCGCCGAGCGTTTTACCGGAGGCTGTTTGGGTTGTTAGATAATATGCATGACAAATAAGTATGATACCGGTTTAGGCCGTCTGAAAAAAGCAGCAGAAAGCAGCCTAAGTGTATTTAATCAATCACGCCCAAAGCCTGCAAACCGCGCAATACGCCGTCTTCATCCACACTCGGGCAGACGTATTTTGCGGCGGCTTTGGTCTGCTCGGTGCCGTTGCCCATTGCCACGCCGAAACCGACGCTTTTGAGCATGTCCACATCGTTGAGGCCGTCGCCGAAAGCCATCACGTCTTGCATATCAATGCCCAACATGCCCACGGCAGCGGCGATGCCTTGCGCTTTGGATTCTTCCGCATGCAGCGTGTCCACCGCTTTGGCGTGCCAGCGCACGTTTTTCAAACCGGCTTTGGCCGCTTCCGCGTTCATCTCGGCATCTTGCGATTCGTCGTAAAACACCAACATCTGATATACGGGATGGTTGAGGTAATAATCTTTGTCGGTCAGGTGCACCGGCAGGATTTTCGCCAGCGCCTCTTCTGCCCATTCGGTCGGTTCGGAAACGGCGATATTGTCGCTGCCGACAAAGGCATAGGCAATGCCTTTGCTGTCGTAAAAGCGGCACATTTTGGCGATGGTGTCGGTATCCAGCGGGCGCTCGCGCAGCGGTTGGTTGCGGAATTCGCAATACTGGCCGTTGATGGTAATCACCAAATCAATGCCGGCTTCCCGAATCAAATTCTGAATTTTGGCGGGAATCGCCACGGGCGCACGGCCGGTGGCAATAGCGGTAAGAATGCCGCGCTGCTTTAAAGCGCTCATGGCTTGCGCCACGGAAGGGCGCAGGGTATCGGTATATTTGCGGTAAATGGTGTCGTCAATATCGAAAAATACGATTTTAGGATTCTGCATGTCGGGAGCCGGTAGAAAGTTTCAGACGGCCTCTATTGTATAACAGCGGCGGGAAGAGGGCGAATCTTGCGGGAAAAGCGGTATGATTTGCTGCTGTTTGCAGGAATGGAGATACGTCAAGGCCGTCTGAAAAACAATTTCAGACGGCCTTGATAACTTAGCGCGGGCGGAGGTTATTGCGCCGCAGCAGGAGTTTGGGCTTGTGCGTCGGATTTGCGCAGGAAGCCTTTGTCTTTCATGCAAGAGTCGAAGGTGGCGCGGTCTTGGTTGTCACCGGCGGCTTGTTTGCATTGGTTGAGCGCCTCTTCCACGCTGATTTGTTGCGGCTGTTTCGGCGCGTTTTCGGTTTTGTTGCTGGCACAAGCAGTCAGCAGCAGTGCAGAAGCTGCGATGGAAATCAATAAAGTTTTCATAATCGTATATTCCTGAATTGAGGGGGATTGCTATAAAAAGAGAGGGATTTAAGCCCTGTTGCTTGGCGTGCATGCATTATAAGCTTAAATCATCTCTATTAATAACATATAAACATATTATCTTGAGGATGTGGTATGGCGGCCACAGATGTAAGAGTTTGCCGGATAGAATTGGTTTCCGTGGAAGATGTAATTTTACTGCCGAAAATTTGTAAGAAAAGTTAATATTTAAATATTTAATATATTTTATTCAAGGATTTATTTGATTTTTTGTTTCCGGAAAATAAACTGAAAAAAGATTGGGGCATAGATTTTTTGAGGATGGAAATTAAGGGAATAGATTGTGATTGGGAGGGTTTGTTTTTTATTCATATATAAATATATTTTAATCGTTTTTAAAAAATTCAGTTTTTAGAAAAGGATATAAGACTTTGAAAAGAAAAGGCCGTCTGAAAAATATGCTAAAGATTGGTGTATCGGGTAAAACATGAACGGTTGGGGAGAAAAGCGGGATTCGTGCTACAATAACGCCCGAATTGGTTATACCAATTTAAGTATCCAATCCAAATAAAGACAATACGGAACAGCAGCGGCTTCCCGCCTGAATCCGTAACCCAAATCAAACAAAGGCAGACCATCCATGAGCAAACTTATCAGACCGCAAAAAGTCAGCGATCAAGTATTAGCCGTTTTGGAAGAACGGATTATTGAGGGCGAATACCCCGAAGGCAGCAGGATTCCGCCGGAGCGTACGCTGGCGGCGGAGTTCGGCGTGTCCCGTCCGTCGGTCAGGGCGGCGCTGGGTGTTTTGGTGTCGCAGGGCGTGTTGGAAGCGCGGCAGGGCGACGGCTATTATATTTCCGCCCGCCCCAAACAGGATTTTTTACACAGTTGGCAGGAGCTGTTGGGCAAACATTCTAACTGGGAACACGATATTTACGATTTCAGCCGCCAGCAGGAAGGCTGCATGGCGGCTTTGGCGGCGGAGCGGCGTACCGAAGCGGATTTGAAACGGATTGAATTTTGGTTGCAGAAATTTGAAAACGCCTGCGCAGAGGGCAACCGCGACCATCAGGCCGAAGCCGATGTCAGCTTTCATCAGGCGATTGCCGACGCCACGCATAATATTTTGTTCGGCCACTTGTCGGGCGGCTTGCTGCGTATGCTGTATCAGCGCACGCGCAGCGGCATTGTGCATGTCAACCAATCGGATAACCCGCGCCCGACCCTGATGCAGCACCACCGCATGCTGTTTGAGGCCATCCGCCAGCAAGACGCAGGGCAGGCTGCCGCCATTGCGCAATCCCATCTGACCTATGTTTCCGAGCGTATCCAGCTGGAACGCGATTACCAAATCCGGCAGGAACACGCCGATACCCTGGCCTCCAACGACTTGGACAAAGTCAAAAATTGGTAGCCGCTTCCACCCCGAGGCCGTCTGAATCCGCCGATGTTCAGACGGCCTCAGATTGCGCCCAACTACCAAATGGATAAGGTAGAAGACAGCATTTTGTGGCATAATCGGAACACTGCCCGCCCATATCCGGCGCAGGCTATCCGATTCCGTTTTCAGCCGCAGCTTTGATGAAACTGTTGCGGCTTCCTGTTTTTCAGACGGCCTTACCATCATGCAGGCCGTCTGAACGAAAGATGATTGATTATGAACCCATTTGCATCACTCGGGTTGGGCAACGAAATCGTTTCCGCCCTGACCCAGCAGGGGTATGAAACCCCGACCCCGATTCAGGCTGCCGCTATTCCTAAGGCATTGGCCGGACACGATTTATTGGCCGCTGCCCAAACCGGTACCGGCAAAACCGCCGCTTTTATGCTGCCCAGCTTGGAGCGCCTGAAACGCTACGCAACCCCCAGCACTTCGCCCGCCATGCACCCCGTGCGCATGCTGGTGTTGACGCCGACCCGCGAGCTGGCTGACCAAATCGACCAAAACGTGCAGGCTTACATTAAAAACCTGCCTTTGCGCCATACCGTCTTGTTTGGCGGTGTGAACATGGACAAGCAGACCGCCGATTTGCGCGCTGGCTGCGAAATCGTCGTCGCCACCGTCGGCCGCCTGCTCGACCATGTGAAGCAGAAAAACATCAATTTGAGCAAAGTAGAAATCGTTGTCTTGGACGAGGCCGACCGTATGTTGGACATGGGTTTTATCGACGACATCCGCAAAATCATGCAGATGTTGCCCAAGCAGCGCCAGACTTTGCTGTTTTCCGCCACATTTTCGCCGCCCATCCGCAAGCTGGCGCAAGATTTTATGAACACGCCCGAGCTGGTGGAAGTGGCCGCGCAAAACACCACCAATGCCAATGTCGAGCAGCACATCATCGCCGTTGACACCCTGAAAAAACGCAACCTGCTGGAGCGCCTGATTGTCGATTTGGACATGAATCAAGTGATTGTGTTCTGCAAAACCAAGCAGAGCGTGGATCAGGTCACGCGCGATTTGGTGCGCCGCAATGTGTCCGCCCAATCCATCCACGGCGACAAATCGCAGCAAACCCGTTTGGAAACGCTGAACGCCTTTAAAGAAGGCACGCTGCGCGTTTTGGTGGCGACCGATGTAGCCGCACGCGGTCTGGACATCGCCGAGCTGCCGTTTGTGATTAACTACGAGCTGCCGACGCAGCCGGAAGACTATGTGCACCGTATCGGCCGTACCGGTCGCGCCGGTGCCGATGGCGTGGCCATTTCGCTGATGGACAAAACCGAACAGAAAATGTTTGAAGCCATCAAAGCACTGACCGGCAACGATTTGGTGGTGGAACGCATTGAAGGTTTTGAACCGAGCTGGTGGGGCGTTGAAGCTGCCGAAGCCGCGCCCGCCGAGCGCAGGCCGTCTGAAAACCGCAGCAGCCGAAGCGAGCGCAGCGACCGTTCCCGCAACGAACGCAACGAGTGTTACAACGATCGCCATGATAAAGCGTCTGCGGATAAAAACGATCCGGGCGCGGCCTGCGGCAAAATCGCCGGCCGCAGCAGCCGTCGCCACCGCAGGGGCGAGCGCCAGCCTTGTGCGCTGTTGCAGCCCAATTACGGTAAATAAAAAAGCAGCCGGTATGTTTACCAGCCGCTTTTTTATCTGATGCTTGAATAGCGGCAGATATGCAAAAGGCCGTCTGAATATTTTTTCAGACGGCCTTTTCTATTCGTAACCGTGGCGGATTAGCGTTTTACGGCGCGTTTAGCTGCTTTTTTAGCCGCTTTTTTCGGCGCTGCTTTTTTGGCTTTTACGACTTTTTTGTTTTGTTTTTTCACTGCTACTTTAGCCGGTGCTTTTTTTGGCGCGGCAGAAGCCATCGGCGCAGCTACCAAGCCTGCGGAAATCATTACCAGGGAAGCCAGTTTGGTCAGAGTTTTCATGTTGGAATCTTTCTAAAATAAAGTCAGTCGGACATTGCCGTAAGGCGGGTAAATCATAATGCCCATTCGGATTAAACGGTGTTAACCTGCTTTAAAAACAATGTAAAGGAGGGCTAAATGTCAATAAACATGGGGCGGTCCCGACATTGGCCGAAACCGCCCCATATTCAGCGATTAGTGGTGGCGTTTGGGCGCAACTTTATGGGCGCGTTTGGCCGGGGCTTTTTTTACGGCTTTTTTCGGAGCGGCTTTGCGCACTTGGCGTTTTGGGGCTTTGTGTGCTTTTTTAGCCGGAGCTTTTTTCACGGCAGCCGGTTTGTGTTGGTGTTGCGGCGCAGGTTCGCCCGGAGCAGCCATCAGACCGCCGGAAACCAGCAACAGGGTAGCAAGGGTAGCCAATTTTTTCATGGGATTCTCTTTCAAAATTTTAAGTGAATGTGTGTCGGACAGACCGACTTGTCAGAGTATATATCAGTCCGGGCAGCAGGGAAACCGGCTTTCCCGGACTGAGGGTTTGGTTTATCGGATACGGATTAGCGTTGATCCGGAGCCGGACGCGGTTGCGGACGTGGTTGCTCACGACGCGGTTTCGGCGCAGCTTTACGGGCATGGCGTACCGGTGCTTTTTTCACGGCTTTGCGCGGTGCGCGGCGTACTTTGCGCTGCGGAGCTTTTTTCGGCGCAGGTTTTACTGCGGCAGGACGGTCAGGGCGCGGCGGTTGCGGTTCGTGGTCGCCCGGGGCAGCCATCAGACCGCCGGATACCATCAGCAGGGTAGCAAAAGTCAGCAGTTTTTTCATGATATTTTCCTTTTGAAATCAAACCTAAACGGTTTGGGAATATGCAGGCCGTCTGAAAACAGGCGGGTTGCAAAGGTTGCTGTCGGTCAGATTAACGCTCGGGACGCGGTTGCGGGCGTTGTTGTTTATTGTTTTTGCGCACTTCGCGTTTTTGTTGGCGCTCTTTGCGTACTTGTTCGCGGCGGTTGTTGCGCTCTTGGCGCACCTGTTGGCGCTGTTCGCGGCGTTGCTCGACTTTGGGTTTTTGCTGCTGTTGCGCCTGCGGAGCCGGACGGTCGTCACGACGCGGTTCGTTGGATTGGGGCGCAGCCAACAGGCTGCCGGAAAAGGCTAACAATACGGCGGCGGTCAGAATTTTTTTCATGATAAACACTCTTCTTTAGTGTAAGGGGTAAGGGAAAGAGCAGCATTGTTGCCGTTGCTCCATTGGTTGTATCTTACTATTTCGAGTGTTAATCAGCGTTAGCGCTCGGCGAAATTGAAATAATTTTTATCTGATAAAACGCAGAACAGGCCGTCTGAACGGGGATTTGTAAAGGGAATGGGTTAAAAAAAAGCGGCAGGAAGTTTTAACCTGCCGCCGGGTTGGATGCTATTCTTCAGGAATGGGGTGCGGTTGGGGCGCCGGTGCCGGTTTCGGTGCGGGTTTGGGCGGCGGTGCGGCACGGCGTGGTTTAGGGGGAGGGGCAGCACGGCGTGGTTTCGGCGGTGATGTAACGCGGCGCGGTTTGGGTGGCGCTTTTCGGACGCGGGGCGGTGCTTTTTTAGGTGCGGGCTGTACGGCCTCAGGGTGCGGTTGGGGTTGCGGCTCGGGATATTCCGGTGCGGCCATCAGCGTGCCGGAGATGAATAAGAGTATGGAGAAAGTGATGAGTTTTTTCATGATGTCCTCTTTTTTCTTTCTATCAATCTGTCGATGAATTATGGAAAACGACAGCGCTTATTTGGCTTATCGTTGGGGGTATCTTAAGTCTGAGCGGTGTAAACCGGCGTTGTTTTCGAGCGAAAATAGCATAAGGTTTAGAAGGAAAAATTGAAAAAGGCCGTCTGAAAGAGAATTTATGAGGGAAAACGGTAAAAATGCAGCAGGAAGTTTTAACCCGGATGGGATGGGCTTAAAGGGAGCGCAGTCTAAAAGTAGAAAATAAAAAAGCGCGAATCCTAAGATTCGCGCTTTTTTCAGACGGCCTCAATTATTTTTTGTCGTCTTTCACTTCTTCAAAATCTGCATCGACTACGTCATCGTCTTTTTTGGCAGAAGATGATTCAGCCTGTGCACCGCCTTCGGCAGCTTGGGCTTCAGCTTGCGCTTGGGCGTAAACCATTTCGCCCAGTTTTTGGCTGGCAGTACCCAAAGCTTCGGCTTTGGCGTCGATGTCGGCTTTGTCTTCGCCTTTGACGGCTTCTTCGGCGTCTTTCAATGCGGCTTCAATTTTTTCTTTCTCGGCAGCGTCAAGTTTGTCGCCGTAGTCGGCCAAAGATTTTTTCACTGAGTGAATCAGGGCTTCGGCTTGGTTGCGTGAAGCGACCAGTTCGGTCAGTTTTTTATCTTCTTCGGCATTGGCTTCTGCGTCTTTCACCATGCGTTCGATTTCTTCTTCGCTCAAGCCGGAAGAACCTTGGATGGTGATGTTGGCGGCTTTGCCGGTGCCTTTGTCTTTGGCGGAAACGTGCAGGATACCGTTGGCGTCAATGTCGAAGGTCACTTCGATTTGCGGCATACCGCGTGGAGCCGGTGCGATGTCGCCCAAGTTGAACTGACCCAACGATTTGTTGGCAGAAGCACGCTCGCGTTCGCCTTGCAACACATGGATGGTTACGGCCGATTGGTTGTCTTCGGCGGTAGAGAATACCTGTGATGCTTTGGTCGGAATGGTGGTGTTTTTCTGAATCAGCTTGGTCATCACGCCGCCCATAGTCTCGATACCCAGAGACAGCGGGGTCACGTCCAGCAGCAACACGTCGCTGCGGCCGCCGCCCAATACTTCGCCTTGGATGGCTGCGCCGACGGCCACGGCTTCGTCCGGGTTCACGTCTTTACGCGGCGCTTTGCCGAAGAATTTTTCAACGGCTTCTTGCACTTTCGGCATACGGCTTTGACCGCCGACCAAAATCACGTCATCAATGTCGCCGGTACTCAAGCCTGCGTCTTTCAAGGCAATGCGGCAAGGCTCGATAGAGCGTTCGATCAAATCTTCAACCAGGCTTTCCAGTTTGGCACGGGTAATTTTCAATGCCAAGTGTTTCGGGCCGGTCGCGTCCATGGTGATGTACGGCAGGTTGATTTCGGTTTGCTGGCCGCTGGACAATTCGATTTTGGCTTTTTCGGCCGCTTCTTTCAGGCGTTGCAGCGCCATCACGTCGGTTTTTAGGTCGATGCCTTGGTCTTTTTTGAACTCGGCAATGATGTAGTCAATCAGGCGTTGGTCGAAGTCTTCGCCGCCCAAGAAGGTATCGCCGTTGGTAGCCAATACTTCGAATTGTTTGTCGCCGTCAACGTCGGCGATTTCGATGATGGAAATATCGAAAGTACCGCCGCCCAAGTCATACACGGCGATTTTGCGGTCGCCTTTGCTGTTTTTATCCATACCGAAAGCCAATGCGGCGGCAGTCGGTTCGTTGATGATGCGTTTCACATCCAAACCGGCGATACGACCGGCGTCTTTGGTGGCTTGACGTTGGCTGTCGTTGAAGTAGGCCGGTACGGTAATCACTGCTTCGGTTACTTTTTCGCCCAAGTAAGATTCGGCAGCTTCTTTCATTTTACGCAATACTTCGGCGGAAACTTGCGGAGGAGACAGCTCTTTGCCTTGCGCTTTTACCCAAGCGTCGCCGTTGCTGGCTTTAACGATTTCAAACGGCATAGAGTCGATGTCGCGTTGCACTTCTTTGTCGTCGAATTTGTGACCGATTAAGCGTTTAACCGCATAGATGGTGTTTTTCGCATTGGTTACGGCTTGGCGTTTGGCCGGAGCGCCGACCAGAATTTCGCCGCCGTCGAGGTAGGCGATGACAGAAGGCGTGGTGCGCGCGCCTTCGGCGTTTTCAATCACTTTGGTTTGGCCGTTTTCAGAAATGGACACGCATGAGTTGGTGGTACCCAAGTCGATACCGATTACTTTTGCCATAATTGTTTGCTCCAAAAAATAAAAATAGATAAATATTTAATAAACCGGGTAGAACATTCGTTCTGTTGGCTTGTAGATAAGGTTGATTCAGCGTATTTCAAGTATGGAAATGAAAAAAAATATGCGATATTTTTATTTTTCAATTCAAATGCTTGATTTAATTATCCACAAGCCTGTGAAATTATCTTTCAGACGGCCTTTTATCAGATTCCTGCCGGGGTGTTGTTTCCGATGAATCGGAACAATCTTCCAACAGGATAAGGGTTTCAACCGCAAGCGGATAAGGCCGTCTGAAAATTTTGTGCCTGACAAATAAAATCAGGCGGCACTTTCAATCTTCTTTTTTCGCCACAACCACCATCGCCGGACGTAAAACGCGGTCGGACAGGGTGTAGCCTTTTTTCAAGACATTCACGATGGTGTTCGGCTCTTGCTCGCTGACCACGGTTTGCATGGCCTGATGGTGGTGCGGGTCAAGTTTGTCGCCCGGCTGCGGGTTGATTTCTTTGATGTGGGTGGCATCGAAGGCTTTTTGCAATTCGTTTAAGGTCATTTGCACGCCCATTTTCAAAGCGTCGAAATTGCCGCTTTGGTCTAAGAGTGCCATTTCCAAATAATCTTTTACCGGCAGCATTTCGGCGGCGAATTTCTGACCGGCGAATTTATGCGTGTCGGCGATTTCCTGCTGGTGGCGGCGACGCAGGTTTTGCTCGTTGGCCAAACCGCGCAGCTGCTCGTCTTTCAACTGGCCTTCCAATTCGGCCACACGCGCCTGCAAGTCTTCGTAAGAAGGCGGCGTGTCTTGCGCTTGGGCGGCAGGTTCTGCGGCGGCGTCCGTTACTTTTTCTTCTTCAATCGGTTGGTTTTGTTCGCTCATGTCGGCTTCCTTTATCGAAATAGGTTTGAATGGTGTTGGTAAGCATATAAGGCCGTCTGAACAGATTTCAAGCCATGCCGCCGTGTTTGCCGCAATGATAGAATCGGGCGTTATAAACTTATGCGTTAATCCGCTATGATTCATGCGCGATAAACGGTAAGATAGCCCGCATAACCATTTCAGACGGCATACGCACCATGAAAAACCAAAAACACAATCACATCAACACCCCCGATTTCGATTTGTGGCAAACCATCCGCGAAGAAACCGAAGCGGCGGTTGCAGCCGAACCGCTTTTGGCCAGTTTCTTACACCAAACCGTGTTGCGCCACAATTCGCTGGCTTCCGTTTTGGCCTACCATTTATCCAGCAAACTCGCCAGCACGGTAATGGACGCGCGCATTCTCTACGAAATGTATTTGCAGGCTTTGAGCAGCGACAGCCGCATTATCGACTGCGTGGAAGCCGATTTGAAAGCCGTGTACGAGCGCGATCCCGCTTGTGACGAATATTCGCTGCCGCTTTTATATTTCAAAGGTTTCCACGCGATTCAGGCGCACCGCATTAACCATTGGTTGTATCAGAGCGGCCGCCAAACGCTGGCCTATTTCCTGCAAAACCGCATGTCGGAAGTGTTCGGCGTTGATATCCATCCCGCCGCCCGCTTCGGCCACGGCCTGATGCTTGACCACGCCACCGGTTTTGTGGTCGGCGAAACAGCGGTATTGGGCAACAATATTTCCATTCTGCACGGCGTGACCCTCGGCGGTTCGGGCAAAGAAAGTGGCGACCGCCATCCGAAAGTTTCAGACGGCGTGATGATTGGCGCGAATGCTTCGGTGTTGGGCAATATCCGTATCGGCGAAAACGCCAAAATCGGCGCCGGCAGCGTAGTGGTGGCGGATGTCCCCGCTTCGATTACCGTAGTGGGCGTGCCGGCCAGACCGGTAGGGCGTTCCAATAAAATACCGGCGCAGGATATGAATCAGAATATCGACTATACCGGTTTGGATTTTGTGATTTGAGCTTGAATGGTTTTTATGATTGGGTGTAACGCTTAAGCATAGAAGCCGGATACCAAAAGGCCGTCTGAAACGGATTTCACGTTTCAGACGGCCTTTTCATGGGTTTACCCGACCGGATTATTTAGCCGGTTGTTGTTGCGGAGCAGGCGGCGGAGCGTCGTGCGGTGCACCTTGCGGGCCGCGGCCTTCAGGGGCAGGATCTTGCGGGCCTTTGTGTTCGCCCGGTTTGCCGTGGCCTTCACCCGGTTTGCCTTCCATCGGTTTGCGTTCCAGCAGTTTTTGCTGTTGTTCAGGTGTCAACACTTGGAAAATGGCGTGGCGGGTTTTCAGCATGCTCAATTCCATTTCGGCGCGTTTGGCGTCGCGTTCGGCTTTGTTTTGCTGGCCTTCTTCAATCAGTTTTTTCGCAGCGGCTTCATCGAAAGTTGCGTTTTTCAGCAAAGCGGCTTCGGCGGTACGGCGGGCTTCGAATTGTTTTTCAAATTCGGCGCGTTTGTCGTCTTTGCCTTCGGCTTGTGCCGGTTTGTTGTCATTCAGGATTTTTTTGATTTGCGCTTTTTGCTCTTCGCTCAGGTTCAAGTCGGCGAACATCGGCGGAATGCCGTCCTGCATGCGGGCTTGGTCAGGCGCACCTTGCGGGCCGCGGCCTTCAGGACCTTGTTGGCCTTGCGGACCTTGCGGAGCAGGCGCTTCACCCGGCTGGCCTTGCGGTGCAGGTTGCGAAGCGGCGGTCGGTTGTGCCGGCGGAGTGGGTTGGTCGTTTTTTTGACCGCAGGCAGCCAGGCCGGCAACGGTCATCATGGTCAGAGCAGCTAAAGTGATTTTTTTCATGGATTTCTTTCTGTAAAGTGGATGTCGTTTCTGTAAAGTGGATGTCGTTCAGACAACGGGGCGAATCATAAACAAGAAGCGGGTTAAGGCGGTTTGTGTTTGCGTAAAAGCGTTTTTGCCGATGTAAACAAACGTCCGCCGATAGAAATGCAGCGGCGGATTGTCGGCAGGTTTTGTCAGAAAGGGTAAACAAAACGGCAAAGGCCGTCTGAAAATGCAAGGTTTCAGACGGCCTTTGGACTTTGAAATGAATGCAAACATCAGCTACCCGCATGGAAAATCAAGTTTTCCTGCTATCGGTCGAATGATTGGGATGGCGCGGGCGGCAGCGGCGCTCCGGCGGGGTGCTTGTAGCGGTTGTACATAAACAGATACTGCTGCGGGAAGCGGCGTATCCAATATTCCACATTGCGGTTGACGGTTTGCGCGTCATGCTGCTTATCGCCGTTCAATTCGCCTTGCGGCGGTTCGATATGCAGGGCGAAGCCTTTACCATCGGGCAGGCGCTCGCCGCAGAAAAACAGCGTTTTCACGCCTTTGACCTGCGCCAGTTTGCCCGCCAGCGTCATGGTAAAGGCCGGTTGGCCGAAAAATTCCGCCCATACGCCGTCGCCGCCTTCTTCCGGTGCGGGCACATGGTCGGGCAAAACGATGGTCGCCTCGCCCGCCCGCAGCGCCTTGATAACCTGTTTCACACCGTGCAGGTTGGTCGGCGCGGTTTTGCCTTTGCCGCGCACGCGCCCCGCCTGCATGATGGCGTCAAACGCTTTGATTTTCGGCGGTTTGTACATGGCGGTCAGTGGGAAGGGCAGTTGCTGGCTGATGTAGCGTCCGGCCAAATCGTAGCTGCCCAAGTGCGGCGTAATCAATAGCAAACCTTCGCCGTTTTCCAGCGCAGATTGGACGTGTTCCCAACCATGGATTTCGGTAAACAGGGTTTCGATGGCCTCAGGCCGTCTGAAAAACGCCACCGGCAATTCCAGCGCACCTTTGGCGGTTTCTTGGAACACGGCCCTGACATCGGAGGCGGTCGGATGCAGACCGGCTTGGGTCATATTGGCATACACACGCTCGCGGTCTTTGCGCAGCAGGCAGTAAGCCAAAGCGCCCCATGCGTTGCCGAGTTTGTGCAAAAGCGGCAGCGGCAGGGCGGCGAAAAATTTGAAAAGCAGGGTAATCAGGGTTTGCATAGCGTTGTTATTTTTCATGCGGTAGAAACATTTTCTCGGATTGTAATGGAAATTAGCAGGAAACCAAAATTTCAGACGGCCTGCCTGCCTTGCGTTAAGATAATGAATCTGTTAATATCCGCACTTGCATTAAGAGTTGGGAATTCCATGCCAACCTGCTTTTCACTCGGAAAGGTAAGGTGGACGGTTGCGAAACCGATGTGGCTCGTTTCGAGCAATCCAGACCCGCTTAATGCGGGCATTTTTTTATCTGTTGAAAATGAATGCCTGCTGCTTGAATAAGAATAGATCTTATTTGAGTGGTGTCGGTCGGCGGATTTTGCTATGATTTCCGCTGTTTGTTTGATGAAGCGGCAGGCCGTCTGAAACCGGCGGGCTGTTGCGCAAAAATATTGTTTAAGAAAGAAAATCTACAATGAGCGAATTTCTGTTTACTTCCGAGTCTGTGTCTGAAGGCCATCCCGATAAAGTGGCGGATCAGATTTCCGACGCGATTTTGGACGCGATTTTTACGCAAGACCCGAAAGCGCGCGTAGCGGCGGAAACTTTGGTGGCAACCGATTTGTGTGTGTTGGCCGGTGAAATCACCACCACCGCCGATGTCGATTACGAGCAAGTGGCGCGCGATACCATTGCCCGTATCGGTTACAACGACCCCGAATTGGGCTTTGATGCGCAAAGCTGCAAAGTTTTGCTCAACTACGGCGTGCAGTCGCCCGACATCGCGCAAGGTGTGAACGAAGGCGAGGGTTTGGATTTGGATCAGGGCGCGGGCGACCAGGGCTTGATGTTCGGCTATGCCTGCGATGAAACGCCGGTATTGATGCCGTTTGCCATTTATTACAGCCACCGCCTCATGCAGCGCCAAAGCGAGCTGCGCCGCGACGGTCGTCTGCCGTGGCTGCGTCCGGATGCCAAAGCGCAGATTACTGTGGTTTACGACAGCGAAACCGGCAAAGCCAAGCGCATTGATACCGTGGTGTTGTCAACGCAGCACGATGAAAACGTCAGCTACGACGAATTGCGCGAAGCGGTCATCGAGCAGATTATCAAGCCGGTATTGCCGTCTGAAATGCTGACCGCAGACACCAAATACCTGATTAACCCGACCGGCAAATTCGTTATCGGCGGGCCCAAAGGCGACTGCGGTCTGACCGGCCGTAAGATTATCGTCGATACTTACGGCGGCGCAGCCCCGCACGGTGGCGGCGCGTTCTCCGGCAAAGACCCGTCTAAAGTGGACCGTTCGGCTGCCTATGCCTGCCGTTATGTGGCGAAAAATATTGTGGCCGCAGGCTTGGCCAGCCAGTGCCAAATCCAAGTGTCTTACGCCATCGGTATTGCCGAGCCGACGTCGATTGCCATCGACACCTTCGGCACGGGCAAACTCAACGAAGCCGAGTTGATTAAAATCGTGCGCGAACACTTCGACCTGCGCCCGAAAGGGATTGTGAAAATGCTCGATTTGCTGCGCCCGATTTACAGCAAATCCGCCGCCTACGGTCATTTCGGTCGCGAAGAGCCGGAATTTACTTGGGAGCGTACCGATAAAGCCGCCGAGCTGCGTGCGGCTGCCGGTTTGTAAACCGATGGCGCTTTTCTCTTGAACGCGCAGGTTTTCCGGTAAAAAAGGCCGTCTGAAAATATTAACATTTTCAGACGGCCTTTTTCCTTATACAATAAGCCCATTGTTTCTTTTTATTTCCAAGTAAACCAGTAAACCAAAAGGACGGCTCAAAATGTTCGGCAAAAACCTGTTTGACGAAGTGACTTCCAAAATCGGCGAAACCATCGCCAACAGCCCCGCCAAAGACGTGGAAAAAAACGTCAAAGCCATGCTCGGCAGCGCGTTTAACAAAATGGATTTGGTCACCCGCGAAGAATTCGACATCCAGCAGCAGGTGTTGATTAAAACCCGTACCAAGCTGATTGAATTGGAATCGCGTCTGGCGCGTTTGGAAGCCGCGCAAAATCCGGCGGAAGAAGCGGTAGCGCCCGTTTCCGCCGAAGTGGAGCAGGCTGCCGAAAAAGCCGCCGAAGCGGTTGAAAACGACAATATCTGAGGCCGTCTGAACCCATGTCGCTCGCACTGGTGTACAGCCGCGCCCTCAGCGGCATGAATGCGCCCTTGGTTGAGGTGGAAGCCCACCTCGCCAACGGCCTGCCTGCGTTTAACATCGTCGGCCTGCCTGATACCGAGGTCAAGGAAAGCCGCGACCGCGTCAGGGCGGCGATTGTGCAGAGCGGTTTCGATTTCCCCGCCAAAAAAATCACCGTCAACCTCGCCCCTGCCGATTTGCCCAAAGAGTCGGGGCGCTTCGATTTGCCGATTGCCGTCGGCATTCTGGCCGCTTCCGGCCAAATCAGTTCCGAAAAACTCGCGCAATACGAATTCGCCGGCGAGCTGGCTTTGTCGGGCTTGCTGCGCCCCGTGCGCGGCGCCTTGGCAATGGCGTGGCAGGGCATGCAGGCGGGGCGCTCGTTTGTGTTGCCGCCTGAAAACGCCAAGCAAGCGGCGGTGATGAAAAATATTGCCGTGTACGGCGCGGATTCCTTGGGTGCGGTAGCGGCGCACCTCAACGGTATCGAGCCTTTGGCGCAAGCTGTGTGCGACACGGGCGGCAGGCCGTCTGAACACGGCAGGCTGCCCGATTTGGCCGATGTCAAAGGCCAGCATACCGCGCGATTGGCGCTGGAAATCGCCGCCGCAGGCGGACACAGCCTGCTGATGATGGGGCCGCCGGGTACCGGAAAATCCATGCTGGCGCAGCGGCTGCCCGGCATTTTGCCGCCGCTGACCGAAGACGAATTGGTGGAAACGTGGGCGTTGCGTTCGCTTTTGCCCAACCACCAGCAGCAGCTCGACCACACGCGCCCGTTCCGTTCGCCGCACCACAGCGCCAGTTCCGCTGCGATGGTGGGCGGCGGCTCTGACCCGCGTCCGGGCGAAATTTCATTGTCGCACCACGGCGTATTGTTTCTCGACGAATTGCCCGAATTTGACCGCAAAGTGTTGGAAGTATTGCGCGAGCCACTGGAAAACGGCGAAATCCACATCTCCCGTGCGGCACGGCAGGCGGTGTATCCGGCCAAGTTTCAATTGGTCGCGGCGATGAACCCTTGTCCTTGCGGCTATCTCGGCCATCCGAGCAAACCCTGCCGCTGCACGCCCGAAAGCATTGCCCGCTACCGCAGCAAAATTTCCGGCCCGCTGCTCGACCGCATTGATTTGACGATTGAAGTCCCCAGCCTGTCGGCGGCGGAACTTATGCAGCAGGCGGCGGGCGATAGCAGCGCGAGCGTGTTGCAGCGCGTCAGCGCCGCCCGCGAGCGCCAATATGCGCGGCAGGGCAAGGTCAACGCCGCTTTGGGTGTCAACGAATTGGAAACCGTGGCGCGGATTCAAAAAGAAGCGCAGGAGGCATTGGGCGCGATGTTGGAAAAACTTTCCCTTTCCGCCCGCAGCTTCCACCGCATTATGCGCGTGGCGCGCACGCTGGCGGATTTGGCGGGCGATGAAGAAGTGTCGCGTGTGCATGTATTAAAAGCCGTCGGCTTCCGCCGCGCATTGTGAGGCGTTTTTAGACGGCCTCTGCCTTATGGCGTTGCGTGCGGCGTAAAAAGAATGTAAACCGTCGGCGCGGTTTTGCCGAACATAGCAGATATTGATAGAATGTGCGCTTTGGAGACACGGCAGTGGTAGCGCCCGATGCCGTCTGAAAATAGTTAAGGTTATGGTATGAATAAGCAAACACAACATGGTAAGGGTCTGTCCGGCTTTTTGGCCGGTCTGCTGCTGGCAACGGCGGTGATTGTCGGGATTTTGTTTTTCCTAAGCGAAAGCAATCAAAACGTGTTTAAAGACCGCCAGCGCACCCAGCCGTCGGAGAAACCTGAAGTGTTGAAACCGCAGGAGCCGTCCAAACCGGCGCCCGAGCCGCAGCCTGTACCGGCCAGTACGCAAGACGATCCTTTGCGCGATTTGATTGAAGAGAAAGAAAAAGCCGCTTCCGAGGCTGCTGCCCAAGCTGCGCGTGAAAAAGAAGCGCAACAGCGTGCGGCGGAGGAGCGTGAAGCCGAAGAAGCCAAGCGTGCGCAAGAAGCTGAGGAAGAGCAATCAGCCGCCGAAGCTGCTGCCGCAGCCAAACTGACGGCGGAAAAAGAAGCGGCTGCCAAAAAACAACGCCAAGCCGAACTGAAAGCTGAGTTGGCGAAAAAACGCGCCGACAAAGCCAAAGCCGACAAAGCGGCTGCCGACAAAAAGGCCGCAGCCGAATTGAGCGAAAAACAAAAAGCCCGTGCCGAGCGTAAATTGGCCGAGAAAAAGGCTGCTGAGAAAAAAGCTGCCGAGCAGAAAGCTAAAGCGCAAGCCACGAAAAAACCGGCCAAACCGACGCCTGAGCAAATCCTCGACAGCGGCAACATCGAAAAAGCCCGTAAAGCGGCCAATGAAGAGGCGAAACGCAAAGCCGCCGAAAAACCGGCCGAGAAAAAAGCCGCTTCTGCCAAATCTTCAGACGGCCGTAAAGCCGACGCCGCCAAAGCTAATGTGAAAGAGGGCGCTAAAGGTAAGAAAGTTATCGTGCAGATGGGTTCATACGCCGACCGAGACAGTGCGGACGCGCAGCGTGCGAAACTGGCGATGATGGGCGTGCAATCCAGTGTGGTATCCAGCACCGCCAACGGCAAAAACGTGTACCGCGTACAAAGCGGCGTGATGGGACAGGATGCGGCCAAACGCGTGCAGCAGACCTTGCAGAAAAACGGCGTCAGCAGCTTTACCCGTGCGGCACAGTAAAACGGATGAATCCTGATGAAGATGAAAGCATTATTCGCTGCCGCCGTTGCCTTATTGGGCATGACGGCAGCGCAGGCGGCAATGGTGGGCAAAGACTATACGGTTTTGGCGCAACCGGTGCCGCAGCTGCAAAGCGGTAAAGTGGAAGTGTTGGAATTTTTCGGCTACTTCTGCGTCCATTGCTACCATCTCGATCCGGTTTTGCTGGCGCACAGCAAAACCTTTGCGCCGGATACTTATCTGCGTACCGAGCATGTGGTGTGGCAGCCGGAAATGCTCGGCTTGGCGCGCGTGGCCGCTGCGGTTAACAGCTCGGGTTTGAAACATCAGGCAAATCCGGCGGTGTTCAAAGCGGTTTACGAGCAGAAAATCAATTTGGCCGACAGCGCCACCTTCAAGCAATGGGCGGCGGCGCAGCGCGGATTTGACGGCGCCAAGCTGATTGCGGCTTACGACTCGCCGGTGAGCGCGGCGCAGGCCAAGAAAATGCAGACGCTGACGGAAACCTACCGCATTGAAAATACGCCGACGGTCATTGTCGGCGGCAAATATCAGGTCAAATTCGACAACGGCTATGAGGTCGGGATGAAGACCATTGACGAATTGATTGCTAAGGTGAGAAGCGAGCGCGGCGCGGGAAAATCCGCCCGACGCTGACCCGCAGACTACCGATAAGCGCAAAATTAATAACGGGCAGCCGGTAACGGCTGCTTGAATTTTTTAAGTTTCATATAATCATGCCCGGGTAAACTGTATGGCGATATGCGCTGCATGGTGAAATGAAACCAAACCGAAAAGCGGTAGGTTTTAATCCGTTTCATGATGCGGGATATCGTTTGTTTAGGGGCGCATCAGGTGCTGCCTGCTTTGTTTGAACCGGCCGTTATCAAGGCCGTCTGAAAGAGATGTAATGGATATTTTATTGTTTGTAAAAGCCCTGATTTTGGGCATAGTCGAAGGTTTGACCGAATTCCTGCCGATTTCGAGTACAGGCCACTTGATTGTGTTCGGCGATTTGCTGAATTTCCACAGCAACGGCAAAGTATTTGAAATTGCCATTCAATTAGGCGCGGTATTGGCGGTGATTTTTGAATACCGCCAGCGCTTTGCGCACATCATCGGCGGCTTGGGGCGCGACCGCACGGCCAACCGGTTTGTGTTGAATCTGGCGGTGGCGTTTGTGCCGGCGGCGGTGGTCGGTTTGCTGTTCAGCAAGCAAATTAAGCTGTATCTGTTTAACCCGATTACCGTGGCTACCATGCTGGTGTTGGGCGGTTTCTTTATCCTGTGGGTAGAAAAACGCCAGGAAAATAGAACGCCGAAAGTGACCAAAGTCGATGATATGCGCCCGATTGATGCCTTTGTGGTCGGCTGCGCGCAAATCTGCGCCTTGGTGCCGGGTACTTCGCGTTCGGGCAGTACCATCATGGGCGGTATGTTGTGGGGTTTGGAGCGTAAAGTCGCGACTGAATTTTCCTTCTTCCTTGCCGTGCCGATGATGATTGCAGCGACAGGCTATGATGTGGTGAAACATTACAAGCTGTTTACGCTGGAAGACATCGGCTTGATTGCGGTGGGTTTTATTGCCGCATTCTGCGCCGGTTTGCTGGCGGTCAAGGCGCTGCTGAAATTTGTGGCAAGCAAAAACTATGTGCCGTTTGCCTATTACCGTATCGTGTTCGGCGGCCTGATTTTGCTGACATGGGCGATGGGCTGGGTCAACTGGGCGGAATAATACCGCTGCACTATAAAAGGCCGTCTGACACCAAAGCAACGGGTTTCAGACGGCCTTTTGATTAAAATAACAGAATGCTATTCCACAATTTCTGTAAAGACCACGGTTTTCTGGCCGCGCGTCAGGGTGGCGGAGCCTTCCTGCACGTTCCATTTGGTACTGAAATTGCTGTATTCCACGCCTTTCGTCCAAGTGGCGGACTGCTTGAGCGTTTCCACGGTGTTGCCTTGGTGCAGCTCCATTTCCAGCGGGCTGTGGCTGTTGAGATAAACCGCCGTTACCGTTTGCCCGTCAGCGGCTTTGTAGCGGACGGAATAGTTTTGCGCTTCGGCTACGGTCGGCACGGGCGCTTCCGGGCGCACGGCCTTATAGGAGCCGCAAGCGGTGCAGAGTAGGGCAAGCAGTAGGAAAGGGGCAGACTTCAGCATGGCGGTTAGGAATCAGTAATGGTGGTGCGGGATTTCGCCGTTCAAATGATAATAAGTGCCACAGTAGGGGCATTCGATGTCGCCGTTGGACTGAATCGGCAGGAAAACGCGCGGATGGCCGTTCCAAGTTTCATGTTTCGGGCCGGAGCAGTGCAGCGGCAAATCGGCGGGACTGATTTCGACAACGGGATTTTCGCGGACGGCGGTCATGGTGTGTTTCCTTTAAGCAAATTATTCTGGTAAGGCGGTATTCATTATAGCCAAATCGGTAAATCTTTGAAACAAGGCCGTCTGAAACATCTTTCAGACGGCCTTGTTACCGCTTACATCGGCAGGATAATCAGCACACTTCGACCAACCAGCCGTGTTTGTCTTCAACCAAACCGTATTGGATGTCAGTAATGGCTTTGCGCAGGATGTTGCCGCGCTCTTGGCTTTGGACGGCGATTTCTTGACCGTTAATCACGAAAGAAGTTACCGGAGAAATCACGGCGGCAGTACCGGTCAGGATGGCTTCGGCACCGTTTTCTACGGCGGCTTTCAACTCGTCAACGGTAAAGTTGCGCTCGCTCACGGTGTAGCCCAAGTCTTTGGCGACGGTTAAGACGGAGTCGCGGGTCACGCCGTGCAGGAATTCGTCGGTCAGCGGTTTGGTGATCAGCTTGTTGCCGTTAATCAGGATAAAGTTGGACGCACCGGTTTCCTGTACGTCACCGTTGGGGCAGAACAAGACTTGGTTGGCGCCGTGTTCGGCTTTGGCTTTCAAGACCCACGGCATGGCGGAGGCGTAGTTACCGCCGCATTTCACGCGACCCATGTGCGGGGCGCAGCGGATGTGCTCGGTTTCCACCAAGATTTTCACCGGCGAGCCGGATTTGAAATAATCGCCGACGGGAGAAGCCAAAATATACAAGAGCGCGGTTTCAGACGGCGAACCGGCTTTGCCGATAACCGGATCGGTACCAATCAGGGTCGGGCGCAGATACAGGGCGGCCGGCGCATCAGGGATCTCGTCGGCAGCGCGTTTGACCAATTCCACCAAAGCGTTCAGGTAGGCTTCGGTTTCGGGGCGCGGCAGGTGGAGAATGTCGGCACTTTGCTGCATACGCGCGATATTGGCGGTGGGGCGGAACATCACGATTTTGCCGTTGGCTTGGCGGAAGGCTTTCAGGCCTTCGAAGCATTCGCTACCGTAGTGCAACGCATGCGCACCCGGGGCGAGGGTCAGCTCTTTGGAGGTTTGCCACTCGACAGGCTGCCATGCGCCGTCTTTGAATGCGATAACGGGCATTTCGGCGTGGAATACGCTGCCGAATACGGCGGGAACGGGTCTGCTCATGATGAATTGCCTTTCTTATTTTGATTAGAGTATTTGCATAGAATAAAAGGTTAAACAATACGCTTGAGCAAAGGGATTGGCAAGGGGGGTGCGGCGGATTTTGACGGTTTTTTAACGGCGGGCGCGGCGCAAACGGTTGTCGGGCGGGAAAAGCGGTTGAGAAAAACGGGGTGAATTGTCAGCAATATAACGGCGTTGCGGTATCGGGCGAACGCGGCGGCGGTGGGCGGAGGGTGCGGCTTTTCCTATCCTAAAAGCCTTAAATCGTTTAAACTAAGCGCGAATTATTTTCAGACGGCCTTTGCTGCGCATGTATCTGCGGGCGGTCGGCTGCGCAAAATATCATGGAGAGATTATCATGAAGATTGTTTACAATATCATTAAAATTCTGATTTTATTGATATTCCTTTTGCTGGCTGTCAGCAATACGCAAACGGTATCGTTTTATTACCTGCCCGGCCAGCTGCTGGATTTGCCGCTGATTGTGGTGTTGTTCGGCGCGTTTGTGATTGGGATTGTGTTCGGCATGTTTGCCTTGTTTGGCCGTTTGCTGTCGCTACGCGGCGAAAACGGCCGCCTGCGTGCGGAAGTGAAAAAATCTGCCCGCGTAAGCGAACACGATATTCAGACGGCCTCGCCTGCGCCTGCCGCAGATAACGCCGCTCAGCCCAAAGCCTGAAACAGTAAAGGAAGATGATGGATAACGAACTTTGGATGATTTTGCTGCCGATTATCCTGTTGCCGGTGTTTTTCGCAATGGGCTGGTTTGCCGCCCGCGTGGATATGAAAACGGTGTTGAAACAGGCCAAAAGCATTCCGGCCGGTTTCTACCGCAGCTTGGATGCGCTGGTTGACCGTAACAGCGGCCGCGCCGCACGCGAGTTGGCGGAAGTGATTGACCAGCAGCCGCAGTCTTATGAATTGAACCTGACCTTGGGCAAACTTTACCGCCAACGCGGGGAAAACGACAAAGCCATCAATATGCACCAGGCTTTGCTGGAGTCGCCCGATACCGTGAATGAAAAGCGCGAGCGCGTGCTGTTTGAATTGGCGGAAAACTACCAAAATGCAGGCTTGGTCGATCGCGCCGAGCAGATTTTTCTCGGCTTACAGGATGGCGATATGGCGCGTGAAGCCCGCCAGCACCTGATGAGCATTTACCAGCAGGATCGCGACTGGGAAAAAGCCATCGAATTGGCGCAACTATTGAGCCATGAGGAGCAGACTTACCAGTTTGAAATCGCGCAGTTTTATTGCGAATTGGCGCAAACGGCCTTGTTCAAATCCAATTTTGACGTGGCGCGTTACAATGTGCAGAAAGCGTTGGAAGCGAATAAAAAATGTACCCGCGCCAATATGATTTTGGGCGATATCGAGTTCAAACAGGGTAATTTTGCCGCAGCGGTGGACGCATACAGCGCCATTGAGCAGCAAAACCACGCTTATTTGAGCATGGTCGGCGAAAAGCTCTACGACGCTTATGCCGCGCAGGGCAAAAAAGAAGAGGGTTTGAACCAGTTGATCGGCTATATGCAGACCTTCCCCGATTTGGATTTGATTAATGTCATTTATGAAAAATCGCTGCTGCTCAAAGGCGAAACTGAAGCTGCGCAAACGGCGGTGGAGCTGGTGCGGCAAAAACCCGATTTGAGCGGCGTGTACCGCTTATTGGGCTTGAAACTCAGCGACATGAATCCGACATGGAAAGCCGATGCAGACATGATGCGTTCGGTCATCGGCCGCCAGTTGCAAAAAAGCGTGATGTACCGCTGCCGCAACTGCCATTTCAAATCACAGGTCTTTTTCTGGCACTGTCCGGCGTGCAACAAATGGGAAACCTTTACGCCGAATAAGATTGAGGTCTAACGGGAAAAGCCGCCGGTATTCGTTATCGGCGGCTTTTGTGTATCAGCGCGAAGCGCAAGGAGGCCGTATGAAAAGCAAGTATTATGGTGTCGCCGTTATTGCGGGCATGGCCATGTTGGGCGCATGCAGCAGCGTCGATCGGGTTCACAAAAGCGAGACGGAAACGATACAGGCGGCGATGATTAGCGGCAATACGCTTTATTTGGCGGGAGAGAAGTACGATTATCAGTTTGACGGCGCGGACATCGGCAAATTCGCCGGATTCATCCGTTCGCCATTGGCACGCCTGAAAACGCGCACTTCGATGGAAATCCGTGTCAACGAAAAACAGGCGGCGCAAATCGGCTACCGCGTGGCGTTTCAGGAAAAGCTGACGCCGCATCAGGAGGAGCAGCTGACGCAAACCTACGGGCAAAAATACCGTGTCATTCATTTCAATGCGCAAGGGCGCGTGGTAACGCTGGCAAACAAGGCGGAAATGTTGCAGAAGCACCGTTGGCGCAAAGCCGAACAAGTCCGCCTGAGCCATACCAAGCGCGGTTATTTGTTGAATGACGGCCTGAAAACGGTGATTGGAGCGCCGGTGATTTTGGGTGCGGCGGTGGTGGTGGTGCCGCTGGCAACGGCGATGACGGTCGGGTGTTTGGCCTCGGACGGCTGCCCGTTTAAATAATTGCTTTTCGTTTTAATGCGTTGGGTAGGGAAAAGGCCGTCTGAAAATGACAAATCATTTGGGATTTGTCATTTTCAGACGGCCTTTGGGCTTGGTCAGCAAGGGATGTGAGCAGGCAATATGCGCTGCACTATGTTTGACGGATGTTACTCGCCAAAACGGTGCAGATTTTCCTTATCCTTTTCGGTAACTTCGCGCAATACGCGGCAGGGAACGCCGCCGGCAATCACGTTGTCGGGAATATTTTTGGTAACCACGCTGCCCGCCGCAATCACCACATTGCTGCCTATGGTCACACCCGGCATGACTTTTACGCCGCCGCCTATCCATACGTTGTCGCCGACCGTAATCGGGTGGGCAAATTCCAAGCCCTGACTGCGCCGCTGGCTGTCAATAGGGTGTCCAGCGGTGTAAAAGCCGCAGTCGGGCGCGATGAAGACGTTATTGCCGAAGGTAACTTTGGCACCGTCTAAAATGACCAAATTATGGTTGGCGTAAAAATTTTCTCCCAGCTCGATGTTGTAGCCGTAGTCGCACCAAAACGGTTGGGTAATATAGAACTGAGCGGGTGTTTTGCCCAGCAGTTTGCGCAGAATTTGCTGCTGCTTGTCACTTTCAGACGGCTTGGTCTGGTTGAAGTCGAAACATAAATTTTTGGCAGCGATACGCTCGGCAGTCAATTCGGGGTTGTAGTTGGCGTCATACAGCTCGCTGTCGAGCATTTTTTGTTTTTCGGTTTTCATGGGGATAATCCTGTTTGATTTTATGGGAAAGGCCGTCTGAAAAATCGCTTGGTTTTCAGACGGCCTTGTTTGATATGTTTTATACCGATACCGCCGCTTTGATATGTGGGTGCGGGTCGTAGCCGCTCAGTTCGAAGTCTTCAAATTTGAAATCAAACAAATCTTTCACTTCGGGATTGAGCGTCATGGTCGGCAAGGCGCGCGGTTCGCGGGTCAGTTGCAGCTTGGCCTGCTCGAAATGGTTGTTATACAAATGCGCGTCGCCGAAGGTATGGATAAATTCGCCTGCCTGCAAACCGCATACCTGCGCCACCATCATGGTTAAGAGCGCGTAGCTGGCGATGTTGAACGGCACACCCAAGAAAATATCCGCGCTGCGCTGGTAAAGCTGGCACGACAATTTGCCGTCGGCCACGTAAAACTGAAACAGCGCGTGGCAGGGCGGCAGCGCCATTTCATCCACCAAAGCCGGATTCCACGCCGACACAATCAGGCGGCGCGAATCGGGATTGTTTTTGATTTGCGCAATCAGATTGCTGATTTGGTCGATGTGGCGGCCGTCGGGTGCGGGCCAGCTGCGCCATTGGTAGCCGTACACCGGGCCGAGGTCGCCGTTTTCATCGGCCCACTCGTCCCAAATGGAGACGTTGTTGTCTTTCAGATATTTGATGTTGGTGTCGCCTTTGAGAAACCACAGCAGCTCATGAATGATGGAGCGCAGGTGCAGCTTTTTGGTGGTTAAAAGCGGAAAGCCCTCGCTCAAATCGAAGCGCATTTGGTAGCCGAACACCGAGCGCGTGCCGGTGCCGGTGCGGTCGGATTTGTCGGTGCCGTGTTCGAGAACGTGGCGCATTAAGTCTAAATAGGCTTTCATCGGGTTTCCTTGTCTTGATGGTTTTAGCTTGGCCGCTATTCTATCATTTTTATGCGCTTCAGACGGCCTCGGATTGCACCTCCGGCCAAATGCGCCGAAATGGGCGGCGGTGTGCAAAATTGTTGACAGTTTTTAGGATTTGAATCAAGCCGGAGTAAAAGTTTACATCAATATTTTAGAAAAAATTATAAATTCAAAATGGGATAATATGATAAATTTTAATTTATAATTGGAATAGTATATGATTTTAATAGCTTAATTATAAAATAATATGCCAATCATCAAAAATCCGTTTTAAAAACTGTCAACAATTTTACAAAAAAATGCTTGTCGCAAAAAAAGAAAGGGTTTATATTCCGCCCTACTGAAATACAGCATTTTCCCCTTATTCATCCCTCTCTATTTTGGAGCTTACCATGACTGACTTGAACACTCTGTTCGCAGACCTGAAAAAACGCAACCCCAACCAAGAGCCGTTCCACCAAGCCGTAGAAGAAGTATTCGGCAGCCTGAAACCGTTTTTGGAAAAAAATCCAAAATACACCCAACAAGCCCTGTTGGAACGCATCGTTGAGCCTGAGCGCGTGATTCAGTTCCGCGTCACCTGGACTGACGACAAAGGTCAAGTTCAAGTCAACCGAGGCTACCGTATTCAAATGAACTCCGCTATCGGCCCTTATAAAGGCGGCTTGCGCTTCCACCCGACCGTCGATTTGGGCGTGTTGAAATTCCTGGCCTTTGAACAAGTGTTCAAAAATGCCCTGACTACCCTGCCGATGGGCGGCGGTAAAGGCGGTTCCGACTTCGATCCTAAAGGCAAATCCGATGCCGAAGTAATGCGTTTCTGCCAAGCCTTTATGACTGAATTGTACCGTCACATCGGCCCGAACACCGACGTACCGGCCGGCGACATCGGCGTGGGCGGCCGCGAAATCGGTTATCTGTATGGCCAATACAAAAAAATCCGCAACGAATTTGCCTCTGTATTGACCGGTAAAGGCCTGCAATGGGGTGGCAGCCTGATTCGTCCGGAAGCCACCGGTTACGGTACGGTTTACTTTGCCCAATCTATGTTGGAAACCCGTAACGACAACTTCGAAGGCAAACGCGTGGTGATTTCCGGTTCCGGCAACGTGGCGCAATATGCCTGCGAAAAAGCCATCCAACTGGGCGCGAAAGTGTTGACCGTTTCCGACTCCAACGGCTACGTATTATTCCCCGACAGCGGCATGACCGAAGCGCAACTGGCTGCTTTGATCGAATTGAAAGAAGTGCGCCGCGAACGCGTTTCCACTTACGCCAAAGAGCAAGGCCTGCAATACTTTGACGCGCAAAAACCGTGGGGTGTCAAATGCGACATCGCCCTGCCGTGCGCCACTCAAAACGAGCTGGATGAAAACGATGCCAAAACCCTGCTGGCAAACAGCTGCTTCGTCGTAGCCGAAGGTGCGAACATGCCTTCTACTTTGGGCGCGGTCGAGCAGTTCCTGAACGCCCGTATCCTGTACGCTCCGGGCAAAGCTTCCAACGCCGGCGGCGTGGCTACTTCCGGTTTGGAAATGAGCCAAAACGCGATTCGTTTGTCTTGGACGCGCGAAGAAGTTGACCAACGTCTGTTCAACATCATGAAAGACATCCACGAATCTTGCGTGAAATACGGCAAACGCGAAGACGGCAGCATCAACTACGTTGACGGCGCCAACATCGCCGGTTTCGTGAAAGTGGCCGAAGCCATGCTGGCTCAAGGTATCTAAGTTGATATAGATTAAAAATATCAAAGTTAAGGCCGTCTGCAACCTCAAGGTTTCAGACGGCCTTTTATTATTGTAGGATTGTTTGAAAATCCATCTGATTTATCTTTAAAAGTCAGACATCTGCACAATGTTTTTTTAAACGATTTTGTCTATCATTAACTCATATATCTAATTCTGCCAATATGCAGTTTTCCGAACATCTCGCTATCAATATCTCTAACCATTGTTTTTTCTCTTCTCTTCAAAAGGAGTATTGTATGTCTGTTTCAGGAAATTCTGATGCCGTCAGTTATGCCAAAGTTACCGACGGCAAAACCGCCGCTGAAACCGGCGACCGTATTGAGTATGTCAAAGTATCCCTTGCTTTTTTACCGCTGTCCACGCCGGTCAGTGATGCCAAGGTACTGACAGGTCGCCAAAAACCGCTAACTGAAGTGGCGATGGTATTCGCTGAAATCCGTACCCGCGACGGTTATGACGGTATCGGCTTCAGCTATTCTAAACGTGCAGGCGGCTACGGTATTTTTGCCCATGCTAAAGAAATTGCCGACAATCTGTTGGGTGAAGATCCCAACGATATCGACAAAATTTACACCAAATTATTGTGGGCGGGTGCCTCGGTCGGCCGTAGCGGTATGACCGTGCAGGCCATTTCCCCCTTTGACATTGCCTTGTGGGATATGAAAGCCAAACGTGCCAAGTTGCCTTTGGCCAAGCTGATAGGTGCACACCGAGATTCTGTGCGCTGCTACAATACTTCCGGCGGTTTTCTGCATACTCCTCTTGAGCAAGTGTTGAAAAATGTTGCCATTTCGCGTGAAAGCGGTATCGGCGGCATCAAACTCAAAGTCGGCCATCCCGACAACGCCGAAGATTTGAAACGTTTGATTGCTGTGCGTAAAGAATTGGGTGATTTTCCACTGATGGTTGATGCTAATCAGCAATGGGACAGAGATACTGCCATCCGCATGAGTCGTAAAATGGAGCAGTTTGACTTGGTATGGATTGAAGAGCCGCTCGATGCGTACGATGTTGAAGGGCACGCTGCGCTGACTACTGCGTTGGATACTCCGATTGCCACTGGTGAGATGCTGACCAGTTACCGCGAACACGAGCAGTTGATTTTGGGTAACGCCAGCGACTTTGTCCAGCCTGATGCCCCGCGTGTGGGCGGTATTACCCCGTTTTTGCAAATCATGCAGCTTGCGCATCGGCACGGTCGGAAACTCGCCCCGCATTTTGCCATGGAAATCCATATCCACTTGGCCGCTGCTTATCCGATTGAACCGTGGTTGGAACACTTTGAATGGCTTAATCCATTGTTTAATGAGCAGCTTGAATTGCGTGATGGTAGGATGTGGATTTCCGACCGATATGGATTGGGTGTGACCTTGAGTGAACAGGCGCTTAAATGGATGGTGCAGACTGCCGAGTTCGGCAAGCAACCATAAAGTATGAGTGCTTGAATTTAAGATAAAGCCGGAGGCCATTTGAAACGGAATTTGTTTCAGACGGCCTCCGGCTTTTTGAGAAAACCTGACACAATATACAGTTGGAAAAAGTAAATTCTGGCATAAAGTGGCGAGCCGCAGACAGTGTTAAGAGTAAGTAATACGGCAAGGAGAGGCCAACGCTGTCACAGAACCTAATTTTTCCGACTATATCCGACTATAGTTTCCAAATATTTTGCTGGGTTTGTCATCCGGCTTACGACGGGTACGGTACACTTAATCCGCAATTTCGGCAAATTTCGCCCAATTATCCAACACATATTTCGCCGCTGCCGCCAAATCCTCATCGGCGGCTTCGTAATATTCGCCGTCGAGTTCTTCAAAATCACTAAATTTGGCGCGGATGTCGGCTAAAGGCGTATCGTTTTCCGCCAACGCTTCAATTTCTGCGCCGTATTTTGCATACAGGGCTTTGGCCTTGTCCAAAATTTTCGGTGTCGGCTTAATCCGCCAGCGGCGCAGGCTGTCGGCCACGGGGTTATGGAAAATATATTCGCCGTAGCCCGCCGCAATCAGTTGCACAAAGCCGCCTTCCTGCACCTGGCTGTCGAGATAGCAATAGGCAACCAACGTGTGCTGCTCGTCGTTTAGCGCGGCCATTTCTTCATCGCCCCTTTGCGCGGTGTAGTCCAAACAGACGGCGCTAAGGGTATAAAGCAATTCGGTGGGATCTTGCGGATTGAGGTCGGAAAGCTGGAGCAGGGTAGTCATGGTGAGGCCGTCTGAAAAAATAGAATGGTTTGATTATAAAGAAAAACGTGGTGTTTGGGCTAGTTGTCGGCATATGCGGTATGTTTTTTGCGCATTTTCAGACGGCCTGTAATTCAATAGTTTTGAACAATAAACTATCGAATACCCATTAAATCCAAACTATGCTATTGTAGCCAAACCGAAAACAGGATAACACTATGCACACGCTCCCCCTGCACACCCCGCAATATGCCGAACTCCCCAACACCTTCTATTCCAGCGTCAATCCCGAGCCGTTAAACGCGCCGTATTGGGTGGCAGTCAACGCTGATTTGTTGGCAGAACTCGGCCTGCCGTCTGAAAACGATTTCAAAACAGCCGACAATTTGGCCTATCTCTCCGGCAGCGCCGGACATTACCAGCCGCAGCCGATTGCCACCGTATATAGTGGCCACCAGTTTGGCGTTTATACCCCGCGTTTGGGCGACGGGCGCGCGCTGCTCATCGGCGATACGCTGGACGAAGTAGGCCGCCGTTGGGAATGGCAGCTCAAAGGCGCGGGCAAAACGCCGTATTCGCGCTTTGCCGACGGCCGCGCCGTGTTGCGCTCCAGCATACGCGAGTATCTCTGCTCCGAGGCCATGCACGGCCTCGGTATTCCGACCACGCGTGCGCTGGCGCTGACCGGCAGCGATGACTCCGTGTACCGCGAAGAGGCGGAAACCGCTGCCGTGCTGACCCGCGTTGCGCCGTCGTTTATTCGTTTCGGCCATTTTGAATACCTGTTTTACAAAGGGCGGGAAGACGAAGTGAAAACGCTGGCTGATTATGTTATCCGCCACCATTATCCCGACTGCGCCGCCGCCGAAAATCCCTATCTCGCGCTGCTGCAACAGATTGCCCTGCGCACCGCCGAACTCGCCGCCCGCTGGCAGAGCGTCGGCTTCTGCCACGGCGTGTTGAATACCGACAATATGTCCGCGCTGGGGCTGACCATAGATTACGGGCCGTTCGGCTTTATGGAGGCTTACGACCGCCACCATATCTGCAACCACTCCGACGGCAAAGGCCGCTACGCCTACAATGCCCAGCCGTATATCGCGCATTGGAATATTTCCGCGCTGGCGCAGGCGCTGCAAGGGCTGATTGCCATCGACGACATCAATGCCTTGTTGGAACAATGGCCAAACGATTTTCAGACGGCCTATCTCAATGCCATGCGCCCCAAGCTCGGCCTGTTGACCGCGCAGCATGATGATGACGCGCTGGTGGCGGATATGTTTGCCGCACTGCAAGGTAGGGGCGTGGATTTTACCCTGTATTTCCGCCATTTAAGCGGCGTGAGCAATGTTCACGGCGACCCGCTGCCGTCTGAATTGGCGGCACTTTTTGGCGATGATATTCCGGCCGCGTTCAGCCGCTGGATGGGGCGCTACCGCCAACGCCTGCGTGCCGAAAACAACAACCCTCTTGAACGCGCCGAGCGCATGAATCGCACCAACCCCTTGTATGTCTTACGCAATTATTTGGCCGAACAAGCCATTGCGCTGGCGAAAAACGGCGACTACCGCGAAATTGAACGCCTGCGCCGCTGCTTGGCCGACCCGTATCAGGAACGCGCCGAATTTGCCGATTTCGCCGTCCCTGCGCCGGCGGAAATGGCGGCGGTGTGCGTGAGCTGTTCGAGTTAAACGGGTGGGCAGCGTAGGCGGGTATACAGTCTGTTGTTGCGCTGCGGTATCCGTATGTGTTTCCTAGATGGGCATTTCAAGATAAAATATCCCTTCATTTGAAAGGGTTTACTATGAATACTGTCTTAAAACTCGATCCACTGGTTGATGTTTTCGATACTCAAGCCGAAGCCGACAGTTACGATACCTGGCTGCGTGCCAAGGTAGAGGCCTCCCTGTGTGATATCCGCCCGGCCTTACCGCATGATGAGGCTCTGGCCGCCATGGATGCCGAACTGGAACGCAGAAAGACCGCCCGTACTGCCCGTTGAATGGAAAACCGCTGCCCGTTCGGATTTGATTGAGATTGTCGATTATATTGCCCGAGATAATCCGCAGGCCGCCGATCAAATGAAGTTTATTCTTTACGAAGCGGCCGAACGGCTTGGGGAAATGCCCTACATCAACCGTCGCGGCCGTGTGGCCGGTACGCGGGAAAAAATCGCCCATCCGAACTACATCATTGTGTATCGGGTGACTTCCGACAAGTGTAACGCGCCGAAATCTTTTGCACTAAATTTCGCTACCTTTTGCACCGGCTGGCGCTGATAATTTCTCCAGCTTTTGCACCAATCCTGCCCGTTTAAATTTATTTTAAACGGGCTTTAATCCTCCGCTAAAACCGCCACAGCATATTATCCTCATACCCAGCTACACCCCGCGCAACACTGGCCGTTAGTGAAATCTTATTTACCCCCTCAAACTTCGCCGCCCACTCCTCCGGTCGGCACTCTTTTACATAATCCAAATAAGCCAACAGCTCGCTGCGTGTGCTGCCGAAGAGTACGAAAGGCGGGCGCACCATGTGCATAAGGCGTAGAAAGTCGGCCATGCCGAAATAATGCGCGTTGGCATACATGCCCTGCATGGTGGAAACGTACGGCGGGTCGAGGATAAGCAGGGTGTTCGGCTGCGCGAGGTACGGTGGCAGCAGGGTTTGGAACGGTGCGCGTGCAATTTCTAATCCCTCCAAGTAGCCGTCTGCCGTCGGGTAATCGGTGCGGCGGACGGTGTGGTACATGTGTTTGCGGTAAAACTCGTCCAATGTGCCTGCCTGATTGCCGCTAAAGAGCAGCCAAGAGCGCAGGCAGTGGATGTCTTTAAAGCCGTCAAAGTCTTGAATAGTCTGCACCACGGCAGCTTTGGCGGATTTGTCCAGATGTTTGTCGCGCGGGAAATCGCGTAATAAATCGGACAATATCCGCCGTAAGCGGTTGGTGTCGGGAATATGACGCAGCCGTTCGGCGTAGCCGTCGAAATCGTTATATATCACGCGTGCGGCGGGTTTGCAGCGTTTGGCGGTGTGCGCCAACAGGCCGCTGCCGCCGAATACGTCAATCATCGTCCAGCCTGCGCCATCGGCGGGAATCCCGGCCAACACCTGCCTAAAGGCTTGAAGAAAGTTGCGTTTTTGCCCGACAAAGGGCAGCGGGGCTTTATGGTAAACAGTCATAGAAAGCAGGCACTCGCGGCGCTCTGCCTTATCGGTTAATCAGAAGGTTTTGATGAGTTTTTCGGCAATCCAGCGTGCGACCGGCGGACAGACGGCGTTTCCGGCAGCTTTAGACGCAATAAAGTCGGTGTCACCCAGTCCGCGTCGAAACCCATGATTTTCAGACGCTCTTTGCCGCTCAACCATCTGATGCCGTCCATCGGCGACAGCGACGATGTTTGAACAACCGAGGTCGATACTGGTGCCGCTGTCAAGTCCCGCAAGTAACGTAGGGTGCGCATCCGCCCAGGGGCTGCACGGTTCTGTCTGCCCAGAAACGCGTGCCACTGATCCGGCATCACCCATAAACTCCAATGGGGGTTGCTCTCCCAAACCGGCGCAAATGAATACGCGGCGGCGTTTTGTGGGGACTCCGAAATAACGAGCGTCAAGCACGCGCCAAAATCCCACATACCCGCACTCGGCAAGCGTTGCAAGTACCGTTTGGAAGTCTCGACCATTGTTGCTAGAGAGTAGACTGGTGATATTTTCAAGCACCAGCCAGCGCGGTTTGAGGGTATCGACGATGTGCATGGCGTTAAAGAACAAGCCTGTTCTTTTGCCGCCAAGTCCCGCTCTTTTGCCCATCGTAGAAACGTCTTGGCACGGAAATCCGCCAATGACGACATCGGTGCGCCAGAGTTCGGGCAGGCAGGTGGTAACGTCGCGGAACTGTTTGGCATGGGGAAAGCGGTCGCGCAAGGCTTCGTGGGGGAAGTCGGCGATTTCGACTTGCCAGGCCGTCTGAAATCCGGCTTGCTCGAAGCCGAGGTCGAAGCCGCCGATGCCTGCAAACAGGCTGCCGACGGTGGGTTTTGATGGTGCTGTGGCATCCATTTTGTCCTTTCCTCGACACTCGGGGCGCTCTTGAAGGGTTAAAAACGGTGCTCGCGGCACTCAGTGAAGTAATTAATTGAATGTATTGATGTGTTTGCAGCGGTGGCATTTGATTTGCACGCTGCCGCTGCCTTTGGCCAGCAGCTTGTTGCAGCGGCCGCAGTGCATTTCGCGGTAGGTCATCTTTTGCATTTCCTTACGATTCGTGTAGAATCCCGCCTGCTTCGCGCGAAGCAAGACGGCCTTGAAGTCAATGCAGCTTCTCCCTGCTTGGCTGGCGCGGTTGGTGCGCCAACACCGCCGTGCCACCGTCCCTCTTTATCTAATCCTGTTATTTCAAGCCTTTTCTCCTTTCTGTTTCTTATTCCGCGCTAAACGCAAACCACTGTACGCCCATTGCCGCAGACGAATAGTTGGTGCGTACCCAAAAGCCCTTGCAGGCTTCTTCGTCGTTGGCGTTCCATTTGGTGCAGAAATAAGTGCCGTTCATGGTGCGCTCCTGCTCGATAAACACCATCGGTTTACTGCTGTATGCCACGGGAAACTCAATCCAGTAAGAGGTTGCGTTACCCGTATTGCCGTCGGTGGGATAACCCGGCAGGCCGCCGACGGGAATGCTGCCGGATTGGAAGTTTTTCAGCGGCTGGGCGGCCTGCTGCGCTTTGAATAAGGCGGCTAATTTGTCCACTAAGGCATTAAGCTGCTGCACCAGAGTCATGATAAGGCGGCCTCCAGGCGGGCGACGAAGTCGGTGTCGGTATCGCCCAGATTCAGGGTCTGCTCGACGGCGGCTTTCTGCTCGCTGCTGAGGGTTTGCGCTTCGTCGAGGCGCAGGCGCAGGGCAACGGCTTGGGCGAGCGCGGCGGCGGTGGATTGGTCGTTTTTCAGCGCGTCTTCCAGCTCTTTGAGGGTGTCGTAGGCTTCGCCCGCGCCGCCGAGCAGCTCGTTTTTAAGCTGCTGGATGAGGGCGTTGGTTTTGGCGGAGGAATAAGCGCTTGAGGCAGACGGGGTGCTGTCGTCAATCGCTGCGCCGCTGCCGCCGGTGTTGGCGTTGTCCAAGCCGGTTTTCAATTCGTTGACCGCCCCGACGAGGCTGGTTTTATCGTCGGTGGTCAGGTCGGTCAGCGTGCCGACGTTGCCGAAGAGGGTTTTGAGCTGCTTGCCGACAAAATCGGTCAAGAGGTTGATGCGTTGAATCAGAGTCATGGTTTATCCTTTCAGGACATGGCTAAAATCAGGCGGGCGACAAAATCGGGGGCGGCGCCAGCGGTATCGTCTTTCACGCTTTTGAGCCACTCGGTAAAGTCGGCAAAGGTTTTGTCGGCGTTTTCGGCTTGGGCGAGCCAAGTGCGGTAAAGGTCGTCGTAGCGCTGCGCGGCGTTGGCGACGTTGCCGCGATGGGCTTTAAACTGGGTCAACATGGCGGCTGGTACTCTTGATGATTTCCACGGCAATATCGCCGCTGTATTGAACTAGGCCGTCTGAAACACGGGTAAAGGCGACATCGGCCACATACAATCCTTCTTTGAGGCCGTCTGAAATTTCAGACGGCAATGTCAGCAATACGCGGCTTTCGTCGGGATAAAGCGACACGGTAAATTCCGCCACCGGCGTGTTGTCATGCTTGCGGCGCAGCTGCGCGGCGGCGGTGACGCCCGTGAGCGAGGAAATGCCGTAGTCGTCTACAATTTCAAAGCACAGCGTGATTTCCAGCGTTTCGCCGCGCTTAAACGGGATGGCCTGCATGGTGCGCTCCTCCAAATACCCTTATTATCGGCTTTCAGACGGGCTTGCCGCCGCCGCACGCTTTCACACGGATAAATCGGTAAAATCCAAATCCGGCGCTTCGCTGACAATGGTATTGGTGGTTTTGTCGTAAAACACGCGGCTGCCGATGGCGGCATTTCCCTGCAACACCAAGGCGCTGCCGCCCTGCGCCGTGGCCGCCCACGCCGAGCCGCCCAAATCGCCGGTGATTTTCGCCACGCCGAGCTGTCGGCGGTTGAATACGGCATCGAATTGTTGCAGCAGATTCATAGCTTTTTAATCCTTGTTTAAAGGCCGTCTGAACGGCTTTTCAGACGGCCTTATTGTCGGGGAAACGCAGGCTGCGGCAGGCTCAGCCGCCTGATTTGTCAACTGTCCAAATAGCGGTTGATTTTTACCGTCTGCATGACCGTCGGCGCGTCGTTTTCAATACCGATGTCCAGCGTGACGCCCTCGACCACGCCTTTCCACGTCCCCGCAGGTTCGGCCACTTCCCAAATCTGCCCTAATTCCGCCAGCGGCACGGCGTATTTGTCGGATACCGGCAGGGTTACGGATTCCGTTTTGTGGATACCCGTATCGCTCAAGGCGGCAATGCCCGTCGCCAGCAGCACGGCGCGGTCGGTGTAAAGCGCGTTGGTCTGCGCCGCCGCACGCGGTTCTCGGCTCGTGCCTTCGCGGTACACATCGCCCGCCGCGCCGGTGGCGTGGGTGGCGCTGACAAACACGCCGTTGGCGCGTACCGCCACGCTGCGCTGGCCGCTGATTTGCGTGACCACGCTGGCGGGAATGCTCACGTCCGGCTCGGTGTCGGCGATTTTCCAAGCCGCCGCAGGCCAGCGCGGTTTCAGGCTCAACATCGGCAGCGCAGTGTTGCTGCATACAAAGCCGCCCGCCGCCTGCGCAATTTCGGTCAATACCGCCATCGGCGTTTTCTCCGTCAGCGAATACACGTCTTTCGGAATCAGCCAGTCTTCCAAGCCGAAGGATTCGATGGCAAAACCCAAGTATTTCAACACATCGTCGCACACCTGCCGCGCATACACCGGCGAGCGGTACGTGCCGTCGCCGAATTCGGCATAATCGCCGCCCAAGCGCGAGGTCAGGCTGCGCCCGCTGACGGTAAAGATTTTCTGCCCGAAGCGGCGGTTGTCGCTGTAATCCTCTGCCAAAAATACAAACGTCTCGGCGTTGACCGCCACGCTGATTTCCGCCTCCGCGCCTTTTTCGCGGCCGTCCATGCCCAATTTGGCAAACTCGTCCGGCGGCAGCGTGATCGAGCCTTGCCAGCAATAGCCGCCGGTGTCGCAGGTAAACGAAGCCGTAAGCAAATCCAGCGCTTGGCCGTTGTCGAAAGTGGCGGAAACAGCGTTATTAATCATATAAGTATCCAAAACAGGCGTATTGCTGACGATGTCGCAGGCAAAAGGCAGCGGCACGGATTTGGCCGAATGCGCCACCTTATGCCGTCTGAAACGCAGCGGAATGCGGTTTGACTTCGGCTTGATGCCGCAGACATAGGTATTTTCTTCCGTCTCTTCCGGCACCGCGATTTCATAGTATTCGCACGGCACGGCCAGCGCAGGCAGCCAGCGCGGTTTGAAACACGTTTGCAGCAGCGGCTCACCCTGATACAGATGGGGCAGATAGCGCTCCAATGCCGCCGTGCCCGCATAACGCGGCGCGGCGCAGCTTTGCAAAAACGGCGCAGACACCGCCGCCTGCGCCGCATGCAAACAGGCGCGTACCGCCCGCGCCACGCCCGTGACCGGCGCGATGTCGGCGTAAATATCGCCAAACGCGCCAACCCGCGCCCGACCGTAGCCGCCCAAGGCGGGGGAAGGCGTATAGACCAACTGCGGATTCGCATTCAGCCGCGCAAACGCCGCCGTTGCCATGTTCAAATCAAACGACACCGGCAGCGTAGCCAAATACGCGCCCGAATAATCATTCGCCAAAGCCGCGCCGTTTGCACGCCCCACGGCGCAGGCCGCCATATCCCGCACCGCATGCAGCGCAAAGCCCCACGATTGCGACACCGCCGCATAACCCGCCGCCGGTTGGTAATAATTCGGCGTATCGGTCTTTTCAGACGTTTCCGCTTCGTCGGCATAGCCCCAAGGCCGTCTGAACGGCAGCGGCAGCTCGCGGCTGAGGGCACGTTCGCTGATTAATTTGGCAAACGGAAGAAGAACGGCATTGTTGGCAAACGGGCTACTCATCGGGGGCTACATACGGTTTTACAAAATCATAGGCGACGGGTTCGTATTGTTTTTTGTGGTCGATGGCCACCATGAGAAATTCCACAGCGGGATTAAGCCGTTCAAACACATACGCGCCGTCTTCGCCGCTCCATACATCGCGCACGCAGCTCATCTTTTTGCGGTCAAGCAGAAAAATCCGCCGCTCGGCAGGCTCGCCGCCCACGGTCACAATCCCTTCGTTTTCGCCGGCGATATAGCCCTCACCGCCGTAATTGCCGCCGCCGACCAATAAATCGCGCTTGATTAAAAACGTCATCGCTAAAGCTCCCAATAATCGGCGTTAACCAGCCAGTTGTGCGAGTAGCTGTTTGAACCGCTGTTGCGTACCACGATATAGCGGTCGCCCGTGGCGTCGAGATTTTCCAATACCGTGCCGCTGGTATAGGCCGCTAAATGGCCTTCGCTGTTTAACACCCCCGGCACCATGCCGCGCAGGCAGTAGTAATTGTTCGGCTTTTCGGCAAAATAAATTTCCGCCGCCACAATCTCGCCGGAAAAATTATTCTCGTGCGAAAGCATGCTGCCCGTGCCTTGTGAATGTTCAATCACCGAGCGCAGATACAAATCGCTCGATGTACCGCCCGAGTAAGAATTCATTACCCCTAAATAATCGTAAGCTATTGTGCCGCCGACATAAGGAGCGCCGTAGTTGGTCAGATAAATGTAATCCTGCCTGTTATGCGTGCCCCAAAGCGCCGCATTGCCGTTATCCGCCGGAATAATGCTGGCAAACTCGCTAAACTGAAACCATTGCGCCTGCCCCGAATAAGGCAGGATAAACATAAAGCCGCGCGAGCAGCCGATGAGCAGCCACGATTGCGCCGAGGTGGTCGATTGGCCGCTGGATTGGACCAGTTTGGCAAAGCGGTTGGCGGTGTCGTCCAAATCGGTCAGGCTGCGGTGCGCCGAAATGGTGGCGACTTTGGTTGTGGTGTTGTCGCACACCAATACCGCGCCGACGGTTTTATTGTCGGTAGAGCGGAACGCCGCGCGATAGTCTTCTTCAAACAAGACTTCAAAGCCCAGCGGCGCTTTATAATCCGCGCCCGTGCCGTAGCCGGTGTTCAGGCAGGCTTTCAACACCGTTTTCAGGCTGCCTTCCACGGCGTAAAGCTGCGGCGCGTCGGTGTCGGTGGAGCGGTAAACGGTGACGGGGGTGCGGGTGGTGATGATGGGCATTCGGCTGTCCTGCAAGATGGTTTTCTATCGGCTTTGATTATCGCGTTTTTATGACTGAAGCCGTGCCGCTCAATTTCAGACAGAAAGAATCACGCGAGTTTGGGATAAGCACTTTGAGTAACACTTAATATTTCAGTAACTTGCTCCCTCCCCTGTGGGGGAGGGTTGGGGAGAGGGCTAAATGTTTGCGGTTTAAGCAATGTTTCCTTATATCCAACCGTTTTGCCCTCTCTCTAACTCTCCCCCACGGGGGAGAGAACAGATTGTAGGAACTTCAAGCATTTCAGGCTGAAACATGCGTTTGGTTATCCCGAACTCACGTCAAACAAAGGCCGCCTGAAACAGAATCCCTGTTTCAGACGGCCTTTGCCGCGACCGCAAACTACTCCGCCACCGTATTCCCGCGCAAACAGGCGGTAAAGCCGTCGCGTTCGGTTTGGCGAGCGGCGGAGGGCTGTACCGCCCGCAACACCCACACCGGCAGCGGCGTGCCGAAGGTATTAAAACGGATGCAGTTTTTCGCCGCCCAGCCGCCGCCGAAGGCCGCCGCCTGCAAGGAAAAATACGGCTTGCCCGTGGCGGGGTTGGCGGGCGCAAGGTCGGTGTAGATGTCGGCCTGCGCCACCAAGCCCAGATTCTCGCCGTAAAGCTGGAACTGCGTGGCGGAGATAAACTGAATCAGCCAGCGCTCGTTAATCGCGCCGCTGGAAGTGAGCGTAATCGGGTAGTTTTTCACGTCCAACTGCGCCAAAATCGCCGTGCCGCGCAGCGAATCCGACCACACGTTGTCCCAAGTATTCTGACTGAACGGATCGGTGGCGCGTACCAGCAAATCGCCGCCGATTAAGGCGCTGGAAACATAGGTATTTTCCAGCGGATAATCACGCGACACGGCAAATTGCAGTTTCAGACGGCCTGAAATATCCACGCCGGTGATGCGGTTTTCCTCTTCCCATGCCAACACCGCCGTCAGCGGCAGGGTGTAGTCGGCAAGGCTCAATGGCTCGGCCATCGTCAATACGCCCGTTTCCAAGTCCACGCTGTATTTTTCCGCCAATACATGCTCGCCGTTTGCGTCCAGCAAGCACATGCGGTCGAGGTTTTTGCGCTCAAGCTGGATGACTTGGCCGCTGGTAAAGGCGCTGCCCAAATCCTGCTTTAAGCGGTTGCCGATAACAATCATATCCCCCTTGCGGAACACCGGCACTTTGCCGTCGGCAGGCAGGCGCACGGCGTCAATGCCGATAATATCCGAATCCAGCGGGATATTGTCTTGGGTCACGCAGTTGTAGCGCAGGGTTTCGGGGTAGAAACCGTTGGCGCAGGTAATGCTGTAAAAGCCCGTTTCGTAATCAATCGTGCCGCTAATGCCGCCGGTAATATTGCCGTCGCCGTCAGACGTGCCGCTGATTTTCTGCCCGCCGACCACGGCATACACGGTAAAGCTCTCCGGCTTCACCGGCGCGGCCTCGGTGCGGCCGGAGTAGCTTTGGATGTAATCCGTATCCGTGGCCACAATGCCGCCGGTGATTTTTAAAGAGGCCACGTTCACGCCGGTGGCGGAGAATTTGACCGCGCCGCTGTCGCTGTTGAGCGAGCCGACCACCGTACCCGTGCCGGTTTTGCCGTTGAAGCTCTTGTAAATCGTGCCGCCGCGTTCAATCAAATCGTTGCTGCCGTCGTTAAACGACCAGGTATCCAATACCGGACGGCCGCCCGTGGCCAAAGCCACGTTGATTTGCACATTCGACGGCGTTTCGGTCACGCTCGTGAGTTTGGTGTCGCTCTCGGCAATGCGCGACCACGCCGCTTCGGTGGCGTAAATCTGATAATCGGTAATGGTCTTGGTTTCCGCCGCGCCTACCGCCGCCGCGCCCACGGCGATGGTGGAATAGGCAAACGTGCCGCCCGTTACCGTCGGCGCAACTGTCCACGCGGCGGGCGACGGCAGCGTGATTTTGCCGGTGGTGTAGTCAATCGTGCCGCCGATGGCCTGACCCGCCTCATTGAGCAGGTTGCCTGCGCCGTCATCCAAAATATTCACGGTAAAGCTGGCTTTGTCTTCCTCTTCGTCTGTCGCCAGCAAAATATCATGCTTCGCCCGCGCCAAAATCACGCCGCCCAAGGCCGAATCGCCGACCGAATAGCTGTTGTACAGCGCTTTGACCCATTCGGTATCCGCCACGGTCACATTGACGGTATAAGCCAACGCCAACAGCAGGCTGCCCGGCGCGGTTTTGCCCACGGTCAGGCTCACTGCCGCCGCTTTATCGCTAAAGGTTTGATTCACCACTTCGGGCGTGCCGGTGTATTCTTCAAAGCTGATTTTGACCGGATTCATGCTGCTCCAGCCGGTCAACACCGCCTGCCCGTAGTAATAGCCCACGCGCCCCGTAGCGTCGCCCGTTAACGCGCCTGCGTTGTCGCCGGCGGTTTTATCGCTTTCGCCGTCATTCCAGCTTAAGGTAAACGTCCCCGGCTTGATGTAGGCGCTGGCTTCAGACGGCATCACCACCGAGCCGCTGACGGTTTTCGCCGCCGGCGTGCTGCCTGCCTTTTGCGCGTCGTAGGTCTGATACATCGCCGAATCCGCCCACGCCAACACGATATAGCTGCCCACATCGGGCGTGGCGGGCAGGCTCAAGGCCACCGAGCCGCTACCCGCTACCGTGCCGCAGGAATCGCCCTCATCATCGCGCAAAATGCCGTCGCCCTTATCGCTTAAAACATACCAATCGCCGCCGCTCATATACGACACCGTCAGGCTGCCCGATACCGGCGCGGGGGTTAAAAGCGGCACCCAGGCCGTGCCCTGATTGCTGTCTTTCACCGCGATATAAGTGGCATAACGCGCCGCGCTGACCTTTGCCCCCGGCGTGCCGGTCACGCGCAGGGCGTAAGTGGAGGGCACGTTCTGTAAAATCCCGCGCTCGTAGTCCACGCTGATGGTGTTGGACGTGCCGACCAGCTGCCCCAAGGCGTTGTCGGTGTAGCCGCTTACCGATACCGTACCCGGAATCACCGGCTGGCTCAGGTAAATCGTACCCGATACCGTAGAATTGGTGCTGTACAATACTTTAGTCGCGCCCGAAGCCACCCATGCGTTGGATTCCACGGGGTAATTGTCGGTATAGGCCGTTTCGATGGTCGAAGTCGGCACCAGCTTTTCATACACGCTGTCGGCATAAATCACCGCGTCGTTTTGGCTGATGGCCTTGGCCAACGGGCGCACGCCGTAGTAGCTGGCCGAATCCGCCACCTGCGTTTCCAAAATCGCCACATCAATATTCGCATAACCACGCACCGGATAATCAATACCCGAATAGTCATTTGTCAGCGCCGAGGTGATTTCCATATTCAACACCGTGCGCTGAAATTCAATCACGCTGCCGTCTGAATTGACATACTCAAACGTGCGCACCTCGCTCGATACCGCCGCAATACGGAAATACTCCTGCGTATTGCCCTTTTCCAAACAATAGCGTTCGCCCACCTTGGGCAAGGTTGCGTCTGTGCGCTGATAGGCTTGGATAATGCGGATACCCGCCATATGCTTGCCCAGCAGCGTCATGCGGCTTTCAATCGTCGGCACGCTGTATGCCGCGATATACGGCATAATATCCGCGCGCTCTTCGCCGTAATTGCGCGCCTTGAACGCCAAAAACGAAACATTCTCCGCCTCGGGCGGCTCGGAAATGATAAAGTGCGCCCCGTAAAACGGCTCGGCGTCACTGCGCAACACCGCCGGATACAGCAAACGCGCGTCGAAGCTGCCCATCGTGCGGTCAACGTCGGACACGGGCGGGAAGACTTCGTTGTCCGCGCCCGTCAGCGCGGTGCCGGTCATCAGACCGCCGCCGTCATCGGTGTCGGTCATGCGCTCGGAAGGGTAAATCTGCAAATCCTGCTGGGTAATGCGGGTGGTTTTGGTCGCCATATCGTGCCTTTTGGTTGCGGTTTAATGGGGCTTTAAACCGTCATTAAATTGATTTCAATCGTGTAGTAATCCGAGCTTTTTTCCGGCGTGGCATACAATACCGGCTCGGCGCTGCCCAATGCGCCGTCGTGGGTGCGGAAGATGACGTTAAACGTGCGCCCGTCGTAATGGGTCAGGGTCATTTCCAATTCCGCCGTATCGCTCCAATCGCGCAGGGTCTGTAAATCGGCGCGGTTAATCCACACCCAATCGCCCGAGAGCGTAATCGGGCGGCCGTTTTTCTTTACACCCTGCTGGATAATCAGCCCGCCCGACAAAGTGCGCTGCGGCGCGGCTTGGGCGACTTTCGACCAGTCGTATTCATCCGTCCAGCGCATGTCCTGCGGCAGCTTCACCGCCGCGCCGGTGTCTTTGCGCGTAAGTTGCCAGTATTCGTTTGCCATTGTTTTTTCCTGAAAAAGCCGTAGGGTGTGCATACCGCAAACACCCTACAAAGGGTTTGCCCCAGTATAAAAAAAGCCCTGCCATCCCAAGGGGAGCAGGGCTTCAGGCTGAGGCCGTCTGAACATTACACGCTGCGTTTGACTGCATTGTTAAGTTGGTTCAAAAGCTGCGACGTTACTTTATCCGCCACCGCCTGATCGCGCTGCGCCAACACTTCGGCCAAACCGTCGGCGTCGATATTGACCTGCGGCGTGGCGGCATTGCCGAAAAGCTGCGCCAAGTTCAGCGTGCTTTTGGCCTCGCCGCTGCCGGACGACGAGGCAGACGATGATTGCGCGGCGCTCTCGCGCTGCTCTTTTTGCGCCTGATACAGCTTTTTCTGCGCGGCAATGGCCTGCGCATAATAGCCCACGGCTTCCGAATTGCCTGCCTTTTGCGCTTCCTGCATTTTTTCCTGCAACTTGGCCAGCTTTTTCGTCTGCTGCAAGGCATAGGTCGCCTCGCTGTCGCCGTTGATTTCGGCTAATTCGGCGTTGATTTCCGCCAGAGTGTCTTGCGCCTCGTCGGATAAGGCTTGGATGGATTTTCGGGCAGATTCGATGGCGGCGTTCAAATTCGACAAGGTGGTTTTGTCCAATTGACCGAAACGGCTTGACGCCTTACTTGTCGCCTCGCTGATGTCCCGCATGGTCACCGTGCCTGCCGACACTTTTTCATTCAAGGCAGTCGTTGCGTCTGCCGCGTCCACCAAATCCTTTTTGAAGGCCGAATAAACAGCATTGATTTTCTGAATCCCCAGCATGGCGGAATACGTTGTCTCCGCCCAACCGAGATTAGCCTTAATCGCCGCACCTTGTACCTCTTTCAAGCGTTTGACTGCATCCGCATTCAGCGTTGCCTGCTGATAGTAACCCGCCGCCATATAGCTTGATTTTTGCGTGGCTTCCGCCGCTTCCTTGCTGGCACTTGCCGCCTCACGCTCCGCCGCCGCATGGCTTTGCGCGGCGGCTGCGGCGCGGTGGTGCGATTCCTCCGCCTGAACGCCCATATCGGCGCTGGCGCTTTGCAGCTCCCGCGTGCGCGTGTTGACCTGAGCAATCACTTGGTCGTATTGCGCCGCCGAAATGCTGCCCGACTCCATCGCCGCCTTCGCCTGTTCGCCGATATTGCTTAAATCGGCGGCGGCGGCGGATTTGATGCTGTCGGCCAAAGCCTGATACGCCGTTTTCGCCGCGCCCGCGCCGCTTTTGGCCGCTTCGTTCAGACGGCCTAACTGCTCCTGCGTCAGATAGGCCGCATTGCCGCTCTCTTCCAACTGGGCGCGGAAGGCTTCAAATTCTTTGGCCGATTCGAGCTTGCCCATCATCTGCTCAAACGCCGCGCTGATTAAGCGCGCGTCGGTTTCGCCGCTCTGCGCCGCCAGTTGCGAGGCCGTCTGAAAATCCGCAAACGCCTGTTTCGCCTTGCTGCTCACGCCGTTGGTGACGGCCTCGGTGTCCACGCCGATTTTGGCAAAGGCCTCGGCTACCTTGCTTTGCGCCGCCTGTGCCGAATTGCCCACATCGGCCACCGCTGCGGCGGATTGTTTCGCGGCGGCTTCCAATTCGGCCAAAGGCTGCTTGATTTGGGCGGCAGATTCTGCGCCGACACCGGCTTTTGCCGCCGCTTCTTCCCATGCTGTGCCGCTGCTCTGCGCTGCTTTTAAGGCGGAGGCGGCCTGTTTGTCGGCGGCTTCGGCGGCTTTCTTGGCCGCTTCTTCCTGCGACGTGCCCACCGCCTGCAAAGCCGCTTCCTGCGCTTGTTTGGCTTTGGCGGCGGCTTCCACGGCGGCTTGGCTGGCGGCAGCGTAGGCTTCGCGTGCCTCGGTTTCCAAACGCGCATAGCGCTCGGCCTCACTCTCCTGCGCCCGTTTAAACGCGGCCACGGAGGATGATTCAAAGGCCAACGCCTTTTCCTGCGCCGCGTCGAAATGCTGCGCTGCCTTTGCTTCGATGTCGGCGGCGGCTTGGGCGAAGTTTGCGCTCACCTCACCAAAAGTGAGTTTCGACAGACCGAGCAGAATATCGCCGATGACGCTTTGAATCGCGCCCACCGATACATCAAAAGCAATGCTCAAGCCCTTGAAGCCGTCTGAAATCACGCCTAAGGCCACATTCAGGCCGTCTAGCGTGTTTTTAATCAAATCGAAATTGCCGCTGCCGTCGCTCAAGCTGTCCAGCGCCGAGCCTATGCTGTTAATCCCGTCATAGGCGGTCGCCACCATATCGCCCAGCTCGGGCAAGCCCGTTTTCAGCGTGTCCCACGCGCCGGTCAGCGAATCGCCGAACGCGCCGGTTAATGCGCCGTCCAAGCCGCTGACTTTTTCTTCTATCCAGGTCAGCGCGTCGCCCACTTCGGTCAGAAGTTGGTTATACGCGTCGTTCAAGCCCGAATCGGCGATTTTCAGCATCAGCTCGTCAAGCTGGTTTTTCAGGCGGTTGAGCGGGGCGGAGGCCGATTCCGCTCCGGAAAACGCCTCTGCCATCGCCGCGCCGAATTTGGGCAGAAACTCTTCCGCCGCAATGCCGCTTTCCACCATTTTTTCCAGCTCGGCGGTGGTTACGCCCATAGATTTGGCCGCAATCGCCATCGCAGGCGTAAGCCGCTCGCCCAACTGCCCGCGCAGCTCCTCCATCGACACCTTGCCCTTACCCGCAATCTGCGAGAGCGCCAGCAATACGCCGTTGGTTTCCTCGGTGGAAAGATTCATGCTGGCGGCGGCAGCGGCCACGCCTTCAAACACCTGCTGCGTCTGCTCGGTGGACATATTGATGTTTTTCGTGGCTGAGGCAAGTTGGGCATAGCCGTTGGCCACGGATTTGACCTCCAATCCCAGCTCTGCCGCCACGCCTTTGACCCATTCCATCTGCTGCCCCGCCGCCTCCACGCCGCCGAAGGCATACTCCATGCGGCTTTTGATGGCGGTGTATTCGGTGGACGTATCCAACACCCGCTGCAGGCCGTCTGAAACCTTGTCCAAGGCCGCCGTTACGCCCAAAGCCGCCGCTGCGCCCTTGCCGAACGACAGCAGCGATTCGGCGGCGGAAGCCGATTTGCCGCCGACCTTATCCAAACCGTCGCCCGTTTTGCCCAAAGCGGCGGCAAAGGGGTTGAGCTTGCCGGGCATACCGTCAAAGGTATCGCCGAGCTTTTTACCGCTGCCGTCGAGCTTGTCCGCTTTCTCGGCAGCCTTGTCCACCTCCGCCGCCAAGCCCTTGATTTCGACCTCGCCGTCAACCGATGCCTTGATTTGCAAACCCGCCGTAATGGTTTTATCCGCCATTGCCTTGTCCTCAACAATAAAAATCCCGCCCGATTATGCGCGGCGGCCTTCGGGCGGGATACGGGCAGGGATTCAGGTAAAACGGGGTTTGGGCAGCTTAGCAGCGGCAATAAAAAAAGCCCCGAAATTCGGGGCTTTTTCATCTGCTTATGCTTGACTTAAATTGTAGGTTAACCTATAATTCTATCCATCGGTTGAGCAAGAACCGGTGGGTTGAACGCCTAACCCGCAATCCTGCTTAAGGGCATTTGCAGAAGGATTCAAAATGAAGTATCTCATTTTAATTCTTCTCTTGGTTTTGAGCGCTAACGCTTACTAACCTTGAGATAGGCGGGGTGTCCTACCACTCCGCCGATTCTCAAATCTTAAGGTGTAAAAATGGCTTTGTCAAGAAACGAAATTCAAAAGAAATCCGAAGAAAAACGCGGTGTTAAGGTCAAAGGCTTCAAGCTTAAGCTGGAAGACATCGCGCTGATTGAGCAGACCGCCGCCGCGTTGGGAATCAGTCAGGCAGACTTGGTCGTCAGGGCGGTGCGTGAGCTGGCAGCGCGGGAGGCGGGGGCGCATGAGTAATCTCTCCAGTCAGCTGCAAACTTTTGAGACTGGCCAACAGCGCAATGCCGCTTATTATGCATGGCTGCGATGGCTGGTTTTGCTGTGCGCCGGTTTCTTTTCGGTTATGGCCGGCCAGCTTCTCGGCAAGAATACGGCCAACCTGCCGGTGGTGTGGATAAAGGCGGCATTTGTATTAAACGCGGCCGGTATCCTAGCCGGTGCAGTCGTACTACACGGCGAAGTGTACGCTTTAAATCGGCTTCTGAAGTTGCAGGCGGACAGCTTAGCAGACACATACCGCCGAAACAGCGGCGCAACGCCCGCTTACCATGTCGCACCGCGCGGCGCCATTCATAAAGCAGCCGAATACGTTTGTTATGCTGCGCTGGCCAGCGCATTGGTTTGCTGGGTGGTTGTGGTGCTGAAACTGCCGTCATAGCCGCTCCTTACTGTCTTAAAGTTAAAGGCCGTCTGAAACTCCGGCACCGCTGCCTATACAGGCGGCAGCTCGTTTCAGACGGCCTTTAAACATGCTTTGAAACCCGGTTTAATTGTTGTAGCTGGTAAACGAATAAGTCGAAGTCTCGCCGTCGGCCACCACTGCCGTGCCGGTAAAGGCCGCTTCGTTGAAGTCGTCGCCGAACCAGTCGATTTCGCCGTCTGCCGCCAACACCGCGTGCGGGATATGCAGCACGCCTGCTTCGCCGGTGACGCGGTTGCGGCCATCGACGTAGATTTCCAAATCCAGGCGCGAGAGCGTGGCGGCGGAGACTTTGTAGCCGCCGGCGGCGCGGGTTTTGTAGGTCACTTTGACGGTTTCGCCTTCCACCACCACTTCCGTGCCGGATTTGACGGCAATCAGGCCGACGGTGGCGTTGATGTCCAGCTCGGCGGCGGGTACGTCTGTGCCGTCGGAATCGACTACTTTCACCGTGGCCGGGTCGATATTGCCGTGCGCCAGCTTGTAGGCGTGGCCGTATTGGCTGATGACGATTTCTTCGTTGGTCACGCTGACCGCTTCGGCGGCAATCACCGCCGCTTCGCCCATCAAGGCCAAGGCGAGGTTGTCTTTGTCGAAGGTGTCCAGCGTCAGGCCGATTTCGGTCGGCTGCATGGTTTTGAGGGAATCCAAGGCGCTGCCGTAAGTGCCTTTCTGTTTGGAAATGCGCTCGGCGGTTTCCACCGAAGTGGCGGTGGTCAGCGCGGTGGTGTTGCCGATGTCGATAAAGCCTGCGCCCGCCTGATTGCGGTTACGCACTTTGACGTCGCCTTCGAAAATTAAGCCGTGGTCAACAGATTTTGCCATGTTTAGTCGTCCTGTAATTGGATGTTAACGGTGGTGGTAAAGCGCACCGGGAAAAATGCGTAGCCGTCGTGGTAGTAAATCGACAGGGCTTGCGCGGCTTGGAAAGGGGTCAGGGCCAGGGCGAGGCCGTCTGAATCTTTCGGCGTCCAGCCCTGAAAGGCGGATTTGATGGCGGTCAGGGTTTCGCCCACGCCGTCCGCCCCGAATTGCAGGCGGTTGGGCGTGTATTGGCGTTTGGCGAGAATCAGGCTGAAACTCAAGCGCTCCTGCGCCAGCCGTTTACGCGCGGCGGTTTCGTTTTCCGGCGTAAAGCCGTCAAACACCACATACACCGCGCCGTCGGCAGGCAATACCTTGCGCTCGCCCGCCACCGCCGCCAAATCCTGCGCTTCCAACACCTGCTTCACACCCGGCACGCCCGCCAAACGCGCCAGCAGCGCGGGATAGCAGGCCAGCATATTGGTGTACATCGCGGGGATTTTGCTCATACGGGATTGCTCCAAAGTTTGTCCAGCCATTCGGCGAGGCGGTCGCCGATTTCTTCCTCGTCTTCGGCGCTGATACCGAAAATCGGGCGGGATGGCATGTTTTTCGTGCCGTCCTGATGGAAGACGGCGTAAGGCTGCGCCGTGCCGACAAGGGCTTGGTTTTTCGTCACCTCCGAGAGGATGTTGCGCAAATGGCCTTCGTCGGTGAGGATGCCGTGTTCTGCCGAGCCTTTTTTGGCCTTGGCTTTGAGCGTGTTTTCGTTCAAATCCGCCCACTTTTTGCCCTGTGGGTCGGTTTCGCGTTCAAACCGCTCGCGGGTGCTGTCTTCCAGTACCCCCGCCACGGCATTCAGCGGCTCGCTCAAATCGCCGTCCAAACGGCGGTAGAGTTCGCTCAGGTGGGCTTGCAATACGCCCAAGCCGTCAGCGGCGACGATTAGGCGCATGACCCCAGCCCTCCGCCTGATTCGGGCGCACCGCATAGGCGCTGCCGCTTGCTTCGGCGGCGCGGGTGGCGGCGGCGGATACGTCCAAACCCAAGAGATTCGGATTTTTCACCAGCGCCTTGAGCCATTCCAGTGCCGATTTGTAACGCGCCTCGACAATATCGATTACGCCGTCTTCATGCAGGTAGTAGCGGGCGATATCGCACACCTTCACCGCCAACACGCGCGGGGTCGGCTCGGGCAGGGTTTGAAACCCCGCCGCCCGCAGATAGCTGCCCGCTTCGGCGGCCGCGTCGTCGATGGCGCGTTGCAACACATCGTCATTGATGGTGCGGCCGTTTTCGTGGTCGGTCAGTTGGGCGATTTCGCGCTCGGCAAACCGCGCCAGCATATCCTCGCGGGTAATCATGGCTTAGTCCGCCGTCAGGGTAATCACCAGATTCGGGCGCAACACCAGCGGCAGCGGGTTGGACTGCGCTTCCAAGTCCCAGCCTTTTTCGTGGCCGATTAGCTCGGCGGAGGCGTAATAAGGCTTGGCCAGCGTGTTGACGGCAGAAATGGTGTCCGACGGGGCGAAGACTTCCACAAAGGTCGAGCGCGTGCCGTTGGGCAGCATGATGGCGCTACCGGCTTCGACTTTGGCGGCTTTCGTGCCGAAATCGTTGTTGTATTCGATAAAGCTGATGCCGTTGTGGACAAATTCCACGCCGCCGTCTTCGCGGTACACCTTACCGGCTTCAAAGCGTTTGTAGAGTTCCACCATCGAATCGTGGTATTTGAGCGCGTCGATAAATTCCGGGCTGCACAATACGGTAAAGCCGCTCACTACCTCGCCGCCCGACAATTTGCGGATATGGCGCTTGGCCTCGTCCATCTTCGCGCCCACCTTGGTATCGGCGCTGGACAATGCCCACGATTTTTTGGTGCGGCCGCCTTTGATGTCGAACTCGGTATAGAGGTCGTAAATCTCGCTGCCGTCGGCATCCAAAATCTTGCCGTTCAACGCGCCCAACATCAAATGCTCGCGGGTGATGTCGATGTCGCCTTTCATGGCGGTCAGCGCGTCGTTCATATAATTGACCGGACGCTCCAAGCCCGTGCCGCCAAACTGGCGTAGGTTTTGCACATCTTCGGCCAACACGGTGCGGTGGCGCGGCAGGTGCACGGTCTCGAAAATGCGGCTGGTGCGCTTGTCGGACGTACCGGCTTCGCCGCCTGCGCCGCGCTCTTGCGATTTGACCAGGGTTAAGGTGCTGTCTTTTTTATCCACGCGCACGCGGGTAGTGGCGTGGTATTCGGCTTTGAAAATGCCCAAATTGCCGATGGTGGTGTCCAAGCCCGGCAGCTCGTTGACCGCAAGGGTCAGCTCTTCATTGGTAAACGGAAATTGCTTCATGGGGTTTCCTTGTTCAAATGGTTTTCAGACGGCCTTACGCTTGCGGCGTACCTTTATAGACAATGCCGTAGGCGTCGTCTTCGGTCTGCATGGTATTCAAGTCGGTACGCGCGGCGGTAATGGCGGCAGACGACAACACATTCAGATTGATAATGCAGTTGTGCGGCTGGATGATGACCGTGCCGTTGTTTTCATCGGTCAGGGCAACGTATTTCTTGCTGCGCAGGCCGTATTCGACAAACTCACCGGCTTTCAAACCTTCGCTTGCGGTAACGATCACGCGGGTCAGCGGCGTGGCTTCCCATTGCAGAATATCGCTGACCAGTAAGCCCAACGCTTGCGGATTGGATTTTTGCGTCATGATTCAGCTCCTTATTTGCGTTTGGCACGTTCGGCACGCGCTTTGGCGTCGGCCAAGAGTGCGCTGACGGTTTGTTCGGGTTGGTGGCTCGCGCCGTTGTCGCCCAGCAGCGCGGCGGGGACTTCCGGCTTGACGGCAGGCTGCGCCGGGGCTTGCGGTTTCAAATCGGCCAAGAGCACGGCGCGTTCGTCTGCCGCAGCCGCCATCAAAATGCGGTAGGTGGCATCGGATAAGCCCTGCGGCTTGCCCTCGGCAAAGGCAAAGCCGTTTTGCGCTAAGAGCGCGTCGGTTTCGGCTTTGGCCACTTGCGCCAGCAGGGTTTGCTTTTCTGCGGCCAGCTGCGCTTTTTCGGCGTTCAGCTTGTCAAAGTCTTCTTTAGAGACAGTCATGTCGTTTCCTTCCGGTTGTGTAAATAAAAAATCGGGCTTGCCCGCCAGCGCCGTGCCGTTTTCCGACAAGGCCACCGCCGAGGTGTTGGGGTCTTGCCCCAAGGCGCAAAACGATACTTCGCGGATGGTGCAGTCGCGCAGAATCCACATCGGACCGGCATATTCCGCGCCGTTGACCGTGGCCGCCGTGCCGGTGTCGATAAACTCGCGGCGGGCGGCGCGTAAGTCCACGCTCATTTCCCACGGGAAACCGCCGTCGGAATCTTCGGCAACCGCATTGCCGTATTCGTTGGCCAGCAGCAGGCCGTCGGCGCGCAGGCCGTCTGAAGCAGCCGTCAGTTGGCAGCTCCCCGCGCGGCGCAGGCGGTCATGCTCGACCAATACCGGCACTTTGTCTTTGTGCGAAAGCCGCGCAAAGTCCACCACATACTGCTCGCCCCACAGCCAAAACGGCGTGCCGCTGTTGGCAATGCCGGAAAACGAACGCTGCCCGTCTTCGCCGGTCACGACCGCCGCCGCCTCATCCGCCGCCAGCCGCACATTTAAAAAAGTCATACGACCTCCGTTGCAAAACACGGGGCAATAGTAAATAAAAAAACGCCCGAATCCGCTTGGCACGGATTCAGACGTTCGGGTGGTTTTTACAGAATCAGAAAGGGATGTCGGGTTTCAGACGGCCTTGCATTTGAAACCGCGTTTAAGGGGCGTTTAAGCCCTTGCACAAGGGCGGTTAAATGCCGCGCCTATACCCTTGCTTACCTTAAGGGCAAAACGCGCTAAAAACAGCGTTTTGGGCGCTTTTCAAAAAACCTTGCCCACCAGCGCGGCGGCCACGGTTTTCACTACCTCAAAAGACAGCTCCAATGAGCGCTCTTTGGCGGCTTTGCGGATATTGCGCCAAGCGGCGTCGCTTTTGACCGCCGCGAGAAATTCATGCCCCGCCCACGTCAGGCTGACGGCATAGCATTGGAAGTTGCGGCGCGGATAATCGCCGTTGCAGATACCGACAATCAGGCCGGACTGCATTAAAAGCCAGATATGGTAAGACACTTTATCCGCCGCGTAACCCTCAAACGTATGCGGCATGACATCGGCTGCCGCTTCCGGCTCGTCTTCCAAACGGGCGAGAATGGCGCGGATAAGCTCCCAATCGCGCTGCATGATGTTCTCCTTGATAATTTTAAACCCGCTTTTAAAGCGGGTTTGGTTTACTGCGTTTTGAATCGCGGGTCGGCTTCGAGCGCGGCTTTCAGGTCGTCTTTATAAGGCTTGACGTATTCCAACTCGTCGGCGGCCTGCATTATCCAGCCGTAAACAAGGTTGTATTCATCAGCAGAAAGAAAATCCACGGTAAAGTCTTCTCCCGAATACAGGCCGATAAACTGCCCCGTCGGCTCCTCTTCGCCCCATTTTTGTAAAAACAACGGCTCAAGAAAGTCATACAGCGCAGCGCAGGCGGACTTGCCTAAAAACACAGTCTGCCAAGTATAGCCGCCGTCTGTCTTCTGCTTGAAGTTTACGGTAAATTCTTCGGGTGTACTCATTTCGATTCCTTAACCAACAATCGGATTTTATCCCGTTGTTCTTTTGGCAATGATAGCACATAAGTCAGTAATTTTGCACGGTTTAGCGCGGTCAGCTTGCGCATATCCAGTGGCACGATGTCGGCTTTTTCCAAATGGCTTTGAATCTGCCGAATCTTACCCTGCCAGTTTTTATCGGTATCGGCAAAATATTGGTTTAACCTTGCAACTTTTACGTCTTCGGTAAACATAAAATCCAAACTTACCCAATTTCCCCGCTCAAGACCGTCTGAAACAATCAGATAATCCGGTTGCTTCATGCCTTTCTCAACCGCCAAGTCGAAGATTTCCAGCTTATCCCCTGTCGCCAGTTGCCAAGCAGCGGCTGTCCGTGCTTCGTGGTCTTGGGTATTGTTATCCGTATTGGTAGCCGTCAGCCGTTTCACTTCTTTCTCCGGCACTTTATCCGGCAGCGCCGACACCGCCACCGTATCCTCCGGCGCGGTCAGTTTGGCGGCAAGGTAAGCCTCGGTCAGTTCGCGCACTTTATCGACAAAGCCGTTGCCGTGGCGCTCCGCCGCCAGCGTGTTGAGTGCGCCGATACGGTCGCCGTGGTTGTGGGCGAAGGTCGGGATGATGTCGGCGGGTACTTCCACCGTTTTGCCGGTGCGCGGATTGGTAAAGGTGCGCCATTCGATATGCGGATCGTCTTCCAGCTTACCGGCTTTGCTGGCGGCTTTTTGTTTGTCGGTAAAGCCGTCGGGGTTTTCTTCAATATCCCGCGAGCGTTCGCGCAGGGCTTTTTTGGCCGACATCTGGCGCACGCCGCATTTGCAGCCGTAGCCGTTGGGCGGGAAAATCACGCTCCACAATTCATGCTCCACCGGCAAAATCAGGTTGTAATACTGCTTATGGCTGTCGCGCTTGTCATGCGCGTAGCTGGGAATGTATTTCAGATAGGGCAGCGATTCCTTGCGGCTTTGAATGCGTTTCCATTGCGAGGCGGCGCGGGCGGTGGCGAGGTTGGTCTCGAAAATGGTTTTCAAACGGCGCGTGCTGCCCAGCTGCACCAGTTTGGGCACGCCGTCCACAGGGTCGGTCATAATCTGCTCTCCCCACCAGCCCTTGGCCATTAAATAGGGTTTAAGCTGCTTTTGAAAATCATCAAAGCGCGTGCCGCCCGCGATGGCGCGGCTCAAGGCGTCGCGCACATCGGCGAGCATATCCTCATCCATCATCTTGGCCACGGTAAAGGCCACGGCGTGCTCCTGCATCCATACGTCGTAATGCGAAAAGCCCGCCAGCAGCTTTTTGCTTTTCAGATGGCCTAAGGCCGCGCGGTCGATTAAGCTGTTGTATCGGATTACCGGCTCGGTCATTATTGCGCTCCGTCTTGGCTCAAATCGTCCGCCGCCTGTCGGCAGGCTTGGTTGACCAGTTGGTCAACAATGTTCAAATCGCCTGCGCTCAAATCCAATTCCGCCAAGGCCGTCTGAAAATCATCAAAATCTTCCGCTTCCGCCAAAGCCGCCATCACCGCCTGCATTTTCGGCTGCATAAGGGCGGTGTCGGTATCGTAAGGCTTGCCCAGCGCGGGTGCGCCGTTTTCAGCCAAACTCAGCGACAGCGCGGCGGCGGTATTGGGCGCGGCGGCGGGGTGCAATGTGAAATGCTCCGGCTCGTAGCCCAAGACGTTGACAAAATAATCCTCGGTCAGGCTCAAGCCCATCGCGGCGTAGATTTGGTCGCGTTCGGCGCGGGTTTTGTCCACAATGGTTTCTTTGTCAAACTCAAACCACACGCCCGCCGGGGCGTGGATTTCCTTGCCGTAGGCGGCATTCACCGCCAATACCGCGTCCACCGCATGCTGCACCGCCACGCCCAAGAGATTGAGATAGGCGCGGATACGCTCTTGGCGCGTCACTTCGTCCACTTCCTGCGCGGCGCGGCTGGAGCTGCTCAAATCGCCCGTTTTCACGCGGCCTAAGAGCAGTTTCTGAATCCGCGCATTGGCCATGTTTTCCACGGTTTTAAACGCTTCGCCGTTGGCCGGATTGGTCAGCATTTGGATTTCGTCTTCGCGGTTGATGGTCTGCGCCCCGCCTTTGACGAATTGGTAGAGCTTGCCGACAAAGTCTTCCGCTTCGGTTTGCGTGCCGTCGATTTTGCCCACCAGATAAGGCTGGCCGTAGCGGATGATGAATTGGTTGGCATACAGCCAGCCGTTATTGCGCACCGCAATCGCCGGATAAATCCGCGCCGCCGTCATTTCGCCGCGCGGATGGCGGGCGGTGGGGCGGTTGCGGATAAGCAAATGCTGCACATCGGTATTGATTTCTTCCTCAAAGCCGTTGCCCAAATACAGCAGGCGGCCGTCTGAAAGCGGGCGGTAGTCATACAGCTCGTCGCGGCGGTCGAGCACCTGCCGGATGGCGATAAAGCCGTCGGCCTGCACCTCATACACATACCGCGCCACGGCAAAGCCGTAGAGCTTGGCGGTAATCACCAAATCCACAAACGAGGGCAGATGGCGGCGCACCATGCGGTACAGGCGGTCGTTGTCCTCCTCGCCCAAGCCCTCGCCGTAAATGCGCCAAGCCGCCGCCGTCATCGCCATGCGCAAATCTTCTTTGCAGGCTTCCACTTCATCGTCGGCATTCACCGTTTCGTAGGCTTCGTGATAGCTGACCCCGAGGCGGCGCAAGACTTCGTCCACGCGGTCGATGTTGCCGAACATCAAATCTTCCATGCGGCGCGTGGTGTCGGCAATCAGGCCGGCGAAACGCGCCTTTTTCGCTTCGTTTTGCTTTTTGATGAGTTTTCCAAACATTTTAAATCCCATTTAAAACCCGTAGGCTGGGTCTTGACCCACGCACCATCGGAAACATCACGCACCGCGTGGGTTACGCCGCAAAAAGCGCGGCTAACCCACCCTACACAAACTAAAAACGCGGCTGCGGCAGCGCAATCGGGCGGCGGGCGGCGTGGTTTTGCCCGCTTTGCGCCACCATCCACAGCATATGCAGCGCGTCGGGGCCGTCATCGTGGTCGGCTTTGGGGAAATGGCGCAGTTGGTTCAACAATTCCGCCTGATTCGGGTCAAACTTAATCAGCCCGTTGGCGATATGCGGTTGCAGGCTCTCAATGCGCAGCGCCTTGTCGCTGTTGGGCTTTACGCCCCGCGCCGGTACGGGAATCCCCCGCGCCGCGCTGCGCTTGACCAATTCCGTTTTCAGAAACTCCTGAAACTGCACCGTTTCCACCGCCCACACCTGGCAGCGGTAACGCTCCTGCATGGCAATCACATCTTCGATAATGCGGTCGGGCAGGCGCTTTTTGATTTGCGCCGCCACCACATACAACACACCCGTGGCACGGTGAAACGCCCCCACCAAGACGGCAGAAGGGTCGCGCCCCGCGCCCGCCTTGCCCAAGCTCGGGTCAAGAGCGCCGTAAAACACCGCGTCCGCCGGAATTTCAGACGGCTTGTAAAAGCAGCGTTCCAACATATTGGCAAACGGCGCGTCTTCGCCGCTGACCGGGTCGTTTTGATACTCGCTGTCAAACGTGGCATGACCGTCTCGCGCACGGATTTTCATGAGCGCCAATACGCCGCGTGCCGCCCATGATGTAATCGCACCTTTATCCATCTCGGCCTGCCGGGTGCGGTAAAACGCGTCGGCCATCGCTTCGCCCGCGCTGCCGTTGTTGCGCAAAATGCTTTCCCACTCATCCCACAGCGCCATATTGTCCGGCCAGCGTTTCATGGCTTTAAACTTCATGCTGTGCCAGAAAGGATTGTTGAGCGTGCGGTTCAACACGCTGTCGTAATGCAGAATCGTGCCGATATACACCACATCATATTTTTGCCCCACGCCGCCCAAAGGCAATACGGTCTTTTTCAGCCACGCATCCAGCTTGTCGCGCTGCTCGGGATTTCTGACTTGCTCGTCGTTCTCAATATCGTCGAGCACGGTCAAATCGGGGCGGTAAGGGCCGTGGCGCAGGCCGCGCAGCTTTTTGCCGCTACCCGCCACCTGCACCTTAATATCGTTGGCGGTCACAATCGTCCCCGCCTGCCACACGCGGCCTTGTCCCGCCGCCTCGGGGAAATCCGTGGCAATGCGCGGATTAAACACCAGCTCCGCCTTTACCGCCTCCAACATCGGATAGGCTTGGTCTATGCTGTCCATTACCATCACGATGTAATGTTTTTGGCCGGTCACAATGCAATACAGCGAAAAAAGCTGCGTTACCAGCGTGGACTTCGCTTCGCCACGCGGCGCAGCCGTGGCCTCGCATTGCCCGTCTGCCTCGCGCAGAATTTCGGGCAGACGCGCAAACAGATATTCGTGCAACTCCGATTTTGAGCCGCTGCGGATATAGTGCGGAAAATAGGTGTTGACGAAATACTCATAGCCGCCCACCGGATCAAACACCTTCGCCCGCCGCGCCGCCACCGCCTTGGGCGACGGGTCGAAGCCGTCCACCTCCGCCTCAATCACGCGGCGGAAATTATCCGCCAGCGCAGCCAGACTTTTTAAGAAATCTTTGTTTTTCATGCGCAAAAAGACCGTCTGAAATAAAGACGATTGTCCTATTTTCAGACGGCCTGACTCGTTGGCACGGTTTCCGTCATTTCATGCGGCGGGGTGTGTACCGTTTACCGTTCCAGTTTTCCCCATTGAAATAAAATACAACAAATTTGTTATATTTTTATAGACAAACACAACATTTTTGTTGTATTATTTAACCACTGTATGGGAAAGGAGGTCGGATGAAATACAGTGAATTCAGGAAATGGCTGCTTGCCCAAGGCGTTGAATTTACCACCATGAAGCGCGGCAGCCACCAGCTGCTCAGGTTGGGCGGCAAAACATCGGTTTTCCCGAATCACGGCAGCAAGGAGATTGGTACGGGATTGGTCAACAAAATCAAAAAAGACTTAGGTCTCAAATAGGAGGCAAGCCCGCAAGGGTTTGCCCTGAAAGGATATACATATGTTAGCTTACCCCTATGAGCTTACCCCCGACGACAACGGCACGTTTTTAGTCACTTTCCCCGATATTCCCGAAGCGGCAGCCGTAGCCGAAGACGAAGACAGCGCCCCCATCGAAGCCTTAGACGGCCTGATTTGCGCATTGGAAGGCTATTTTGCCGACCGCCGCCCGATTCCGCTGCCGTCTGAAGACAAGGCGCAAAGCGTGGCGCTGCCTGCGCTGGAAACCGCCAAAGTGCTGCTGCTCAACGAAATGCTGGCGCAGGGCGTGAAAAAGGCGGAAATGGCGCGGCAGTTGGACGTGCATATGCCGCAAATCGACCGCCTGCTGGATTTGCGCCACAACACCAAAATCGACTTTTTGGAAAAAGCCGCCGCCAAATTGGGCAAGCATTTGAACATCAGCTTTTCCTAAATAATTGCATTCCCATACACGCAAGGCCGTCTGAATATCCGGTATATTCAGACGGCCTTTTCCTTATCCGAATTTGCGCTCCACTTCCGCCCCAAACGGCTCGGCCACTTCCACAAACGCGGCCAAGTGTTTCGGGTATTTTTCCTGTACAAATACCAGCAGCATTTCCAACATCTCCAAAGCCGTGGCCAGCTTCGAGGTTTCCGGCATCACCCGCGCATTGGCGGCCACCGTTTTGGTAAACGCGTCGGCCAGGCTCGCCAAGAGTTTGGCGCGCTCGGAGGGCGGCAGGTTTTCCACGGCGGTGTCCTGCAACATCGTCATGGTGCTGTTGTATTGCACCAAAAAGCCTGCCAGCATGGCGCGGCTCAATTCCTCAATGCCGCCGCCCGCCAGCGTGTAGGCGGCGCGTAATTTGTCCCAGTCGTCGCCTTTGTCGGCGGCGGCGCGTTTCCAGTTGCGGGCGGTGGCCTGCGGGATTTGGCACATCATCGCCGCCGTTTCCAGCGTCTGCTGCCCGCTCACATACAGGCTGCGCAGCTTTTCGCGCGTTTCTTTCGGGTGCGCCATATCAGCCTCCCAGTTTCAGGCGGATAAATTCCCAGCCGGTGGATACGATGGCGCCGCCCAAGCCGCCGTAGAGCGCGGAGGTGCGGCGGCATTCTTTGCGGATTTCGCGCAATTCCTGCTCCATTTCTTCGGTTTTGGCCATCTGCAAATCCTGCTTGGCTTCGATTCGCGCCAGCGCTTGCAGAATCGGGTCTTTTTGCAAGTCGGTCATGATTTGTCCGCTTTCCGGTCGAGCTTGTCGGCCATTTTGTCCATCTTGTTTTCCAGCCGCGTGAGGCTGCTCATAATCGTGTCGCGGTCGGCGCGGGCTTCGGCTTTGGTGGCGTACATCAGTTTCACGTCGTGCAATTCCTTCTGCAAGGCGGCGCGCTCGCTTTCCGCCTGCTTCAGGCGGCTGTCTATCCCGCGTACCCAATACCAAAGCATGGCGGTAAACGCGCTGGTAATGCCGCCGAAGGCTTGTTCTAAAGTAAACGGAATCATTGCGGAATATCTCCAAACACAATCCGGCAGACTATGCCGTCTTCTTTCAAACAGGAAAGATACAGCTTGTCCGCACCTTCCGGCTGCGCCACGGCGTAACGCTGCATGGCGGCGGCCACGCTGTTGCGGCGCAGCCGAATATCGGCAGGCTCGGTTTCCAAGCAAAAGATTACGCCGAAACGCCCGTCCATGCGCACGGTATAGCGCAAAACCAGTCTGTCCAACACCCGCGACACCTGTTCCACAAACGGCTTCTGCTCCCGCGCCCGCGCCAAGCCCAATTCAATATCCGCCTGCTTGCCCGCCAACACGCGCTGCACCAGTTCGTTATACGTCGTCATGGCGCAGCCTCCGTAGTGGCCGTTTGGCTTTCAGACGGCGCAGCCCATTGGCGCCAAGCGGCGTTTTGCGCTTCCAGCTCCGCCACATACGCGCCGTATTCCGCCGCGTGGTTGAGCAGGCTGCGCACCGTGCCGTCGGCAGGCGGATTCGGGCGCAGCGGCGCAACCAAAAGCGCAGACGGCGGCGCGGGCATGACCGGTACTTCTACCGTTTTAATCGGCGCGGTAGCCGAGGGATTGCTTGTATTGGCGCAGGCTGTGAGCGCCAAGGCCGTCAATACAGCCGCCGCCGTTTGCTTGTTGGTCTTGTTTGATCGCATGTTCCGTATTCTCCCGATTGGCCGCTTTCAGACGGCCGATTTCTGCCTGCTTTTGCGCCAATTCTTTGCCGACTGCCTGAGTCTGTGCGGCCTGCGCTTGGATAATGCCGTTGACCCGTTCCAATTCGGCGGCATAGCTCTGCTCGGCTTTCAGCTGCGCGGCGGCATAATTGGCCTTGATGGTTTCAATTTCCGCCAGATATTCCTCGGCGGCGGCGTTGCGGCCTTTGTAGTAGCTCGCCGCCAGCGCAACGGCAAGCGCCGCCAGCAGGATAAACGAGCGCCCGCCCAGCCACACACTATTCCAACTCATGCTCATGCTGCTGCACCTCCTTGCGTTTGACCGCCACCAGCGACCGCGCCACCGCATAGCCGCCGACCACGCCCAGATAAATCGCCCAAATTTCAGACGGCATTTCCGGCGTGACGGCAAATTTGTAGGTTGCCGCTGCGCAAGCGATGTTCGCCCACAGCTTTGAGTGGGAAATGGTGTCGGAATACGGGTCTTTGATGATGTCCGTCAGCTTCACGCGTCAGCCTTTCGCTTGGCGTTTCTTCTTGGCCGCCGCACGCTTGGCCGCCGCCACACCCGATTTGCCCGGCCTTTGGCGGTAAAGCATCCAATACGGCGCATAGCGCCATTGCGGGAAGTGGCACTCCGGCTCAATCAGATATTCCGGCAGTTGCAACGGCTCAGGCTGCGGCTTGGCGATTGCGCCAATTGTCATTTTCAAGCGGCGCGCCAGCTGCTTCACTTTATCGAAAAAGCCCATTACGCCGTCTCCTTCAATTTTTGCGCAAAGGCCGCCATATTCGCCTTCGCTCCGGCTGCCTTGGCGCTGTGCGCGTCAAAATACGCCTCAATACCGCGTGCGATGGTGCGCAGCTCGGCAGAGCAGCCGTCATTGACCGCATGGCGCAGATTGCCCGCCACGCGGCGGCTCCAGCCCTTGCCGAAGGTCGGGAAAGTCTTAATCTGCGTATAAAACTGCAAGCGGTAGCCGTTGAAACGCGCCACCAGTCGGTTGGGCGAGGCGCATTTGACCGCCGCCAGCGTATCCTTGCCGAACTTGCCGTCATCATCCGCGCCCGCCGCGCGTTGCAGCAGAATCACCGCGCGTTTCACGCCGTGATTCACCGCCGCGTCGAATACCTGAAACGCCAGCGCAGCGGGCAGCTCATCGCAACGCGCCGCCTGCCAGTAGGCTTTTCGGTAGATTTTTTTCGCCTCGTTGCGCGTCATCTCGCGCATGCTGCCGGTATAGCCGTGTTCGCGGGCAACCGCCTTGGTTACGCCCCAATTCGTCTCGCCGCCGGGGTCGGCAGGGTGGTTGACATAACCGCCCTCATGTCCCAACACGCGATCGACTGCGGTATTAAAATCCATGCTTATCCTTTCAAAGTCAGTATCCATCGGCTTTTCTAGGATTCCATTATCTTTTTCAGACGGCCTCCAAGCAGGCGGCATATCTTCAGACAAAGCAAAAGCCCCGTGCGCAAACACAGGGCTTTAATCAGCATTCAATCGGATTTTAAACGGGTTTTAAAACAAGGCCGTCTGAACGGCAGGCGCGGCGGTTTTGTCCGCCTCCGCCAAAATATAGCGCACCCAACGCTCGGTGATATGGTATTTCAAGGCCAGCAGCCTGACCGCCATACCGTCCGACATCGGAATCACATCCCGCCCCGTCATCTCGTCATACTCGCGGCGGATGGCGCGTTTTTGCAGCTCCAGCATAACCTCCTTGCAGCGCGGAATCAACACATGCCGCTGCCCGCAATACGCCTCTTCCAAGCGGCAGGCCGCCTCTTCGCCGATTTCGTGCGCCAGCGCGTCATGCAAAGCCTGACCCGCCGCGCTGCGTTTGCGCTTGGTAGTGGAAAGCGGGAAATGCGTGCCGCCCCAGCGCTTAATCAGGGTAAAGGCATTAGCCAGCCCCACCACCGTTATCAGGCTGTGCGCCGATTCCGGCAGCAAATGCCCCAAATCGCGCAGGTCGTTTTCCGTCAATTCCCACTTCATTTCGCCTCCGCTGCCTTTTTACGGTTGGCCGCGATTTGCAGCGCCGCCACCAATTTATGCATATGGCCGTCTGAAAGCCATTCCACGCGGTCAACGCCAAACATGCGCCGCGCCGTACCGTGGGCATAATTCCAATGCCAGCCGCTGTCCAACAGCAAGGCTTCGACTTTGCGCATCATCGGGTCGGCAGAAGCGCGGCGTTGCGGGCTTTGCCCCACATCCGCCTTGCGTTTCGGCTTTACCCGAAACCCCAAGCGCACCATCTGGGCGCACACCGCCTCCAATTCCCCCTCACCCATCTTGGCGCAGGAATCCTTACCCGTTACCCGCAGCAACACCGCGCGGTAGGTATCGTCATCCATCGCCAGCTCCTTCTGCGCGATTTTGATTTTCGCAATCAGCGCACGTCGGCTTGCGGGATTGCCGGCATAAGCGTAAGACATGGCAGGCTTTCAGATTAAAATCAATATATGGTATATTATTGGATATATTTAGCTTAATCAATACAATATGTTGATATTTTGAAAACTTAATACAGACGTAAAAAAAGGCCGTCTGTAAACCCGATAAAATCAAGGTTTCAGACGGCCTTTGCCATCCATCCGGTTTTAGTCTTCTTTCTCGCGCCTTTGTCTTTCCAAGGCTTCTGCCTTGCCTTTGTTAATGCCAGCAAAATAACCCAGCAAAACAGCTCCGCCTATTTTAATCAGCTCAATCGCCACATTATCCTTGTTTAGACACAAAGCAACCACCAAGACTGCTGCCACGAAAAAAGCGATTGCCGTTATCGTGGTTAGTAGCTTGCTGTGCACCTGAGTAAAGACTTCGCCGTGCTTCAAGTCGCTGCTTTTCTGCGCTTCGATTGTTGCAAGGGCGATACGTTCGTTTGACTGGATTTCGTCTTTCCGGTTTTCCTGCTCCCGATGACGGACTGCGACTTCCTGTTTTTGCAGCTCTATAAATTCCTGCATCATTCTCTGCTGCTCACCCGCAGGCAGGCTTTGCTGTTCCTCCGGAGACGGCTGATCCGGTTTCATGCTTCAACCGCCACTAAGGTTTTGTAACGGACTCGAAATTTACCGAATCCCCGCTGTCCGATTTTGGGCGGTATAAATTCCACTTTTTCAATATTGCCACCTCTGTCGTTTTTCATTTCCGCCAGATAAGCGGAAGGTTTTAGCACGCGCTCACGTACGGCATTATATTCTTTGTTTTCAATATTCATCGCTTTTCCTTTCTCCGGAATAATGGCCGACACGGACTGTCGCCAAATTACCTCGTAGTGCAATTCTAATACAAGCCTCGCCAAGATGGGGAATATTGACCGTCGCGTCAAATTACCATTAAGTATCGGAATGCAATATATTGTGCTTATATTTATAAAATAAAGAGAAATCCGGTATATTTGGTAGTGTAAAATTCACACACGGCCCAAAGACTGGAAGAAAAAATCCGCCAAGAGATAGGGAAATAACCCGCTTGCAACAAAAGGCCGTCTGAAACCTTGAATCATCAGGGCTTCAGACGGCCTTTTGGGTTTGGTTTTCTGTTAGAAAGTAGTTGACTTTTTGTGGCTACATCTTATAATTCATCTCATGGATTAAGCAAGAAGCCCCGCTGCATTGGAGGACAGGGCTTCAAAAAAGAAAGGAGGTGATGAAAATAATTAAGTTCTTAATCCTGTTGGGTTTATTACTTATCAGCTTCCCGGCTTGGTAATAAAACCTAACTAGCAGTAAGGGCGGCAGAACACCGCTGCCCTTCTTCCAAACTTTCTTAAACTATACCGCCAACGGTTTGAAAAATCAAGGAGTGCCTATGGTTGACAAAAAGCTGGCTGAGTATCGGAAAAAGGCAGAAGCCAACCGAATGACTAAGCGCGTTTCATTTAACCGAGAGACAGAAAAAGAAATTTTGGAAATAGCCAATAATCTTGATTTTTCTCAATGGGTTAAAGACCAGATACGCAAAGAGTTCAAAAATCAGCTTGATAAAGATGTAGCTACACCATAATATATAAACACTTGGAAACAAGTAGAAAGAAAGCCGACAAGTTAGGGCTTGTCGGCTTCCGATGAAAGGCAGCTCTCGCAAAGCTCCTTTCGTGTCATTTACTAGAAATGAAAGGTAATCATACCATGAACGCACTGGTTCAACAATTCAACCCGTCCAAAATCGCCGTAACCGACCACAACGGCCACAAATGGCTGACCGCCGAGCAGCTAGGCTTGGCTTTGGGATTTTCTGTAAAACGCGCCCGTGACGGTGTGAACAACCTCTACAACCGCCATATTGACGAATTTTCCGAGCAGGATTCAACCACCATCAAATTGATGGCGGTTGACGGAAAGCAAAGAGAAACAAGGATTTTCAGCTTTACCGGCTGCAACCTTTTGAGCTTTTTCGCCAACACTCCGAATGCCAAAGCCTTCCGTGCGTGGGCGAAAGTGAAGCTGGCCGCGCCCGAAGCCGATACCGCCGCCTACGAAAAGCTCAAAGCCGCCTTTCTCGAATCCAGCCCCGAAACCGCCAAGCTGGTGCGCTATCACGAGATGGGGCTGGGGCTGTCGGAAATCGGCAAACTGCTCGGTATGAAGCCCGGCTCGGTCGCCTACCGCCTCAAAAAGCTCAACGATTTGGGCTTCACCGCCTACACGCCCGACCCGGAATTGTCGGCGCGCGGCAGGCTGGGTTATAAGGCCATGATGGATGCGCAGCAGTCTTTGGGATTGGAGGGTTAAGCCATGAAAGCCAGCGAAATCAAAGAAACCGGCTATTTTGCCAGCGAAGACGACCACTGGCGGCTGGTGCAGGTGCAGGATGCGTTGGACAATCTTGCCGACTTGATGGCGCAGACCGACAATCCGATGGCCGCGCTGGTGGGTGTAATCAAAGGCGGTTTGCAGCATGCCGTCGAATCCATGCAGACCGTGCGCCCGTAGCCGTCCGTAAGCCGTAAAAAGGCCGTCTGAAACAGCTTCAACCCTGTTTCAGACGGCCTTTAATCATATTTCAAACCTATGCCAGCTCCTGTTCCGTCGGCTCAATCACAAAATCTTCCACCCCGCTCACAATCTTAATCCCCGGCACTTGCCCCTCGGCAAAGCGCTCTTTCTGATTGAGAATCGCGTCTTTGTCGATTTCATGCTTGGTGCGCACAAATTCCGCGTAGGCCGTTTTCTCTTTCAGCCAGGCCAGCACCGCCGCCACGCCCGTAACCTTCACGCTCGGCGGGCGGATGCGCCATTTGACCAGGCCGGTGGTAAAGTCGGCGGTTTTACTTTTGCCGCCCTCGGTCAGCTCGTCTTTATGCGCTTCGCAATAGGCCGCCACGCGCTCGGTCAGGCTCAGGATTTCGGCGATATGCGGCGCGGCCAGCGCGGCGTACTCTTCCTCAATCAGGGCTTTTTTGTCGCCCGCCTCGGTTTCCAGCCGCTTCACTTCGCGCTGCGCGTCGCCGATACGGCGGATAAACAGGGTTACTTCGCCCTTGTCCTGCGCCGCTTCGATGGCGGCTTTTTTGATACGGTTGGTTTTAGCCATTTCTGTTTCCTTTCTCTCGTTGAATCAAATCCGCGACCTTCTCGCGGTGTTGTAAAACCTGTTGCGTAAACGGCGTTTCCGGCTCGCCCGGCGGCATTTTCTTGTTTAGCAATACTGCCTTCACGCTCTCGGCAATGCGCCGCAGATTGTCTTTGCCTTGCGCTTTCTCCGCCGCCGTCGGCGCGTAGCGGTGCGCCAGCTTGGGCGGCTCGGGGCGGGGCGGCAGGGCATTTAATACGTCGGCGGGGACAGGCCAGCGGTTGATTTGCCCCGCCAATACCGCAAAGGCCGTCTGAAACCGCCCCGCGTCTAAGGTTGCGTCCCAAACGCGGTTGCAGGTCAGCGCGATTTCCCACGCCTGCGCCAGTGCGCCCACCGTATCCGCCGCCGGTGCGCCCGATAGCCGCAAGGCCAACATCATCTGCAGGCCGCCGACCATTTCGTTGTAAAGATTGGCGGGTAAGGTTCTGCTCATCGTTTCAACCCCTCCAGTTGCGCCGCAGCCGCCAGCGTTTGGCTGGGCTTCCTTACTGTTCCCTCCGCCGTGGGGGAGGGCTGGGGAGAGGGCAAAGCGCCCGGCCAATTTTTCACAATGCCGCACAAATACCCGTGCGATTTAAGCGGCGTTTTCAGACGGCCTGCCTCCCGCGCCGCCAGCGTTTCGTGTAAACCGTAAAGCCAGGCTTCGGGCGGATAATCCCCGCTTTGCAGCAGCGCGGCCATCTCGTTCAAAATCTTGGCGGTGCGCCCCCAGCTCAGCTGCGACTTGGCGGGGCGGAACAAACCCGCATACCGTACCGCCGCCTTGCCCGTTTCCACATCCATTTCCAGCAGCATTTTCAATACCTCCGCCGCTTCGCTGTCGCTAATCAGGCTGTCCAGGCTGTGCACCGCGCCGCAGTTGGGGCAGCGGGTATTCATACTTTTCCCTCCATACCCAACACCGCCAATTTCGTCTCCAGCTTATTGCGGAAGAGTTCCACTTCTTTCTGCCACACCGAGCAGTTGCGGCTGCGCCGTTTCAGCGCGGTGTAGCGCAGGCAGTTGTCCGCAAAGTCCACGCCTGCGATTTGCCGCAAAGCGTCCGTCACCATTTGCGCCGGTACATTGGGCAGGCGGTAGGCCGCCCAATCGCCGTCGCCGCAGGCCGCCGCACCGGTGGTTACCGCCAGCCAGCCGCTGCGGTGGATATTCAGGTAAACCGCCATCTCACACCCCCGCCCATTCAAAACCTGCCGCCTTATCCAACACCTCGCGCAGCGTATCGCCGTGCACCACCGTTTTGCCGCCACCCGCATGAATCCGCGTCAGGCGGAAATCGCCGCCGTCGGGCTTAATCAGCAGAAAATGGCCTTGGTCTTCCAAGAAATCCACGCGCTGCTCGTCGGGATAATCCGCCGCCGCGCTTTTCGCCGCCACCGCCTGCGCCGCTTCGGTCAACAGGCTTTGCAGGCCGTCTGAAAGCGCCGGATTGCAGCCGGCCGCCAGTAATTTGTCGCTTAAGGTCATTTTTAACGTCCTTTTAAAAATCAAATGCTTATAAAATCCATCGGGCAAAAATTTTTACCACCAGTCCGGATCGTCCGAATAGGCCTTGTCCAATTCGTCCATCTCCCGCTTGATTTTGCGCAGCCATTCCGCCAGCGCAATCACCAATACCCCAAACAACACGCCCGAAAAAAGGCCGAATACAATCCACATCATTTTTCCTGCTCCTTATCTTGTTCCCGTTTGCCCGCTTCGGGCTGTTTAAAGCCCGCCTGATAATCCTCAACCCGCTCGCGCTGCCGTTTTAAAAAATACGCCGTGCCGCGCCTCCGGTGCTGGCCGTAGGCCTGCCAGTCTGTATTGCGCCGTCTGAAACTCATCTCATTTCCTTCCGTTTACCCATTGCGGCGCGGCCTGCTGCGCCTGCATTCCCTCCCCCGTGGGGGAGGGTTAGGGAGAGGGCAAAACGCCAAAATTTAAAGCTCATTTAACACCTTCCTAAAATCCGGCCGCGTTACCGGCCAATATTCGTTTTTACACGCCTCCGGCGCAAAGCCGAAATCAGCGCCGTGTATATCCCAATTCATTTCCCGGCGCGATTTTTCCGCCGGTGTGCGCTTGACAAGCGCATTGCTGCCGAAAGCATGGTCTTTTTCCAACAGGCAGCGGCGGCAATGTTTCACCACGCGCCCCGTTTTCGTTAAAAAATCCGCTCGCGGCTTGGTTTTCTTGCAGCGGCAGCAGGTCAGCGCCGCCGCGCCCGCCGCCTGCTCCTCCCAAGCAATCCGCCGCTCCTTATCCTTTTGCGCGCATTCGTTGCAGCTTTTCCTGACCTGCCCGTTTTTGCGCACAAAAGCCGCATATGCCAAACAGCGCGAGCAGGCGGGGCAGCGGTAAACGCCGCTATTGGCCGTCGGGTTCATACACCACTCCTTCCATCCGCTCCTCATCGCTCATCCCCTCATACATGCGCTCGATTTGCGCCTCGCGCGTTTCCAGCTTTTTCGCCGCCGCCTGCGCCGGTTCCCACGCGCAGCGGGCAATGCCGCCGCCGATAAGCAAAGCCGTCAGAAACCCCATGCCGAATACCCGAATCATACCTTTCATTTTTCATATTCCTTTAAAATCAATTAGTTATAAAATCCATAAGGTAAAAAAATATACCGCCGTATCAAGGGCTTACCCCGGCGCACCCGCCGCCAGCCATTCCCGCGCTTCCTGCTCGCTTTTAAACCGCCGCCGTTTGCGCCAAATCCGCCACCCCTTTTCCCAGCCCGATACCTCCGCCCGAAAGCAGTTGTGCCGGGCTTCCTTACCGCCGCAGCAAATCCCCTTGCTGCTGGTATCGCGGTACACGCTGCCTTTGATTCTGCCCATCGCCTCGCTCCCTTTCAGACGGCCTTTAGCGGATAATCAGCTTGCTGTATTTCTTCACAATCCCCGCCTGCAGGCGGATATTGTTTTTCACCGCCGTGCGCACCGAGCCGCGCATGATTTTCCCCAAGCGGCGCGTATTGCCGTTGCTGTGCGCCACCAATTGCGCCACCGTCTCCTCATCCGCCTGCGGCAGGCTAGCGCGCACAATCAGCTCCAATTCCTCCTCCGGCAGCGTATTGCCCAAATTCAAAGCCACCGACACGCGGCTGTAAAGCTGCATCAATTCCCCGTGTTTACCCTTCAAATTCGCCACCAAGCGCGGCATACCCGAGAGCACCAAGCCGCAATCCGTTTCATCATGCAAGCGGCGCAGGATTTCCAAAGCCCGCAAGGGCAGGTTTTCCGCCTCGTCCACCACAATCAGCCGCCCCGTATCGCGCAGGCGGTCGGCCACCGCCTCATACACCTCGTTCAAACTTCCCGCCGCCGACACCTTGCAGCCTTCGGCCAATTTCTGCATCAACACCCGCGCCGTAAAGCTCGGATTCGCCTCCACCAACACCGCCGCCGGAGAGCCCTCGCAGTAATGGCGCACCGCCCGCGTCTTGCCCAAACCCGCCTGCCCGTAGATCACCGCCACCTCGCCGCCCTGATGCGCATCGCGCATCACCTCCGCAATCCGGCGCACCGTCTTCGTTTCCACAAACGCAATTTCCAGCTCCTGCCGCGCCGCGCGTTCCGCCTCCAATGCCAAAAATGCCTCGATTTTCGGCTCGATGGTGTCGTAATTGCCGCCCTTGTCGGCATAGCTGCCGTTCAGATACATGCTTACCGCCGCCGCGCAGCCTATGCCCCGCGCCATCTGGCTTTGGTTCATGCCGCTCTTTTCCTTAAACTCCGCCAAACGGCGCTGCAATGCCTTGTTGATTTGCTTACTCATCTCAAAATCCTTGATAATATTGGTTTAAAAACTGTTTAAAGGCCGTCTGAAAATGGATAACGAAACCTTAAAAAACCTTGAAGAACGTATAGCGCAGCTGGAAAAGCGGGTTGGCGAGCTCGAAGAATGCCATACCAACAATACTGTCTTAACCGCTTGGCTGTTCAGCCGTGAAGCCCGTTTTACCGGTGGGCTTCAGGAGTCCGTCGCCTATATTGACCGCATTACCGCCAACACCGACCCCGATACGCCTGAGCACACCCACTTGCTGCAAATCCGACGCGGCCTAGATGGCTATGCGGCAGAACTAACTAATAAAATCCTCCGCGCCTCGGAATAATTCAGGGTCACGCTTTAAATAAGGTGCAACGATTGCCGCCATTTTTTCCGCCCGCAATTGCCGCTCATACACCCCGCGCAGCTGCGGGTTGGGAAAAAGCACCTCCATCTGCACATCCTGACCCGCTTCACGGGCAGCCCGTATCTTGTCCAACAATTCCTGATTAATCACGGCGTTGCCGCCTGTTTCCATTTGTTCCATCTCAAAATCCTTTCAAAAACCATTTAATAAATATCGCCGTCCCACTCGTCATCCGTACCCGTCTTGAGCGCCGGCCGCCGCGTTTTCTCCGCCGCCTTTTGCACCGGCTGCAACACCTGCTCCAAGCCGCCCGAAAACCCCATCAGCGCGTCGTAATCCTGCGCCATTTCCAAAGCCGGATTCGCCTCCGCATTCGCCAGCTTCACAACCTGCTGGGCTCGTTTCACGCGGCCTTTGCGCCGTTGTTCCGCCAGCTGCTCCAGCCGCGTGGTCGGGAACGCGTCATGCTTGTTGCCGTCCAGCAGCGCCTTCGCTAAGAGCTTGCCCGCCATGTCATAAACCAACACGCTGCGCGCGTCGCTCCAATCGTAGGCCACCCGCACCTTGTCGCCGTTGTAAGCGCCCAAGTCCGCAGAAAAATAGCTGTTGCCAAACAAATCCAGCCAACCGCGCTGCACCGTCCGGATTTCCTGCGGCCGAAACAGCGTATCCAGCTCCTCCCTCGCCAAAAAATCCGGCGTCAGGCCGTCTGAACGTAAGCGGTATTCCCGATACTCCAGCGGCGCAAAGCGCGACCCGTCGGCCTTTTTCGGCAGCTCGCCGTGCGGTCGGCGGTTGTATTCGTCAACACACCGCGCCACATCCGCCATAAACTGCTTCCAGCTCGGCAGCTTCTTCAAATACCGCTGCTGCTCCTCGCTCAATTCCTTACCCTTTTCCAGCGCATTAAACGCCGATTCCAGCTTGCGGTAAGTCAGGTTTTTCGTGCTGCTGTCCATCCCCGAGCCGGTAAAAGTCTCATAACCCCTTGCCAGCCGGATCAGATTGTCCTGCCACCAGCGCTCGATAATCCCGCGCCCCTGCGGATTGCCCGCAATCCCCGTTTCATGGCAGATACCCAGCCGCGCCGCCAAACCCGTAATCTCATGGTCTATCGTCTTACCCGTTTGGCCGCTGCCGTTGTCCGAGTAATAAATCAGCGGCACGCCGAAATGCGTCATCCCGATACGCAGCGCATCCGCCACCGCCACGCAGCTTTCCGCCAAACTCACCGAAAAGCCCATGACGCACCTCGTGCAGCCGTCCAAAATCACCGTTACCTCCGGCTTGAAAGGCCGCCCGTGTACCGGATGCGCCACCTTCGCCTTAAAGCTGTGGCCGTCGCCTATCCACACATCATTCGGCTTGAGCTTGTCCCAATTGCGCTTCACATACGGCTGCAGCGATTTCAAAGCCGCCCCCGTTTTCCGCCCCCGCTCCCGCACCATCGGCGGCAGCTTGTCCCACACCCGCCGCACCTGGCTTTCCGACGGCAGATCATTCACCGGCCGCGACTTGTCCGCCAGATACCAATCCCGAAACAGCGCATAGCTGTGCGCCAGCTTCGGCGCAGAAGGAATACAGTGAAAGCGCATAAAATCCGCCAGCCACACATACCCCGCAATCGGCGCTTCCTGCCGCGTCGGTTTCGGCGCCAAGGCCGTCAGCCGCGCCAGCGGCGTATCCGCCGCCCGGAATTTCGCCGTCCAATCTTTTAAAGAACGCATCGAAAGCTTCGCCGCCCCGCCGCTGCGGGCATTAGCCAGCGCAATCAGCTCCGCCAATTCGGGCGGCAGCCGCCCCGTTTCAAACTGCTCCAACACATAAGCCTGCGAGCGGCTGATACTCAAACCCGCCACGCGGTGCATTTTCAACACCTCCGCCACCAGCGCCATCCGCGCATAAGCGCACTCGCGCTGCTTGTCGGTCAGCAAGCCCGCCGCTTCCTCGGGGATAAGGGCGGGCTGGGTGTGCGGCGGCTTGACCGCCACCGCCGTATCCCGGCTCTGTTCCAACAAATCCGCCGCCGTTTTTTCCTTAATGGCCGTCTGAATATCGAGAGGCAGGGAAGCGACCAGGTATTTTTTCAGACGGCCGTTCCTACCGCTCGCTTTGATTTCTATAAACGGCCAGCTCTCCTTTTTGGCTCTGTGTTCTATTGCCTGCCGTGTTTTGGGCAGACCTTTAATTCCAAGCTCGGCCAATTCTGTTGCATTTAGCGCATAAACCATAAATTAACCTTTATCTTTTATATGCTTTTGCGTATAATTCACTTACTTAATTCAGTAATGCGTGGTTTTAATTCTCTTGCTTTATACCGGCTCGGCCAAATTTCGTTCGGGCTAATTCCAATTGCATCGGCTATAATTTTTTCGCCTTTCAAATACGGGCACTGCAACGCAGTTCCTAATGTATTTGGGGCTAGCCCCGAAGCAATGCTCAAGGCTCGGACTGACCAACCACGTTTTTTGAGAGCGGCGACAACGTCCGCGCGGTGCCAATCAAGTTTAATTTTCGACATAAAACACTCCTTATTAAGTAACCGCATTCACATACTTGCTTAACTAACTTAACCGCATTCTAATATGCAAATTTTAGATCTGCAAATAGACTTGTTTGCGTTTTTTACTAGAAATAATCAACTGATTGATTTTTGTATGAATGTTTTATTTGCAAATTATAGTTTTATTTGCAAATAGATTTGCAAATAGCTTGGTTGTTTGCAAAAAAAGGATAGCAATGGAAACTTTTAAGGAAAGATTGGAATTTTTATTCGGACAAGACGCAGGGCCGACTAAAATCTCCACATCGATAGGTATGAAATACGCAGGATTTGCGCGAGTTTGGTATGAAGGCAGTATTCCGAAAGCCGAGACACTCGTAAAAATCCAAGAAGTGACCGGCTGCGACCTCAACTGGCTGCTCACCGGCCAAGGCACGCCCTATCTGGACAAAAGCCGCATGGAAAACGCAGGCGCATTTCCCGTCAGCGGCAGCGGCGCGGAAGTGTTCGACACCCTCGGCAACCCCGTCAATCTGGCCGAATTCGTGTTTGTGCCGCGTTACAGCGTGGCCGCCGCCGCAGGCCACGGCTACCCCGTGGAAGACGAAAAACCCTTGTTCTGTATGGCGTTCCGCCGCTATTGGATAGAAAATTACGTCACCCGCCAAATCGACAAGCTCTCCGTCATCGCCGTCAAAGGCGACAGCATGGAAGGCGTGCTCAACCACGGCGACAACATCCTCGTCAACCACGCCGAAACCGACCCCCGCGACGGCCTTTATGTCCTGCGCATCGGCAACGACCTCTTCGTCAAACACATCCAACGCCTCCCCGGCCGCCTGCTCGTCAAGTCCGCCAACCCCGTTTACGAACCCTTCGAAATCGACCTCACCCGCGACAACGCTGACACCGCCATCATCGGCCGCGTAGAATGGTACGGCCGCACAGTCAACTGACCGCATACAATTAAAGCGGATTTAAAACCGGTTTAATCCCGTCTTAAATCCGCCCGTTTTTTGTTTAATCCCGCACCAAAATCTGCGCATTCTGGTGCATTTTGTTGCAAAAGATTCTGCAAGTTTCTAAAACGCCAAAAACGGCTGAAATCCGCGTTTTTATTGGATTTCAGCCGTTTTTTTGTTGATTGGATACCGGTGCAAAAATAAACAGTACCCCACACAAGGTGGAAATCTTGAATATTGTCCATACTCGGAAAAATTATCCCAACTAGTCCATGTAGGGCGTTCCTGGGCACCATTTAAATCCAACCCTAATCGTTAAAGGCCGTCTGAAAAATATTCAGACGGCCTTTATTCTGAAGATTCATAGCTGCCTGAAACCCGTTTTTCGGTTAAAATCAGGCGATTGATATTTCCATGAAAAGAGAGCAGATTTATGGCCCAATATGTATATTCCATGCTGCGCGTGAGCAAGGTTGTGCCGCCGCAGAAAACCATCATCAAAGACATTTCCCTGTCATTTTTCCCCGGCGCGAAAATCGGCCTGTTGGGTTTGAACGGTGCGGGCAAATCCACCGTATTGCGCATTATGGCGGGCGTGGATAAGGAATTCGAGGGCGAAGCCGTGCCGATGGGCGGCATCAAAATCGGCTACCTGCCGCAGGAGCCGGAATTGGATCCGGAAAAAACCGTGCGCGAAGAAGTGGAAAGCGGTTTGGGCGAAGTGGCGGCGGCGCAGAAGCGTTTGGAAGAAGTGTATGCCGAATACGCCAATCCCGATGCCGATTTTGACGCGCTGGCCGAAGAGCAGGGGCGTTTGGAAGCGATTATCGCGGCCGGTTCCTCTACCGGCGGCGGTGCGGAACACGAATTGGAAATCGCCGCCGACGCGCTGCGCCTGCCCGATTGGGATGCCAAAATCGGCGTGTTGTCGGGCGGTGAAAAACGCCGCGTGGCCTTGTGCAAATTATTGTTGAGCAAGCCCGATATGCTGCTCCTTGACGAGCCGACCAACCACTTGGACGCCGAATCGGTGGAATGGCTGGAGCAGTTTTTGGTGCGCTTCCCCGGTACTGTGGTGGCCGTTACCCACGACCGCTATTTCCTTGACAACGCCGCCGAGTGGATACTCGAACTCGACCGCGGCCACGGCATTCCGTGGAAGGGCAACTATTCCTCATGGCTGGAGCAGAAAGAGCAGCGTTTGGCAAACGAAGCCAAATCCGAAGCCGCGCGCATCAAAGCGATGAAGCAGGAGTTGGAATGGGTGCGCCAAAACGCCAAAGGCCGCCAGGCCAAATCCAAAGCGCGTCTGGCGCGTTTTGAAGAGATGAGCAATTTCGAGTATCAAAAGCGCAACGAAACGCAGGAAATCTTCATCCCCGTGGCCGAGCGTTTGGGCAACGAAGTGATTGAGTTTACCAATGTTTCCAAATCCTTCGGCGACAAACTCTTGATTGACGACTTGAGCTTCAAAGTGCCGGCCGGGGCGATTGTCGGCATCATCGGCCCCAACGGTGCGGGCAAGTCCACCCTCTTCAAGCTGATTTCCGGCAAAGAGCAGCCCGATTCCGGCGAAGTGAAAATCGGCCAAACGGTGAAAATGTCGCTGATCGACCAAAGCCGCGACGGTTTGCAAAACGACAAAACCGTGTTCGACAACATCGCCGAAGGCCGCGATATTTTGCAGGTCGGCCAATTTGAAATCCCCGCCCGCCAATACCTCGGCCGCTTCAATTTCAAAGGCAGCGACCAGAGCAAAATCGCCGGCAACCTCTCCGGCGGCGAGCGCGGCCGTCTGCACTTGGCGAAAACCCTGCTGGCGGGCGGCAATGTGCTGCTGCTGGACGAGCCCTCCAACGATTTGGACGTAGAAACCTTACGCGCGCTGGAAGACGCTTTGTTGGAATTTGCCGGCAGCGTGATGGTGATTTCGCACGACCGCTGGTTCCTCGACCGCATCGCCACGCATATTCTGGCGGCGGAAGGCGACAGCAAATGGGTATTCTTCGACGGCAACTATCAGGAATACGAAGCCGATAAAAAACGCCGCTTGGGTGAAGAAGGCGCGAAACCGAAGCGCATCAAATACAAACCGGTAACGCGTTAAGCGGGAAAAGGCCGTCTGAAAATTTTTTCAGACGGCCTTACGCAGATGAAATCATATTAAATCAATAGGAGAAACGTCATGAAACGCTTATTTACCGTACTAGTGCTGTCGGTTACATTGCAGGCTTGTTCCGGCTCGGTTGAAGAAAATAAAGAAAATGGCAAGGCCGCCGCCTCAACCCAAAGTAACACCCAAAGTGGCCTGCCTGCTGAGCTTGAACCTAAAAACATCGCTCATTACGAGGAAAAGCTGGATGTGGCAAAAATCAGCCAAGCCTTGAAAAATGCAGGCTTTGAGAAGGGTGAACAAAAAGAAGCAGAGTGGAATCGGCGCTTGGCGGCAGTAACAACCAACGAAGAGGTTCAGGCGGTTGTGCGTGACCAACTAATGTATTACCGGCAGGCCGAGCAAGAGCTGTCGGCCATAAATACCGTCAGTCAACAAGGTACGCAAGTGCGCCAGAAAATGCTGAATGGTTTTTCCGGTATGTGCCGTATCTTAGAAATCATGCAAAAGTTGGACATGACTTCGCCGGAGGGTGCGGTACAGCTTAACGAACTCAATCCGAAAATCAAAGAATACGGCACGGAAATTATGCAGGGGCTGCAGCTTTTTGTTCAACTGGTTAAAGAAAGCGGTCAATCCTATAATAAGAAAGCTGAGGCAAAAATGCAGGGGAAATTGAAAGAGTTAGAGGGAAAATTAGAATAATATATATATGCTGTTATAAGTTATAAATAAAATGATATTGAAAATAAGGATACCGTAATGGGAAAACTGAATAAATTTGTGAATCATCCCGGACTTTTTTTTAAAGATGCTTTAAGAAACAGGCTGCTAGGTAAAGATGAAGTCATTATGAAAAAAGCCGCTATTAAAAAGGCGGCTTCTCCAACCTGCATTGCCAAATGCGTTAACCCTTACAAAAAATACGTTCACTTAATTCATACCGGCGAACAGAAAATTAACGGCTCATCCCATTTAAAACTCTGGCTGCCGGAATTTTTACGCTCAGGTGAAGATTTTTTAGTGTTGACGCGTAATTTGGAGCTGTTTAATTGGTTGCGCGAAACCTATCCTTATGTGGACGCTTTTTATGCTAAAGGTTTGACTGACATTGAAAAAGTATTGAATACGCAAGACACCATCAAAGCGATTTACTATCTTTCCAATACCGGCAACGTGATTCACACCATCCGTTTCAATCAATACAAACATATCTTTTTGGGACACGGCGACAGCGACAAATCGGCCAGCGCGCATAAATTTTTCCGTGTGTATGACCAAATTTGGGTGGCGGGGCAGGCGCATATCGACCGCTTTAAAAATGCCGGATTCAATATTTCCAATGTTGAATTTGTCAAAGTCGGCCGTCCGAATTTGCGCGGAATTCTCGTGAACAATGAGCAAGATTGGCGCGAACGACAAGCGCCGAGGATTTTGTATCTGCCGACATGGGAAGGGGTGTATGAAGAGGGCAATTACGCTTCGGTAGGCTTTGCCGCTGATTTACTGGCCGAGCTGTATCAGCGTTTCGGTATTCTGATTTCTACTAAATTTCATCCCTCTACCGGCAACCGCCTTACCGAGCTGAAAACGCTGGAGCAAATGGTAAAAACCCGCTTTGAAGAATTTGGCGAAGACAGCATTTACGTGGCGGATAAAATGGTGCCGGTCAATGAGCTGCTGGTTAATGTCAATATCTTTATCTGCGATATTTCGGCTGTGGTGTCCGAATGCATTGCTGCCAACGGCCCGATTTTTGTGCATATCCCGCAAGATCGTGTGATTGAGATTTCACAAAGCGATATGACTTACGAAGATTATGCCTACACCTTCTCCAATATCGAAGAATTGTGCACACAACTGGCGGAAGTATTGGCCGGTAACGACCCCAAAGCGTCGCAACGCGCATTGGCGATGGATTATCTGATGAGCGTTGAGCAAACGCGGCATAATGAATTTGAACGACAGCTTAAAGCCATTACCGCTGAGGCGTGGGCTGGCGCGGCAGAATAGAGGTTGCGATGTAGTGTTCAGCTTGGGATTTAATCCCAATGGGTATTTAGGCTGTTGGGTTTACCTTCTCATCTGAGCTTTCATATGCAGTAGTAAGTAACGTGAGTTTGGGATAAACCAATAGAATATCTTTTTAAATTTCAGAAACGTATTTTATTAGGCAGACAGAATCCGGAAGGATTCGTCATTCCCGCGCAGGCGGGAATCCAGAAGCCTAACATTTATGAAATGTTTTCAAAAAATCAGAAACTCAAACATCTGGATTCCCAACTGCGTGGGAATGACGAAAATCTGGCGATTTTCTGTCTGCTGTGATACCGTACATTTCTGAAAATAATAAAATATTTTAAATGCTTATCCCGAATTCACGTTAAGTAATAAATCAATGATAAAGGCCGTCTGAAAATATTTTCAGACGGCCTTTTCGCGCTATTTGTTTTTGGTAAAGAGCTTTTTAATCAAACCGCCGCTGTTGGCGGATTCATCATCTGCCTCTTCTTGCGCGTCTGCCAATACCGGAGGTGGTTCGTCAGGCAAGACGGCTCTCATTTCCCGTAGCTTGAACATAATGGATTTATTGCGTTCGTAATAGCCGTAGGCTTCAACAAAACCCCTTTTTTCGTCTAGGTGAAAATAGGTGCTGGTAAGGTTTCGGCTTTTATCCCGGAAAACCAAAACATTGTTTTCAATGCGCCAAAAGGCTTCGTTGGCATTGCCATTACCGCCAACGGTATGAATTATGCCGTCTTCGGCTAAATACAATACTCTACTATGACTGCCGTTAAAGCGGGAAAATAGGAAGAGTTTATTTTTCAATAATGCATATTCGGGAGTGGCGCGCGAGGCCTCGGCTTTTAATTTGGTTACAATGCTATTATCAGCAGTTATCGAATCAGATGAAAAAATGGTTTCTAATGTGGACAGCTCATCAGATACGGTATCTTCTTTAATTTTTTGAAATTCTGCTGGTTGGCTGAAGTTGCGTAACCAAAGATTCATATAATCGCCGACTTGGGAATGCTCCGAATCTAGGAAACGGTATAAATCAACATCAATATCTAGATGATATTCTTCACGAACAAATTCTTGCCAAGATTGATTCGGGCCAATGTAGAAGCAATAAGAAAAATGTCGGTTGGGTAAAAAGTTGCAGGATACATCAACAAATACCGCATTTAATTTTTTGACTTCGTTAATCATCAGTTGCGGGATGGTTAGTGAACTGCGTGAACGCAGCAGAATTACCAAACGGGTTTGCTCATTGGCAAAAAGTGCCATGTGAGACAAAGTACCCACTGTACAAACAATTTCTTCTGCTCCGGAAATGATGGAAACTTGTTCCTGCAAAGACAGCTGTTCGGGATAAATGATTCGGTAGCCTAATTCTCTATAAAAATTCTCGAAATATTCTTCATTAATACAGTCTTTTTTATCGGTATTACCACGAGAAAATTGAGTGCGGGAGAGATAAATTTTCTTATCCGAAGCCGGTTTGACGTTTTCCCGAATCAGATTATAAGGGTAAGCGTATTCTTGGTTAAAGAAACTGTGGAAGCAGACCGCTTGGTCGGGTACATAAATTTTGCGAAAACGGGTTGTTTTTTCCAAAAAAATGATGTTTTCTTGCGGAATACCCATCATTACTAGAAAAGCAATGAAATGGCTGTGGTCAAATAGTTTGTTTTTTAGGAAAACAATTTTTTTATCAAATACTTTGTTTTGTGCGACCCACCACATTCTGCTGAGTGTTTCAATCAGAAAATGACCGAATTGGCTGAATGCAATGCCGCCAAAAATAACTTCGTCTTCCGAAAAGTCTGTGTTCGACGGACTGAATGCATAAGCAGAAAGGCATTGCCATGCCGCAGCAGTATTGGAATTATGCCGCTGGTAGCCTGCAACAAACTGGCATTCGCCATCGCATACACCGCCTTTATAGATAGCAACATTGGTGTATTGTGGGTCACGAATGAGAGGAAGAATGTAACCATTGTCGATTATCTGAATACCCAGCGGATTGGTATGCAGATAGCTGCGTGCAATTTGTTGCTCAAACATTGGCAGGTTACTGCCATACAGATTTTTTTTAAATGGAGTCATTGCTTATTTCTCTATCACTTCACTTAATTTGAATACGATTGCATGATTGCGTTCAAAATAACCGAGCGCTTCCAAACCATTTTTAGCGGGGTGGACGGAAAAATAGGTGCTGGTTAGTCCTTTACGGTGGTCTAAGAAAACCAGTTTATTGTTTTGAATACGCCAAAATTGCTCATTTCGATTGGCTTCTCCCGCTACCGTATCAAGCGCCCCGTTGCCATTTAGCCGTATGGTGCGCGCATGTGAGCCGTCGATTCGGGAGAAGACAAAGGTTTTGTCGGCCAGTTTGTTTTTGAGGCCGTCTGAATCATTGAATTGTTTGGCTAATTTGGCGGCAACGGTTTCAAATGAGACATCGCTGTGGGAAAAGATGATTTCCAAATTTTCTAAAAAATCAAAGGCGGTATCGTTTTGAATTTTCTTAAATTCCTTAGGTTCGCTAAATACTTGCTGCCAGAGTTGTAAATATTTGCCGAAGCGGGATTCGGCAGAATTGAGATAGGTAGTGAGGTCGATATCCAGCTGTTCGCCGTATTCTTCGGCGACAAAGCGTTTCCAAGTATGGTTGGGGCCGATGTAGAAGCAGTAGGCCGTGTAGCGGCTGGGCAGGAAGTTGCAGGTTACGTCAACAAAGACGGCATGGATGTCATTGGCTTGGTTAATCAGGATTTGGGTAACGTTTAATTTTTCGCGCGTGCGCAGCAGAATCACAAAGCGTGTTTGCGATTTGGCAAACAGGGCAAGATGAGACAAAGTGCCTAAGGTGCAGACGACTTCATCGGCGCCGGAAATCAGGGCAATTTGCTCGGCCAATGAGAGCTGCTCCGGGTAAACGATGGTATAGCCACGTTCGCGGTAGAAATTTTCAAAATATTCTTCGTTGACGCAGTCTTGCCGCGCCAAGCGGGTACGCGACAGGTAGATTTTTTTATGCTCGGCCGGTTGCACGGATTGGCGGATGGCCTCGTAGGGGACGGTAAATTCCCGATGGTAGTTGCTGAAAAAATAAAAGGATTGGTCGGGGATGGTAATGCTCTTGAAACGGGTGGGCTTATCGAGAAAGACGATGTTGTCGGGATTAATGCCCATCATGCGGAAAAACGGCATGAAGTTTTCATGATTGAAGGCACGGTTTTTGACAAAAATAATTTTTTTATCAAATGCTTGGTTGCGAATGACCCACCATAGGCGGGCGAAGGTGTCGGTAATGAAATGACCGAAATGGGAGTAGGCAATTCCGCCCCAAATGACGTCTTCATCGCTATTGAGAATGGTGGTTTGCGCCGACGGCGTATAAGCGCGCACACATTCGTAGTTGCGGGCTTTTTCGGTATTGTTGCGTTTATAACCGGCAATGAAATTAAACTGGCTGTCACACACGCCGCCTTCATACACGGCTTTGAGCGCGGGCAATTCGGTTTTGAGCAGGGGTAGGATAATGCCGTTGGCAATGGTTTGTGCGGACAGGGGCTGGTGTTCGGCAAAATAGCGATGGGCGATTTGTTCTTCGAATTTGGGGAGATTTAATCCGTAAAGCGGGCGTTTAAATGCTGGCATTGGAAGAATCCTAAGGGATGGCGCAGAGGTGTCTGTCGGGATTGGGTGTGTTGAAAATATTGCGGTTGATATTAACATGCCGTCTGAAAATAGTCATGATTTTTCAGACGGCATGAGGTGTGAAGAGGCGCAAGGTTTTGGCCGATGAATCGGTTATAATATTGGTTATAATGCCGTCTGAAAAATTTTCATGGTCTGATTGGCTGAATGGAAACATGGTTGGCGTGTATGCGGGAAGACTGATGTTTGCTTGCATTCAGACGGCCTCTACCGGATAAATCGGCTATAATCGGATGATGGCGCTGGCTCTATTTGATTATAGGGTAGCTATGCTGGAAATTATTGATTAATAATAGAATATTTTAAATCGTCAAATCGTTTAGGAAACATGATGGCTAAAAAAATACAACGCACATTGCAGCAAAAACGTCCTGCCGCAACTTCGTCTCTGATGAGCGGTTTCCTCAAAAAAGCCGGGGTCGAGGTGAAGGCGGCGATGTCGGAGCAGGATAAGAAGCTGGCGCAGGCGAAGCAGGATGAGGTGTTGCGCGTGGAGGCGCAGCGCGGGGCGCAGGAGGCGTTGGCGTTGTCGGAGCAGGCGCTGGCGCTGTATCCGCAGCATTTGGGGCTGATTAATACCACGGCGGTGCTGATGATGAAAAACAACCGCTTTAAAGACGCGATTGCGACTTTTCAGACGGTGCAGGGCTACGAGAAAAACGCCGCCGTGCTCACCAATATGGGCGTGACCTACCGCCAAATGCAGCAATACGACAAGGCGGCGGAGGTGTTGGGCAAGGCTTTGGCGTTGCAGCCGAACCATCCTTCCGCCTTGCAGAATATGGGCTTGGTGCAGACGGATATGGGCAATTACGCCGAGTCGTTGAAGTATTATGAAAAGGTGTTGAAAGGCGATCCGAAGCATATCGCCGTGACTTACAACATGGGCGTAACCAACGGCAAATTGCAGGATATGCCCGAGTCGAGCAAGTGGTACCGCAAGGCGATGGAGCTGGACGCGACGCATAAAGACGCGCTGGGCAACTGGGCGCTGATTCAGAATTATATGGTGCCTTACGACGCGGAGTGCATTGCGCGCGAAACCATGCAGTTTGCCAAGGCGTTTAGCGAGGCGGTGGGGGCGCAGCTGCCGCCGAAAAAAGCCGCCGATCCGGAGAAAAAGCTGCATATCGGTTTGGTAACGGCGGATTTGAAAGACGTGCACCCGGTGGGCTTTTTCCTGGAAGGGCTGCTGACTTCGGAGGCGGTGAAGCAGTTTGACTGGTCGGCCTATATGAACGGCGCTTACGACGACACCCTGACCCGCCAAGTGAAACCGTTGTTCAAAAACTGGTACGACATCGAGGCTTGGACGGACGACAAAGCCGTCGAGCAAATCCGTTCAGACGGTATTGATATTCTGATTGACTTGAGCGGCTTTACCGGTAAAAACCGCGCCGGTATTTTTACCACACAAAATGCGCCGGTGCAGCTGCAATGGCTGGGCTGGTTTGCCACCACCGGCCTGCCGTATATGAACGGCGTGATTGCCGACCCGTATTGCGTGCCCGAGGGCGAAGAGCATTTGTACAGCGAAAAAGTGTGGCGCATGCCGCATACCCGCCTGAATATGAAAGCGCCGAAATATGATGTGGACACCGCGCCGCTGCCCGCGCTGGCCAACGGCTATATGACGTTCGGCTGCTATCAGAACCCGCGCAAAATCAGCGAAGACGTGCTGCACACTTGGGCGCAAATCGCCGCCGCGCTGCCGGATGCGAAATGGTCGTTCAGAAGCTCGGACAACGCGCCGGGCAAACCGTCGCAAATCGCGTTCCAAGAAAAGCTGGTGTCGCTCGGTTTCAACCCCGACAACCTGATTTTCAACAACAGCACCTCGCGCGAAAAATACCTGCGTTCGCACAATAAAATCGACTTGATTTTGGATACCTTCCCTTATCCGGGCGGCACGACCACCACCGACGCGCTGTGGATGGCGGTGCCGACGCTGACGCTGGCCTTGCCGGGCATGATCGGGCGGCAGGGCGAACAGCTCATGAGCGCGGCGGGCTATCCCGAATTTGTCTGCCGCAGCCGTGAAGAATACGTTGAAAAAGCCGTTGCCTGGAGCACGGAAAAACGCGGCGAGCTGGCAGAATTACGTGCCGGAATGCGCGAAAAAGTATTGGCCTCGCCGGTATTTGAAAGCGTGGGTTTCGCCGAAGACTGGTGCAAACTTATGCGCGAAATTTGGCGCGACGCGTGTCAAAAGGCTTAACGCGGGTAGGGTGGCACTTGCTGCCCACCAATTTCGGGAAATGCTGAAGCGGTGAGCAACGAGTGCCCACCCTACGAATTGGCAGAAGGCCGTCTGAAAAAAGTGCGGTCAAAAAATAAAAAATTTTAGGAATCTTTATGAGTAAAAAACCACGTCTGCCCAAGCAGAAAAAAGCCACGCTGGTGAATCCGCTGATGGGCAAATTCCTGCAGCAGGGCGGGGTTAAGGTAAAGGCCGAGCAGACGGCGGAAGAGAAAGCCGCCAAAGCCGCGCAGAATGAAATCGTCACCATCGAAAAAGAACGCGGCGCGGGCGAAGCGGTGAATTATGCGCGTGAAGCGCTGAAAAAATACCCGAATCACAGCGGTATTTTAAACAATCTCGGCGTGATGCTGATGCGCAGCCGCCGCTATGCCGAAGCGGTGGAGGCGTTCAAACAGATTCCGAATTACGCAAAAGACGCGCAGGCGCTGTCCAACATCGGCGTGTCGCTGCTGCGGCAAAACGACTACGGCAAGGCGTCGGAATATCTGTCGGCTTCGTTGAAAGTCGATCCGAGCTATGAGCCTGCGTTGCTGGCGATGGGGCAGGTGCACGCCAAAGTGGAGCGTTATGAATACGCGGCGGAATGCTATGAAAAAGTGATTGCCGCCAACCCGAAAAACACCGACGCGTTGTTTTATCTGGCAAGCGCCTACGCCAATTCTTTCCAAGCGGACAAAGCGGTGGACTGTTACCGCCGCATTTTGGATGCCGACCCGACGCATATTTTGTCGCTGTGCAATTTGGCGTTCAACCGTTCTTATATGCACCCTTACGACGCCGAGGCCATCGCCCGCGAAACCATGAAATATGCCAAGCTGTGCGCTGAAGCCAATCCGAGCGATCTGCCGCCCGCCGTGGCGCGTGAGCCGGAGAAAAAGCTGCACATCGGTTTGCTCACCCCGACTTTGAACGCCATCCATCCCGTCGGCCATTTTCTCAAAGGGCTACTGATGTCCGAGGCCGCCAAACAGTTCGACTGGTCGGCCTATCTGCCGCGCGAAAAAGACGACGAACTCACGCGCGAAGTGAAGCCACTGTTCAAACATTGGCACAATATTCTGGCTTGGTCGGACAAAAAAGCCGCCGAGCAAATCCGTTCAGACGGCATTGACGTGTTAATCGACTTAGCGGGCTTTGCCGACGGCAACCGTGCCGGCATTTTCTTCGGCCAAACCGCGCCGGTGCAGCTCGAATGGCTCGACTGGTTCGCCACCACCGGCCTGCCGCATATGAACGGCGTGTTGGCCGACCCGTATTGCGTGCCGTCTGAAGACGAACATTTGTTCAGCGAAAAAGTGTGGCGCTTGCCGCACACCCGCCTGTGTATGCAGCCGCCGCAGTTTGACATCGCCGTGGCACCGCTGCCCGCCAACGAGCGCGGCTATGTCACCTTCGGCTGCTACCAGAACCCGCGCAAACTCAGCGATGAAGTGTTGCAGACTTGGGGCGAAATCGCCAAAGCCCGCCCTGACGCGCACTGGTTTTTCAAAGGCAAATACGTGCCAGGTTCGCAGTCGCAGCAGCATTTTCAGCAAAAACTGGAAGAATTCGGCTTCAACCCCGCCAACTTGCATTTTGAAGGCCCGAGCCCGCGCCAAGAGTATTTGCAAAGCTATAACGGCATTGACCTGATTCTCGATACTTTCCCTTATCCCGGCGGCACCACCACCGTCGAAGCCCTGTGGATGGGCGTGCCCACCATGACCCTGACCCAACCGGGCATGATTGCCCGCCAAGGCGAACAGCTCCTGAGCGCAGCGGGCTATCCCGAATTCGTCTGCCGCTCGCGCGACGAATTTATCGAAAAAGGCATTTACTGGGCAGCACCGGAAAACCGCGAAAAACTGACCGCACTTCGCGCCGCCATTCGCGATAAAGTGCTGGCCTCGCCGGTGTTCGATACGGAACAGTTCGCGCAAGACTGGTGTGATTTGATACGTGAGATTTGGCGTGATGCTTGTGAAAAAGCTGAGAAGGGCGGTGCGCAATGAAAATCAGCGTTAACCGCATACGTGGCAATCGAATGACGAGCACTGCGCCGAAAATTGATATACCGACCTTGGCGGATCAAGATGCGCAGGTAAAAATTTCCATCAAGCACGGCTCGCTGATAAGCGTGGTGCAAACCGGGCGTATGCACACGCGCGGGGAATCCACTGTGAAAATGGTGATTGACGCGCTTATCGGGTTGTTCGGCAAGCAGGATATTACACGCGATATCGTGATTCACATCGGCGACCATCCGCGCGGCGAATTGGAGAAAGACCATTTTTATTACTGCGTGGGCGACGAATCGGAGCTGGCGCACGCTATTCCCGATTTTATTTTTGATTCGTGGAAAGAGCCGGGCATTGCCCATTACGGCAACATGATTGACGAAATCATCGCACGCGGGCAGCGGCAAAAATGGAAAAGCGACAAGCTGTTTTGGATCGGTAATCAGATTACCCACAAAAACCGCTTCAAATTTATGCGCATTGCCAAAGCCAATGCCGACAAAATTGAAGCCTACAACACGCAGGTGAAAAAAGCGCTGGCGGGCGAACCGGTCGCGCCTTATGTGAGCCTGCCCGACCATTGCGACTACAAATATTTGATTGATATCGAAGGTGTGGGATACAGCGGACGCATTCCGTTTTTGCTCGCCACCCAGCGGCTGCTGTTTATCCAAGAGCGCAAATGGCGCAGCTATTTTCACTTTGACTTGCAGCCTTACAAGCATTTTGTGCCGGTGAAAAATGATTTATCCGACCTGATGGAACAGCTGGAATTTGTGGAAAATCAGGGCAGCGGGTTTTACAACAAAATCACCGACAACGCGCTGCAATTTGTGCAAAACAAGCTGACCTATGCGGCGGCGATTGAAAATTTGCAGCAAAAATTACTGACCAGGCATTAAGCCGCAAGGCCGTCTGAAAACGAGAGCAATATGGCATTAAGCATTACCGTCAAACGAACGCGCAAAAAGCCTGCCGCCGCGCCGCAACCTGCGGCCAAACCGCAGAAAAGCAGCCGCGAATACAACGAAGAAATCGCCTGTATCGAGCGCGAACGCGGGGCGCAGGAAGCCCTTGCGCTGGCGCAGCAGGCTTTGGCGGTGTATCCGCATAATTTTGCGCTCAACAACAACACCGGTGTCATGCTGATGCGCTGCCAGCGCTATCACGAAGCCATCGCCCAATTTCAGCGCATTCCCGATTACGAGCAGCACGCGGTGGTGCTGGGCAATATCGGCACCTGCTACCGCCGTCTGAATCAATTTGCCGCAGCGGTGGAATGGCTGGAAAAAGCGCTGGCGTTGGAGCCGGACAATCTTTCCAATCTGCAAACGCTGGGCGCAACGCAGGTTAATTTGGGCAATTACCGCGAGGCGGTAGGCTATTTCGAGCGCATTCTCGCGGCCAAGCCGCAAGACGCCATGACCGCTTTCAACCTCGGCACGGCGTATCAAAAATTGCACGAATTGGCGCAGGCCGAGCGTTGGTATCGCCACGCCATGCAGCTAGACCCCAAATACAAAGACGCGCTGGGCAACTGGGCGTTTATTCAAAATTACATCGTGCCTTACGACGCCGAACGCATTGCCCGCGAAACTTTTGCCTACGCCGCCGCTTGCGTGAAAGCGACCAACATCAAGCTGCCGCCCGTCGCCACCAGCCAGCCTGAGAAAAAATTGCACATCGGTTTGGTGACGGCGGATTTAAAAGCCACCCACCCCGTGGGCTATTTTCTGGAAGGGCTGCTTACCGGCGACGCCATGCGCCAATTCGACTGGTCGGCCTATCTCAATAACAGCGTAGAAGACCGCCTGACCCGCGCCGTTAAGCCGCGTTTCAAACATTGGCACGGCATACAGGCGTGGTCGGACGCCAAAGTGCGCGAGCAAATCCGTTCAGACGGCATTGATATTCTGATTGACCTGAGCGGCTATACCGGCGGCAACCGCGCAGGCGTGTTTTTTGCGCAAACCGCGCCGGTGCAGCTCGAATGGCTGGGCTGGTTTGCCACCACCGGCCTGCCGCATATGAACGGGATTATCGCCGACCCTTATTGCGTGCCATCTGAAGAAGAACATTTATACAGCGAAACAGTCTGGCGGCTGCCGCACACGCGCCTGTGTATGCAGCCGCCGCGTGAAGAAGCCGAGGTTTTGTCGCCGCCGGTGTTGGCAAACGGCTACATCAGCTTTGGCTGTTACCAAAATCCGCTGAAAATCAGCGATGAGGTATTGGCAACCTGGGCAAAAATCGCCGCCAAATTACCGAGTGCGCATTGGCATTTCAAAGGCGGCGCCGTGGCGGAGGGCAAACCGGCGCATACGCTGTTGCTGCAAAAATTAACCGGCTTGGGCTTTAAACCCGCCCAACTGCATTTCAGCGGCCGCAGCGCACGGCAGGAATATTTGAAATCTTACAACGATTTAGACATTATTTTGGATACCTTTCCTTATCCCGGCGGCACCACCACCGCCGACGCGTTGTGGATGGGCGTACCCACCATCACGCTGGCGCTGCTCGGCATGATAGCGCGGCAGGGCGAACAGCTGATGAGCGCGGCGGGCTATCCCGAGCTGGTTTGTCGTTCGCAGGAAGAATACATCGAAAAAGCGCTGTATTGGGCGGATGAAAAAAATCGTGAAAAACTGACCGCACTTCGCGCCGGTATGCGAGATAAAGTGCGCCGTTCGCCGGTATTCGATACGGCGCAATTTAGCGAAGACTGGTGCAATCTCATGCGCGACATCTGGCGCGATGCCTGCGCCAAGGCCGTCTGAAAAATAAGGAAAACGAAATGGTAACGATAACCCGAACGACCCGTAAACCACCCGCCGCACAAGACAAACCGAAGGTGATTCCCCATTCGCGCACGGTGTTGCGCGTGAGCGTGAAAGAGGGTGCGTTGGCGGGGGTGGAGCAGTACGGCAGCGTGCACACGCGCGGCGAATCTACGCTGCGCATGGTGCTGGACGCGCTGATCGGGCTGAATATGGCGGGGCATAAAATCAGCAAGGAGCTGATTATCCACCCCAACGACCGGCCGGTGAAAGACCTGATCGAGCCGAGGCATTTTTATTATTGCGTGGCGCATGAAAAAGACATCGGCAATGTGATTCCTGATTTTATCTTCGATGCTTGGCCGCAGTCGGGCATTTTGAATTACCGCGACACGCAGGCCGAGATTATCGCGCGCGGGCGGCAGCCCTATGAGGACGAACGCCTGTTTTGGGTGGGCAGCTTTACCCATCACAACCGCATGGTGTTTGCCGACATTGCCAAACGCAATAAGCAGAAAATTCTCGCCATGACCACCGGCGTGAGCGCGGTGTTGGAGAGCAAAAATTATGTGACCCTGCCGGATCATGCCCGCTATAAATACCTGATTGACATCGAGGGCGTGGGGTACAGCGGGCGCATTCCGTTTCTGCTCGCCACACAGCGGCTGCTGTTTTTGCAGGAGCGCAAATGGAAGGGCTTTTATCACTTTGATTTGCAACCCTATAAGCATTTTATTCCGGTGAAAAACGATTTGTCCGACCTGATGGCGCAGCTGGAATTTGTGGAAAGCCAGGGCAGCGGGTTTTACAACAAAATCACCGACAATGCGCTGGCGTTTGTGGAAAACAAACTCAGCTATCCGAAAGTGATTGAAGCCTTGCAGCAAAAGATTTTGGCGATTTAAACCATTTTCAGACGGCCTTGCACTGTCGAACAGAATAAAAAGGCCGTCTGAAAAAGTGCGGTCAAAAAGCAGGAAATTTTATGAGTAAAAAACCGACACGCATGCCGCAGCAGAGAAAGGCGGCGGTGAACCCGCTGATGAGCAAGCTCTTGCAGCAGGGCGGGGTGAAAGTGCAGAGCAAACCGAATCCGCAGGCGGAACAGGCGGTGCAGCAGCGGCTGGCGCAGTTGCGTAATATCGAGCAGCAGCGCGGTATGCCGGCGGCCTTGGCGGAAGCGGAAAGCAGCTTGAAAACCTACCCCAATCATGCCGCCTTGAGCGCCTACACCCAAGCGTTGCGCGACAAGGTACGCCGTCTGAAAAACGATATCGCGCAAATTGAAAACCAAAGCGGTTACGCGCAGCAGCCCGACAGCCTGATCCGCGCGGCGGGTTTGTACCACGAATTGAAGCAAAACGACCAAGCAGCAGCGCTGGCGGACAAAGCCTTGGCATTGCAGGTGGACAACGTGGCGGCCTTGAGTTTACGCGCCCTGCTGCATATCGACGCGGGGCAGTTTGACGTGGCGGCGGAGCGTTATCAACGGGCGTTTGACATCGCGCCGAGCGACGAATTGGCCTTTGAATTGGGCGTATTGTACCGCCGCAAAATCCAAAATCTGCCGCAGGCGGACAAATGGTTCCGCCAAGTGCTGGCGCTGAATCCGAAACATGTCAACGCCTTGGGCAACTGGGCGTTTATCCAAAATTACCTCGTGCCTTACGACGCGGCGCGGATTGCCCGTGAAACCATCGCCTATGCAGAGGCGTGCAGCAAGGCGTTTAATGTGCAGCTACCGCCCGTGGCCGCTGCCAATCCCGATAAAAAGCTGCGTATCGGTATCGTCACCGCCGACATGAAAGGCTTTCACCCCGTGGGTTATTTTCTCGACGGGCTCTTGAACAGCGCCGCCGTGAAGCAGTTTGACTGGTCGGCCTATCTTACCACCGCCGCCGATGACGATTTTACCCGCCGCGTGCGGCCGTTATTTTCCCATTGGCACGCCATCGACGCTTGGAACGACGACAAAGTGCGCGCGCAAATCCGCGCCGACGGCGTAGACATTCTGATTGATTTGAGCGGCTACACCGGTCAGACAAACCGCGCCGGTATCTTTATGGGGCAGGCCGCGCCGGTGCAACTGCAATGGCTGGGCTGGTTTGCCACGCTTGGTTTGCCGCATGTGCAGGGCGTGATTGCCGACCCCTATTGCGTGCCGCCTGAAGAAGAAGCGCTGTACAGCGAAAAAGTGTACCGCATGCCGAGCACGCGCCTGAACATGAGCCCGCCGAAAGTCAACGCGCCCGTTGCGCCGCCGCCCGCCGTGAAAAACGGCTACATGACCTTCGGCTGCTATCAGAATCCGTCGAAAATCAGCGATGACGTGCTGGCTGTGTGGGCGCACATCGCGCAAAAGCTGCCCGATGCCCGCTGGCATTTCCGCAACATCGTCAACGCGCCGGGTACGCCGTCGCAAATCCGTTTCCAGCAAAAGCTGGTGTCGCTTGGCTTTAACGCCAAAAACCTGCAATTTTTCCCGCCCGTATCGCGTGAGCAGTATTTGAAGTCGCACAACGCGGTGGATTTGATTCTCGACACCTTCCCTTATCCCGGCGGCACAACCACCACCGACGCGCTGTTTATGGCCGTGCCGACGGTAACGCTGGCATTGCCGGGCATGATTGCGCGGCAAGGCGAACAGCTGATGAGCGCAGCGGGGCTGGCGGAATTTGTGTGCCAAACCAAAGACGAATACATCGAAAAAGCCTTGTATTGGGCGGATGAAAAAAATCGCGCAAAACTGACCGCACTTCGCGCTCAAATGCGCGACCAAGTCTTGACCTCGCCGGTGTTCGACAGCAAAACCTTTAGCGAAGATTGGTGTAAGTTGATTCGGGAAATCTGGCGCGACCAGTGTAGTTTGTAAATCCCCCCCATCCCCTCTTTTTCAAAGAGGGGAGTAAAGTCCCCCTTTGCAAAAGGGGGATTTAGGGGGATTTAAATAACAATAAAAAGAGAACATTATGGCGAAGAAACCCCAACGCAATGTCACGCAAAAACGCCCCGCAGCGGCCAATCCGCTGATGGGTAAGCTGTTCCAAAAAGCGGGCGTGGCCACGGCGCAACCGGCTGCCACGGCGCAAACGGAGCAGCAGGTGAAAGACAAGCTGGCGCAGATTCAGCAAACCGAGCGTGAGCGCGGGGTGCAGGAGGCGCTGGCGTTGGCGCAAGAAGCGTTGCAGGCGTTTCCGGCGCACATCAATCTGCTTAACTACACCGCTTTGCTGCTGGCGAAAAACCGTCGTTATCCCGAGGCGGTGGAGACCTTTAAGCGCATTGCCGGTTATGACAAAAACGTCGGCGTATTGGGCAATTTGGCGGGCGCGTACCGCGAAATGAAAGCCTACGATCAGGCGCTGGCGGCCTTGGACAAAGCTTTGGCGCTCAATCCCAAACAGCCCGCCGTATTGCTGACCAAAGGCGCGGTGCTGACGGATATGGGCGACTACGCGCAGGCGGCGGATTGCTTTACGCGGCTTTTAGACATCGAGCCGGATAATGCGGCGGTGGCGTATAATTTGGGTAATGTTTACAAAGAATTAGGCCGTCTGAACGAAGCCTCCGACTGGTATCGCCGCGTTTTGGCGCTCGCGCCGCAGCACACCAAAGCGCTGGCGAATTGGGCGTTTATCCAAAATTACCTCGTGCCGTACGATGCCGAACGCATTGCCCGCGAAACCATCGCCTACGCGCAAGCCTGCGCCGCCGCCCATACCAGCCAACTGCCGCCGCTTGCGCCCGCCGAGCCGGAGAAAAAGCTGCATATCGGCTTGGTCACGGCAGATTTGCATGACAACCATCCCGTCGGCTATTTTATCGAAGGGCTGCTGACCGCTGACGCGGTGCGACAATTCGATTGGTCGGCCTATCTCAACGGCGAGCAAAACGACCGCTTCACGCGCCGCGTGAAACCGTTGTTCCGAAATTGGCGCAACATCCAATTATGGTCGGACGAAAAAGCACGGGGGCAAATCCGTTCAGACGGCATTGATATTCTGATTGGCCTGAGCGGCTACAACGCCCACAACCGCGTCGGCATTTTCACCGCGCAAACCGCGCCGGTGCAGCTCGAATGGCTGGGCTGGTTCGCCACCACGGGGCTGCCTGCCATGAACGGCATTCTCGCCGACGGCTATTGCGTGCCGGAAAGTGAAGAACATTTATACAGCGAAAAAGTGTACCGCCTGCCGCACACGCGCCTGTGTATGCAGCCGCCGCAAGAGCCGGTGGATACCGCGCCGCCGCCGTCGCTGCAAAAGGGCTACATTACCTTCGGCTGTTATCAAAATCCTTTGAAAATCAGCGATGAAGTATTGCAAACGTGGGCGCACATCGCGCAGCAACTGCCTGACGCGCGTTGGGCGTTTAAAGGCAAAGGGCAGGAAACCGGCACGCCACTGCAACAGCAAATCGCGCGTAAACTCACGGCGCACGGCTTCAACCCCGCGCAGCTGGATTTCAGCGGCAAACTGCCCCGCGCCGATTATCTGCGGGCGTATAACGACAGTGATTTGATACTCGACACCTTCCCCTATCCCGGCGGTACGACCACAGCAGACGCTTTATGGATGGCCGTGCCCACCATTACCCTGACCCTGCCGGGCATGATTGCGCGGCAAGGCGAGCAGTTGATGAGCGCGGCGGGATTGGCGGAATTTGTGTGCCAAACCAAAGACGAATACATCGAAAAAGCGCTGTATTGGGCGGATGAAAAAAATCGCACAAAACTGACCGCACTTCGCGCCCGAATGCGCGACCAAGTCTTGACCTCGCCGGTGTTCGACAGCAAAGCCTTTAGCGAAGACTGGTGCAAATTGATTCGGGAAATCTGGCGCGACCAATGCAGCTTGCGCGGTTGAACAAGCAATGCCGTCTGAAAAATTTCAGACGGCCTGTATGCAATAAATTGAATAAAAACGGGAAAAGCAAATGGGAAATCTCAGCGTCCGCATAGTGCGCAAACGGGTGGTGAAACAGGATACGCAGACGGCTGCGGCGGAGCAAGCCGCAGTAATGCCGTCTGAAAATGCGTCCGTGTCTTCCGCGCCGGGCAATAAGCCGTCCGCGCAAGTTAGCACACCGACGGTACAAATCAGCAAGCCTTCTGTGCAGTCCGGCCAAAAGGTGACGACGAAAATTACCCGCAATCCGGCGGGGCGGCGCTTTAAGGAAGTGGAGCGGCTGTGGAAAGAGCGCGGCAGTCAGGAGGCGTTGCCGGCGGCGCAGCGGGCGTTGGACGAGTTCCCAAATGACGCCAATCTGCTAAACCTGACCGCGCTGCTGCTGATGCAGGCCAAACGCCATACGGAGGCGGAGGCGGTGTTTCGCCGGATTCCGAATTATGCAGGCAATGCGGCGGTGCTGACCAATTTGGGCTATGCCACTTTGCAGCAGAAGCATTATGACCAGGCGGCGGATTATTTTCGCAAGGCCTTAGCCGTTAATCCGCAGCATGTGACCGCGCTGCTGAACATGGGTGTGTTGAGCGGCGAAACGGGCGACCGCGCGGCGGCGGTGGATTATTATGAGCGGGCGTTGGCGGTGTCGCCGCAGAATACGCAGGCGCTGTTTAATCTGGCGGTGTCGGCCAAAGAGCGTGATTTGCGCGAGGCGTGCGACTATTACCGCCGCCTGCTCGACATCGACCCGACCCACACCAACGCGCTGGGCAACTGGGCGTTTTTTCAGAATTACCTGACCCCTTACGACCCCGAGCGCATTGCGCGGGAAATTGCGCACTACGCCCGCCGTTGCGCCGAAGCGTTGCGGCACAATCTGCCGCCCGCAGCCGCCGCCGATCCCGATAAAAAATTGCACATCGGCTTGGTGACTGCCGACTTGCAGCAGGGTCATCCTGTGGGCTATTTTTTGCAAGGGCTGCTGACTGCGGAAGCGGTGAAGCAGTTTGACTGGTCGGCCTATCTCAACGCCGCTCATGATGATAAATTAACGCGCCAAGTGCGCCCGCTGTTTAAACATTGGCACAATATCCAAGCCTGGTCGGATAAAAAGGCGATGGGGCAGATTCGCGTCGACGGCGTGGACATTCTGATTGACCTGAGCGGCTATACGGCGCACAACCGCGCGGGCATTTTCACTGAGCAAACCGCGCCGGTGCAGCTCGAATGGCTGGGCTGGTTCGCCACCACCGGCCTGCCCGCCATGAACGGCATTATCGCCGACCCGTATTGCGTGCCGCTGGGCGAAGAATTTTTGTACACGGAGAAAGTCTGGCGGCTGCCGCATACGCGCCTGTGCATGCAACCGTTGGAGACGGATGAGCAAACGCCGCCGCTGCCGCCGTCGCTGCAAAACGGCTACATGACCTTCGGCTGTTTCCAAAATCCGCTTAAAATCGGCGATGAGGTATTGGCGGTGTGGGCAAAAATCGCGCAAGCGCGGCCGGATGCCCGCTGGCAGTTTAAAGGCAAAGGGCAGGAAGTGGGCACGCCGTTGCAGCAGCGCATTCAGGCCAAGCTGGAATCTTTCGGCTTCAAGCCGGAGCAGATGGACTTTAGTGGTAAAATCCCGCGCGCGCAGTTTCTGCAGGCGCACCACGGCATTGATTTGATTCTCGATACCTTCCCCTATCCCGGCGGCACGACCACCGCGATTGCGCTGTGGATGGCGGTGCCTACCCTGACGCTGACGGGGCAGGGCATGTTGGCGCGGCAGGGCGAGCAATTTATGCGTGCGGCGGGTTTTCCCGAGCTGATGTGTCAAAATACCGACGAATACATTGAAAAAGTGCTGTATTGGAGCGCACCGGAAAATCGCGCAAAACTGACCGCACTTCGCGCCGATATTTACCATAAAGCGCGCCGTTCGCCGGTGTTTGATACGAAAAAATTTGCCGACGACTGGTGTCAATTAATGCGCGAAATCTGGCGCGATGCCTGCTTTCAGACAGCCTCGAATTAAAAAATAAAACAGGAAAACAACAATGAGCAAAAAACCGAAAGCGCCGCAGCAGAAAAAAGCGGCAGTCAATCCTTTGATGAGCAAGTTCTTCCAAAAAGCGGGGGTAAACGTTCAGACGGCCTCAAACAATGAGGCGGCGAAAAAACGCTATATGGAAATCCACAAATTCTGGCAGCAGCGCGGTACGGCAGAGGCTTTGCCGCTGGCGGAAGCGGCGGTAAAAGAGTTTCCCGCTTACGGCAATCTGCTGAACCTGACGGCGGTCATGCTGATGCAGGTGAAGCGCCAACAGGAAGCCATCGCTATGTTTCTGCGCATTCCCGATGTGGACAAAAACGCGCCCGCGCTGATTAACCTCGGCTTTGCCCACCAGCAGCTCAAGCAGTTTGACAAAGCCGCCGAATATTTGGAAAAAGCCCTGAAAGTACAGCCGCAAAATGCCGACGCGCTGCTGAACATGGGCTTGGTGCAGGGCGATTTGGGCAATCAGGCGCTGGCGGCGGAGTATTACGAAAAAGCGTTGAAAGCCAATCCGAAAAACCGTCAGGCCGCGTTTAATCTGGCGACCATTTACCAAAAAGCAGATTTGGCGCACGGCTCGGAATACTATATTAAGGCGATGGACATCGACCCGACTTTCGGCAACGCGCTGGCAAACTGGGCGTTTATCCAAAACTACCGCGTGCCTTACGAGCCGGAACGCATTGCCAGGGAAACCATCAAATTCGCCAAGCGTTACAGCGCGGCGCACAAATTCAATCTGCCGCCGGTGAAAGCGCAAAATCCCGACAAGCTGCTGCACATCGGGCTGGTAACGGCAAACCTGAAAGATTTTCACCCCGTGGGCTTTTTTGTGCAGGGGCTGCTGACCTCCGACGCGGTGAAACAATTCACCTGGTCGGCCTATATGAACAAGTCGTTCAACGACAACCTGACCCGTGCCGTGCGCCCGCTGTTTCAAAACTGGCACGACATCGGCGCTTGGTCGGATGAGAAAACCATGGAGCAGATCCGCGCCGACGGCGTGGACATTCTGATTGACCTCAACGGCTTTGACAGCAGTAGCCGCTTTGGGATTTTCGCCGCGCAAACCGCGCCGGTGCAGGCGCAATGGCTGGGCTGGTTTGCCACCATGGGCTTGCCGCATATGAACGCCGTGATTGCCGACCCTTATTGCGTGCCCGAGGGCGAAGAAGATTTGTTCAGCGAAAAAGTGTACCGCCTGCCGCACACGCGCTTGTGCATGACCCCGCCGCAGGACGATGTGAAAGTCTCTGAGCTGCCCGCGCTGAAAAACGGCTACATGACCTTCGGCTGTTTCCAAAATCCGAGCAAAATCAATAAAGAAGTCGTCGCTACATGGGGCGAAATCGCCCGCGCCTTGCCCGACGCCCATTGGTATATTCAAAGCGGTCACCACCAGCCGGGCAGCCCGGAGCAACTGGCCTTCGCCGACGAACTCAAAGCGCAGGGCTTCAATTTGGACAACGTGGTCTTTGCCGGCAGCAGTTCGCGCACCGACTATTTTGCCGCCCACCAAAACATTGATTTGATTTTGGATACTTTCCCCTATCCGGGCGGAACGACCACCTCCGAAGCGCTGTGGATGGGTGTGCCGACGGTCACTTTGTCGCAAAAAGGCATGATTGCGCGGCAAGGCGAACAAATGCAGACCGCCGCCGGCCTGCCGCAGTTCATCACCCGCTCACGCGAGGAATACATTGAAAAAGCGCTGTATTGGAGCGCACCGGAAAACCGAGAAAAACTGGCTGCGCTGCGCGCCAACATGCGCACGCAGGTCTTGGCCTCGCCGTTGTTCGACACCGCCCAATTCGCGCAGGACTGGTGCGACTTAGTGCGTGAAATCTGGCGCGACCAATGCGCGATTCAGACGGGCAAGTAGGGCGGAAGCCGTCTGAAAACGCAGAAAAATAAAGGGAAAACGCGATGTACGAATTTGAATTTGTGGTGGCTACTACCAAAAATGCCGAGCAATTTTGGCAGGAAACCGCCTTCGGCATTTCTTGGCGCCACCATCAGGCGGGTAAGGATTGGAAAAACAACACGTCGATTTACGTGCGCTTTGAAAACCGCCAAGGCTTGCCGGAGGTATATAACCGCCGCATTAACGACCCGAATAGCGGCGAATATCTGGTGTTTGTACATGATGATGTATGGCTAAACGACTACTTTACGCCACAGCGTTTGCGCGAAGCGTTTCAGCAATTTGACGTGGTGGGCGTGGTCGGCAACCGTTATTGCACGCCGACGCAGCCTTCTTGGTGTCATACGGGATTTGATGAGCGCGGCAAATTGGTGCGGGACGTGCGCAGCCATTTCAGCGGCGCGATTGCGCAAGGCGAAGACGCGCTGGGTGTGTTGCAATCATGGGGAGTAAGTCCGCAGCCCGTGGCGGTACTCGACGGCGTGTTCATTGCTGTGAACAAGCGCCGCCTGCTGGAAAGCGACGTGCAGTTTGACACCCGTTTCGATTTCCATTTTTACGACATGGACTTCTGCCGCAGCGCTATTGCTGCCGGACTGAATATCGGCACGTGGCCGATTGTCATGACCCACCAAAGCGGCGGCGCTTTTAAGAGACAATGGCGCAAGGCATATCAGGTGTATTTGGAAAAATGGAACCCGCCGCGCAAATCCAGCCTGAAAGTGGTCAGCCACCGCCGCCGTTCGGCGAAAATCGAGTAGCAGTTAAGAAGTGGGTTTGATGACAGAATTTTTCAGACGGCCTACCGTCTTTAGATAGAACAGGAAAACAATAAAATGAGTAAAAAACCGCGCGTACCACAAAAAAAAGCCGTAGCCGCCAATCCGCTGTTGGGCGAATTATTTCAAAAATCCGGAGTGGCCGTGCAGGGCAAACCTGTGGCAGCGCCGGCGAATCCGGCGGCCAAGCAGCGTTATGCCGAGCTGGCAAAAGTATGGCAGCAGCAAGGCGCAGCCGCGGCTTTGCCGGTAGCGCAAAAGGCGGCTGCGGAATTTCCGCATTCCGGTGATATTTTGAACTTGGCCGGTGTCGTGATGGCGCAAAGCGGTCAAACCCAAGCGGCGTTGGATTTGTGGCAAAGCATTCCCGACAATCAGAAAACGGCTGCCCATTACAATAATATCGGGCAGGCCAGCCAAAAACTGGGCTTGCTGGCTCAGGCCGAACAAAATCTGCGCCAGTCCATAAAATTGCAGCCAAAAAACAATAAAGACGCTTGGTGGAATTTGGGCATTGTGCTGCAACAAGACGACAAGCGGATTGACGAAGCGATTGAGGCCTATCGGCAGATTTTAAAATTCGATGCGAACAATACCAAAGTCTTGGCAAACATTGCCGCCTTGTATTTCAACCGGCAAGATCATGCGCATGCCGCGCCGTATTACGACAAACTCATCGCGCTCGAGCCGGACAATGCCGATGCGCTGCTCAACGGCGCTTGGGCCAAACGCCGTCTGAAAGAATATCTGGCGGCCACGGATTATTACCGCCGTGGCCTGGCACTGCAACCGGACAATGCCGACGGTTGGTTCGGCTTGGGCAAATGCCTGCACTTTACCCTGCAATTTGCCGAGGCGTGCGCGGCGATTGAAAAAGGTTTGGGCATCAAGCCCGACGACATCGGCGCGTTGGTCAGCCTGGTGCTCAACCGCCAATACATTGTCGGTCAGGCCGAACAGGTGGCGAAAGACAGTTTCCGTTTGGGCGAAACCTATGTGAAAAGTGCGGTCAAAATGCCGCAAATTTCCGCCAAACCGAAAGCGCGGCTGCATATCGGCGTGGTGTCGTCCGACTTGCGCCGCCATCCGGTCGGCCTGTTTGCCAAAGCCGTATTGTTGTCGGAAGAGGCCAAGCAATTCGATTGGACGGCTTATGCCAATTCGGAAATTTACGACGAAGTCAGCGAAGAAATCCGCCCGATTTTCAAAGAATGGCGCAACATTACCGAGTTGAGCGACGAAGAAGCCGCCAAGCAAATCGAAGCCGACGGCGTGGACATCCTGTTGGATTTGAACGGTTATACCGCCGGCTACCGCATGGGCATTTTCGCCATCAAACCGGCGCCGGTGCAGGCCACCTGGCTGGGCTATTTCGCCACCAGCGGCCTGCCGAATATGGATGCGATTTTGGCTGACCCCTATTGCGTGCCGCCGTCTGAAGAACATTTATACAGCGAAAAAGTGTACCGCCTGCCGCATACCCGCTTGTGTATGCAGCCGACCGCGTTGGATGTGGAAGTCAAACCGCTGCCCGCGTTGGAACGCGGCTACATCACCTTCGCCTGCTTCCAAAACCTGACCAAAGTCAACGATGAAGTCTTGCAGCTGTGGGCGAAAATCACCAAGCAGGTACCGACCGCGCATTGGCGTTTCCAAACCATGCTGCTGGCCGAAGGCAGCGAAATGTTGCAGCCGTTTAAAGATAAATTGGCAAAACTCGGTTTTCCGATGGATCAGGTTTCCTGCCACGGCACCACCCATTATTCAGAATACTTCCCGACCTACAATCAGGTGGATTTGATTTTGGACACCTTCCCGTATCCGGGTGGCACGACCACGGTGGACGCGCTGTGGATGGGCGTGCCGACCATTTCGCTGGCGCAGCCGGGCATGTTGGCGCGGCAGGGGCAGCAGGTATTGTCGGCGGCAGGATTCCCTGAATTTGTGTGCCAAAACGAAGCCGATTACATTGCCCAAGCCCTGTATTGGTGCGATCCGGCGCACCGCGACGAACTTAACGCCCTGCGTTTGGGTATGCGCGAAAAAGCCGCCGCTTCGCCGATTTTCGACGGTAATGCTTTTGCCGCAGATTGGTGCGAAGTAGTCAAACAGATTTGGGCGGATGCGTGTGAACGTGCTTAGATAAAAAGGCCGTCTGGAATCGATAAGGTTTCAGACGGCCTTTCTTATAATTAAAACAATCAGATAGTATTACTAATTTAGATAAGCATTTGGTTTTCAGACGGCCTTGCGCAGCAGGGCATGATTTTTTAAATTATCCAAAGCCATGTCAATCATGCAAGGGGCGATTTTGTTCAAATCAAACGGTTCGGGTGCGGTCAGCCATTCGCTGATTAAGCCGTTGATGACGGTTTTCAGATAAATGATGGTGGTCTCGGTGTCCAAATCTTCCGATAAGGTTTTTTGGCTGATACAGTTGGTCAGGGTTATGCCGAGGTTTTCATGCCATTGCGCGCGGTAGGTGTCGGTTAACGCGATAATGGCTTCATTTTGCTCGGTATATTCGCATTTGACAAATAAAACGGCATAGAACTTTTTGTGCATATCGTTGCTTTGGATACGCTCGAAAAATTGTAGCAGCATTTGGCGGAAGGTGGAAAAGTGATCGCCATTGTTGTTGGTCAAATCGTTTTGGATGCATTCGTCCACATCTTTGCAAATCCGCTGAAACAGGCTGTCAAACAAATCCTCTTTGTTTTTGAAATGCCAATACAACGCCCCACGCGTCACGCCGGCGGCTTGTGCGATTTCGTTGAGCGATGTACGGGCCACCCCTTTTTTATAAAAGGTGTCTAATGCGGCCAACATCAGATGCTCTTTGGTTTTCATGGCCTCGGTCTTGGTTTTTCTCATGGTAGATTTCAAGTGGGGAAAAGTGTAAAAATTGTGCGTAATTATAAAAAAATGTTTTTGAACATGCAACATTGTATGTATAATACCGAACCTGATTGTAATGTTTTTTATTCCGCTATGTGGTCAAACAGTCAACGCCCGGCTCATTTTCAAATAAAAAGATGAGGACGGGCTCTTGGTGTCTGCGCTGCATGTAATAAATCTACAAAGTTTTTTACGAAGATAGGAAAAATATGGCACTTTATGCTTCCAATACGCTGCGTATTGCAGCAATTGCCGCCGCTACGGCTTTGGCTTTGACCGCCTGCGGCAAAGGCGACAGCGCTGCCGGACAACAAGGTTCGCAACAGTCTGCGCAACAGGCGCCTACCGTCGGTGTGGTAACGGTACATCCGCAAACCGTTTCCCTGACCATCGACTTACCGGGTCGTTTGGCTTCGCTGCGTACTTCAGAAGTACGCGCCCAAGTGGGCGGTATCATTGAAAAACGCCTGTTCCAAGAAGGCAGCTATGTACGCGCCGGCCAGCCGTTGTATCAAATCGACAGCTCGACTTACGAAGCCAGCTTGGAAAGTGCCAAAGCTTCCTTGGCTTCTGCTGAGGCGACCTTGGCTAAAGCCAATGCCGACTTGGTGCGCTACAAACCGCTGGTTGAAGCAGATGCCATTAGCAAGCAGGAATATGATGCGGCTATCCAATCCAAGCGTTCTGCCGAAGCCAGCGTCGCTTCTGCCAAAGCTGCCATCAAAACCGCAGCCATCAGCTTGAAACGCAGCCGCATTACCGCGCCGATTTCCGGCTATATCGGCCAATCCAATGTGACCGAAGGCGCATTGGTGACTGCCAGCGATACCACTGTGTTGGCAACCATCCAACAAACCAATCCGATGTACGTTAACCTTACTCAATCAGCTACCGATGTTTTGAAACTGCGTCAAGCTGTTGCCGACGGTAAGTTGCAAATGGTAAACGGTGGCATTGAAGTCGATATCAAGTTGGAAGACGGTACGGTTTATCCGCAAAAAGGCCGTCTGCTGTTTGCAGACCCGACCGTTAGCAGCACGACAGGTCAAATTACTTTGCGCGCCTTGGTGCCGAATGATGACAATGTGCTGATGCCGGGTCTGTATGTACGTGTATCTATGAGTATGGCGGATATTCCGAATGCTTATGTTGTGCCGCAACAGGCAGTGACACGCGGTAAACAAGACACCGTTACCATTGTTAATGCGCAAGGCGCGATGGAGCAACGCGTGGTTACTGTCGGTCAACAGCAGGGTACTAACTGGATTATTACAGACGGCCTGCAAGACGGCGACAAAGTTGTTGTGGACGGCACCATGATTGCCGGTATGAGCGGCGCGAAAAAAGTAACGCCGAAAGAATGGACACCGCCGTCTGAAGCCGCTTCTGCCGCTGCAACGCAGGCTGCCTCTGCGCCGCAAGCCGCCGCTTCCGCACCGGCGCAAGTCTCCGCTTCAGCCGCTTCTGCGGAACAGAAATAATCAGGGAGACACGTTAAATGTCTAAGTTTTTTATTGACCGCCCCATCTTTGCGTGGGTGATTGCGATTTTCATCATCGCAGCGGGTATTTTCGGCATCAATAGCCTGCCGATTTCGCAATACCCGTCGGTAGCGTCACCGACCATTACGCTGACCGCCACCTATCCGGGTGCGTCTGCGCAGGTAATGGAAGACAGCGTGTTGGCCGTTATCGAACGTAATATGTATGGCGTGGACGGCCTCGACTACATGACGACTTCCGCCGACTCCAGCGGTTCCGGTACCGTCAGCATTACCTTTACGCCGGAAACCAATGAAGACATGGCGCAGGTGGACGTGCAGAACAAACTGTCGGAAGTATTATCGACACTGCCGTCAACTGTGCAGTCTTACGGTGTGACTGTCTCTAAAGCGCGTTCCAACTTCTTGATGATGGTAGCGCTTTCTTCCGACAGCCAAAGCACGGAAGAAATGAACGACTATGCCCAACGTAATGTCGTGCCTGAGTTGCAACGTATCGACGGCGTCGGTCAAGTGCGTTTGTTTGGTGCGCAACGCGCCATGCGTATTTGGGTCGATCCGAAGAAACTGCAAAACTACAACCTGTCGTTTTCAACCGTTGCAACGGCGCTGAGTAACCAAAATGCGCAGATTTCTGCCGGTTCGATTGGTGCATTACCCGCAGTAAAAGGCCAAACCATTACCGCTACTGTGACCGCGCAAGGCCAGTTGAGTACGGCTGAAGAGTTCGGCAATATCGTTTTGGCTTCAACCACTTCCGGCGCCAACGTGTATTTGAAAGACGTGGCGACCATTGGCTTGGGTCAACAGGAATATGCGGCTTCTTCTACCTTAAACGGTAAAGAAATTACCGGTATGGCGGTGATGCTGTCTAACGACGGTAACGCGCTGGCTACGGCCACTGCGGTTAAAGCCAAAATGGAAAGTCTGCAGAAATTCTTCCCGACCGGTATGACTTGGTCTGCGCCTTACGACACTTCGCTGTTTGTCGAATTGTCGATTGAAAAAGTGGTACACACTCTGTTGGAAGCCATCGTGTTGGTATTCATCGTGATGTATGTGTTCCTGCAAAACTGGCGCTATACCCTGATTCCGACCATCGTGGTGCCGATTTCCATCTTGGGCGGTTTCGCCTTCATTGCCTATGCAGGCATGTCGATTAACGTCTTGACGATGTTTGCGATGGTGTTGGTTATCGGTATTGTGGTGGACGATGCGATCGTGGTGGTGGAAAACGTCGAACGTATCATGGCCTCCGAGGGTTTGCCGCCTAAGGAAGCCACCAAAAAAGCGATGGGGCAGATTACCGGTGCGGTAGTCGGTATTACCGCCGTATTGGTGTCTGTGTTTGTACCGTTGGCGATGTTTAGCGGCGCAACCGGTAATATTTACCGTCAATTTGCCGTCACTATGGCCGCTGCGATTGTGTTCTCCGCTTTCTTGGCGCTGACGCTGACGCCGGCTTTGTGCGCCACTATGCTCAAACCGATTCCGAAAGGCCACCACGAAGAGAAAAAAGGTTTCTTCGGCTGGTTTAACCGCAAATTTACTTCATTGACCCACGGCTATGAAGGCTGGGTATTGAAGATTTTGCGCAAAGCAGGCCGCATGATGGTGATTTATTTGGCCATCGCTGCGGTGGGTGCATTTATGTTTACCCGCTTGCCGACTTCATTCCTGCCGACAGAAGACCAAGGTAACTTGATGTTGAGCGTACAGTTGCCGTCCGGCGCAAGTAAAGAGCGTACCGACGCGACTTTGGCGCAAATTACCCAGCTGGCGCAGTCTATGCCGGAAGTGAAAAGTATCATTACCGTGGCCGGTTTCAGCTTCTCCGGTTCCGGCCAAAATATGGGTATGGGCTTTATCATCCTGAAAGACTGGTCTGAGCGTACCGGCGCAGGTCAAGATGCCAGCTCGGTTGCCGGTAAATTGACCGGCGCGATGTTCGGTACGCTGAAAGACGGTTTCGGTATTACCGTAGTGCCGCCTTCCATTATGGAATTGGGTACGTCTTCCGGTTTGAGCATTTATTTGCAAGACCGCAGCAACCATACGCATGAAGAGCTGCTGGCTGCGCGTAATGAGTTGTTGAACAAAATGCGACAAAGCCCTGTGTTTGATGCCAGTACCGTGCGTTCTACCGGTATCGAAGACGCGCCGCAACTGCAAATCACCATCGATCGCCAGGCCGCTGCTGCGCAAGGTATCGACTTCTCCAGCATTAAAACCACGTTGTCCAATGCCTTGGGTACCAACTACGTGAACGACTTCCCGAATAATGGTCGTCTGCAACGTGTGATTGTTCAGGCAGATGCGAAATCGCGTATGCAACCGCAAGACATTTTGAATATGACCGTGCCGAACAGCAACAGCGTAGAAGTGCCTCTGTCAACCGTTGCCACAGCGCAATGGGTTGTCGGTAAGGAGCAAAGCGTGCGCTTTACCGGCTATCCGGCCATGCAGTTGGAAGGTTCTGCTGCCAGCGGTTATTCATCCGGTCAGGCCATGACTGCGGTTCAGCAGATGGTGGACGAGCTGGGCGGTGGTTACAGCCTCGAATGGGGTGGTCAAAGCCGCGAGGAAGCCAAAGGCAGTTCGCAAACCATGATTCTGTATGCTTGCTCGATTGCGGCGGTATTCTTGGTGTTGGCTGCGCTGTATGAAAGCTGGTCGATTCCGCTGTCTGTGATTTTGGTTATCCCGTTGGGTTTGGTGGGTGCTGCTTTGGGTACTTCAGGCCGCAATATGTTTGAAAGTCTGATCGGCAGTTCGGATACTTACCTGAACGATATCTTCTTCCAAGTCGGTTTCGTAACGGTAATGGGTTTGAGCGCGAAGAACGCGATTTTGATTATCGAGTTTGCCAAAGACTTGCAGGCGCAGGGTCTGAGTACGGCGCGTGCCGCGCTGGCTGCCGCACACCTGCGTTTCCGTCCGATTCTCATGACCTCGTTCGCCTTTATTTTGGGCGTGGTACCGCTGTACATTGCGTCGGGCGCAAGCTCGGCCAGCCAACGTGCGATTGGTACGACCGTGTTCTGGGGGATGTTGATTGGTACATTGTTGGCCGTGTTCCTGGTGCCGTTGTTCTACGTGGTGGTTCGTAAGATTTTCAAACCGAGCAAACATGAGCAAGAAATGGCTGCACAGCGCTTGGCTGAAACCGGTACTTACGATGTCGATAATATCCCTGATGTTGACGACGATACGGATAACAAACGCAAGTAAGCAAACAGGCCGTCTGAAACGGATTGGATTAATGGTCTGTTTTCAGACGGCCTCAAGGATGAATTGATGATGAAAAAATTAAATTTCAAACCCGTATTGGGCATCATGACGGTTGCCGTGTTGTCGGCTTGTACCATGATTCCCAAATACGAGCAGCCGAATGTGGCCGTGACCGATACGTTTAAATACGATACCGCGCAAAACGGTATTCAGGCGTCTTCTTTGGGCTGGCAGGATTATTTCGCTGATCCGCGTTTGCACCGCCTGATTGAAATCGCGCTGGAGCGCAATACCGATTTGCGTACTGCCGCGCTGAATGCGGAAGCCTACCGCAAACAATATATGATTCAGCGTGCCAATTCTTTGCCGGCGATTAGCGCCACCGGCAGTGGCGGTCGTTCGCGTACTGCACGTGATTTGAGCAGTACCGGCAACGCCTACGTCAGTGAATCATACAGCGTCGGTTTGGGCATTACCTCATACGAGTTGGATTTGTTCGGCAAAGTGCGCAGCAATACCCAAGCCGCGCTGCAAGGCTATTTCAATATGGCCGCGACCCGCGACGCCACGCATTTGAGCTTGATTGCTTCCGTAGCCAAAGCCTATTTCAACGAGCGCTACGCCGAAGACAGCATGGCCTTGGCGAAAGATACGCTGAGAAGCTACCAAGGCACCTACGCTTTGATGCAGTTGCGCTATAAAGCTGGGGTGATTTCTGCTGTGGATTTGCGCCAACAGGAAGCCTTAATCGAATCAGCCAAAGCCAGCTACGAGAGCGCGGTGCAAACCCGCGAGCAGGCGCGTAATGCCTTGGCCGTTTTGATTAATCAGCCGATTCCGGATGATTTGCCTGCGGGTCTGCCGTTAGACAAACAATTCAAAATCCGCAACTTGCCTGCCGGTTTGAGCTCAGAGGTATTGCTTAACCGACCGGACATCCGTGCGGCCGAATTTGCTTTGAAACAAGCCAATGCCAACATCGGCGCGGCGCGTGCGGCATTCTTCCCGAGCATTACGCTGACCAGCACCATCGGCAGCGGTTCGACCGAATTGAGCGATTTGTTTAAAGGCCCGAACCGCACTTGGTCATTCGCGCCGAGTATCAATATCCCGATTTTCAACTGGGGCAGCCTGAAATCCAGCTTGGATTACTATAAAATCCAACAACAAGTACAAGTGGTGGCTTACGAAGCTGCGGTACAATCCGCGTTCCAAGATGTTGCCAATGCTTTGGTGGCGCACGAGCAGTTGGATAAAACCTATGCGGCGTATAAGAAACAGGCTCATGCCTATTCCGAATACCTGCGCTTGGTACAGCTGCGCTACAAACAGGGTGTTGACAGCGCTCTGACCTTGTTTGAAGCGCAACGCAGCGATTACACTGCCGAAACCACGTTGTTGTCTAATCAACTGACTCGCTTGGAAAATATGGCCGACTTGTATAAAGTCTTGGGCGGCGGTTTGAAACGCTTTACCAACGATGCTGAACCGGTAGCCGAAGGTGTGCAGCAGACTGCCGGTAATTAAGCGGTTGCTGTTAAAATCAAATACCCGAATCTTTATCTTGATAAAGGTTCGGGTATTTTATATGGGCTGTATTGATGGGCGTTTAATCACAAGGCCGTCTGAAAATCTAGCGTTTTCAGACGGCCTTGTTTGACGCCTATCGTTGCTTTAAGCAATCGCCACTTTATTCCGCGCCGTTTCCACCAAGCCTTTCAGCCAAGCCTGATGGCCGTTGACCATAATATTCGGTACGCTTTGCGCCAATTCTTTGGCGGGATTACCGATTTGCGATTCTTGGGTCAGAATGCGCACGCGGTTGCCCGGTAAATCTTGCAGCAGCCAAGCGTGGTACACGTCCAGCAGGCCGTCGCCTTCGCCGCATAATCCTTTCCAAGCCAAGCGAACCAAGCCCTCTTCGCGGGTAAACTCCAAGACTTCGGCATAGACGGTAAAGCCGAAGGTATCAAAGGTAAACGGGATGCCGTCTGAAAGCAGGGTCTGGCTGCCGTCGCCGACTCTGACATTGTCGCAGTTGTCTTGATAGTAAATCGCCCAAGCGCGGGTGTCTTCCAAATAGGGCAACACATCGGCAATGCTCAAGCCTTTAACGATGACTTCGTTGGAAGCAAAATTGTCGGTTTCGCCCGGGGTATATTTTTCTGGCCAAATGATGGCGGGTTGTTGGTTACTCATGATGTATCCTTTCGTATTGAGTCGTTATCGTGTTTCGATGGTGCTATGATACGGTTGGATTAGATATTTGTATAATCGTTTATCGTGATATTTTTTATTATAAAAATATATAATTAAACGGATTCAGACGGCCTGGCATATAATATTGCTTTTTTCGTCTTCTCTAAGCCCATGAAATTACAAGCAACACTGAGCGCTTTAATGCTTTGCGCACCGCTGGCCGTCTCTGCCGCCGCGCTGGATTTCGGCCGTATTCCGCCAAATGAAATTTCGGTTTATGTGCAGGAATTGGACAGTGGTAGGGTGGTGGTCGACCACCGCTCGATGGCCGTGGTCAATCCGGCTTCTACTATGAAGCTGGTGACCGCATTTACGGCTTTTCAGGTGTTGGGCAAAGATTATCGCTGGCCGACCGAATGGAAAAGCAATGCGGCTATTCGCAACGGCATGCTGGAAGGCAATATATATTGGGTGGGCAGCGGCGATCCGGTCTTCAATCAGGAAGATTTACAGGCCATGCAACAAGGGTTGCGCGACAAAGGTATCCGCAAAATCAGCGGCCAACTGGTCTTGGATCGCAGCTTATGGGGCGATGTGCGCAATGACAAAGAATTTGCGGCGGATACGGCGGAAGCCTATATGACCCCGCCCGATCCCAATATGCTGGCCTATAAAGTGGTGTGGTTAAAGCCGCAGCGCAATGCGCAGGGTGAGGTGGACATCCAAACCAAACCGCTGTTGCCGGAAATCAAAGTGGATAATAAAGTCACGCTGACATCTTCTGCTGCCGAATGTACGGTGTTGAGCCGCCATATGCGGGCGAACTACGCGGGCGGAGTGCTGCATGTCAGCGGTAAAATTCCCGCTTCGTGTTTGGAGCAGGAAATGTATGTCAACATGCTGACGGTAAAAGATTTTGCCTACCGCAGTTTTGTGAATACATGGCGCAATGCGGGCGGAGAAATTTCAGACGGCCTACAAACGGCGGTGACTCCGCCGAATGCGCAAGTATTGGTACGGCATCTTTCTCCGCTCTTGCAAGACATTCTGACTGAAATGAACAAGCATTCCAATAATCTGATTGCCCGCTCGGTGTATCTGAAATTGGGCGGCAGTCCGGACGTTCAGACGGCATTGCAGCAAGCTGAAGCGGTGGTTCGGCGCGAGCTGGCGGCGGCCGGTGTGGATACGGAAGGCTTGGTATTGGAAAACGGCGCGGGTTTGTCGCGCAAAGAGCGGGTGAGCGCCAAACTGTTGGCGCAAATGCTGGAAAAAGCCTATTTCAGCCCATTTAAGCAGGAATTTATCCACACGCTGCCGATTGCCGGTACTGACGGTACGCTGAAAAAACGCCTCAAGCAGGCGGGTACGCCGCTGCGCTTGAAAACCGGTACGCTCAAAGATGTCCGCGCATTGGCCGGTTATTGGCTGGGCGAAAAGCCGATGATTGTGGTGGCCGTGATTAACAGCCCGCATTCCGATGCGTATTTGAAAGATTTAGACCGCTTGGTGTCGAAAATCGTTTTACCCGGCGGGGACAGCTGGGTGGATGCCAAAAGCAGCTGCGATAAGCGTTTGGTTGCCTAAGTGGGTATCCAAGACCATGCCGATGGGCTTTTTTCAGACGGCCTTGCTATTATAGGCGGTCTCGCGGTGTGCAGTTTCTTGACAATACTTTGCAATTCTCCGAATTTGCGGTATCCTGCCTCGGGCGCTTGATGATGGACATAAGCGTCTTTGGCAGTTATTGATGAGAAGAATAAAGGAATGCATACATGAATCCCATGTATATCACGTTTGGTTTGTATCTGATTGCGGTCTTGCTGATCGGCTTGGCTGCGTATTTTTCCACGCGCAATTTTGACGACTATATCCTCGGCGGCCGCAGCCTCGGCCCGTTTGTCACGGCGATGTCGGCAGGTGCGTCGGATATGTCGGGCTGGCTTTTGATGGGCTTGCCGGGTGCGGTTTACGCGGCGGGTTTGAGCGAATCGTGGATTGCCATCGGTTTGATTATCGGCGCGTGGCTTAACTGGTTGATTGTGGCCGGGCGATTGCGCGTGCATACCGAGCATGCCAATAATGCGCTGACCCTGCCGGATTATTTCTATCACCGTTTCGGCGCCAAAGGGCGGGCGATGAAGGTGATTTCCGCTGTGATTATCTTGTTTTTCTTTACCATTTACTGCGCGTCCGGCGTGGTGGCGGGCGCACGCTTGTTCCAAAGTTTGTTTGAAGGTATCAGCTATGAAACGGCGATGTGGCTGGGCGCAGGCGCAACCATTGCCTACACCTTTATCGGCGGCTTTTTGGCGGTAAGCTGGACGGATACCGTGCAGGCCACGCTGATGATTTTCGCCCTGATTCTGACGCCTGTGATGGTGTATCTTTCTTTAGGCGGTGCGGCAGAAATGCAGGCCGCCATTCAGACGGCCTCTGCCGAAACCGGCAAGCATTACGGCAGCCTGTTTGCCGGAACCACATTCTTAGGCATTATCTCCACCGCCGCATGGGGCTTGGGCTATTTCGGACAGCCGCATATTTTGGCGCGTTTTATGGCAGCGGAAAACGTCAAAGCGCTGTCGGACGCGCGTCGTATCGGCATGACTTGGATGATTTTATGCTTGGGCGGCGCAGTGGCGGTTGGCTATTTCGGTATCGCTTATTTTGGCGGACACCCCGAGCAGCTCGCCGAAATGGGCGGCAACAACGAGCGCATTTTCATCTCGTTGGCGACGCTGCTGTTTAATCCGTGGATTGCCGGTATCATCCTGAGCGCGATTCTGGCGGCGGTCATGTCCACACTTTCCTGCCAGCTGTTGGTTTGCTCCAGCGCGATTACAGAAGACTTTTACAAAGGCTTCCTGCGCCCGCAGGCGGAACAAAAAGAGCTGGTGTGGGTAGGGCGCATTATGGTGTTGGCGGTTGCCATTATCGCTGTTTTGATTGCTGCCGATCCGGAAAGCAAGGTGTTGGGCTTGGTATCCTATGCTTGGGCAGGATTCGGCGCGGCCTTCGGCTCGGTGGTGATTTTGTCGGTTTTATGGAAACGCATGACAGCCAACGGCGCATTGTGGGGCATGATTGCCGGTGCCGTTGTCTGCGTGTCATGGGCGGAATGGGCGAATCCGGCATTGAAAGCAGCCGGATGGTCAACCATGTATGAAATTGTCCCCGGATTTATCGCCTGCGGCCTGACCGTGTTTGTGGTTTCGCTGTTGGATAAAAAACCGGAGGCTTCCGTTATCGCAACATTTGAGCAGGCCGACGCAGAATATCATGCCGCGAAATAATGGTGCATGGGCGCGGGGTAAGCTGTCGCGTAAATAACATCAGGCCGTCTGAAAAATGAGTTAGACACATTTTTCAGACGGCCTCTTATGTTGCCAAAATAAAACGCCCGATAACATTATCGGGCGTTTTTGCGTGTAAGAAAAAGGCGCTTAGTCTTCCCACACCAACAGCGCATGATTGCGGCGGCCACGGCGCACGATGGTGTATTTGCCGAAACGCTTGTGTTCGTCTGTCAACAAGTAAGCATCATCCGGTTTTTCCGCAGCATGGTCGGGGTTGTTTTGCTCGGCAGGCTTGCCGTTTAAAGCCACCGCTTTGCTGGAGACAAAACCGCGCGCTTCTTTATTGGAAGACGCCAGTTGCGCCGTTACCAAGGCTTCCACCACGTTCAGATGGCCGGATACCTTGAATACCGGCAAGCCGTCTAAAGCCAGCTGCTCGAAGTCAGCTTCGGTCAGGCTGCTTTGGTCTTCGGCAAACAGGCTGGCGGAAATGCGTTGCGCCGCTTCCAAAGCCGCTTCGCCGTGAATCAGGTGCGTCATTTCTTCGGCCAGAATGCGCTGCGCTTCCGGTTTCGCACCGCTGGCTTTGTCTTGCGCTTCAATCGCGTCGATTTCTTCCACGCTCAAGAAGGTAAAGAATTTCAGGAATTTATACACGTCGGCGTCGGCCACTTTCAGCCAGAACTGGTAAAACTGATACGGCGAGGTTTTCTTGGCATTCAACCATACCGCGCCGCCTTCGGTTTTGCCGAATTTGGTGCCGTCGGATTTGGTGACCAGCGGCAGGGTCAGGCCGAATACCTGTTTTTGGTTTAAGCGGCGGGTCAGGTCGATACCGTTGGTGATGTTGCCCCATTGGTCGCTGCCGCCGATTTGTAACATTGCGCCGTGGCGTTTGTTCAGCTCGGCAAAGTCATAGCTTTGCAGCAGGGTGTAGGCAAACTCGGTAAACGAAATGCCCACGTCGTCGCGGTCGATACGCTGCTTGACGGATTCCTTGTTCAACATCGCATTCACGGAAAAATGCTTGCCGATGTCGCGCAGGAAATCCAGACAGTTCATGCCGCCGAACCAATCGTAGTTATTCGCTATAATCGCGGCATTGTCGCCTTCAAAACTCAAAAACGGCTCCAACTGGGCGCGAATGCTGGCTACCCATTGCTGTATGGTTTCCAGCGTATTCAGGCTGCGCTCGACGGCTTTAAAGCTCGGGTCGCCGATCATACCGGTTGCTCCGCCCACCAGTGCCACCGGCGTATGACCGGCCTGCTGGAAACGGCGCAAAGCCAATACCGGCAGCAAATGGCCGATGTGCAGGCTGTCGGCAGTGGGGTCGAAACCGCAGTAGAGGGCGATTTTCTGTTCGTTCAACAAAGCGTCTAAGGCTTCGATGTCAGTGGTTTGCGCGATCAAACCGCGCGCTTGGAGGTCTTGGATAACAGAGGTCATTTATATTTTCTCAATTTTTATTGTTGTGGATTAGAAAAATCGGTTTTCAGACAGCATGGGAATCAGGAGGCCATGCCGTTGCGCTTTTCCTATGCCAAAACATGATGGCAGCGCTTTTACACATTAAACAAGAAATGCATTACATCGCCGTCTTGCACGACATAATCTTTACCTTCCACGCGCATTTTGCCGGCTTCTTTGGCTTTGGCTTCGCCGCCCAGGGCGATAAAGTCTTCATAGGCAATCACTTGCGCACGGATAAAGCCGCGCTCGAAGTCGGTATGGATGACGCCGGCAGCTTGCGGGGCGGTATCGCCTTTATGAATCGTCCAAGCGCGGACTTCTTTGACGCCTGCGGTGAAATAGGTTTGCAGACCCAAAAGGTCGTAACCAGCGCGGATAAGGCGGTTTAAGCCCGGCTCTTCCAAGCCCATTTCGGCGAGGAACTCGGCTTTTTCATCGTCTTCCAACTCGGCGATTTCGCTCTCCATCGCGGCGCACACGGCTACTACAGGCGCATTTTCTTTGGCGGCCAACTCTTTTAAGCGGTCAAGATGCGGGTTGTTTTCAAAACCGTCTTCGGCGACGTTGCCGACATACATGGCGGGTTTGGCGGTGAGCAAAAACAGCGGGCGCAGCATGGCGCGTTGCTCGTCGTCCAAGCCAAACGAGCGCACGGGTTTGCCTTCGTCCAAATGCGGCAGCAGCTTTTTGCACAAATCCACCAGCTTCTGCGCGTCTTTGTCGCCGCTGCGGGCGCGTTTTTCTTCGCGCACGATGGCTTTTTCTACGGCAGCGAGGTCGGCCAGCGCCAGCTCGGTGCCGATGGTTTCGATGTCGGCAATCGGATCGACTTTACCGGCCACGTGCACGATGTTGTCGTCGTCAAAGCAGCGCACCACGTTTACAATCGCGTCGGTTTCGCGGATGTTGGCGAGAAACTGGTTGCCTAAGCCTTCGCCTTTGCTCGCGCCTGCCACCAAACCGGCAATATCGACAAACTCGACGATGGCAGGCTGCATTTTTTGCGGGTTGACGATTTTTGCCAGCTCCGCCATGCGCGGGTCGGGTACTTCGACAATGCCGACGTTCGGCTCAATGGTGCAAAACGGATAGTTGGCCGCTTCAATGCCCGATTGGGTTAACGCGTTAAACAGGGTGGATTTGCCGACGTTGGGCAGGCCGACGATACCGCATTTCAAGCTCATGTTTTTTCCTGAAAATAGATTGATTTAATCGCGGATTATAGCATAGTTGCGCCATATGGGGCGGACGGCAAGGCCGTCTGAAAACGATATGCCGGTAGAGGTTTTCAGACGGCCTTATATACTGGCAAAATTGATAGGCGGGCGCTTACCGGGCGTATGGTTGTATTTGATGCTATCAGTTTATTTAAACAATAAAATCAACACCAAAGCCACTGCAATCACTGCCAGCCACAGACTTTGCCGTTGTTGGATTTTCACCAGATGGACATAGGCGTCGCGCATTTCCTGCTGGCGGTTTTCATCCACCAGTGCGCTGAGTTTGCGCGGCAGGCTGGGTAGGATTTGCGCCCAATCCGGCGCTTCGTTTTTCAGGTTGTTGAAGAGGGCTTTGGGGCCGATTTGCTCGTTCATCCAGCGGGTAAGGAACGGTTTGGCGGTCGCCCATAAATCCAAATCGGGATCGAGCTGGCGGCCTAAGCCTTCGATATTGAGCAGGGTTTTTTGCAGCAAAACCAGTTGCGGCTGGATTTCCACATTAAAACGGCGGCTGACTTCAAACAGGCGCATGAGTACCAAGCCGAAGGAAATCTGCGAAATCGGCTTGTTGAAAATCGGTTCGCACACACTGCGTACGGCGGCTTCCAAATCTTCGGCGCGGGTGTCGGCCGGTACCCAACCCGACTCGATGTGGGCGGTGGCGACGCGGTGGTAATCGCGGTTGAAAAAGGCGAGGAAGTTAATCGCCAGATAGCGCTTGTCGTAATCGGTGAGCGTACCGACGATGCCGAAATCCAGCGCGATGTAGCGGTTGTCGGCGCCCACTAAAATATTGCCTGGGTGCATGTCAGCATGGAAAAAGCCGTCGTGGAACACTTGGGTAAAGAAGATTTCCACGCCGTAATCGGCCAGTTTTTTCAAATCTATGCCGTCGGCTTTGAGGCGGGCGATGTCGCTGATGGGCGTGCCGTCCATCCATTCAATCGTCAACACGTCGCGGCTGCAATAGTCGTAAAACACTTTCGGCACAATCAGCATATCGCTGTTTTGAAAATTGCGCCCGATTTGGCTGGCGTTGGCTGCCTCGCGCATCAAATCCAGCTCGTCATGCAAGTATTTGTCGAATTCGTCCACCACTTCGCGCGGTTTCAGGCGCTTGCCGTCTGAAAACAGGCGTTCTACCCAGCCTGCGCCCAAGCGCATTAAGGCCAAATCCTGCTCAATTACGGGAATCAGATTCGGGCGCAACACTTTCACTGCTACATGCTCGCCGCTGTGCAGACGAGCCCGGTGAACTTGGGCGATGGAGGCGCTGGCGACAGGTTCGGTTTCAAATTCGGCGTAGAGTTCGGCAATCGGTTTGCCTAAAGACTGCTCGATTTGGCGGCGTGACAACTGCGCGTCAAACGGCGGCACGCGGTCTTGCAATTTAGCCAGTTCGACGGCATAGGCGTGCGGAATCAGGTCGGGGCGGGTGGACAGGACTTGGCCGAATTTGACGAAAATCGGGCCGAGGTGTTCCAAGGCCAAACGCAGGCGTACCGGCAGCGGCTCGGTGGCGTATTCGGAGGATTGCGGCAGTTTTCCCAGCAACGTGCGCGCCCAGCCGGGCTGAACCAAACCGGCAAATAAATCGGCCAAGCCGTAGAGATATAGGGTGCGCAGGATGGTGTTAATGCGTTTGAACCATTTCATAGCAAGCATTCGGTAGCGGGGGAAACACGATTATACGGGATATGGGCGGGTATCGCCAAAGCGGAGTCAAGCAGAAAAAGGCCGTCTGAACGGATAGGGTTCAGACGGCCTGACGATACGGTTTACAAAAATTTGGCTGCGAAATAGCCGACGGCAATGAGGGCAAACATCAGAACGGCAGCGAAAATGCCGAGAAAGAAGTTTTTCCGCTTGCTGGCAATCGACTTCAAATCGGGATTTTTGCCCAACTCTTCGCGCAATTTTTCTTCCAATTCCGCACGGATTTGTTTGCGCAGGCGTTTTTCTTCTTTTTCTTTTTCCTGTTGCAGCTTATGGGCGATTTCGGTTTGCTTTTTATGCTCGAACGCTAATTTTTCCTGCCACTCGATACGCTTGCGCTGGATGGTTTGCTCGTTGGCATAAGCGAAATGGAAGTGGCAAATCCGGCATTCGGTATCTTCGGGATTTTCGATGATGGTCAGGCAAACCGGACATTGATGGATTTCGGGCGTACCGGTTTCTTCTTCCGCTTCGTCGTTGTTGGGTTCCAATTCCATCGAAAGGCGCACGATAACGTCCAAGCCCAAGTAGTTGAAATAGTGTTGGGCGTTTTCACGTTCGCTTTGGGTGCAGTTTTCGGCGATGATGACCTGCGGGCGCTCTGCCAGCGCTTTAATCAAATCTTCGGCTTCTGTTTCAGGAAGATTCTCATACAGGCAGGCGTTGATACGCTCCCGATCGACTTCGGGAGGGTAGGAAACGTACACGTCATAAAACTTTTTTTGTTGCGTCATTATTGTCCCAGTAGATAAGGATGGCAATGCCGCATTTTTGGTATTTTCGCCGGCACGTCGGATTATCTAATTGTTTTATTCAGTATAAGTGTTATGCAGACACTTGTCTTGCACAACGGATAAATGGGTATTATTCGGTTAAAATCGGCACTGCGGTTGCGATAAGACGTAAGCTCCCCAGTTTGGTAAATCACTTTGGAAGATATAAACAGGCGGATTATAAATGATAGCCCGGTTCTTTAAAAGTAGGGGAAATGCAAAGGCCGTCTGAACAGCTTGGAAAAACTGTTCAGACGACCTTCATCATGATTTGCCTCAAACTGAGAATGACGAGCCGCAACCGCAAGTGGTTTCAGCATTCGGATTACGAATTACAAATTGCGAACCTTGTAGGCTTTCGGTGTAGTCGATTTCTGCACCGACCAGATACTGGTAGCTCATCGGGTCAACCAAGAAGGTCAAACCGTTTTTCTCAATTTCGAAATCGTCGTCATTTTTGATTTCGTCAAAGGTAAAACCGTATTGGAAACCGGAGCAGCCGCCGCCGTTAACGAAGACGCGCAGTTTCAAATCGGGGTTGTTTTCTTCAGCGATTAGGTCAGCCACTTTGGTGCAGCAGCTGTCGGTAAAGACAATCGGGCTTTCGTCTGACATGATGTGATTCCTTTTACTTTTATGTAGATATGTCTGCGTATTGTCGCGCAAACGGTTTGCTAAGGCAAGTTTGGCCGATTGCGCAAAAATCAAGAGGCAGTGATAAAAATGTCAGAGATTCAGATGCTGCGGCCAAACCATTCCACCCGGCCGATGACAGCAACGTCATCAGTCGGGTGTTTCAAATCAATTTCAAAAGCGGGGTAGGCTTCGTTGGCCGAGATGACATTGACGATACCCCCCGGAATCAGTTGCAGGCGTTTGACCAGCAGGTTTTCGTTTAAACGCAATACATACAGACCGTCGCGCGGTGTGGTTTCGCCATGATTAATCAGGATGGTGTCGCCGTCATTCAAAACGCCTTCCATCGAATCGCCTTTAACGGAAATAACCGACAAATTCTTGGTATCGCGGGTAACGTAAGTTTCTACCCAGTCCCGACGGAAAGCCATGGTAAAAACAGGTTTCTCGTTGCCGACCAGTTGGCCGTGACCGGCGGCGGCTTGGATGTCGTAACGGGGGATAAAAATAAATTCATCCACATCCACCGGATTACCGAGCGTATCGTAAGCGGTCGTATTCTGAGCAGCAGCGTTAGGGTAAGGGTCGCCTTCTCCGGTAAGCAGCCAATCAATACTACAACCTTTTAATTGCTTGATTTTTTTTAAAGTCTCGGATTTCGGTAGACCGCCTTCATTCCAAATCCGACTGAATCCGGCGATGGTCATGTCGATATCGGCGGCAATTTTGGCTTGTTTGGCTTCGTCTTTCCATAAAAAAGCCAATCTGTCTTTAAAGGTATTCATGTTATTCCTTTGCGGGTAGTGTGATTTTTCATACTACGCTGGGTGATTTATCCATAGTTTATCTTATTTTTCAGAAAAATGTAAGAAAAATATTAGTCGATATAAGAAAAAGTATTGCATTTTTTGTTTTTGCTTAGTATTATTCGATTAACTCAAGATTAATCGTAGCTCTTTCGGGTATTTGTACGATTATGTATAGATTAATTATTTATAACAGCTTTTGAGTATTAATTTGGTAAGAAAAATATTACTATTTTTGGCAAAAGTAAGATTTTATTGGAAAGGAATGGATATGACCGTTTATCGCAAAAATACTTGGTTGGCTGTTGCAGCGGTAGTGTTGGGGTTGGTGGCATTCCCGGTCAGCTATTCGGAAGCGCAATCGTCAGGTTTACATTTATCTGCTTCGGAATGTGAGCAATTAGATGGTTTGGTTTTAGAAAAGATGAGTATCCGTCAGCAGGAGGTGTCTTTTCAGTGCGATATGCTGGAGGCTTCGCATGATTGGGAGCAGCAGTATGGCGGTTTAAACGAGCAGGAGCGGATGGCTGGTGTGGTGTATGAATAATATGATTACCGGTTGGCATTCGTGCTGCAAACAACGGCCAAAATGCAATGTGTAGGGGTCAGGCCGTCTGAAAAAAAGATAGATTTTTTCAGACGGCCTCATTCATGTTGGCGATTATGGGAAGGGCTTATTAAGGCAGCAGCGGTGCGGCTTGTAAACCGGTATTTTCAGTAAAGCCGAACATAATGTTCATATTTTGAACGGCTTGCCCGGCTGCACCTTTAACCAAGTTATCAATCACCGATAAGATGACCCAAACATTCTCATTGCCCGCCGCTTTTTGAATGCTGATACGGCAGATATTGGCGCCGCGAACACTACGGGTTTCTGGCGTTGAACCAGGTTGCATGACATCGACAAACGGACTGTCTTGATAGAAGTCGCGTAAGATGTCATAGGGGTTGCAACCGTCTTGCAGGTGTAGGTAAACGGTGGCATGCATACCGCGAATCATGGGCGTGAGATGGGGGACGAACACGAAGCCTTCGGCGACACCGTTTTGCAAACCGGCGATGGTTTGCTTGATTTCCGGCAGATGACGGTGGCCGCCGATACCGTAGGCTTTAAAGTTGTCTCCGGCTTCACACAGCAGCGAACCGACGCTGGCTTTGCGGCCTGCGCCGGACACACCGGATTTGCAGTCGGCAATCAGCGGCGCGTGCGCTTGCAGTAAGCCGTTTTTCAGTAGGGGGAGCAAAGGTAGGGAAACGCAAGTCGGGTAGCAGCCAGGATTGGCGACGATTTTCGCACCTGCAATGGCTTCGCGGTTCATTTCACATAAACCATACACCGCTTGCGGAACGATTTCAGGGCAGGCGTGGGTCATTCCGTACCATTTTTCCCAAGTCGGAATATCTTGCAAACGGAAATCGGCCGACAAATCCACAATGCGCACGCCTTTAGCCAAGAGTGCGGGCGCTTCCTTCATTGCAACGCCGTTTGGTGTGGCAAAAAATACCACATTGCATTGCTCGAGTTTTGCTTCATCGGGTGTTTGGAACACCAAATCATAAATGCCGCGCAAACTGGGGAAGTAATCGGCTACGGCAATGCCCGCTTCGCTGCGGCTGGTGACGGCGGTTACTTCGACGTTGGGGTGTGTGGTCAGCAGGCGCAACAGTTCGACACCAGTATAACCGGTGGCGCCGACGATACCAACTTTAATTTTTGTGTTCATGATAAATGATTTTCCGATGGCTATTGGTTTGAAAACAGTTGATGGGTAGTTTAAGGGTTGTTTGGCCGTCTGAAAAGGGAGAACCTGCTTTCTTTTGATAGTTGATGAATAGTATTACGCTTGGATTGCGGTATGAACAAAGGCCGTCTGAAACAGCTGGGATTGTGTTTCAGACGGCCTTTTGGCAAGAAACGAATTTTGCTTAGAATAACAGCTCGGTCGGCTCACTGCCGCTCGGAATACTTTGAGCCGGATAAGTAGGTGCAGAAGCGGCTTTGTTGGCCGGAGCGGTGATGGCAGAAGCGGCGGAATTCGGTACGCTGTCGCCGGCATCAATTTCAATTTCAGAGCCTGCCGGTAATACCTGATCTTGAACCGGTGCCGGTTTCGGAACAACCTTCGGTTTGCTGAATGCAGCCGAACCGCTGGTCCAGGCGATGGATTTCAGCGGAGTTTTCAATTTTTCACCTTTGGCACAAGTCAAGCAGTTGGAGGCGCCGGTACGGTTTTTCAGAATAGCGTCAACACGTTTGCTGTTGATGTTTTTGCCGTGCGCTTTTGACCAAGCAGCAATGCTTTTGCGCAACGCAGCCGTGTCGAGATTTTTCTTGTTGTAAGGGTCGCGGTAAGCTGCTAACCATAAGTTTTTGTTGGCATCTTCGTTCAATGAAGCCAGCTGGTAGATAACGGAGGCGGGCGAACCTGTGGTGACGGTTTTGGCGAATTCCAAAGCGTCCGGAGATTTCATGCGGACACAGCCGTGACTGCGTACGCCCGGTACGCTGGAAGGCGCATTGGTACCGTGAATGCCCAAGCCGAGTTTCGGGTCGCCAAGACGGACGAAAACCGGCCCCAGCGGATTTTTCGAGCCGGGCGGAATGCTTTTAACGCCGTCGTTACGTTCTTTTTGGATGGATTTCGGGATGTGCCAAGTCGGGTTGAAGGCTTTGGCACCGATTTTGTGTTCACCCAGTGTGGTTTGAGTTAATGCTTTGCCGACGGTAATAGGGTAAACTTTTTCAATCTGACCATTTTTATAGAGGAACAGGCGTTGCTGCGTGACGCTGATGACGACATGGTAGCCTTCGGAAACCGGTGAAACGTCGGGCAGCAGGGAGGTTGCGCCGGTATTGGCCAATGCGGATGTTGCCAAGGTGAGTGCGAATAAACTGAAACAAGTCTTTTTCATGTATTTGTCTGTATTTTAATTAAAAGTGATTAAAAGAAGATTTTAGTGAATCATACCGCAAAATGTACCATTTTGTGCGAAAATATGCGGTTTCGGTAAGGTGCTTGCGGTAGCGGTATGCCGTGCAAGAGGTAAATGAGGAACAAATGCGGGATGTGGAAAAGGCGGTTCAGACGGCCACGGTAACTTCGATAGATTACGAGGGGCGCGGTGTGGCGCGGGTTGACGGTAAGGCTGTGTTTATCAGAGGCGCGTTGCCGTCTGAAAAGGTTTGCTATCGGGTCACCCGATCTAAAAAGCAGTTTGACGAAGCCGAGGTAGTAGAAATCGAACAGGCGTCATCGGAGCGGATACGCCCTGAGTGTCGTTATTTTGAGACATGTGGCGGCTGCGTGTTGCAGCATGTCCGTCCTCAAGCGCAAGTAGCGTTTAAACAACGGATTATGGAAGAGCAGCTTGAGCGGATTGGTAAGGTTAAGCCGAGTCAAATCCTGCCGCCAATCTACGGTATGCCGTGGCATTATCGTGACCGTGCCCGCCTGAGCGTATCTGTTAATCAAAAAGGACGTCTGAAAATGGGCTTTCAGGCAAAAAAAACGCATGATGTGGTGGATATTGCGTCGTGCGGTATCTTGCCGCGCCATGTGTCTTTACTATTGCCTGAGGTGAAAAAATTGCTCCAGCAGTTGGCGGCAGAAGGGGCAACGGCTAAATTCGTTGAGTTTTTCAGTAGTAAGCAATTGACGGTAATGAATCTTGGTTTTCAAAAAAGGCCGTCTGAAACCCATTTAACCGCGCTCAAACGCTGGTTTGATACCACGCTCAAAGCGCAGCCCGAACAATGGCAGGTGTGGTTACAGGAGGGGTGGCAATCTCACCCCTTTTATCCTGAAGGGAAGCTTGGGCTGACTTATGATTTATCGGAATTTAATGTTCACATGCCTTACCGCCCCGGCGATTTTACCCAAATTAATGCCGAGATGAATAATGTGATGGTCGGGCGTGCTTTGAAGCTGCTGGACATCCGTTCAGGCGAAAGAATTGCCGATTTGTTCTGCGGGCTGGGCAATTTCAGCCTACCAATGGCAAAATGCGGAGCGGAGGTTGTCGGTATTGAAGGTTCGGAAACATTAGTCGTTCGCGCTCATCAAAATGCACGGGAAAACCTGTGCGCAGAACAAACGACATTTTTGACGGCAGATTTGTTTGATACTGATGAAACCGTTGTGACGTCTTGGGGGAAATTTGACAAAATGCTGCTAGACCCGCCGCGCAGTGGTGCCTATGCGGTCGTTAAATCCCTATATAAGCCTTATTTACCGCAGAGAATTGTTTACGTGTCTTGCAATCCGGCAACGTTTGCGCGGGATGCGGCGGTTTTGGTTGAAAAAGGTTATGCTTTTCAGGCGGCCGGGGTTATGAATATGTTTGCCCAAACGGCGCATGTAGAATCTATTGGCGTGTTTGAGTTGCAAAACGACACCAACGGGGCAGAATACGATGGTTTTTAATGTAATTATCGGTTAAATCATGGTATCATAAACGCCTCGGGAATAACGTTTTATACGGCATGTCAACCATATTTTTAATATAATGCCGTAAATTTACAGATGTTTAATCTACTACTCCGATACTTTGTTGGGAGGTATTCTTGAATTATTCGCTTTTAATCATTCTGCTGGTGCTTCTGCTGCTGGTGCTGTTGTTTGTGCGCTATAAACAAAGCGGCGCAGCGGCTGGCAAACCAATGAAGGCGGTGCGTAACCGCCAAGAGCGCCAAGTTGCAGATGCTGCAGAAAATGCAGATTGGATGAATAAAGTCAACCAATCTGTATCCAATGCAGATAATCAAGACTGGGAGTGGGGTAGTGACGGCAGTAGCGGAGCTACCGCCTCCGTGTCCGCGCAAGAAGTTGATCCGCTAACAGAATACCAAGTATATAAGCAATTTGGTTATGAGAGCAAAGCAGCCGAATCTTTGGCTGGTTATCTCAACCGCCTGCCGGATGGTGCACCTGAAAAATTGGTGCATGAATTAGTCGGTTTGAATTTGCGTGTCGGCAATATCGATATGCTGGCGGAAACGCTGGAACGACACGGCGCTTCCTTGCCGCATGACAGTTTGGCAGAGTATGTCAAAGTCGGCTTGACAACTGATCCTACCAACTTGCGTTTGCGTGTTTTGGCAGAAAATCAGCTGGGCTGGAATATGCAAGAGGTTGCCCGTCAAATCGGCGAGCGTACAGGATTGGAAGAAAACAGTGCCGTTGCATTATCTTCCGAAGCGGCGCAGCAAACTGCCTCGATTGCTGCCAAACATCATGCGCCTATTGTGGTCGGTAAAAAAGATTTGGATGATATTACGCCTGAAGAAATGGGTGCTGTCATCGGTTTCGTGAAACCTGAGCACAGTGCAAAAATTTTAAAAGACAAAGTCGGTTATGAGACTGCTTTGCAGCAGTATAACCGTGCGATTAAACATTCTCCCAAGCCGGCCAGCCTGATTATTGATGCGTTGAAGCTGGATTATCAAAACGAAGAAGTCGGTCAATTTGCCGGACACTTATGGCGCTTATATTACTCGCTGGGTCAATACGGCCGCCAAGTCAAAGAGCGCATGTTGGGCTGGGGATACAGTTTGGGCTATCACGAATTATTCGATGATTTAGAAAAAGGTCCAAACGAACAGCAGGTTCGCGAAATTGGTTTGGAGCGGGGATACTTGCAGCCCACTTCTTTGCAGGTCAAAGCAAAATATCGGGATTTGGTACAAAAAGATTCTTCTATTATCAGCGCTCACGCTTCTCCTGCTGATGAAGCTTTGAAAGAAGTGGAATCTTTGCTGATGTATGGACAGCTGGATCAAGCGATTCATACTTTGGAGCAGGCTGTATTGCAATACCCGCAGGAGTCTCAATTGTATATTATGCTGTTTGATTTGTATGAACGTGCCGAAGATTGGTCTCGCTTGGAACAGTTCTTACGGATTTTGCGCGAACGTGTGGTCAGCTTGCCAGAAGAAGTAGTATTGGCCATGAGTGGTTTGCTGCAACATGTCAACCAGCATATTAAGAAATAGAATAAATTAAAATAAAATAAAATTAGAGAGTACCTATCATAATGGACAATCTGTTACCTAAAATTAAAACCATACGGGTTATGCTGCAAGAAATGGGTGAGCAGCAAGAAGCTGTCTTCCGTATGGCTTTTAAAATGCACAATACGACCAATTACGAAATCGTCACACCTGAATCTGCTGTTAAACCAGATTTAATTTTGGTAGATACGGATGCTGCTCAAGGTATAGAAGCTTGGAAGTCGTTGAAACAGACTTATCCGGATATTCCCGTTGCTATGTTTTCTGTGCAAGAGCCTACCGTAACAACGCCTTATCTTCCTAAACCCATCAAATTTGATACGCTCTTCCCTATTTTGCGCAGTTTGGCACAAGGTGGGCATGTATTTGAAGTTTCGGAAAATCAGCCTGACGAGTCGTTGGTAGGTCATACTAATGCAGACGGTACCCGCAAAGCCACCATTCGCCGGTTTAATCCGCAAAAAGGGCTGTTGGGTGCATTAAAATTAGCCAGCCAAGGTCATCAAGATATTGCCGTTTTGCATGAAGGAAAACCGGTTCTCATCGTTTTTCCTAACATTCAGCGCATTTTATTAACCGTTGGTGCAGCAGAGCTGGAAAAATTATGTAAAGATGATAATCTTACTGTCGTATGCAAAGCTGTTCCTGACAATCCTCAGTGGAAAGAAAAAGCCAAAGTTACCATCATGTCTTGTTTGTGGCAGATGGCCATTTGGACAGCCCAAGGCCGTCTGATTTATCCGATGACCCCGCAGACGGTCTTTACTTTGAAACGCTGGCCTAATTTGACCCGTTTGGCGCATGTGCCGGAATCCATGCGCTTGTCAGCATTTTTGACCAAAACGTCGGTTAATTTGAATATTCTTTATAAAGTCATGCCATTGGAAATGCCGGATATTTTGAATTATTTGGCAGCCACTTCCATTACCGGCTTCTTAGCGACGGATAGTGAGTATGCAGGTTCGCAAGCTGCTTCCGGCGTAGGTGATCGGGTAAATGTCAGCAGCGATGTTCCGGATAACCAAATGGCCAAAGAGGCAGAAAAAGTGGCCGGTCCATCCAAAGAGCAACCGCGCGGCTTGCTGCAACGCTTGATGCGCAAACTGCTTGGCAAACGATAAGGTTAAGAAAGATACGCAATGAAGGAAAACAAAATCATCTTTACCGGTCCGGTAGGGGTGGGTAAGACCACTGCTATTGCCGCTTTGTCGGATGAACCGCCTGTCCAGACGGATGCATCTGCTTCGGATATGACATTGGTACGCAAAGGTTATACCACTGTTGCAATGGACTACGGTGTTATTCATTTAGATGAGGAAACCAAAGTCCATTTATATGGTACACCCGGCCAAGAGCGTTTTAATTTTATGTGGGAAATTTTAAGCCAAGGCAGCATGGGTTTAGTTTTGCTGCTGGATAATACCCGAACTAATCCTTTGAAAGATTTACAGTTTTTCTTGGATGCGTTTCGTGATTTGCTTAAAACAGCACCATTGGTTGTCGGCGTAACCAAGATGGATATCCGGTCATTGCCGGGAGTGGATGTCTATCAGAAATATTTGGCTCAAAACAATTTTAATGTGCCGGTTTTCGAAATTGATGCTCGGCGTGAGGATGATGTCAAACAGCTGGTAAGTGCCATGTTGTTTTCGATTGATCCGGGCTTAGAGGTATAAGATGGAATTAACACTTTCTTTACAATCAAATTTGTATCCCCGTATTACCCCTGCCGGTGCATATTATGCCGTTTCCAGTGATACGCCCAGCGCCAGTAGAACTTTGCTATACGGATTATTGCGGGCAGAGCCAACAGAAATCATCAGCAGTGAAAAGATTTTGGCGTGGGCAGATACCAGCGATATTAATGCAGCGTTAAGTTTGTTGTACCGTTTGCAGCGCTTAGAATTCTTATATGGCGATGAAACCGCCAGCACAGATGATATGTATTTATCTGATGAACAGTTGCCTAATTTATTGGCGCAACTGTCTAATACGGGTAAGGTACTGCTTGCGGATGAAAACGGTTTATATTTTGCTAACGTAGGTTTCCATCATGAGGCAGCAGAAGAATTGGGATTACTGGCCAGTGAAGTGGCCAAGATGGAAGAAAAACACCGCTTGCTGGTTAGAAATAACCTTCATATCAATAACAGCGCTTGGGGGATTTGCGATCCTTCAGGTCAAAGCGAATTGACCTTTTTCCCGCTGTATGTTGGTTCAACCAAACTTATCTTGGTCATCGGCGGTATGCCTGATTTGAATAAAGAAGCGTTTGTGACATTGGTTAAAGTATTGTATCACCGGTATGGCAGCCGCTAAGGTTGGTCTTTGCCGGGTTTATTAGAAATGGAATCGATATGCAACAATTATTACTTTCTGTATTGAGCGATTTGAACAATACTTCTGCTGACATTATTGCTTCGGCTGTTATCTCTCGTGACGGTTTGCCAATTGCGACTTTATTGCCCAGCCATTTGAATGCTGATCGTGTCGGAGCGATGTCGGCAACATTATTGGCTTTGGGTAACCGCTCCGTGCAGGAGTCTGCATGTGGCGAATTGGAACAGGTCATGGTAAAAGGCAAACATGGTTATATCTTATTGAGCCAAGCTGGGGATAATGCAGTATTGGCGTTGATTGCCAAAGAAAGCGGTAAGCTTGGATTGATTTTATTGGATGCCAAACGTGCGGCCAAGCATATTGCCGATATTCTGTAATTTTCTTGTTTGGTAAATTAATTTCTATGAAAATGAGATGGTTGAGATTAGATTGAAATTGATTTATTGACGAAGTAAGGGTTTGCTTCTATAATTCCCCTTTCTTCCCCGATAGCTCAGTCGGTAGAGCGACGGACTGTTAATCCGCAGGTCCCTGGTTCGAGCCCAGGTCGGGGAGCCAAATTTGAAAACCACCCTATCAGGGTGGTTTTCTCTTTAAGGCCGTCTGAAAAATACCAAGATTTCAGATGGCCTTTGAATGATGAACGGCAAATTTTGCTATTAGCCGTTCAAACTGTTACACTACTGTTCACATTATTTCGACAGGCATATCCCATTTATCATGAAAGACGCAGAGCAGAGTAGTCCGATACCGTGCCCTACGTGTATGCCCGCTTTAGGCAGCCCGACGCTTTTTTAGTCGTCAGGCTGCCTTTTTGCATTTAAAGGAAAAGAAGAATTATGGATTTTAGTTGGTTAGCCGAACCGCATACTTGGGTAGGCTTTGCAACGCTGTTTGTGCTCGAAGTGGTTTTGGGTATTGATAACTTGGTTTTTGTGGCGATTTTGGCCAATAAGGTCAAGCCTTCTCAGCGCGACAGGGCGCGGGTAACCGGTTTGGGACTGGCTATTCTGATCCGCATGATTATGCTGGGCTTTATGGCTCATATCATGACGCTTACCCGTCCGCTGTTTGACATTGGCAGTTTAGCGGTATCTGGTAAAGACATTATCATGTTTGCCGGTGGCCTTTTCCTGCTGTATAAAGCGACAACCGAGCTGCATGAACGCTTGGAAGGGCATAATCAGTTTGCCGTGGCGGAAAGCCAGAAAAAACATTCCACTTTTTGGGGTGTGGTGGCGCAAATCCTGATTTTGGATGCGGTATTTTCCATTGATTCGGTGATTACCGCCGTAGCGATGGTGGATCATATCGTGGTGGCGATGGCAGCGGTGGCAGTGGCCATGACGGTCATGATTACCGCCAGCAAACCGTTGACTGAGTTTGTAGATAAACATCCGACCGTAGTAATGCTGTGTTTGGGCTTTTTGCTGATGATTGGTTTCAGCCTGATTGCCGAAGCCTTCCATTTCCATATCCCGAAAGGCTATCTGTATGCTGCCATCGGTTTCTCAATTTTGATTGAGGCGTTTAATCAGATTTCGCAGAAAAACAGCCGCAAAAATGCCTACATCAGCAGCTCATGGCGCAAACGCACGGCGGAAAACGTACTTGGTATGATGGGTATCCGCGAAAGCGTTTTGGCCAAAGCCGGTGACGAAGCAGAGGATGACGGCCATTTTGAGGAAAATGAAAAATCCATGATTCGCAGCGTGTTAACGCTGGCGGAACGCCCGATTCAGGGCGTGATGATTCCGCGCCGCGATATTGAGCGTCTGGATATTTCGCAAAGCAAAGAAGAACAGTGCGAGCAGTTGCAAAATACGCCGTACAGCCGTTTGCTGGTGGTGGGCAAAGCTGGGGTGGACGAGCCGCTGGGTTATATCAACAAAAAAGATTTGCTGGTGCAATTATTGGACGGCAGCGACATCAATATTCAGACGGCCTTGCGCCAACCGCTGGTTTTGCCGGGAACGACAACCGCGCTGAATGCCATCGAGCTGTTCCGCCAAAGTAGCGCCGATTATGCGCTGGTGGTGGATGAATTTGGTGCAGTGCTGGGTATGGTGACGATTAAAGATTTGTTTGAAACCATTGCCGGCGAGTTTCCGGAAGAATTTGAGCGCGAAGAAGAGCCAGCAGTACAGGAAAACGCCGACGAAAGCCTGACTGTGGACGGTGCATTGGAATATGTCGATTTGGCACCGCAGCTTCATTTGCCGCCGCCGGAGGAAGATGCTGATTTCCATACCGTGGCCGGTTTGATTATGGAAGAGCTGCAAAGCATTCCCAACGTCGGTGATTATGTCGATTTCCACGGCTGGCGTTTTGAAGTGCTGGAAAAAGAAGGGCAGCGGATTGAGCGGGTGAAAATCACCAAGTTGCCGGAAGAAGAGTAAATGAGCAAAATGCCGTCTGAAATTTTCAGACGGCATTTTTATTTCAAACAATTAAATCAAAACAATATCATACTGCTCTTGCGTATAAGCCGTCTCCACCGCCAGCGAAATCGGTTTGCCGATAAAATCAATCAGCATGGCCAAGGATTGCGATTCTTCGTCGAGAAACAAATCAATCACATTCGGCGCAGCGAGAATGCGGAAGGATTGCGCGTCGTAGCGGCGGGCTTCGCGTACGATTTCGCGCTGGATTTCGTAGCACACGGTTTGCGGCGTTTTCAGACGGCCTCGGCCTTGGCAGGCGGGGCAGGGTTCGCACAGAATTTGGTTGAGGTTTTCGCGCGAGCGTTTACGGGTCAATTCCACCAGTCCTAAGCTGGTAAAGCCGTTGAGGGTAACGCGGGTACGGTCGAAACTCAGGGCTTTGGCCAACTCCTGCAACACGGCTTCGCGGTGGCTTTCCTGCGCCATGTCGATGAAGTCGATGATGATGATGCCGCCGAGGTTGCGCAGGCGCAGTTCGCGGGCGATGGTATGGCAGGCTTCGAGGTTGGTGCGGAAAATGGTTTCATCGAAGTTGCGCGCACCGACAAAGCCGCCGGTGTTCACATCAATAGTGGTCATCGCTTCGGTAGATTCGATGATGAGGTAACTGCCGAAATTGAGGTTGACGCGCGGTTGTAAGGCGCGGTTGATTTCCTGCTCGATATTGTGGGTTTCAAACAGCGGCCGGTCGCCTTTAAACAGCTCGATTTTGTCCACTGCGCCTTGTACATATTGCTCGGCAAACTGCGTCATGCGGCGGTGGTTTTCGGTAGAGTCCACCAGAATTTTCTGCGTGTCTATGCTGAACATATCGCGCAACACGCGCAGGGTCAGCGGCAAATCTTCATACAGCAGGGTTTCCGGCGGCTGGGTTTTGGCTTGGTATTGGATATGTTCCCACACCTTGGTCAGGTAGCTGATGTCGGCCTGAAGCTGCTCGTCGGTGGCGTTTTCCGCATTGGTGCGGATAATGTAGCCGTGGCAGTCGGTTTCCGAGAGCAGGTTTTGCAGACGGTTGCGCAGGCTGCTGCGCTCGGCTTCGTCTTCAATGCGCTGGGAAATGCCGATATGCTCGTCTTGCGGCAGGTGAACGAGAAAACGCCCCGCCAGCGAAATTTGCGTAGAAAGGCGCGCGCCTTTGGTGTTAATCGGGTCTTTGATAACCTGCACCAATACCGACTGCCCCTCAAACAGCATATGCTCGATACGCTGGGTTTCATCGGGATTGCGCCGCTGTTCCAACACATCGACAATATGCAAAAATGCCGCGCGTTCCAAGCCGATATCCACAAACGCGCTCTGCATACCCGGCAACACGCGCCGCACCACGCCCAAATAAATATTGCCGACCAAGCTGTGGCCGCTGTTGCGCTCGATATGCAGTTCGCAAATATTGTTTTCTTCCAAGACCGCCACGCGGGTTTCCTGCGGCGTGATGTTGACCAATACGGTTTCGGGCGGACGGATAGTGTCCTTAGGAATCGGGATTCCGGCTAACATGGTTGTTCCAATCAATATAAAAAATACTTTTGCAATCAATTCTTTTTCAAAAACCGATGGCAAAAGCAGCTTGCATTCAAGCAGATAATAAACGGCCTCCATCATACTGCAAAAACGCCCGTTTTGCCACGATAAGGCCGTCTGAAAGCCTTTGAAAAAAAGCGCCCGTTTATCCGATTGGGCAAGCGATACTCAAAACCGCTTGTAAAATCCGCCTGCTGCCCATATAGTAAAGACATTATTGATTGAAGAAACCGACCATGCAACCCGTTACCCTATACACCGGCGCGTTTTGCCCTTACTGCTCCATGGCCAAAAAGCTGCTGGCCGCAGTGGGCGTGACCGACATCAAAGAAATCCGCGTCGATCAAAATCCTGAAGACTTCGCCGAAATGCAGCAGCTTTCCGGTCAACGCAGCATTCCGCAGATTTTCATCGGCGACACTCACGTCGGCGGTTTTACCGATTTATATGCCTTGCAGCAAAAAGGCGAACTCAACGATTTACTCAATCCCTAACCCCTTTATTTGATTGGAAATAAAAATGGCAGAAGAATTGCAACCCGTATTCAGCATTGAACGTCTGTATGTAAAAGACTTGTCGTTGGAAGTGCCCAACGCCCCGCAGATTTTCCTGGAAAACGGCGAACCTGAAGTGGATATGCGCGTTTCTACCTCCAGCAGCCAGTTGGAAGCAGGCTTCTACGGCGTGGACGTTACCGTAACCGTGACTGCCAAACTGGGCGCAGACCGCACCATGTTCCTGAACGAAGTGACCCAAAGCGGTATTTTCCGTTTAGAAAACATTCCGGAAGAAGACGTGCAAATGCTGCTCGGCGTGGCCTGCCCGAACATCCTGTTCCCGTATGCGCGCGAAGCCATTTCTTCAACCGTGACCCGCGCAGGCTTCCCGCCGGTATTGCTCGCGCCGATTAACTTTGAAGCGATTTACCAGCAACAGCAGGAAGGCAACGCCTAATCCGCATGGATTGTGCAGCGCTTGATGAGGCCGTCTGAAAATTTAAATTTTCAGACGGCCTTTTGTCATACCTGTCGTCTAAAAATCCCGTTTCAGGTATGATTACATCTTGATTTTCGCCATGATTTCGCGCCCGCCCATGAAAACATCCGAACGTGTCCACTTTGCCGAGCGTTGGCTCAATTCTTACGAACGCTACCGCCACCGCCGCCTGATTCATGCCGTGCGGCTGGGGTTGGCGGTGTTGCTGGCAACGCTGATTGCGCGGCTGTTTCATCTGCAACACGGTGAATGGATCGGCATGACGGTATTCGTGGTCTTGGGCATGTTGCAGTTTCAGGGGGCAATTTATTCCAAGGCGGTGGAACGTATGCTGGGCACGGTCATCGGCTTGGGCATCGGTTTGGCCGTGTTGTGGCTCAACCAGCAGTATTTTCATAACGGCATTTTGTTTTACCTGACCGTCGGCACCACCAGCGCTTTGGCCGGTTGGTGGGCGGTGGGAAAAAATGGCTACATTCATATGCTGGCGGGGCTGACGATGTGTATGCTGCTGGCGAACACGGGCGACGAATGGCTGCACAGCAGCTTAATGCGGGCGTTTAATGTTTTACTCGGCGCGTTGATTGCCATTTGCGCCGCCAAGCTGCTGCCGTTGCGCTCGACGCTGATGTGGCGCTTTATGCTGGCAGACAACCTCACCGAATGCGGCCGTCTGATGGCCGAAATCGGCAGCGGCAAGCGCATGACGCGCGAGCAGTATGAGCAGAACGCCGCCAAAATGAAAAAAATCAATTCGCGCTTGGTGCAAAGCCGCAGCCATTTGGCGGCAACTTCCGGCGAAAGCCATATTTCCCGCGCCGCGATGGAGGCCATGCAGTTGGCGCACCGCAAAATCGTCAACAGCACCGAGCTATTACTCAACACCGCCGCCAAATTGCCGAACACCGAGTTGAGCGAGGATGAAAAAAAACTGCTCGAACGCCATTTTACCCGGTTGCAGCGCGAACTGCGCCTGACCGTGCGCCTGATTAAAGGCCACTACGCCCGCCGTATCCGTATCGACACCCGCCTGAATCCCGAACTGGGCAAAATGGCGGCACATCTGCCGTTTGAATGGCAGGGCTTTGTCTGGCTGGGCACCAATACCCGCAGCGAAGTGGCGGCGCTGGTGATTCTGTTGCAGCGCACGCGCCGCAAATGGCTGGACGCGCACGAGCGCCAACGCCTGCGCGAACACCTGCGCGGCAATAAAGCCGACGCGCGTGAAGAAGAACCGCGCGCCGAGGCCGTCTGAAAAAAGCGGCATTTCGTTGGCGGGAAAAATGGGCTAGAATGGTCTGCCTATATATAAGAACCTGTATTCACAATCTTGATAGCGTTTTTTTATTGCCTAACCACACGCCTACCGCGTTGGACTTTTACGCCAATAGTGGACTATTGGCGTAAAAGTCCGCCTTGTATTCGTATGATTATTCAACAAAAATCCATCTATCAATCTTATGAATACAGGTTCTAAAACGTCAGGCAGATGAAACCATCCCGGCCGGTAAAATACAGCCGTTTCGTTAGTTTGAGATAAAGCGCAGTAGCGCGGTATCAAATGAAGGGGGCGACTGTATCAGGCCGTCTGAAAGAATGGTTGAAAGTTTCTGCCGGATTCCAACGGTTTGCCGCCGTTTTGCCTTATTTTCGATTGCCCGTTTATGCTTCGCCGCCTCTACACCTTTCTATGGCGCATGGCGCCTGTCTTTATCCGCCGCTATTTGAAAAAGCGTGCGCAAAAATCCCCTGCCTATTTGGAACATTGGAACGAGCGTTTTGGCGGCGCTTATCCCAATCCGGTGCAACGGCCGGTGTGGATACACGCCGTGTCCGTGGGTGAAACCCGCGCCGCGCAGCCCTTGGTGGCGGCGTTGCGGCAATATTTCCCCGACGCGCCCTTGCTGCTGACGCAGATGACGCCCACCGGCCGCGCCACTGCCGAATCCCTGTTTCCGCAGGCGCAATGCCGCTATTTGCCGTATGACCGCCCCGAATGGGTGGCTCAATTTTTGCGCGAACACCAACCGTGCTGCGGCATTCTGATGGAAACGGAAATCTGGCCGAATCTGATGTACGGCTGCGCCGAAGCGGGCGTGCCGCTGTTTCTGGCCAATGCGCGGCTGTCGGAAAAATCCCAGCGCAGCTATCTGAAAATCCACAGTCTGGTCGAACCGGCCATGCAGACCCTGAGCGGCTGTTTCGCGCAAACCGCTGCCGACGCCGAACGGCTGCACCTTATCGGCGCGTCTAACGTACACATCTGCGGCAACAGCAAATACGACATCACCCCGCCCGACAGCATGCGCGCGCTGGCGGTGGCGTTTCGCGAGCGTATCGGCAAGCGCCCCGTTGTGGTGTGCGCCAGCACGCGCTTTTACAAAGGCGAAGACGAAACCGAGCTGCTGCTCAAAGCGTGGCAGGCTTATCGCGGCGACGCATTATTGGTCATCGTGCCACGCCATCCCGAGCGTTTTCGGACGGCTTTTGCAACCGCGCAGGCGATGGGCTATACCGTGCAAAAACGCAGTGCGCACGATATGGTGTCGGCGCAAACCCAAGTTTGGATTGGCGACAGCATGGGCGAATTGTTTGCCTACTATCTGGCGGCGGACGTGGCCTTTGTTGGCGGCAGCTTAGTTGATAGCGGCTGCCAAAACATCATCGAACCCGTTGCCTGCGGCGTGCCGACGCTGTTCGGCTACTCTACCTATAATTTCGCTTCCGCGTGTGAAAATGCGGTCAAGGCGGGCGCGGCGCGGCAGGTGCAGAGCGCGGACGAATGGCGACGGGCGGCCGAGCATTTGCTGGCCGATGACACGCAGCGGCAGGAGATGGCGCAAAAGGCGCAGGCGTTTGTGGCGAAACATCGCGGCGCCAGTGCGCTGATGGCGGCGGAAGTGGCGAAGGTGGTCAAATCCTAAAGTGGATAGGCATGCGCATATTTTATAGATGCCCAAGGCCGTCTGAAACAGATTCCCGTTTCAGACGGCCTTTTTACGGCAATTTCCTTTACAATAGCCCGATTAGACGAACCAACCGACGATACCGCCATGCTGCCCGTCCACCAAAAACAGCTCAAAATTACCGAAACCACCGCCAAAAAGCTGGAAAAGCTCAATCTCAACACGCCGTGGGAAGTTGCCTTGCACCTGCCGCTGCGCTATGAAGACGAAACCCACATCATGCCGATTGCCGATGCGCCGGCGGGCGTGCCCTGTCAGGTGGAAGGAGAGGTGTTGCACCAAGAGGTGCAATTTAAGCCGCGCAAACAATTAATCGTACAGATTGCCGACGGCTCGGGCAGCGTATTGCACCTGCGTTTTATCCATTTTTATCCCAGCCACCAGAAGCAGTTGGCAGTGGGCAAACGTATCCGCGCCGTGGGCGAAATCAAACACGGCTTTTACGGCGACGAGATGATACACCCGAAAATCCGCGATGCCGACAGCGGCGGACTTGCCGAAAGCCTGACCCCCGTTTATCCGACGGTAAACGGCCTCAACCAGCCCACTTTGCGCCGCATTATTCAGACGGCCTTGGAAGTCATTCCGCTGCACGACACCCTGCCCGACGAACTCTTAGGCCGTCTGAAACTGCCTCACTTGGCCGAAAGCCTGCGCCTGTTACATTCGCCGCCGCCCAGCTACACCATCTACCAGCTCTCCGACGGCACGCTTCCCGCGTGGCAGCGGCTGAAATTTGACGAATTTTTGGCGCAGCAGCTTTCCATGCGGCTGGCGCGGCAAAAGCGCGTCAGCGGCAATGCCAAGCCTTTGGCGGGCAACGGCGAGCTTTCCGACAAACTCGTGCACAGCCTGCCCTTCGCCCTCACCAATGCCCAGCAGCGCGTATTGGCCGAAATCCGCACCGACCTCGCGCAAACCCACCCCATGCACCGCCTGCTGCAAGGCGATGTCGGCAGTGGCAAAACCATCGTCGCCGCGCTGACCGCGCTGACTGCCATCGAAGCCGGTTTTCAAGTGGCAGTGATGGCACCGACCGAAATTCTCGCCGAGCAGCACTATATTAAGTTCAAACAATGGTTTGAGCCGCTGGGCTTGGCTGTGGCATGGCTTTCCGGCAGCCAGCGCAAAAAGGCCAAAGACCAAAACAAAGCCGCCATTTCAGACGGCCTTGCGCCGATTGCCGTCGGCACCCACGCGCTGTTTCAGGATGACGTGCAGTTTCACAATCTCGGCCTTGTGATTGTCGATGAGCAGCACCGCTTTGGCGTGGCGCAGCGGCTGGCCTTGAAAACCAAAGGGCAGGACGTGCACCAGCTCATGATGTCCGCCACCCCCATCCCGCGCACGCTGGCGATGAGCTTTTTCGCCGATTTAGATGTCTCCGTCATCGACGAATTGCCGCCCAACCGCACCCCGATTAAAACCCGCCTCGTCAACAACGCCCGCCGTGCCGAAGTGGAAGGTTTTGTGTTGAACACCTGTCGCAAAGGGCAGCAGGCGTATTGGGTCTGCCCGCTGATTGAAGAGAGCGAAACCCTGCAACTGCAAACCGCCACCGAAACGCTGGAAGAGCTGCAAGCGGCCTTGCCCGAATTATCCATCGGCTTGGTACACGGGCGCATGAAAGCCGCCGAAAAAGCCGAAGTGATGGCCGAATTTAGCGCAGGCCGTCTGAATGTACTCGTCGCGACTACCGTTATCGAAGTCGGCGTCGATGTCCCCAACGCCAGCCTGATGGTCATCGAACACGCCGAGCGCATGGGCTTGGCGCAACTGCACCAACTGCGCGGGCGCGTCGGGCGCGGCGCAGCCGCCAGCCATTGCGTATTGCTGTTTGCCGAACCCCTGAGCGAACTGGCCAAAGCGCGCCTGAAAGTGATTTACGAGCATACTGACGGCTTCGAAATTGCCCGCCAAGACCTCAACATCCGCGGCCCCGGCGAATTTCTCGGCGCACGGCAAAGCGGCGTACCCATGCTGCGCTTCGCCAACTTGGAAGAAGATTTGCACCTGCTGGAAAAAGCCCGCGAAATCGCGCCGAAACTGATAGAAGAGCGGCCGGATATTGTTGAAGCGCATTTGGACATGTGGTTGTCGAGCAGGGAAGGGTATTTGGGGGTGTGATTAAAATATAGGAAAGCCATCTGAAAAATTTTCAGATGGCTTTTTAGACAGAATTAAAACCACGAAGAAATGTGGGATTTAATAGCTTCTATACTGCAGTTTTTTAATAAAAGAGTTATTTTGTATATAACATCAACAATATCTTTTATTTGAGCAAACTTTGAATTTTTGACATTACTTACAGTTAAATTCTTTTCATGAACTAAGGTTAGAATATCTACAAGATCATCTTTAGGAATAGGGTCATTAAGACCTATTTGTTTACAGAATTCAGAATAATCATGAGAAAAATCACGAATATCTAATAGCGTGTGGAAATTATCAATTTCGGAGCCGACGATACTAATATCAATTTCTTGATTACTTGCAGGACTTGATACGAGAGTATTAAAATTTCTTATGTTACTATTTTTAATTTTTACGGCCATTTATCTAACCTTTTTAGATGTTAAACATGAGTAAAAAATAGGGAAAGAAAATGATGTTTTAAAATATTCAGTACTTCCCTTTAAAAAATGCCTGTTGGTAGGTGTACTTGAATTAAGAGTTTCATGACCATAGAAGCAGCTATTTCTCACAGTCATGGAAGTATTAGAAGATTTTTGAGGAACTTTATCAAGGGTAACAACAGTATCTACACCATTTGCTTGTACATTATCAAGGGTAACATCTATATTGCTAGTAAGTTTTAAGGAATAAGGCGCAATAACAGTACAGTTATCTACATAAATTTTGTATAACATGCTTATCATGGCTAGTAATTTAATTATTCTAGAAATATATAGTCAAATTAGCATATTTCAATACCTTGATAGAATTATAACTTGCAAGCCGTAGCAAGCGGTAGACTGCATAGTTATGCCATTCTATGCGTAGCAACTGTGTTGCCAACCCGTCGGTCAGTAACATCAAACACGGTTAATTATGCACATTGCAGGCCGTCTGACTTCAGGTAATCCCTTACCCGCGCATTCAGAATTCGCAGCAGTTTGTGCATACACGCATTAATGGCGACTTTAAACGGTTTGTTCTTGTCTTTCAGCCGCTC
>NZ_JALJYC010000001.1 GCF_024170405.1 Neisseria perflava | reverse complement strand
TTAGCTTGTTTTGCTTATAAGGGCTCAGTCGACTTTTTTTCATGGGATTTATTCTAAATGATTTTGAATAAATCTAGTTATCTAGTACAGCCCCTTATATTTTCATCAGGCAGTTGATACGATTTTAAGCGATTCATTCTATTTACATCTCCTGCGGATCAACATCCACGCTCCAGCGGATTTTGTGGTCGGTATTCTGCCGCAACACCTGCAACCACAAACCTAAAGCGTGGTGCATATCTTTGCGCGAGGCGGATTCGAGAAACACCTGCGCCCGTTCGCGCTCGGCCAGCCGCACCATCAGCATAGGCGTTGCGCCGAAGCAGGACACGCTCTCGGGCATGAGCGGCTCAACCACGGCTTTGATGTCATTCAGAAATGCCGTTGCCGCCGCCACATTCGGCGCGTCGGCGCGGATGGCCGTCTGAAAACCGAGGGGCGGCAGGTCAAACTGTTGGCGCTCGGCCAATTCCTTGTCGGCAAAGCGGCGGTAATCCTGCGCTTTGACGGCGGCAAACACGGGGTGATCCGGCAGTTGGGTCTGTATCAACACGCGGCCGGGCTTGTCGGCACGCCCCGCCCGCCCCGATACCTGCATGAGCTCGGCAAACAGGCGCTCCGGTGCGCGAAAATCGGCGCTGTACAGGCTGCCGTCGGCGTTCAACACCACCACCAGATTCAACCGCGCAAAATCATGGCCTTTGGCAATCATCTGCGTGCCCACCAAAATGTCCACTTCGTTATCGGCAATGCGGCGGTATAAATCCGCCCAGTCATTTTTGTGCGCAGTGCTGTCGCGGTCAACCCGCACCACGGCAGCTTGCGGGATAAAGCGGCGCAGGGTTTCTTCCACGCGCTGCGTGCCGTGGCCGACGGCGGTCAAATCCTGATTGCCGCAGTCGGGGCATTTAATCGGCACGGCTTCACGGTGGTCGCAATGGTGGCAGCGCAGCTGGCGCGCGCGTTGGTGCAGCACCATTTTGGCCGAGCAATTCGGGCAGCCGAAGGTGTGGCCGCAGTCGCCGCAAAACAGCGCGGGCGCAAAGCCGCGCCGGTTGAGGTATATCAGCGACATGCCGCCTTGTTCGTAATTTTTCTTGAGTAAATCTAAGGCTTGCGGTAAGAAACCGTTGTCCAGTTTCAGACGGCCTACGTTGAGAATCTCCACTTGCGGCAGCTGCGCGGCGCTGTGGGCGCGTTCGGTCAGCGTTAATAGTTGGTACGCGCCGCTCTGCGCCTTGTGCCAACTCTCCAAGCTGGGCGTGGCGCTGCCGAGGATAATCGGGCAGGCCGCCTGTTTCGCCCGCCACACCGCCAAATCCCGCGCCTGATAGCGCAATTCGTTGTCCTGCTTAAACGAGGAATCGTGTTCTTCATCCACCACAATCAGGCCGACATCGGGCAGTGGCGTAAACACCGACAGACGCGTGCCTATCACCAATTTAGCCTGCCCCAGCATGGCGCGCAAATAATCCTGCGTGCGCCGTCCGGCGGCGGTCTGGCTGTGTAACACGGCGGTCGGCACATCGGCAAAACGCGCTTCCACCCGCTTCAATAATTGCGGCGTAAGGTTGATTTCCGGCAGCAGAAACAACACCTGTTTGCCCGCCGCCAACACTTTGGCAATGGCGTCGAAATACACTTCGGTTTTGCCGCTGCCGGTAATACCGTACAGCAAAAACGGCTGGAAACGCCCGAAGGCCGTCTGAATCTGCTGCGCGGCGTGTTGCTGGTCGGGATTTAGAGTGTGTTCAGACGGCCTCAGCTGCGGCTTGGCGGCGCTGCGCACTTCAATCCAGCCTTGCGCCGTCCATTCTTCCACCAGCTTGGCCGCCTGATGGTTGGCCTGCTTCAAGGCCGCCATGCTTGGGCCGTCTGAATCCGCCAAAGCCTGCCACAAGGCGGCTTTCTTATGAAAACGCGGTGGCGGCGGCGTTTGCGCCCTGCCCGCTGCGTTTAAAGCATAAAACAGCGGCGGCTGCGGCAGCGCGGCAGGCTTGGCCTCGCGCAAACCCTGCGGCAGCGCGGCCGCCACCGCCTGCCCCAGCGGATAATGGTAATAACGTGCGGTAAACGAAAGCAGCGCACGCCAATCTGCGGGCAATGGCGGTTCATCCAGAAAGGCCGTCTGAATATTTTGGATTTTCACCGTATCCATCTCAGGCGCGACATCACCCGCCCACACGATACCCACCTGCGGCGTGCCGCGAAACGGCACCACCACGCGGGTACCGACCGGCAGGGCTTGGCTGTGCGCATAGGTCAAAAGACCATCGGCAAGGGGGATGTTTAAGGCGATGTGGTGGTAAATCATGGGCATGCAGTCAGACAGAATAGGCGTATTTTAACCCAAACAGCGTGCCAAGATTTGTTACAATGCCGTTTTCCCATCCATGACGATAAAACATGAAAACCAAATTCCTCCGCACATTACTCCCCTCCCTGCTGCTGCCGCTGGTTGCATGCGGGCAAACGCCCGTCAGCCAAAATAAAGCAGCGTCCGCCCCCGCCGCATTGGGCAAACCGGCCGCCAAAAATGTTACCGACACGCTGACAACCAAGCTGGAACAAATGTATGCCGCGCAAGATTTGAAAGTCGTCAGCGTTGCCGATACGCCGATTCAGGGCATTTACGAAGTGGTGGTCAGCGGCAATCAGGTGCTTTATACCGACGCAAAAGGCGACTATATTTTGGTGGGCGATTTGATTAACACTGCCACCCGCGAAAGCCTCACCGACGAGCGCACCGCCGAACTCAATAAAATCGACTTCGCCAGTCTGCCGCTGGATAAAGCGATTAAGGAAGTGCGCGGCAACGGCCGTCTGAAAGTGGTGGTGTTTTCCGACCCGGATTGCCCGTTTTGCAAGCGTTTGGAACATGAATTTGAGAAAATGACCGACATCACCATCTACAATTTTATGATGCCAATTGCCAGCCTCCACCCCGACGCCGCGCGCAAGGCGGAAGTGATTTGGTGCAGCCCCAACCGCACGAAAACTTGGACGGAATGGATGCGCCACGGCAAAACACCCGCTACGGTCAAAATCTGCGACAATCCTGTAACCGAGACCACCTCCTTGGGCGAACAATTGGGCTTTACCGGCACGCCGACGCTGATTTTCCCCAACGGCCGCACGCAAAGCGGTTACAGCCCGCTGCCGCAGTTGAAAGAAATTATTGAGAAAAATCAGAAGTAAAATGAAATAAAACAAGACCGTCTGAACAGGTGTAAAAACGAAATCAGGCTTATAGGACAAAAAAGGTGTTAAATTCGAGGACTTTTCCCATATAGGACAAAAAAGGTGTTATTTATTAGCTAGATTGGAGAAATAATCCTTAATAAACCGAATTTTATTCTCCTTTTTCATGCCTTTGTGACATCTCAATTTCTGCTTCAAGTCTGCAAATTGTCCATCCAGCAAGTTAGTCGTATTTGGGATATGCAAATCAGGATAATCCTCAAAAGTAAACAGGTAATTCATGTTCCGTTTCAGGCTCAGATAGGCACTTCTGAGCCGTTTGTGGGTATAGTGGGATTTGCCCGTTTCTTCATTGTATGAACGCTCGTTCAGGAAGTTCTGGTATTGTTCATGCCATTCATTCAAGGCCGTCTGAAAGGCGGCTTTTTTGCTGCTCTTCAATGTCAGTACCAATTTGTATAACGCCGTTGCTGCATCCGTTTTCGGGTTGCGGGTCAAATAAGTGGTAACCGTTTTAACCTGATGAAATTGGCACAGTTGACCGGGAATATCGGGGAATAATTGCAATAACCCTTTTCTCCCATCACAGATTACGCTTTGTATTTCAATACCTTTGCTTCTGATTGTTTCAATAGCTTGGGCATAAAGTGCATTGGTTTCATGTTTGACCTCTTCAACATACAAAGGTTGTTTGCTGATGCTGTCAAACAAAACCATTATACCGAAAGCTCTGCCGAAATAGGTTGTATCCATGATTACATTGGCTTTGGCAGGAAGGGCATATCGGTCTCTGCCTTTTATACCGGCAAGTACTCGGTAGATGGTTTTACTGCTGCAACGGTACAGCTTAGCTAATTGTTCTGCCGTCTGTTTGCCTTGCGTGTATGCTTGCCAGATTTCCTCATTAGTTGGTCGTTTTTTGTTGCTGAAACGCTTGCCGTAGTCTTTGCATTTATGTCGTTGTAATCCATTTTACTTGCCATCTTTAATCAGCCGTTTTGAGCTGCAAAAAGGGCATTTTTTGTGTTCAAGGCTTTTATCCTGCTTAAAGCCTTACAGGATAATGCTTTCAGCGGTTTCTAACACCTTTTTTGTCCTATACGCCCGAAATCAAAGATTTCCGTCACACCGTTCCGACGGCCTCGTTTTATTGATTCAATTACAAATCAACCGTTTCCACCACGCTCACATGCAGGCGCACATCGACATTGCCGCGTGTGGCATTGGAATACGGGCACACTTCGTGGCCTTTTTTCACCAGCGCGATGGCGGCGTCTTTGTCCAAACCGCGTACTTCCACGTCCAAATCAATGTCCAGCGCAAAGCCGCCTTGCGCGTTTTGGCCGATACCGACTTGGCAGGAGGTGCGGGTTTTCACGCCTTCCAGCTTCTGCTGTTGGGCAATATGAATCAAAGCATTATCAAAACAGGCGGCGTAGCCCATGGCAAACAGTTGCTCGGGATTGGTGCCGGTTTTGCCGCTTTCGTTGCTAAAGCCGACCAAATCAAAGGCCAAAGTGTTGTCGTCCAACTGCACATGACCGTCGCGGCCGCCAACTGAAGTAGCACGGGTTTTGTAGAAGATTTTCATGATGTTTCCTTTTCACTTTTGAATAAAATAAATTTTTAAAAATTAAAACCTTGCGTGCAGCATTTCTGCTCAATAGCGGCGGCATGCTGCCAGCTTTCGGTTTGGCGCAAGCCGTCAAAATAGCGTTGCAGATTGGCAAATTGCGCCAAGCCGCCCAGCATTTCCAAAAATTCCAGCGTAAACGCCAGCATAAAATCCGCGCCGGAGAGTTTGCCGCCGACGATAAAATCTTTGCCCTCAAGCTGCGTATCCAGATAGCCGAACACCGCCGCTATTTCGCCTGCGCCAAACTGCGCCAACAGATTCGGCTGCGGCATTTTCGCGCCGAACATGCGGAAATACAGCGGGAACATGCCGCTGCTTTCGGCAAAATGCAGCCATTGCAGGTATTCGGCATATTCGGGGCTGTCGGCAGCAGGCGCCAAGCGCGGCGCATAATGCTTGACCAGCAGCTCCACCATCGCGCCCGATTCAATCACGGTTTGGCCATCGATTTCCAAAACCGGCGATTTGCCCAACGGATGAATTTTTTTCAACGATTCCGGCGCGCGCATGGTTTGCAGATCGCGCTGGTAGGTCACCAATTCATACGGTACGCCGATTTCTTCCAGCAGCCATAAAATACGCATGGAGCGGGAGCGTTCGAGGTGATGGAGCTTAATCATGGGATTTCCTTTTTTCTGTTAACCGATTATTTAAATCGTGTACGATTTAATCTTTTACGTATTCTACGCTCGCTTTTTTTGTTGTCAACACTTTTTTGAAAAAATCGTATGCGATATAATAGCCGCATATCAAAAACAGGAATCCCAATGAACACCCCCGCCGCCTTTCCGCCGCTCAACGATTTTATGTGTTTCGCCGCCTACACCGCCAACCTCGCCTTCGGCAAAGCCTACAAGCCGTACCTAGGCAAGCTCGGCCTGACCTACACCCAATGGATTACGCTGATTGCGCTGGGCGAAGCCGAGAACCAAACCGTCAAACAGCTGGGCGAAAAGCTGTTTTTAGCCTCCAATACCCTTACGCCGTTGCTGAAAGGTTTGGAAAAACAAGGCTTGGTCGTACGGGCGCGTTCCCAGCAAGACGAGCGGCAAGTGGTTGTGAACCTGACCGCCGCCGGACGGGAAAAGCTGGCCGAGAGCCATGCCTGCCTGGATATTTTCCAAAGCTACGGCCTGAGCGTGGAGGAAACCGTGGCGCTGCAAAAAGCCGTGTCCAAGCTGCGCGATAACCTGCTGGCCGGTTTGCAGGCGCATGAGCAGGCAGAATAAGACATAAAAAAGCGAAGGCCGTCTGAAAATGATTTTTCAGACGGCCTTCGCCATACCGTTTGCCAAACTTCCGGCCTATTTGTGCGGATTATCCACGTTATCCAAATCGCCCCACTGCCGCTGCTGATACGCGCTGTGCCAAAACTGCCATTCCAGCTTGGCGGCGGTAGTATAGGTGGCGTGCATTTTGGCAACAGTCGCCACATCCGCTTCGGCAGCCAGCGTGTCGGTCAGGCTCAATACCTTGTGCACGGCTTCGTGAAATTCTTCGCCCGAGTAGGTGTCTATCCAAGCCTGATACGGATTACCCGCCACCGAACGGGTGCAAATATCCTTGCCCACTTCAGCATAAATCCAAAAACAGGGCAGCAGCGCGGCGACCACCACGGGATAGCTCTCCGACCATGCCGTTGCCAGCAAATACGAAGTGTAATGATGGCAGGCCGCCGACAGCGGCGTGTTGCGATATTGCGCGGCGGTTATGCCGAACTGCTGCATAAAACCGCCGTGCAACTGCCGCTCTACCTCAACCGCTTCGCGGGCGTGGGCGAGAAACTGCAAAATCTGCGCGGAATCAGCAGCTTTGGCGGCGCACACCGCCATCGCCCGCCCGTAGACTTCCAAATAATGCGCGTCTTGAATCACATAATGGCAAAACGCCACCTGATTCAGCGTACCGTCGGCCAGCTCGCGGTTGAACGGCAGGTTTAAAGTGGCTTGGAATAAAGCGGCGTTGCGCTGCCAAACATCTTGGGTAAAAGTCATGATTTCTCCTTTGTATGAACATTATGTAGATTGGGCTGTTTAACACATTTGCAGGTCATACCCCGACCAAAGGCCGTCTGAAAAACAATTTTCAGACGGCCTTGATTACGGAAATTCCCTGCCCGCTATTTCTTCACAATCTCCGTCAGCGGCCAGCGCGGTTTGACGTTGAACGCGCCGGCGGCGTGTCTGTCCTGCAAACGCATCGCGCCGGCGAAGGCAATCATGGCGCCGTTGTCGGTGCAATATGCCAGCGGCGGGAAATACACCTTGACCGCTTCGGCTTTCGCTTTGGGTTTGCCTTTTTCAGACGGCCTTTGCACTGTCAGGCGGCTGAATTCGTCACGCAGTTTCCAGTTTGCGCCGACACCACCGGCCACGACCAGCGTGCGAAAACCCGTATCCAGCAGCGCTTGTTTGGCTTTGGCGGTCAATACGTCCACCACCGCGTCTTGGAAGGCGCGGCAGATGTCGTTGCGGGTTTGTTCGGGGATTTCATCGCTGCCGGTCTCGGCGCGGACTTTTTCCACGGCGGTCAACACGGCGGTTTTCAGGCCGGAAAAACTCATCTGCAAATCGTGCGAATGCAGCATGGGGCGCGGAAAATGAAACGCGTCGGGGCGGCCGAGTTTCGCCAGCTCGGACAACTTCGCCCCGCCCGGATAAGGTAAGCCGAGCAGCTTGGCGGTTTTGTCAAACGCCTCGCCCGCCGCGTCGTCCACGCTTTCGCCCAGCAGGGTGTAATCGCCGATACCGCGCACGGCCATAAACTGCGTGTGTCCGCCCGACACCAAGAGCGCGACAAACGGAAATTCGGGTTTGTCCTCCGCCAAAAGCGGCGACAAAAGATGGCCTTCGAGATGGTGCACGGGAATCACGGGCTTATCCAGCGCAAACGCCAGCGCATTGGCGTAGCTCGTGCCCGCCAGCAGCGCGCCGCCCAAGCCCGGCCCTTGGGTAAACGCCACCGCGTCGATGTCGCCGTAGTCCGCCCCCGCTTCTGCCAAGCAGCCCTGCGTCAGCGGCACAAGGCGGCGGATGTGGTCGCGGCTCGCAAGCTCGGGCACTACGCCGCCGTATTCGGCATGCATGGCCATCTGAGTGTGCAGATGGTGCGCCAACAGGCCGCGTTCGGTGTCATAAAGGGCGACGCCGGTTTCGTCGCAAGATGATTCGATTCCTAATACCAACATGGTTGTGAGGCCGTCTGAAAATACTGAATGCGCTATTTTAGCGGATTTTGCCGGCGCTTGCGTCTATCGCGGCGTATGCTTGGGTTTATCGTGATAATTGTCTTGCTACAGCTATGCCTTTCGGCGGACGCGTATAAGTTTTGCCGTTTTCAGCAGATTTTTGCAAAGAGCGGTAAGCGGCGCGGACAGCGGCATTGACATAGGTAAAAGCAAGTTTAAGCGCTTGCCCCATTCAGACGGCCTCGCTAAGATGGCGCAAAATTTCTTTTATCCGAACCGTTTTATTGAAGAAGGAATCCGCTATGTCTAAAACCAAATCCCTGATGTTGACCGGTATTTTGGCGCTGTTCTCCGCCTCCGCCTTCGCCGCGCACCTGCCGTCTGAAATCTACCAGCCGGCCGGCGCCAAAACCGTGAAGGCCGACAAACAAGGCGACGGCGAGTTTGAATACGAAGCCGAACTCTCTGCCCGCAATACCTCCATCCCCGCCTTGGCGAAAAAAGTCATCGCCCACGCCAAAAGCAAAGGCTTCCGCGTGGTGGAATCCGAAATCAAACGCGATGACGCCGACCTGAAATTCAAACGCGGCAATCAGGAATTGGACGTATCCATCGAAGACAAAGACCATGGCCGTATCGAATACAAAGCCGATTTGGACTTGGATAAAAACTAAACCGTTTATATCCATCGCAACACAAATGCCGTCTGAAAAATATTTTCAGACGGCATTTTATTATCGGCAGCTTAACGTTTTTACCGTCAGCATGCCTCGGCCAGCAGTCCGGCCAAGGCCGCCGTGTCGCTGGCAATCATCGCTTCTTCATCGGTCGGCACCACCAATACCGCAGGCTCTATCCCCGCCGGGCTGATAATGCCTTCCGCGCCGAAACGGGTAGCCAGATTGGCCTGTTCGTCGATGTGCAAACCCAAAAAGCCGAGATGGGCAACGGTTTTGCCGCGCACCAGCGCCGAGTTTTCGCCTATGCCGCCGGTAAACACCAGCGCGTCGATACCGCCCGCCGCCACCGCCATCGAAGCGATGTATTTGGCCAAACGGTAAGTCATCACGTCCAAAGCCAAGGCCGCGCCCTCGTGCCCTTCGGCGGCGGCCTGCTCCAACGTGCGGCAGTCGTTGGACAACTCGGAAATCCCCAGCAGACCGGATTTTTTGTTCAGCATATCGCTGACTTGGTTAACGCTCATGCCGGTGTGAGCGGTCAGGTAATCGTAAATACCCGCATCCACATCGCCGCTGCGCGTGCCCATCACCAAACCTTCCAGCGGGGTGAAGCCCATGCTGGTATCCACGGATTTGCCGTTTTTAACGGCGGTAATCGACGCGCCGTTGCCCAAGTGGGCGATAATCAGGCGTTCAGACGGCCTGCCGTCCAGCAAACGCACGGCTTCCGGCGCAACGTAGCGCATACTCGTGCCGTGGAAACCGTAGCGGCGGAAGGCATATTTTTTGCGCAACTCACGCGGCACGGCGTAGGTATAGGCGCGCTCGGGGATGCTTTGGTGAAACGAAGTATCCAACACCGCCACATTCGGCAGACCAGGAAAATGCTCCTGCGCGGCGAGTATGCCGCTGATGTTGGCGGGATTGTGCAGCGGCGCCAGCGGAATACAGTCTTTCAAGCCCTGCAACACGGCTTCGTTGACCAACACCGATTCATGGTAACGCTCGCCGCCGTGCGCCACGCGGTGGCCGATGGCGGCAATGCGGTCGTGCATACTGTGTTTTTCTAATTCGTTCATCAAAGCGCCGACTGCGCCCGCATGGTCGAAACGCGAGGCCAGCGACACCTCCAGCTTTTCGCCGTCTTTTTTAAAGGTGATAAACGCTTGCGGCGTGGTCAGGCGTTCGGCCAGACAACTGGCCAGCATACGGCCGTTTTGCGGGTCGATGACCGCGCCTTTGAGGGAAGAGCTGCCGCAGTTTAAAACCAAAATCAGTTGCTTGGACATGATGTTTCTCCTTGGTTGGCACACTTTTGCGTGCTTTTTTAACAGGCGGTTTTGCTACCGCTTTTTTCTCCTGCTTTCAGACGGCCTTTGCCATGCCGTCTGAAAATTATTCAGTTTTCCTGCAAACAGGCCACCGGTATGCTGACCTGCCCTTCCATGATGACGCGCGCGCTGCGGCTCATCACAGCTTTGGTTGCCGTCCATTGCCCGTTTTCATACACCGCCGCCGCGCCGACGCGCAGCGTACCCGACGGATGACCGAAGCTCACCGCCTCGCGCACGCCGCCGCCCGCCGCCAAGTTCACCAACGTATCCGGCACGGCGGCAGCGGTGGCGATGGCCACGGAAGCCGTGCCCATCATCGCATGGTGCAGCTTGCCCATTGAGAGCGCGCGCACCAGCAAATCAATGTCTTGCGCCCGAACCGCCTTGCCGCTGGAAGCCGTATAATCCGCCGGCCGCGCGACAAAGGCGATTTTCGGCGTGTGCTGGCGCGTTTGCGCTTGGGTCAAATCGTCAATCAAACCCATTTTCAGCGCACCGTAGGCGCGGATTTGCTCGAAAAACGCCAGCTTGTCCGCATCACCGTTGATATCGGCCTGCGACTCGGTGGCGGTGTAGCCGATGTCGGCAGCGTTGACAAACACGGTCGGAATACCCGCATTAATCAGCGTAGCTTTCAGACGGCCTATGCCGGGAATCTCCAATTCATCAACGACATTACCGGTCGGAAACATGCTGCCTTCGCCGTCGGCGGGGTCGAGAAATTCCACCACAATTTCGGCGGCGGGAAAGGCCACACCGTCCAACACAAAATCGCCCTCTTCCTGCACCGCGCCGTCTTTCACCGGCACATGCGCGATGATGGTTTTCTGAATATTCTGCTGCCAAATCCGCACGGTGCAGATACCGTTTTCCGGAATCTTGTCCGCATCCAGCAAGCCCTGCGTAATGGCAAACGCGCCCACTGCCGCCGTCATATTGCCGCAGTTGCCGCTCCAATCCACGAAGGGTTTGTCGATGGAAACTTGGCCAAACAAATAATCCACATCATGATTCGGCCGCTCTGATTTACTCAAAATCAGCGCCTTGCTGGTCGATGAACTGGCATTGCCCAAACCGTCGATTTGCTGCTTGTAGGGGTCGGGGCTGCCCAACACGCGCAGCAGAATCTGGTCGCGCACCCTGCCTGCCTGCTGCGCCGCCGCAGGCAAATCGTCGAGTTTGAACATCACGCCCTTGGACGTGCCGCCGCGCATATACACGGCGGGGATTTTCACGGTCGGCATGGTGGTTCTCCTTTGTGTTTTTATTTTGTTTTTCAGACGGCCTTGCATTGCGAGGCCGTCTGAAAACAGCGTATTACGCCGCATTCCCTTCCAAAAAATCCTGCGCAAAGCGTTGCAATACGCCGCCCGCTTCGTAAATCAACACTTCTTCGGCGGTGTCCAAGCGGCTGGTCACGGGTACTTCTACCGTTTCGCCGTTTGTGCGGTGGATAACCAAAGTCAAATCGCCGCGCGGGATACGTTCGCCGACCACATCGTAGGTTTCCGTGCCGTCCAATGCCAAAGTATGGCGGTTGACACCGGCTTTAAATTGCAGCGGCAATACGCCCATGCCGATGAGGTTGGTGCGGTGGATGCGCTCGAAACCTTCGGCCACAATCGCTTCCACGCCTGCCAGCCTTACGCCTTTGGCCGCCCAGTCGCGGCTCGAACCCTGCCCGTAATCCGCGCCGGCGATGATAATCAGCGGCTGTTTGCGGTTCATATAGGTTTCGATGGCTTCCCACATGCGCGTGACTTTGCCCTCCGGCTCGATTCGTGCCAGCGAACCTTGTTTGACCGTGCCGTCTGCGTTTTTCACCATTTCGTTAAACAGTTTGGGGTTGGCAAAAGTCGCTCGCTGCGCGGTCAGGTGGTCGCCCCTGTGCGTGGCGTAGCTGTTGAAGTCTTCTTCCGGCAAACCCATTTTCGCCAGATATTCGCCTGCCGCGCTGGTGGGCAGGATGGCGTTGGAAGGCGACAGGTGGTCGGTGGTGATGTTGTCGGGCAGAATCGCCAGCGGGCGCATACCTTTAAGGGTACGTTCGCCCGCCAATGCGCCTTCCCAATACGGCGGACGGCGGATGTAGGTGGATTGCGGCCGCCAGTCGTAGAGCGGACTTTCGGCTTTTGCCGCCGCGCCGTGGTCAAACATGGGAATATAAACATCGCGGAACTGCTGCGGTTTGACGTATTCGACCACCACGGCGTCGATTTCTTCATCAGACGGCCACAGGTCTTTCAGGCGGATTTCACGGCCGTCTGAAACGCCGAGTACGTCGTTTTCAATGTCAAAACGGATACTGCCCGCCAGCGCGTAAGCCACCACCAGCGGCGGGCTGGCGAGAAACGCTTGTTTGGCATAGGGATGGATGCGCCCGTCGAAATTGCGGTTGCCCGACAACACCGCCGTGGCATACACATCGCGGTCTATGATTTCCTGCTGGATTTTCGGGTCGAGTGCGCCCGACATGCCGTTGCAGGTGGTGCAGGCAAAGGCGACAATGCCGAAGCCGAGCTGCTCCATCTCCGCCAACAGCCCCGCTTCGCGCAGATAGATTTCCGCCACTTTCGAGCCGGGGGCAAATGAGGTTTTGACCCACGGTTTGCGTTTCAGCCCCAAGCGGTTGGCGTTGCGGGCAAGCAAGGCGGCGGCGACGACGTTGCGCGGGTTGGAAGTATTGGTGCACGAGGTAATCGCGGCAATCACCACCGCGCCGTTGGGCAGGCTGCCGTCGGCAGGTTCTTCATACGGCGCAGCCAAGCCTTTGGCGGCCAAATCACCGGTAGAAAAACGGGCATGCGGATTGGAAGGCCCCGCCATATTGCGGCCGACGGTGGATAAATCGAAACGCAATACGCGCGGATATTCGGCGGTTTCCAGCGCATCCGCCCACAATCCGGCAGTTTTGGCGTAGGTTTCCACCAATTTGACCTGCGCGTCGTCGCGACCGGTCAAACGCAGATAATCTATGGTTTGCTCATCAATATAAAACAGCGCAGCGGTCGCGCCGAATTCGGGGGTCATATTGGAAATGGTGGCGCGGTCGCCCACCGACAGGCTGCGCGCGCCCGCGCCGAAAAATTCGACAAACGCGCCGACAACCCGCTCTTTGCGCAAAAATTCGGTCAAAGCCAGCACAATATCGGTGGCGGTAATCCCCGCCTGCCGCTGCCCGGTCAGCTCCACGCCGACAATATCCGGCAGGCGCATCATGGAGGCGCGGCCGAGCATGACGGTTTCCGCTTCCAATCCGCCCACGCCCACAGAAATCACGCCCAGCGCGTCCACATGCGGCGTGTGCGAATCCGTGCCCACGCAGGTATCGGGAAAAGCCACGCCGTCTTTCACCTGAACCACGGGCGACATTTTTTCCAAATTGATTTGGTGCATAATGCCGTTGCCTGCCGGAATCACATCCACGTTTTCAAAGGCGGTTTTCGTCCAGTTGATAAAGTGGAAACGGTCGGCGTTGCGCCGGTCTTCGATTTCGCGGTTTTTGCAGAACGCGTCGGGATCGTAGCCGCCGTATTCCACAGCCAAAGAATGATCGACGATAAGCTGCGTCTGCACCACCGGATTGACCTTGCTCGGATCGCCGCCTTTTTCGGCAATCGCGTCGCGCAGTCCGGCCAAGTCAACCAGCGCAGTCTGCCCCAAAATATCGTGGCACACCACGCGGGCGGGATACCAAGGGAAATCCAAATCCTGCTTATTGTCAATCAGTTGGGACAGCCAAGACTGCAAGGTCGGCAAATCCACGTCATCGGCGCGGTTGACCAGATTTTCCGCCAGAATGCGGCTTGTGTAAGGCAGCCTGTCATATGCGCCGGCGCGGATGCCGTCGCAGGCGGCGCGGGCATCGTAGTAATCCAAACCGGTATCGGCAAGCGGTTTGCGGTAGGCGGCGTTGGTGCTCATGGTGGTTTTCCTTTGTATGCTGTTTTTCTTATGGTCGGTGTTGCGGTGCTGCTTTTCAGACGGCCTTTGCTGTCAACAGACCCTGAGGCCGTCTGAAATACCGGTGTTAACGCTCGTCCAGCGAAACAAACGCCAAATCGTCGGGGCCGGTGTAATTGGCGCTCGGGCGGATGATTTTGCCGTCCTGCCGCTGCTCGATGACGTGCGCCGCCCAGCCGGTGGTGCGCGAAATCACAAACAGCGGGGTAAACATGGCGGTCGGCACGCTCAGTTTCTGATACGACACGGCGGAGAACCAGTCGAGATTGGGGAACATGTGTTTCTCTTCCCTCATCAGCGTTTCCAAGCGTTCGGCGATGTCGAAGAGGCGCATATCGCCTTTTTCTTCGGACAGCTCGCGCGCCACTTCCTTAATCACCACATTGCGTGGGTCGGCAATGGTGTAAACAGGGTGGCCGAATCCGATGACGATTTCCTTACGCGCCAAGCGTTCGCGGATGTCGGCTTCGGCTTCGACGGCGTTGCGGTAGCGTTTTTGGATGTCGTAGGCCACTTCGTTGGCACCGCCGTGTTTCGGGCCTTTGAGCGCACCGATGGCGCCGGTAATGCAGGAATAGATGTCCGAGCCGGTACCGGCAATCACGCGGGCGGTAAAGGTGGAAGCATTAAACTCGTGTTCCGCATACAGAATCAGCGAAATATGCATGGCCTTGATTTGCGATTCGCTCGGACGGCGGCCGTGCAGCAAATGCAGGAAATGGCCGCCGATGCTGTCTTCATCGCTCTCCAGCGAAATGGTTTTGCCGTTGTGGGAATATTGGTACCAATACAGCAGAATGCTGCCCAAACAGGCAATCAGCTTGTCGGCGATGTCCCGCGCCTCGCTCACCGGCTGGCTTTCGCGCTCGGGATGTACGCAGCCGAGCATGGATACGCCGGAACGCAATACGTCCATCGGGTGGGTGTGGGCGGGCAGGTTTTCCAACACCTTAATCACGCGGATGGGCAGATTGCGCATGGCGCGGAGCTTGGCTTTGTAGGCCGCCAACTCGTGTTTGGTCGGCAGGTGGCCGTGAATCAGCAGGTGCGCCACTTCTTCAAATTCGCAATAACGCGCCAAATCGAGAATGTCGTAGCCGCGATAGCTCAAATCGTTACCGCTGCGGCCGACGGTGCACAGCGCGGTATTGCCCGCCGCCACGCCTGACAAGGCAACGGATTTTTTCGGTTTCGGGGTTTGGATGGCGGTTGTCATAATTTTTCTCCTATGGTTTCTCTTCTTTTTGCAGCTTGGCTTTCAATTTTCAGACGGCCTTGAATGATGGCCGAGGCCGTCTGAAAGCGGGCTTGCGGGTTCTGCGAAGCTCAAACACACCAACGGTTATGCCGTTGTCTGCGGTATCCCTACCGCGCGGTTTTGGATAATTGTCGTTTAGGATTTACTGCTGAACAGGCGGTCGAGTTTCTGCTCGAAATCGTGGTAGCCCAAATGTTCGTACAGTTCGGCGCGTGTCTGCATGGTATCGACCACGTTTGCCTGCGTACCGTCGCGCAAAATCGCCTGATACACATTCAGCGCGGCTTTGCTGGCGGCGCGGAAGCTCGACAGCGGATACAGCACCAGCTTCACACCGTTGTCCGCCAGCTCGCTTTGGGTATAAAGCGGCGTCGCGCCGAATTCGGTAATGTTTGCCAATACCGGCACGCCGACTGCGTCGGCAAACTGCCGGTACATGCCCAATTCGGTAATGGCTTCGGGGAAAATCATATCCGCGCCCGCCTCCACACAAGCCTGCGCCCGCTCAAGCGCCGCTTCCAACCCCTCCACCGCCAGCGCATCGGTTCGCGCCATAATCACAAAATTATCATCGGTGCGGGCATCCACGGCAGCCTTAATGCGGTCAACCATTTCTTCTTTAGAAACAATCGCTTTATTCGGACGGTGGCCGCAACGCTTTTGCGCCACTTGGTCTTCGATGTGTACCGCTGCCACGCCTGCGCGTTCAAACTGGCGGATGGTGCGGGCAATGTTAAACGCCCCGCCCCAACCGACATCAATGTCCACCAACAAGGGCGTGGCGACATTGTCGGTAATGCGCCGCGCATCGGTCAGCACGTCTTCCATGGTGGTAATGCCCAAATCGGGAATGCCGCACGAGCAGGCCGCCACGCCGCCGCCGGAAAGGTAGATGGCTTTGAAACCGCTCTGCTCGGCCAAACGCGCAAAATAGGCGTTGACGCAGCCGGCGACGGCTAAGGGATGCGACGTTTCAACGGCTTGACAGAACAGCAGGCCAGCGGATGGTCGGGTCATGATGTTTTCTCCTTTGATATATCGGTTTTTATTGAAACAGCTTGCCGCCACTGTAACGGCAAGTAGTGCGGATTCATTCAAACAATATGTGAAACAGAGAAGCGGCAATAATCTCTGGTTAAATTATTTTTCTATTTTAAAACAATGTATTACCAAATACAACAGATACGATTATGCCCTATAGGGACGGTTGGAAGTCAGGAAGGGAATGTCGGTCAGACCGGCAGACAGGCCGCTCGGATGGCGGCGGAACGGACGACTGCGGAAGCAACCGCCATGCGGAAGATTGGCGGCGAGAAAGGGAAAATGAGCTTGGCGGTCATGATGATGTTCCTTTGTAGTTTGATGTAGTTTTATGTTTTGAAAAATCTAAGCGATAATTTCCACGCTGTCAAACACTTTTTGCAAGATTTCGGCAGAAATTTTTTATTCGATATTAATGATTTAACATGCGAATGGAAGCAGGCGGAATGATAGTAAACGAAAAACCTGATTGCCAAGCGGTATCCGCCAAACTCGAGGCCGTCTGAAAATTGATAATATCCGCAGAAACAGCAGCCGTTTGCCCGATAATGCGCCACTCAAAAACTGCGTATGGGATAGCATACCGGTCAAACATCAGTGGAATAACGCCTGCCCCGCTTTTGGTCCGCACTTACTGTTTGCGCTTTCTGAAGTCATGCCGTTTGCAACAATACGCTGTTTCAGACGGCATTTTCCTGCCCGCCCGCCTAATCATTAATATCCGCACGGTATGCCGGATTTCCTCCCTCCTTGCTAGCGCATGGTCTTGCCGTTCGGACTTTGGCAATTTGTTTCATCACATTTGACCGACGTTAATCTTTTCCCATTCCCTTTTTCCCGAATCATTGGTATAACGCACAAGTTGTAAAGTTACGGCGCACTACGCCGAATCAGCCCGCTTCACTTACTCCCTTGTCAAACGAAAGGATACCCATGCTGACCCTGTTACCCGAACACATCCGCATGAACCGCCGTGCGGCCGACAAAGAAGAAGCCCTGCAAATCATTGCCGATACGCTCTCTTCAGACGGCCTGACCCTGCCCGAATACCTGGGCGGCCTCAAAGCCCGCGAAGCGCAGACTTCCACCTACCTCGGTCAGGGCATTGCCATCCCCCACGGCACGCCCGAATCGCGCAGCTCCATCCTCACCACCGGCGTGCGTTTGGTGCATTTTCCCGAAGGCGTGGTGTGGGACGGGGTCAACAAAATTTATTTGGCGGTCGCCATCGCCGCCAAGTCCGACGAACACCTGCAAATCCTGCAACTCTTAACCCGCGCTCTGTCGGAAGACATTGCCGACAAACTCAGCGCGGCGCAAACGCCGCAAGAAATCCTGTCGCTGCTCAACGCCGAACAAGAAACGCTGACCCTGCATGAAAATCTGATTGCCGCCGATACCGAGGCCGCCGACGCTGATGACGTGCTGTATCAAGCCGCCAACTTATTGAAAAAACAAAAAATGGTGGAGGCTGGCTTTATCAGCAGCCTCAATCCGGCCGACGCGGTTAATGTGCAAGGCGAGATTTGGTGCGTGACCGGCGAAAAGCATGTATTGCAACCGGCGGTGGCGATTGTGAAGCCGAAACAGGCCGTGCCGTTTAACGGCGGCAAGCTGACGGTATTGGTGTGCATTGCCGCCAACGACAAGCTGGACATGACGCAATTATCCAAACTGATGGGCATTTTGTTCGGCCAGTCCGAGCTGCAAAACAGCCATACCCGCCGCGACATCGCGCTGGCGGTGGGTGCGGAAACCGTCCCCGACTGGCAGTCGGTGTCGGTGGTATTGCCCAACCCGCTGGGGCTGCACGCCCGCCCTGCGACGGCGCTGGCGAACCTGTGCCAAGAATTTCCGGGCGAAGTACGCGTGAGCGTGGACGGCGGCGCGTATGTGTCGGCCAAAAGCCTGACCAAATTATTGTCGCTGGGCGCAGTACGCGGCCAGACGCTGACCTTTATCATCGAACCGGTCGGCGATACCGATGCGGCTTTGGCGCAAATCGTGCAGGCGGTGAAAAGCGGTTTGGGCGACGAAGTGGAAGCGCTGGAAGAAAACGACGGCAGCAATGCCGACACCGCCGCGCTGTTTGTCGAACCGGTAAAATTGCAGGACGACGTGCGTAATCAGGGCGTGGCCGCTTCTGCGGGTTTGGCCTTCGGCAAAATCCATCTAGTGGCCGAGCAGCATTTCACTTACGAGCGCGTGGCGCGTGATGCCGCTGCCGAACGGATTAAGCTGCAAGACGCGATTGCGCAGGTCAAAGCCGATTTGGGCAAAACCATCCAAGACACCGAAGTCAAAGCCGTGCGCCAGATTTTCAAAGCGCATGCCGCCTTGCTCGACGACCCCGAACTGCTGCAACAGGTAAACGACGGTTTGCAGGAAAATCTGACCGCCGCCGCAGCTTGGCACAGCCGTATCGAAGCCTTAGCCAAAGAGCAGGAATCGCTCAACAACGCCCTGCTGGCCGAACGCGCCGCCGATTTGCGCGACGTGGGCAATAAAGTAATGGCGGTGTTGTGCGGCGTTCAGACGGCCTCCGAGCCCGACGAGCCGTATATTTTGGTGATGGAAGACGTGGTGCCCAGCGTGGTGGCGCGTTTGGATAAAAACCGCGTGGCCGGTATTCTGACAGCCGCCGGCGGTGCCAGCTCGCACAGCGCGATTGTTGCTCGTGCGCTGGGCATGCCCGCCGTAGTCGGCGCGGGCGAAGCGGTGTTGGCGCTGCCGTCTGAAAAAACCACCTTATTGCTCAACGGCGAAGACGGCGCGTTTTTCGTCAACCCCGCGCCCGCCCGCGTGGAAGAAGCCATGCGCCAGCGCGACATCATGCAGCAGCAGCGCGCAGCAGCCGAAGCGCACTGCATGGAAGCAGCGGTCACGTCAGACGGCCACCGCGTAGAAGTAGCGGTCAACTTGGGCAAAGTGCAGGACGCTGCCGCAGCCGTCACACGCGGCGCAGAAGCCGTCGGCTTGTTGCGCACCGAATTGGTGTTTATGGCGCACGCCAACGCGCCCGATGAGGCGAAGCAGGAAAAAGACTACCGCGTGGTGTTTGACGCGATGGACGGCAAACCGATTGTGGTGCGCACGCTGGATGTCGGCGGCGACAAGCCGCTGCCCTACCTGCCCATGCCCAAAGAAGCCAACCCCTTCTTGGGCGAACGCGGTATCCGCCTGACGCTGCGCCGCCCGCAACTGTTGCGTATGCAGTTGGCCGCGCTGTTTAAAGCCGCCGACGGCCGCCCGCTGCGCGTGATGTTCCCGATGATCGGCCGCCTGGAAGAATGGCACGCGGCTAAAGCGATTTTGGATGACGTGCGCGCGCAAGTGCCGTGCGACAACCTGCAAGTGGGCATTATGATTGAAGTGCCTTCTGCTGCGCTGATTGCCGAACATTTGGCTAAAGAAGTGGATTTCTTCAGTGTCGGCACCAACGACCTGACCCAATACACCCTCGCCATCGACCGCGGCCATCCGGCTTTGTCGGCCGAAGCCGACGGCCTGCACCCAAGCGTATTGGCGCTGATTGACCGTACCGTCAAAGCCGCGCATGCGCACGGCAAATGGGTGGGCGTGTGCGGCGAATTAGCTGCCGACAGCAAAGCCGTGCCGGTCTTGCTGGGCTTGGGCGTGGACGAATTGAGCGTGTCCGCCGCCAGCATTCCGCTGGTGAAAGCCAAAGTGCGCACGCTGAATCTGATCGAATGCCGCCAAATGGCGCAACAAGCGCTGACCTGCGCCACTGCCGCCGAAGTGCGCTCCTTGAGCAGCAGAAACGGATAACATCATGGCTAAATTTTTGTGTATCACCCTCAATCCGGCCATCGACTTTACCGTCAGCCTCGACAGCCTGCGCGTCGGCGAAGTCAACCGCCAGCAGTCGGCGCAAAGCCATGCCGCAGGCAAAGGGCTGAACGTGGCGCAGGTGTTGCGCGATTTGGGGCACGAGATTACCGTGTCCGGCTTTCTCGGCCGTGATAACGCCGCCGTGTTCCAAGTGCATTTTGCCGCGATGGGCTTTTCCGACCGCTTTGTGTATGTTGACGGCGAAACCCGTACCAACGTCAAAATCGCCGAGGCCAACGGACGCATGACCGACATCAACGGCAAGGGTTTTGCCGTTTCCGCCGCCGATAAAGCCGCGCTTTTGGCGCTAGCAGAAGAACTAGCCGCCGCAGCCGATTTTGTCGCCGTTTCCGGCAGCCTGCCGCAGCAGTTTGCGCCGCAGGATTTGCAGGAATTGTTAGGCCGTCTGAAAAACACCAATCCGCACATTGCCGTTGACACCAGCGGCGCGGCGCTGACCGCAGCCGTGGCCTGCAATCCGTATCTGATTAAACCCAATACCGACGAATTACACGAGAGCTTCGGCGGCGCGGCCGGCAATGCAGCCGAACAAGCTGCGTTGCTGGCTGATACCGGCGCCGAGATTACCCATGCCGTCGTGTCTATGGGGGAACACGGTGTCAACTGGCTGCATGACGGCCTGTGCCTGCACGCCTCCGCCGCCAAAGTTGAAGTGAAAAGCACTGTCGGCGCGGGCGATACGCTGATGGCGGGTATGCTGCACGGCCTCGCTTCGGGCTTTACCCCCGAAGACACCTTGCGCACCGCCGCCGCACTGGCCGCCAACGCCGTCTCTCAGGTCGGCTTCCGCGTACCCGACGCAGGCCGTCTGAACGAACTCAAACAATCCGTCACCATTCAAACAGAGAGTATTCCATCATGACCATCCAATCTGTTTTATTCATTCCTTTCCCCGAGAAGGCTGCCAACGCGCTGGTTTGGGCGCACAAGCTGGCTGCGCTGGCGCAAAATCAAGGCTTGAGCGCCCGCGTTATCCAAGACGACGGCGTGATTCCGGAAGAATTTGACCGCGTCGTCTTCGTCGGCAGCCGCCCCGCCGACAATGCCGGTTATCCAGAAGACAAAGTCAGCGTGGTCACGCTGGACGAAGCCGCCGCCGACGCGCAAGCCGCGCTGCAACGCGCTTTGTGCGGACAAGCTGCCGACGGCGCAGCCGGAGCAGCAAGCGCCGCCGTTTCAGACGGCCGTGCGCTGCATTTTGTCGCCATCACCGCCTGCCCCACCGGTGTCGCGCATACCTTTATGGCCGCCGACGCGCTCAAGCAGGGCGCGGCCAAACTCGGCTACACCATAGACGTGGAAACGCAAGGTTCGGTCGGCGCGAAAAGCATTCTCTCGCCCGAATCCATCGCGCGCGCCGATTTTGTGATTCTCGCCACCGATATTGAAGTGGATGCCTCGCGTTTTGCCGGGAAAAAAGTGTACCGCTGCGCCACCGGCTTTGCCCTGAAACAAACCGACAAGGCTTTTGCCGAAGCGGTCAGTACCGCCAAACTGCAAGGCGGCGCAGCCGATACCGCCGCCGCTGCGGGCGCAGTAAAGACCAAAGAAAAATCCGGCGTGTATAAACATTTGCTCACCGGCGTATCCTTTATGCTGCCCTTAGTGGTAGCGGGCGGCCTCTTGATTGCGCTGTCGTTTGTGTTCGGTATTAATGCCTTTGAAGACAAAGGCTCGCTGGCGGCGGTATTGATGAGCACGGGTAAGGCCGCCTTCGGCCTGATGGTGCCGGTATTGGCCGGTTACATCGCCTATTCCATCGCCGACCGCCCCGGCCTCGCGCCCGGCTTAATCGGCGGCTTTTTGGCGGTTGAGCTGCAATCGGGCTTTTTGGGCGGCATTGTCGCCGGTTTCCTCGCCGGTTATCTCGCGCTGGCACTGGTGAAATACATCAAGCTGCCGGTAACGATGGAAGCCTTGAAACCAATTTTGATTGTGCCGCTCCTCAGCACGCTGGCGGTCGGCCTGATTATGTTCTACATCGTCGGCGAACCGGTGGCGCAGCTCTTCGCCGCCATGAATGCCTTTTTGAGCAGCATGGGCACGGCCAATGCGGTGTTGCTGGGCGTGATTATCGGCGCGATGATGTGCGTGGACTTGGGCGGCCCGATTAACAAAGCGGCCTACACCTTCTCCGTCGGCCTCCTCACCACCCAAAGCTATTTCCCGATGGCGGCGGCGATGGCGGCCGGCATGGTACCGGCCATCGGCATTGCGCTGGCAACCATGTTTGCCAAAGGCAAATTCAGCGACAACGAAGTCAACGCGGGCAAAGCCTCGTTTGTCTTAGGTTTGTGCTTTATTTCCGAAGGCGCGATTCCGTTTGCCGCCAAAGACCCTGTGCGCGTGATTCCGAGCTGTATCGCCGGTGGTGCCCTGACCGGTGCGCTGGTGGCTGTATTCCAAAACGAGCTGCACGCCCCGCACGGCGGTATTTTCGTCTTGCTGATTCCCAATGCCATCAACAAACCGCTGATGTACCTGCTGGCGATTGCCGCAGGCAGCCTGCTCACCGGCGTGTTGTACGCGCTGTTGAAACGTAAAGACAGCGAACAGGCAGCAGCCGAAGCCGAAAGCGCGACAGTAATCTAATCGAATTTGTAGAGACCAAGGCCGTCTGAAACGGAATTCCGTTTCAGACGGCCTTCTTGCTAATAACAAATAATGCAACTAAAAATCTTGAAATGCATACAAACATCAGTTGGCTGAGCGTAGTCGAAGCCCTGTCTGCGACTTTGACTACGCTCAGCCAACTGTATGCAAAATAGTGTTTCTTGGTGATAAGTACCTTAGCCACATACTTTCTCTGCAACCATTTGTTCTGACTGTCTGCATAAAAATGAAAATGCCGTCTGAAAACCCAATCGTTTTCAGACGGCATTTTTCTGTCTCAAGCCAATGGCCTTACAGCGTTCCGTAAGAATGCAGCCCGCTTAAGAACATATTCACGCCGATAAAGGCGAAGGCGGTTACAAACAGGCCGACCACCGCCCACCATGCCAACACTTTGCCGCGCCAGCCGGCGACGAGGCGCAGGTGCAGCCACACGGCGTAGTTGAGCCAGACGATAAAGGCCCAGGTTTCTTTCGGATCCCAGCTCCAGTAGCGCCCCCAAGCGTCGGCTGCCCACAATGCACCCAAAATAGTGGCGATGGTGAAAAACAGGAAACCCACGGCGATGGCTTTGTACATCACTTCTTCAATCACCTGCGAGGCGGGCAGCGAAGTGGCTTTGCCCGCTTCTTCACGCCGAATCGCCCACAATTCGGCTATGCCGAGCATGGCGGCAATACAAAACGCGCCGTAGCCGATAAAGTTGGCGGGGACATGAATCTTCATCCACCACGATTGCAGCGCAGGAATCAGCGGTTGTATGGTGTGCGCCTCGCGCGATACGCTGTACCACAACACAAACCCCACCACCACGGCCATAAAGGTAAACACGAAACCGCCCAACTTCTGCACGGCGAATTTTCCTTCGTAATACAGATACATCAACGCGGTAATCACCAAAAACAGGATAAATACTTCATATAAATTGGACACGGGGATATGCCCCGCATCCGGTCGCAGCAAATAGCTTTCGTGCCAGCGCACCAGCAAACCGGTAAATCCGGCCACGGCCGACACCCAGGCAAAAGCCGTGCCCATACCGAGCAGGGTATTGCGCTCGTTTTTTTGTTTCACCGCCAAGAGGCCGCCTGCAATATAGGCAAACAGGGCAAATACGATAAAGGCGCACTGCCACATAATCGCCGATTGGCTGCTGAGAAAATATTTCAGCAAAAAGCTGTCGCCGTGTTTGATGTCGCCGCCGTAGAGCCCCAGGGCGGCGTAAGCCAAGAGCAGACACAGCGGCACAAACCAGCGCATGGGTTTGAAAAACCAGCCCAGCAATACGGTAATGCCCGCGCTTGCCCACAGGATGACGGTTTCGTAAACGTCCATCTGATGACTGATTTGGCTTTGCGCAAACAGGGCAACGGCGGCGATAACAAGAGCAAACAGCCAGTCGGCTGCGCCGAGGCTGCGGATAAAGGAGCGCTGCGTTAAAAGTTCGTGCTGCGGCACGCCCTTTTCGGACAAGGCTTTATGTGGTGTGGTCATGGTTCAAATCCTGAGCCAGCTGTTGCAGGCGTTGGGTGTGTTGTGGAAATTCTTTTTGTAGGTCGCGCTCGTTGCGGCTGGATGACATGGCAAAGCGGACTTTGCCGTCTGAAAACAGCAGCCAGGCGCGTTTTTCGCGGATGTAAAACATAAAAATCGTGCCCAATACCAGCAATACCGAACCCAAATACACCAGTGAGGCGCCGGGCGAACGGGTCATTTGCAGGCCGGAAGAGCGTACTTCTTTATAACCGTCGAGCTGGAGCAGCATGGGTGCGGGGTATTCAGTCAGGCCGGTGTAGGCATCCATGCTGTTGAGCAGGAAGCGGTTGCGCGCTTCATCTTGCGGCCAGGCAGGTAATCCGTAACGGGTCAGGGTTTCGTCCAGCGCGGCGTTCATCACGCCAAACAGCATTTGATAGAAATACCCTTTCATTTTTTCCTGCTCGGCCTGCGGAATGTTTTGTGTCACAAACGCATCCAGCGCCAAATAGCCGCCTTGGGCAAAAATATTCAAGGTGTTTTCGGCTGCTTGGGTAAACGGCCCGCGGATTTCGGCCGGCGCACCGGCGGTTGCCTGCTGCACCACCTTTTTACGCGCCCCTTCATCGCGCAAGAGTTCGCGCAAGGCCATAAAGGTATCGGCTTTACCGGCTTTGTCAGCAGGAATGCGCAGCCAGCGGTATTGTTGGTCTAGGCCGCTGCGCGTACCGGTAATGAAAAAATCATCTTGGTCTTGTCTGAGCGGAAGCATAAAGTTTTTATACTCAACCGCCTGCCCTGCTTTGTCGCGCACGCGATAAACAATCGACGGGCCGATATTGGTGTATTTTTTACCTTCCTGCGACACGGCGCGGACATCGTTGATGGCCGTCTGAAGATTATGATTTTTTTCAGACGGCGTACTCATGTCTTCCACGTTCATGGCGGTAAACTGATCAAATTCCAGCTGATACTGCGCCCCGCCCAAATCCAGCGGGAAACTGCGCATAGAGGTGGCTTTGAGCGTCACCGGCTCGTGGCTCGGGTCGGCCAGATTCCAAGCTTTGAATTTCAAATCGGAGCCGCCGTCGGCAAAGCTGGCCTGATAGATGGTAATGCCGTGCAGCGTCAGCGGATGGTTGACGCGGATGGTCTGCTCGATTTTTTTACCGCTGGCCTTGTCGGTTACTTCCAAGTCGCTTGCAAAATCGCGCGGCATACCGGTATTGTAAAAATCAATGTGGAATTTTTTCAGCTTCACTTCAAACGGCAAATCCTGCACCAGCAGACCGTTGCCGCTGTTGAGAAACACCACATCGGCGCTTTGGCCTTCGGTAATGTTCACATTGCCGCGAAACGAGATATTGCCCGTACCCAACACGCTTTCGGGTTTGAAATCTTTGGCATAAACGGCGTTGTTGTCCGGCACGATTTTGCCGGTGAGAATACCGATTTTCAGCAGCAGATTACTGTCAATCAGACCGCCCAAACAAATCACAATCAGCGCAACGTGAGCAAAAATATAGCCCCATTTATTCATCGCACCTTTTTTCGCCGCCACCAATACCGAGCCGTCATCGCGGGTAACGGTTTTGGCGGCAAAGCCCTGCACTTCCAGATAACGCTGCGCAATCTGCGGCGCTAACGGCTCGTTCAGCAACACCGAATGGCGCATGGCCGCCAACGATTTCTCTTTAGCCTGCTCGCGGTAGGAACGCGCTTCACGCAAAAACGGCGGTACGTTGCGAATCAGACACAGGCTGGTGGACAACACCAAAAACAGCATAATCACCACAAACCACGCTGAGGCATACACATCATACAGGCCGAGAAAATCAAAAATCGGTGCCCAAAACGGCCCGAATTTCACCACATAATTCACCGGCGCCTGATTTTGCTGCAACACCGTGCCAATAATCGAGGCGATACCCAACAGGCTGAGCAAAGCCACGGCAAAGCGCATGGAGCTTAAAAAAGCGAACCACGGGTGACGGATAAGCGGAACGGTTTGGGCAGGTCGGGTCATAGCAAATGGCGTTTAAAAGATAAAGTTATCTAAAGAATGGCAGGCAGAAAAGCAAATCGGTAAAACAGCTTGCGGGTCTTGTCCGGCAAAAAAGCCAATCATTCCGATTACAATCTATTACCTTGAAACTGCATGAAAGCCGTCTGAAAAACCTGTGTAAACACATTTTTCAGACGGCCTTCAGGCAGGATGGCAATTCCGGCGGGATTATTGCAAACCTTGGATAAAGTTGGCCACAGCGTTAACTTCGTCGTTAGACATGCGGTTGGCAATATCGGCCATGATGGTGTTGGTACGTTGGCCGGATTTATAGGCATTCAACTGCTCGACAATGTAAGCCTTGTGTTGACCGCCCAAGCGCGGGTAAGCCACGATATCGGTACCGCCGCCCGGAATACCAGCACCGCTCGGGCCGTGACAGGACATACAGGCCGGGATTTTCTTATCGGCAATGCCGCCGCGATAGATTTTCGCGCCTAACTCGGGATTTTCTTTCGGGTTGGCCTCGCCTGCTTTCGGCTGTTGTTTGGCATAATAAGCAGCCACATCGCGCATGTCTTGCTCAGATAGATTCATCACCATCGGGCGCATGGAAGCTGCCGCGCCGGTGGTGCGCTTGCCGTCTTTGATGTCGGCGGTTTGTCGGTAAATATAGGCAGTGTGTTGCGCCGAGAGTTTCGGATACATGGCGATGCCGCTGTTGCCGTCAACAGCGTGGCAGGCCGCGCAGATGTTGGTGGCAATTTCTTTGCCTTTGTTTACATCGGCTTTCGGCGCGGCTGTTACCGCGCCGGCGGCCACGGCCAACGCCAATAAAGTCAATCGTTTCATGGAGTGCTCCTGATTACAGCATTGCTACCGTGCCAATGCCCTTTTTATATTCAAATACCGGGTAAAATTTTACCCGATTAAAACCGATAATTCTATAAACATGGTATTCTATACTAAATTTACATTAAATTACTACTATGAATCTCTTTCAAAACGCAAAATTCTTCACCACAGTTAACCATTTGAAAGATCTGCCCGATACTCCGGCCGAAATCGCTTTCGTCGGCCGCAGTAATGCAGGTAAATCCAGCGCCATCAATACGTTAACCAATCATGTTCGCCTGGCCTACGTTTCCAAAACCCCCGGCCGCACGCAACACATCAACTTTTTCGAGCTATCCAGCGGTCATTTTATGGTCGATTTACCGGGCTACGGCTACGCGCAAGTACCCGAAGCCGTGCGCGCGCATTGGGTGAAACTCCTAGGCGACTACCTGCAACAACGCCGCCAACTCATTGGTTTGGTGTTGATTATGGACACGCGCCATCCGCTCAAAGCGCTGGACATTCAGATGTTGGACTTTTTCCACATTACCGGCCGCCCCGTGCATATTCTGTTGTCAAAAGCCGACAAACTTTCTAAAAACGACCAAATCAAAACGCTGGGCGCAGTAAAAAAAGCCCTCAAGCCGTATATGGAACGCCAAACCATCAGCGTGCAACTTTTTTCCAGCCTGAAAAAACAAGGTATGGACGAGGTCAACGAAGTAGTCGGCGCTTGGTTCGCGGCTCATGACGCGGAAACAGCCGGTTTGCAGCAGGCGGAAACGGCAGCGGAAAAGCCTCTTGAATTGTAATATGATAATTACATTTCTGCATTAGTCTTTTACTCGACATGCTATAAAAAAGGCCGTCTGAAAAATTTTCAGACGGCCTTTTTGACAGTTTAAAACAAGGAATCCAACTGTTTGCTGCCACCACCGATATTGCTCGGCAAAACAGGTGTTTCACCGGCCGGAGCCGCAGCGGAAGGTTTGGATGAACCTGCACTGCGAGACGGCGAACGGGTTTCGCTATTCGATGATGGTCGGCTGCGGCGCACACTCGGGCGCGGGGCATTGCCGCCGTTATCCAACGCCAAATCCGCATTGGTGACTTGGCGCTCTTTCATGTAGTAGTCACCGCCCTTGGTCACGATACCGTCAGGTGCTTTCATGCCTTTGCTGTCTGTACCTTTGAGCGCAAAGCGCATGTATTCAACCCATACCGGCACAGCAATCGTACCACCATAACCTGCGCGCCCCATGCTTTTCGGTTTGTCAAAGCCGATATACACGGTCGTCACCACGCTCGGATTAAAGCCGACAAACCATGCGTCTTTATTGTCGTTGGTGGTACCGGTTTTACCCGCCACATCGGAGCGGCCAACGGCATTGGCACCTTTTGCCGTACCCAAACGCACAACGTCTTGCAAGATTTTGTACATGATATACGCATTGCGCGGATCAATCGCCTGCGGCGCATTTTCACCGGCGACCAAAGGCTGCATTTGCGCTCTCAGACGGCCTTGGCTGTCATAAATCTTATCAATCACATACGCGGAGACTTTGTAGCCGCCATTGGCAAACACGGCATACGCTTCCGTCATTTTCAACGGCGTAGTTTCACCTGCACCCAGAGCCATCGACAAAGTAGCCGGAATTTCAGACGGCTTAAAGCCGAACCGCTGGATATACTGTTGCGCATAACCCACACCGATGGACATCAAGATACGGATAGAAACCATATTTTTGGAAGCCACCAAAGCTTGACGCAGCGTAATATAACCCGAATAACGGCCGTCTGAATTTTTCGGCTGCCATACCGAGCCGTTCGGCCCTTTGCCCGGCAGGGAAATCGGCGCGTCGTTGATTTGGGTGCTGGCCGTCATCCCTTTGGCTAAAGCGGCGGAATACACAAACGGTTTGAACGTCGAACCCGGTTGGCGCATGGCTTGTGTTGCACGGTTAAATGTTTTGCTGTGGTAATCGTAACCGCCGACCAGCGCACGGATAGCACCGGTTTTGGCATCCAAAGACACCAATGCACCTTGCAGCAACGGCTCTTGTACGACAGACCAGCTATCTCCACTGCCTTTGACACGAATCACCGAACCGCGACGGATACGGTTGTCGCCTAATTTTTTGTTATTAACCGCAGAAGCGGCAAAACCCAACGAGCCGCTGCCCAACAAAACCCTGCGGCCGCTCGGCAGCTGAATTTGCACCCCCTTGCGCGAAGTATCCACCACCACGGTCGGCACCATACCGTCCACCGTATATAAAGTGGAAAGATGTTGGCTGATGGTTTCTTCCACGTCGTCCGACTGGCTCAAATCAATATAATCTTCCGCACCACGGTAACTGCTGCCCCGGTCAAAATTGCGCAAAGCCCTACGCAAGGCGGCGGTAGCGACTTTCTGATTTTCGGTGTTGACGGTGGTATAGACCTTAAAGCCTTGGGTGTAAGCGTCTTCGCCATATTTCTCATACAGTTCCTGACGTACCATTTCCGCAACATACAATGCGCTTTGATCGATTTTTTGGACAAAGCGCTCGTAGTGCAACTCTTCTTTCAATGCTTGATCGCGCTGTTGCACATTAATCATGCCCTCTTCGAGCATATTATTCAGGATATAGGTTTGGCGTAATTTGGCACGTTCCGGATTCACAATCGGATTATAAGCAGAAGGCGCTTTAGGCAAACCTGCCAGCATAGAAGCCTCAGCCAAAGTCAGGTCTTTGACATTTTTATTAAAATAAATTTGGGCGGCCGAAGCGAAACCGTAAGCGCGCTGTCCCAAATAAATCTGATTGAAATACAGCTCCAAAATCTGATCTTTGCTGAAAGACTGCTCGATTTTATAAGCCAGCAGCGCCTCGTTAAATTTACGCGTAAAGGTGCGTTCGCTGCTCAGATAGAAGTTTTTGGCAACTTGCTGGGTAATCGTACTGGCACCCGATTGCACACCGCCTGCCACCAAATTGCTGACAAGCGCACGCGCCACCCCAAACACATCAACGCCCCAGTGTTCGTAGAAGCGTTTGTCTTCCGCCGCAATCACGGCATCTTTCAACACTTTCGGGAAGTCTTCGATTTTGGTAAACTCCCGCCGCTCTTCACCATACAAACCAATTACTTGGCCGTCTGAAGAATAAACGGTTAAAGGCATCTTGGGCTGGTAGTGCCGCAAACTGTCTAATGAGGGCAGCTTCGGGTAAGTGACCAAGATTGCGATGGCAATCAGCCCTACTCCGAAAAGAGCCAAACCGAACATCAGACCGATACAGGTCGTTATAATCTTTTTAATCATGACTAATTAATATTTTGCCATTACAAGCATTAAATAAAGTAAAATAGCTGACGGTTTCGATAAAACACAGTTACTACCGTGCAAAGAGACTCCATCGCTTACGGATACTGGAATCGTAACCCACGACTCTAATGATACAGGGAAGTCATATGATGCGCTTATTTAAAAGCACAAAAAATACCACCGCCCAAACCAATAAAACAACGGGCGGACAAGGCAGCCGCACGGCCATCGGCATTGACATCAGCCAGCACACCATCAAAATGGTACAGCTGACAAGCCGTAGTTTAAACCAAATCCAGTTGGAAAAATACGTTATTACCAAACTGCCTAAGAATATTGTTAAAGGCAACAAAATTCAAGATTATGACCATCTTGTTACATATCTGCAACATACTTACACCCAATTACGCAGTTCTTGTAAAAATTTTATTGCTGCCATCCCTAATAGCCAAGCAACGGTTGAACAAGCCATCTACAATCCGAACCATACCGGTTTGGATTTGGAAGCGTTTGCCGAATCCGAAGTGGCGCAAATCGGCCCGGTTGAAGAGCTCAATTATGACTACCAGATTACCGGCACTTCCGTTTCACCCGCAGGCCAACAACTGCTGACCGTAGCCGCCAAAAAAGATGACGTAGAACCCCGCATTGAGATGTTTGAAAATGCAGGGTTGACCTTATCAGCAATGGATTTGGATTTATTGGCACAACGAAATGCCTTTGCTTTTTGGATAAACAACCATGCGCCGGAGCTGACCAATGAAAAAATTGCCATCTTCGGTATTTACGCAACGCAGATGTATGCATTAATCATGCAAAATGATCAAATCCTCTACAAGCAAGAAACACCTGTCAGCACCGAGCAGCTTAACCAGCTTATCCAGCGTACCTATCAGGTAACGGAAGAACAAGCCGCGCAGATAATTTCTTCGCCGACCAAACCGTCCGACTACCAAACGCAGATTACCGACCGCTTCAACGTACAAGTTGCCCAAGAAATCCAACGCGTATTGCAGTTTTACTACACCACCCAATCCTCTGATACCTTCTCCGGTATTAAACATATCTTGTTAACAGGGTTGGCGGCTCAACAAAGCGGATTGGCGGAAAGTATCTTTTCCCAAACCAATACGGCAACACAATGCGCCCATCCCGCTGCGTATGCCGAAAGAAGCAGCAAAATCGACTTACCGCAATTACAACTGGACGTACCGTCTTTAACTTTGGCATTCGGCCTGGCCTTAAGGGGGCTGTAACAGCATGATAGAACTTACCAAAATCAACCTTCTCCCCTACCGGGAAGAAATCAGACAACACCAAAAGCAAAAATTCAAAATTTTAATGCTGTGCGGATTGCTGGCAGGCTTAGGTTTGTCTGTGCTGACCTACCTCTTCATCAACAGCGCCATTGACAACCAAGAAGGTCGTAACCGTTTCTTAGAAACCGAAATTGAAAAGCTCGATAAAGACTTGGGCGAAATTAAAAAATTAAAACAGGAAAAAGAAAGCTTCTTAGCCAAAAAGCAAAAAGTTGAAGAATTACAGAAAAAACGCTATCAAGCCGCTCAAATCATGGATGCATTGAATGTCCTGACACCTGACAACACCTACCTGACCTCGTTGGAAGCCGAAACACCAACCCTCTACAAAATTACCGGCAAAGCAGTCAGCGACAACAAAATCGCTATGTTTATGCGCACCTTACCCAGCACCGGTATTTTCTCTCAACCTGAGTTAATCAGCATTAAAAAAGTAGATAGGTATCAGGAGTTTACATTAAAAGTTTCGCTCAACCAAAATAGCACACCAGCCACACCTGCGGCCTTCCCTGAGGACGCTACGGTTGAACAGCCGGAACAGGAGCAAGAATAATGGCCGCGAAGAAATTAAAAAATCTAGATGTGCAAAACTTATACCAGCTCAATATGCCATCACAATTAGCTTTGGCAGGCCTCATTGTTGTCATCGTATTAGCTTTAGGCTATGCCGCATTGTTTCGCAGCCAGCTGGATACCCTGACGCAACAGCAAGACAAAGAAACCAAACTCAAAGAAACCTATACCCAAAAAAGCATTGAAGCGGGTAGCTTGAACAACTTAAAAGCCGAGCTCTCCTCTATTCGTTCCGCATTCGATGTTTTATTGCGCCAATTACCCACTGATGCAGAAATCCCGAACCTGATTCAAGAGTTGCATCAAGCGGGTTCGGATAACGGATTGCGCCTTGATAGCGTTATTCCTCAAAGCCCGTCTAACGACGGCCCGATTCAAAAGCTGCCTTATGAAATCGCTGTAACCGGCAAATACCAGCAAATCAGCCAATTTACCCGAGATGTTGGCGAACTGTCGCGCATTATTACCTTGGATTCCATCAAAATTCAACCCAACATCGGAAAAAACAATAAAGACAGTAAAAATGACTCGCTGACACTCAGTGCCACAGCGACGACCTATAAAGCCCGTCCAGCGGAAGAAGTAGCTGCTGAATTAGCAGCAACCCAAGAAAAGCAAGACAAGGCTAATGGAAAAGGCTCAAATAAATCCAAGAAAAATAAAAAGAAAAAAGGCTAGGCAATGATGAAACATACTTTCTTACTCGCAAGCGTCCTCTGCATTACAGCCTGCACACCCACTTACGACGATTTAAACCAATGGATGAAGGAAACCCGCAAACAGGCAAAATCCCAAACCATTCCGTTTGAAGCACCTACCGTCACACCGCCTGCAGCCTACAATCCTCCCGCATATAGCGGTTTGAATGCCTTTGATCCCAGACGTTTGGAATCCGCACCCAAAGGCGGCAATGCCCCGAATCCCAACCGCCGCAAAGAAGTGTTGGAATCCTTTAGCCTTGACAGCCTGCGTTATGTCGGCAACCTTTCCAGCAACGGCAGAATCTCCGGTTTTGTTCAAGCGGATAGTCACGTCTATACAGTTGCACCCGGCAATTATATCGGTCAAAATCACGGTCGTATCCAAAGCATTACCGAAGACAAAATCATCCTGACCGAGCTGATTGAAGACAGCTACGGCAACTGGGTGCACCGGAAAGCGGAATTACCATTAAGCAGCCCATCCGATAAAAACGGCGCTGCCATGCCCGTTCCCAATTCAGCGGCACCGGCCAATCCGCCGGAACAAGCGCCTGCCGTTGCCAATCATGCCGCACCGGTTCCAAATTGATTTTAAGGGGTCTCACTTTTATGAAAACCAAGTACATTACCAAATTCCTAGCCGGCCTGAGCATGAGCTCCATGCTTCAGACGGCCTTTGCGGGCAACATTACCGACATCAATGTTTCCACTTTGCCGGATAACCAAAAAATCATCAAAATCCGCTTTGACCGCGACGTAACCAGCCCCAGCGGGTTTGTCACCACTACTCCCGCGCGTATTGCATTGGATTTTGCCAACACCACCATCCAGCTACCGCAACCCGTTTTAGAATATGCCGACCCGCTGCTAAACCAAATCACAGCAGCGCAAAACAACAACCGCGCCCGTATCATGCTGGGTTTAAACAAAAGCAGCCAATACAATACCGAAATTCGCGGCAACGAAGTATGGGTATTCGTTAGCGAAACCGCCGACCAAACTGCCGCTATTCCGGCGCAAACCGCTGAATATGTCCCGCAACCGGCACCTCGCGCCACTCAAACCAGCCAAACCGTAACCTCGGCCAATATCGACTTTCGCAAAGGTACACGCAATTCCGGCATTATTGAGCTGACCGCCCCGACCTTCTCTGGCGACCCGGAAATCAAAAAGCAAAATGACCGCCTGGTTATCACGCTGAAAAACCATCCTTTGCCAACTCAAGCCCAGCGCAGCTTGGATGTAGGCGATTTCAACACGCCGGTACAAAATGTTACGCTCAAACGCATTGGCAATGCCACCCAACTGATTATCCGCAACAACGGTAATTGGGACGTTACCACACGCTCCGCAGCCGGCCGCTTTACCTTTGAAATTGCCGCCAAAGCCACGCCTGCTGAGTCGCGCGGTTTGAATGCCAACGCCAACAAGTCCTTCAACGGACGCCGCATTTCTTTAGATTTCCAAGACGTAGAAGTGCGGACAATTTTGCAGATTTTAGCCAAAGAGTCCGGTATCAATATCGTCGCCAGCGATACCGTCAACGGCAAAATGACTTTGTCGTTGAAAGATGTACCTTGGGATCAGGCTTTGGATTTGGTCATGCAGGCGCGTAATTTGGATATGCGCCGCCAAGGTAATATTATCAACATTGCCCCGCGCGAAGAGCTGCTGGCAAAAGACAAAGCCTTTTTGCAAGCCGAAAAAGAAATCGCCGAACTCGGCCCGCTGTATTCGCAAACCTTCCAACTGAAATACAAAAACGTCGAAGAATTCCGTAAAATCCTGCGCTTGGAAGAAAACGGCAGCAGTAGTGGTAATTCCGGCAACGGCCGCAACACCCTGTTGAGCAACCGAGGCAGCGCTCTGATCGACCCTGCCACCAATACGCTGATTATTACCGATAACCGCAGCGTGATTGAGAAATTCCGCAAACTGGTTGATGAGCTGGACGTGCCTGCCCGTCAGGTAATGGTCGAAGCGCGTATTGTGGAAGCAGAAGAAGGTTTTTCACGTGATTTAGGGGTTAAATTTGGTTATAGCGGTACCAACGGCTCGAATAGTTGGGGCTCTAGTTTGTCTGGCAGTACGAGCGGATATTCCGTTTCCAGCAGCAGCCCAAACATCAGTCTGCCGACAACCAATACCGCAACAACCTCTATTGCCTTGGTGCGCTCTTTTGCCTCCGGTGCATTAGGATTAGAATTATCCGCAGCCGAAACACAAAACAAAAGCAAAACCATCTCTAATCCGCGTGTATTAACCCAAGACCGCAAAGAAGCCACCATTGAATCCGGCCAGGAGATTCCTTACCAAGAATCTACTTCTAGCGGCTCCACTTCCGTGACCTTTAAAAAAGCTGTATTGGGTTTAACCGTTACGCCGAATATCACACCTGACGGTCAAATTATCATGACCGTAAAAATCAACAAAGACACGCCTATATCCTGCACTACTGATGGCGTGACCACGCTGTGTATCAGCACCAAAAACCTGAATACGCAGGCCATGGTAGAAGACGGTGGTACATTAATTATCGGTGGTATTTATGAAGAGGAAAACAGTAATACCACTAATAAAGTTCCTTTGCTAGGCGATATTCCGGTATTAGGCAATTTGTTTAAATCTCGCTCCCGTGAAGAAACCCGCAAAGAGCTGTTGGTCTTCCTGACTCCTCGCATTATGGACGGCCACGGTAACAACTTGCGCTACTAAAACCCATAAAAAGGCATGCTTATAACAAAAAGCATGCCTTTTTTGATAAACTATTGCATTAATATCAGGCAATCGCCCAAATCAAACATTTTCCTGCCAATATCATATAGAATCTTTCACATGGAAAAAATCAATGGCAACTTAATCTTAGTCGGGCTGATGGGCGCGGGCAAAACCACCTTGGGCAAACATATTGCCCAACTGCTCGGGCGGCAGTTTTACGACAGCGACCACGAAATCTGCGTGGCTTCCGGTGTATCTATTCCGACCATTTTCGAAATGGAAGGCGAAGAGGGCTTCCGCAACCGTGAAAGCGCCATTTTGAAAAAACTGGCGCAGCAGGAAAATATCGTGCTCTCCACCGGCGGCGGCTCGGTTTTGCGCGAGGAAAACCGCCGCTGTCTGCGCGAACACGGTACGGTCATTTATCTGCACACCCTGCCCGAAGTCTTGTTGGAACGTACCCGCTACGACACCAACCGTCCGCTGCTGCGCGTGGAAAATCCGTTAGCGAAATTGCAAGAGCTGTATAACGTGCGCGATAAAATCTACCGCGATACCGCGCATGTGGTAATTGAGTCGGGCAATTATCAAAAAACCATCCAACATGTGCTGGACGCATTAAAACAACCTGCCGACGCTTAAACCGGCGGCGACCTTAGCAAAGGCCGTCTGAAAATACGCTGTTTTCAGACGGCCTTATCTACTTTAGTAACGTGAGTTCGGGATAAGCAGATAGAATATCTTTTTAAATTTCAGAAACGTGTTTCTTTTTGCAGACGGAATCCGCGAGGATTCATCATTCCCGCCTGCGCAGGAATGACGAAAATCTGGCGATTTTCTATCTGCCGAGATATCGTATATAGTTCTGAAAATATTTAAAACGCTTATCCCGAACTCACGTTTAGTAGAATCAACTAAGCCGTGTAGGTTGTGTTGAACCCGACATTGCCTCGTTCCATTGGGCATTTCATCCCAAGCTACGGGCTATTGGTTACTTCCCGAATCCACATTAATGAATTTGCCTCTGAATCCCGATTCCGATTTTTAGGATTGATTATGCACACCTTGACCGTTCAAACCCCATCCCACCCCTATCCGATTTTCATCGGGCAAAATCTGTTGGATGAAGCCGACACCCTGCTCAAGCCGTATTTGGGTAAAAAGGCCGCCATTGTGACCAACGAAACCGTCGCACCGCTGTATTTGGAAAAAATTCAGACGGCCTTGGATAAAGCGGGCGTCGAACATTTCAGCATTATCCTGCCCGACGGCGAGGAATATAAAAACTGGCAAACACTCAACCTGATTTTCGATGGCCTAATGCAACACCGCGCCGAACGCAAAACCACGCTGATTGCGCTCGGCGGCGGCGTCATCGGCGATATGGTCGGTTTTGCGGCGGCGACTTACCAGCGCGGTGCGCCGTTTATCCAAGTACCGACCACGCTGTTGAGTCAGGTGGATTCGTCTGTCGGCGGCAAAACCGCCATCAACCACCCGCTCGGCAAAAACATGATAGGCGCGTTTTACCAACCGCAGGCGGTGTTGGCCGATTTGACCACGCTGCAAACCCTGCCGCCGCGCGAATTGTCAGCGGGCATGGCCGAAGTCATCAAATATGGCACACTCGGCGACATTGAATTTTTCGAGTGGCTAGAGCAAAACATGGCCGACCTGATGGCACAAGACCAATACAAGCTGGCGCAGGCCGTGTATCACTGCTGCAAAATGAAAGCCGACATCGTGTCGCAAGATGAAACCGAACAGGGTATCCGCGCTTGGCTCAACCTCGGCCACACGTTCGGCCATGCCATCGAAGCCGAAATGGGCTACGGCGTGTGGCTGCACGGCGAAGCCGTGGCCGCCGGCTGCGTGTTGGCAGGACGTTTGTCGGAAGAGCTTGGCAAAACGACCGCCGCTGATACCGCCCGCATTGCCGCCTTGCTCGAAGCCGCCAATTTACCGTCTGCGCCGCCGAAATTTGCGTTCGACAAATGGATTGCCCACATGAGCCACGATAAAAAAGTCAGTAGCGGCGTGATGCGCTTTATCGGTCTCGACTGCTTGGGGCGTGCCAATATTACCGAAATCACCGATATGGACATTCTGCGCCGCACTTTGCAACCGTATGTCTAAACACAAGGCCGTCTGAATAGGTGTGAAAACGAAATCCATGATTTCTGTCATACCTTTTCAGACGGCCTATCGCTTAAATACGCTGAAACTGCTACACTTTAGCTATTCCGTTTGTTTATACAGACTTCACAACAAGGCGTACACCATGTGCCAGCTGCTCGGCATGAATTGCAATACCCCCACCGACATCATGTTTTCCTTTGAAGGTTTCCGCAGACGCGGCGGCATTACCGACCACCACGCCGACGGCTTCGGTATCGGCTTCTTCGAGGGCAAGGGCGTGCGCCTGTTTCACGACGACAAACCCAGCGCCAAATCGCCCGTGGCCGACCTTATCCGCGCCTACCCCATCAAATCCGAAAACGTCATCGCCCATATCCGCAAAGCCTCGCAGGGGCAGACTTCGCTAGCCAACACCCACCCGTTTATGCGCGAAATGTGGGGCGAATACTGGCTGTTTGCCCACAACGGCCATCTGTTTGATTTTTTCCCCAAAGAGGGCGAATTTTACCACCCCGTCGGCGATACCGATTCCGAACGCGCGTTCTGCTACCTGCTCAACCGCCTGCGCTGCCGCTTCGACCGTAAGCCCGACGAAGATACCCTCTTCGCCGCCGTTACCGAGTTGACGCATGAAATCCGCAGCTACGGCCTGTTTAATTTCGTCATGTCCAACGGCGATTCCCTGATTGCACACGCCAGTACGCTGCTGCACTACATCGTGCGCAAAGCTCCGTTCGGCCAAGCCCGCCTGCTGGACGAAGACATTATGGTCGATTTTGCCGAAGTCACCACACCGAGCGACAAAGTGGCCGTCATCGCAACCCTGCCGCTGACCTGCAACGAAACCTGGCAGCAGCTGGCGGTGGACGAATTGGTGATGTTCCGCCAAGGCGACATCGTCCACCGCGACCGGCCGGAAAATCCTGTGTATATAAGTGCGGAAGAAGGTTTGCGCATTGCGCGCGCCGTCGGCGTGTCGGTGTAACCGCTTACGGTATGCCGAGGCCGTCTGAAAAAACATCCTATTTTTATTTTCAGACGGCCAACGCAGCAAAAACCCTGTCCCCTATACGGGTATTCGCATATCCGTTACAATAACTGCTCGTAACCCCTTGATTTGACCGCCATGAAATGTCCGTTTTGCCAAAACGCCAACACCCAAGTGACCGACTCGCGCCTGCTGGAAGAAACCAACAGCATCCGCCGCCGTCGGCGCTGTCTGAGCTGCGGCCAGCGTTTCAGCACCTTTGAAACCATCGAAATGCGCATGCCGCAGGTCATCAAAACCAGCGGCTCACGCGTGGGGTTTAATCCGCACAAATTGCGCACCAGCTTGGAGCGGGCGTTGCACAAACGCCCCGTCTCTGCCGAAAAAATCGACGAAACCGTCGCCCTAATCGAGCAGCGCTTATACCGGCTGGGCAAAAAAGAAATCCCCTCACAAATGGTCGGCGAAATGGCAATGGAAGAGCTGGCAAAAATCGACCAAGTCGCCTATGTGCGCTTTGCCTCGGTGTATAAAAGTTTCAACGACGTATCCGAATTTACCCAGGCCATCGCCACCCTGCCGCAAATCCAAACCGATGAAGCTGAATAAGGCCGTCTGAAAATATGTTTACCGAAACCGATACCCAAATGATGAAAACCGCCCTTGAGCTTGCCGGACAAGGGCGGTTTTCCACTTCTCCCAATCCGCGTGTCGGCTGCGTTATTGCCCGAGGCCGCCAGATTGTCGGCCAGGGTTTTCATGTCAAAGCGGGCGAACCGCACGCCGAAGTACACGCCCTGCGGCAGGCAGGCGCGGCAGCCCAAGGCGCGACAGCCTATGTCACGCTCGAGCCTTGCAGCCATTACGGGCGCACCCCGCCCTGCGCCGAAGCGCTGATTCAAGCCGGAGTCGCCCGCGTCGTCGCCGCCATGACCGACCCCAATCCGCTGGTTGGCGGCAAAGGGCTGGCCATGCTGCAAGCCGCCGGGATTCAAACCGAAAGCGGTTTACTGGAAGCCGAAGCACGCGAACTCAACCGAGGCTTTCTATCGCGTATCGAACGCGGTCGTCCGTTTGTACGCCTCAAATGCGCCGCCAGTCTCGACGGCAAAACTGCCCTTTCAGACGGCCGCAGCCAATGGATTACCGGCGAAGCCGCCCGTGCCGACGTGCAAATGCTGCGCGCCGAAAGCTGCGCCGTCTTGACCGGCATCGGCACCGTACTCGCCGATAATCCCTACTTGAACGTGCGCGCCTTCCCCACCCTGCGCCAACCCGCCCGTGTGGTACTCGACAGCCGACTGCGCACACCGCTTGACTGCCACTTGGTTTCAGACGGCAGCAGCCCCACTATCATCGCTACCCTGGTTGACGACGAAAACCGCCTACGCCCTTATCTGGCACACCCGCACATCCGCATCATCAGGCCGTCTGAAAACGCTACTGGGCAAATCGACTTGCCCGACCTCTTGCGTCAAATGGCCGAACTCGGCTACGGCGAAGTCATGGCAGAAACCGGCGCTACTTTATCTTCTGCCCTGATTCAGGAAGAGCTGGTGGATGAAATCGTGCTGTACCAAGCACCCAAAATCTTGGGCAATCCCGGACGCGGATTGTTTGACCTGCCGGAAAACCCATCGTCCCTGATACAAGACAGTAAGTGGCGCAGCCAATCCGCTGAAATTTTAGGTAATGACATCAAATGGGTCTTACGTTTGAAATAACCCGGCTTCAGAAAATATCCTTATAAAAAAGCATGGCGACAACAATATCGCCATGCTTTTTTGCATTTACTTTGTCATTCCAAATAAATTTCTTTATTTTTATTCATAAATAATCAAAGCAAAGATTAATCTTCGTTAACCAAAGTAAATAAAAGTACAATATCATTACTTACTATAACCTTTCAAATTCAGAAGCGCTTTTTACCAATTTGTTCCAATTAACAAATTTTACATTCTTATCAAAAGGTTGCTTTGTCATTTTTGCCAATTTCCTTATCCAAATAGCCTAAACCGAAGGCATAACTACCGAATAACTGTTTTTTTGCGCGATAAAACTTTTTCGTTTGAGATGAATCTTACGAATGTTTATGATGGCTTCGATACTATGAGAGAGAGACACTCCGGTTCTATTTCTCTTCTGTGAGTAATAAACCTGAAGTTTTCCTGGCTATCGGATTCAATATCCGGCATGGATTCGCTCATCAACCATCAGTACCCGTATTGACCAAGTTTTTATCCATAACATGAGAAAATATCATGAAAAATACCACCATTCAAAAATTTGCCGATAAAACTGCAAAAATCGGTATCGTCGGTTTGGGCTATGTCGGTTTGCCCCTGATGCTGCGTTATGTTGAAGTCGGCTACCAAGTCTTAGGCTTCGACATTGACGAAACCAAAGTCAACAAGCTCAACAAAGGCGAAAGCTATATCGAGCATATTTCTGCCGATAAAATTGCTGCCGCCAGCAACAGCCTGTTTGAAGCCACTACCGACTTCTCTCGCATTGGCGAAGTAGAAGCCATTATCCTGTGCGTACCGACTCCGTTGAACAAATACCGCGAACCGGATATCAGCTACGTTGTAGATACTACCGATGCCGTGAAACCTTATCTGCGCGCAGGTCAAGTTCTGTCTTTGGAATCCACTACCTACCCGGGTACAACCGAAGAAGAGCTGCTGCCTCGTATGGAAGAAAAAGGCTTGAAAGTCGGCAAAGACGTATTCTTGGTTTACTCTCCCGAACGTGAAGATCCGGGTAACCCCAACTTTGAAACCCGCACCATCCCGAAAGTTATTGGCGGCCATACGCCTGCATGTTTGGAAGTCGGCATTGCGTTGTACCAACCGGCAATTGAAAAAGTCGTACCGGTTAGCTCAACCCGAGCCGCAGAATTGACCAAACTGCTGGAAAACATCCACCGCGCCGTCAACATCGGCTTGGTCAACGAGATGAAAATCGTTGCCGACAAAATGGACATCGACATCCATGAAGTGATTGATGCTGCGGCAACCAAACCATTCGGCTTCGTTGCATACTACCCGGGCCCGGGCTTGGGCGGTCACTGTATCCCGATTGACCCGTTCTATCTGACTTGGAAAGCACGTGAATACGGTGTCAATACCCGCTTCATCGAATTGGCCGGCGAAGTAAACTCCCACATGCCCGACTATGTTATCAGCAAAGTAGGTTTGGCATTGAATGAACATAATCGTTCTATCAAAGACAGCAAAGTCTTGGTACTGGGTATCGCTTACAAGAAAAACGTAGATGATATGCGTGAGAGCCCATCTCTTGAAGTGATGGAGCGCTTGGCAAACTTGGGCGCAGATGTTGCCTACTCTGACCCGCACGTACCGGTATTCCCGCATATTCCGGAACATACCTACTTCGATTTGCAGAGCGAACCGCTGACAGCTGAAAACATCGCCAAATTCGATTGCGTGGTATTGACTACCGACCATGACAAATTTGACTATGATCTTCTGCAAAAACATGCAAAACTGATTGTAGATACCCGTGGTAAATTCTCCGGTAAACATGCGAACGTTGTAAAAGCATAATTCTCCGGATTGACCTCCAAAAAGCTGATTGGCCTGCTTTACAAACGGCCAGTCGGCTTTCTTTGAACAGCAGTTGTAGTAATGGTCGTTCAAAGAAAGCCGCTGAAATAAAATCCTTCGGCGCAACAACCATCATCATATTTATTATAATAAAATTTTTAATAAACCCTTACGCCTAAACTTTTCAGGCCGTCTGAAACCACCATTATGAACGCACGGAAAATACTCGGTTACGCACTTGGCCCTATCGGAAGCGCTGCTTTCGGTATTGTGTCGTTGCCGCTGATTTCATGGTATTTCCCTGCTGAAGACATTGGCCGTATTGTTTTATTGCAAACGGTTTCTTCTCTGTCAATTTTGATTTTGGGACTTGGTCTTGATCAAGCTTATATCAGAGAATATTACGCTTCCGAGCACAAGGCCTCGTTATTTAAATCTTTATCTTACCTCCCTTGCCTGTTTATTGCGGCAGTGACGATTATTATTGCCTTATGGAACGCAGCTTGGCCGTCTGAAATTGTTTTTTCTTTAAATAATCACTCGCTAGGTATTTTATTCCTGGTTTTTTTGGCAACTTCACTGTTTGCCCGTTTTTTAGCCTTAATCCTACGAATGCAGGAACGAGCTGTAGCATTTTCATTCAGCCAATTAACACCTAAATTCTTTATTTTGGTATTTGTCTTGGCCTATGTGGTATTAAGTTTACCCACAAATACAGTCAGCTTGGTTTTTGCTTATTCCGCAGCGCAAGTCATTACGGTGGCCGTATTAATTTTTCAAACTAAAACAGATTTGCGGGCTATTCACAAAGCACCACTATCAGCAGATATCTTAAAGTCTGGTTTGAAATACGGTATGCCTTTGGCCATCGGTAACTTAGCCTACTGGGGTTTTACTTCGGTTGACCGTTTCGCGCTGAAAGAATTGGCCAGCTTAGAAGAATTAGGCGTTTACTCCATGGCCGTCAGCTTTGGCGCTGTCGCTTTGATTTTTCAAAGTGTTTTTTCAACTATCTGGGCGCCACTGGTTTTTAAATGGGTTAAAGAAAATACCAATTTAGATAAAATCGGCGGGATTACCCTTTCGATGACCGCGCTGATTAGCGGCATTGTTTGCTTTGTCGGTATTTTCTCACCGGTTGTGACATGGATATTGCCCAAACAATATGCACCGGTACAGTTTATTTTGCTCTCCAGCATGCTGTTCCCCTTGCTGTACACCCTCACCGAAGTCAGCGGTATCGGTTTGAATGTTGTCCGTAAAACTTGGTTGATTACCTTAGTCAACTTAGTCGCATTTGCCTGCAATTTCAGCTTGCTCCACTTGCTTATTCCATCCTTAGGAGCCAGAGGTGCAGCAATGGCCAGTGCCATCTCATTTTGGCTGTTTTTCATCTGTAAGACAGAGTTATCTTCTTTATTGTGGCAACCCCTGCCACGGTTGAAAATTTACAGCAACGTAACCGTTTGTCTATTGATTTGCCTAAGCTATACCTACTGGGGTAACAGCAGCAATTATTGGCTATTTGCCATTATTTGGCTTATCGGCTTAATCGTTTTAGTGATGTCCCACAAGCAACAGTTGGCAAATGCCTTACAAATGATTAAAGGCCGTCTGAAAAAAAATAATAACTAACAGAGATTTGATTATGCACGCTCTCATTATCCCTTCTTGGTATCCTGAAACGCCTGATGATGTAAACGGTATCTTCTTCCGCTTACAGGCTCAAGCATTACAACGGGCAGGCGTCAAAGTTGGCGTAATTGCACCGCAATTTCGCTCCTTGCGTACTCATGCTTCTATTGTGCTTGACCGCAAACAACATGGAATGAAGGAATATGTGGAGGCAGGTATCCCTACTTATACCTACCAAAGTATGCTTTACTTTCCTCATATTCCGTATATTGACCGCAACCGCATGATTTTAGCCGGAATGAAACTGTTCCGTCGTTATGTTGCCGAACATGGGATGCCGGATGTTATTCATGCCCATTGTGTCAATAACGGCGGCCTGATTGCCTACCAGATCCACAAGCAAACCGGCATTCCTTATATGATTACCGAGCATAGTACAACCTATGCCCGTAAATTAATTCATGATTGGGAACGCCCGATGATGCAACAGGCAGCAAGTCATGCCGGAGCACGTGCAGCTGTCAGCCGTGATTTTGCAGCACTATTAGAGCAGGAGTTCAAAGGCCTAAAATGGGAATATATCCCTAATATCTTATCCGCAAAATTTGAAGCACCTGTCGATTTAATCAATAAAGTACCCAACGAAAATTTCACTTTTTGTTCGGTGGCTCACTTACAGCACAAAAAAGGCTACGATATCCTACTGCCCGCCTTTTCTGAAGCTTTAAAAGAATATCCTCATCTTCAGCTCAAAATCGGTGGCGGCGGTTATGAAGAAACCAAATTGCACGGCCTTGCTAAAGAACTTAACTTACAAAACAATGTTACTTTTCTAGGCAAATTAAAAAACGATGAAGTATTAGATTTGATGTATCACAGCGATGCATTTGTATTGGCCAGCCGACATGAAACTTTCGGCGTTGTCTTCATTGAAGCCTTATCACAAGGATTGCCTGTTATTGCAACCCGTTGCGGCGGGCCTGAATCAATTGTAAATGATAGCAACGGTCTTATTGTGCCGGTAGAAGGCCAAGCAGCATTAACGGCAGCATTGATTTCTCTATATGAAAATCAAAAAAAATACGATGCACAGACCTTACGAAAAAATGCATTGAACGAATTTGGTGAAAATGTCGTTATCAGCCAAATTACGGCAGCCTATGAAAAAATAACGACATCCATATCTTAATTTGAGGACTGTTGTGAAATTCAAACGTCTTAGTCTTTATGTTGGTGTTTTATACCTGATGTTGTTCGGCTATATGCTAGGCCCTACGCTGGCATACCGAGCCGGGGTACCGCGTATCGACAATCCGTTATCAATATTGTTCATCGTTGGAACCTTTATCGTATTCTGTGCTGAAAGCAAACAGATACCGAAAAAAATTTACAACATGTTATTGGCGTTATGCGTCATGTGCTTTTGGCCGGGCATACACTTAGCCATATCCTCATTAACGCCGACACAATTCATGGATATCATGTTTTTCATGGTATTGCCTGGATTTTTCTATCTGTTTTATCAGGTATTGATTCGTGAAGAGGATCCATTAAAACGTATTCAAAAATTTCTTACGATCTTTGTACTGTATGTTGCGATTCCTCCATTTTTAGAATTAGCAACCGGCTTCCAATTCGTTACAGCCAGCGAGGAACTTGCTATTGATGCCGGTTCGCTTAAGGGATTGTTTTTTAACCCAAACAATCTGGCCACGACCGCAGTTTGTATTACACCTGCCATTTTGTTTTTCTTTCAACTGGAAGGAAGAAACAAGAAAGAAATCCTTTTCGGATGGCTTTTATTTGTATTACTGGGAATGGCAATTTTTGCCAGCGTTTCCCGCACAGCCATCGGCTGTTACCTACTGATTTTATTTGTTTATATTGCTTATCAAAAAAATGGATTTATTACCGTTTTAGTAGCCGGACTGTTATTTGTATTGCTGTCACTCATTCCATCACAGGTCATCCAAGAATTTTTACTTTCACTGAACAGTAATCAATTCTTAGAGCGTTTTTCTTCACGTCTATACCTGTTTTTATATGATATGGGCAGTGACAGCTCGGTGTCTTACCGCCAAGAAATTTATAATTATTTCTGGGAAAATCCGCCCTTATTGGGCGTTGGCTACGGTCCAAAAAATTTCCGCGAATACTTTGGCGGTCACTTGAGTGACAGTTTAGGTTTCCAAAACCCGCACAGTTTTGTTATTGAGCTGTATTTGGGATTTGGCCTACTTTCCCTTCTGGGTTTTATTGCTTACGTTGTCACTTACTTAAAAAATATATTGATAAACCGTTACTTGAAATCAAAATCACGGGTGATTGCGCTTGTGTGCATGGGTATTTTTCTGTTAGCAGGATTTATTCCCTCTACCATTTTGCGTATCCCTTTTATTTGGTTACCTTGCTTCCTGATTTTTATTTACAGCAGCTGCATTGTGCAGAAAAACGAAAAAGTTTAATTAAATTTTAAGAGAACATGACATTATGAAAGTCATTTTAACTACATCCATGGCCGGTTTGGGCGGTACTGAAAATGCAACCTTCCGCTTGGGCCGTTTGCTCAACCACGAAGGCGTTGAAGTTGTATTGGCTTCTTCAGACGGCCCTCTAATTAAAGAAGCGCAACAACTGGGCATCAAATGGCAACCGATTGATTTTTACCAAGGTGGTATGCTCGGTTATTTCAAAGGCATGATGGCTTACATGAAAATGCTCAAACGCGAGCAGCCCGACATTATCCACTGCCAAATGGCACGTATCGTACCGGCTTGCGCCATTGCCGCCAAAATTGCTTCGCCGAAAACCAAAGTGTTCTATCATGCGCGCGGCCTTGATCCGGAAACCTATCCGAAAATCGCTAAATTGTTTGACAAATTAGGCGTGTACATCATCGGCAACTGCAAACACGAACGTGAAAAACTGATTCGCTACGGTTTCCCGGCAAACCGCATTACCTATACCTATAACGCATTGCATAAACCGGATTATGTGCCTGAAAAAACACCCAAAGACTACATCATGCTGGGTACGCTGTCGCGTTTGGACACCGTCCGTGCTGTGAATCTGATGTTGGATATTTTCAAAAAACTGGTTGACCGCAATGTACCCGTGCGCCTGAATGTGGCCGGTATCGGCGAAGAAATGGACAACCTCAAAGCGCAAGCCAAGCGTTTGGGCATTGACGATAAAGTTACCTTCTTGGGCGGTGTGCGCGATTTGACCGCTTACTTCAAAGACGTCGATATTTTGGTAAACACACCTCACTGCGTCGGCGACCACGGCGCAGGTGTCGGCAACAATATTTTGGAAGCAGGCTTATACGATACGCCTGTCGTGACCTACGACATGGCCGGTATTTCCGAAATGGTTATTAACGGCAAAACCGGTTTCTGCATTCCGTTTGGTGAAGACGAACAATTTGTTGAAGCTGTGGAAAAACTGGTTGCCAACCCCGAACTGCGTAGCGAGCTGGGTAAAGCGTTGCACCAACACGTTGCCACCCTCTGCTCCGACGAAGAAATTTACCGCACCACTATGGCTGCGTATGCAATGTAAGGCCGTCTGAAAAATGAAGATTACCATTGTTGCGCCTTATTGTTCGTTGCCGAGCGAGCCGCATTTCAACCGTTTTTGGTATTTGGCAGAGCTTTTGGCGGAAAAACACGATGTATTGCTGATTACCAGCAATTTCAAACATTACGACAAATCGTTCAGACGGCCTGAAGATGCCGTTGCTGCTTCACAAGGCCGTCTGAAAGTGATGATGTTGAATGAAAGCGGTTACAGCAAAAATGTATCGCTTGACCGCGTGAAAAGCCACCATGTTTTCGTCAAAGACTTTGAGCGTTGGTTGGAACAATGCCAACCGGGTGAACAGGATGTGGTGTTTTCAGCTTATCCGCTGATTGCCACCAATATTTTGCTGGGCAAACACAAAGCCCGTTTGGGTTACAAGCTGATTATCGACGTGCAGGATGTTTGGCCGGAATCGTTTTCCGCCGTCATTCCGGTATTAAAAAAGATTCCGCACAACCTGCTGCCGTTTTCCGGCCGTGCGAATCAGGCTTACCACTATGCCGATGGTTTGGTCGCCGTATCACAGACCTACCTTGACCGTGCCAAAGAAGCCAATCCGAACGTACCCGGCGAAGTGGTGTATATCGGTGCCGATTTTCCAAAATTGAATACGGCTGTTGCCAAAGATTTCGGTGACGACAAAACCCGCTTTTTCTATTTGGGTACATTGAGTTACAGCTATGACGTCGAAACTGTCTGCAAAGGTGTGCAAAAGCTGCTGGATGCCGGCGAAAACGTTGAATTGCATATCATGGGCGGCGGCCCCGACTTGGAAAAGTTGAAACAATACGCCAATGATTCGATTAAGTTTTACGGCTACATTCCTTATTCGGAAATGATGTCGGTAGCCAAAGGCTGCGATATTGCCGTAAATCCGATTCATTCGTATGCCATGCAGTCGATTACCAACAAGCTGTCCGACTATATGGCTTTGCAAAAACCGATTTTAAACAGCCAAGTCAATGACGAAGTGGCCGAAGTCCTGACCCTGCTGCCGCATGCCGACTATACATCGGGCGATGTGGACAGCTTTGTCAAAGCCGCCAAAGAAATCTTGGCGCACAAGGACGACCCCGTCCAATCCGAAGAAATCGTGCGCCGCTTCAAGCGTGATGTGGCGTATCAGAAGATCGTATCCATGATTGAGAGATTAGGTAATGAGTAAACTTTTCAAACGCTTGTTTGACATCATCGCCTCGGCTGTCGGGCTGATTATCCTGTCGCCTGTATTTCTGCTGCTGATTTACTTAATCCGCAAAAACTTGGGTTCGCCCGTGTTTTTTACCCAAGAGCGACCGGGTAAAGACGGTAAGCCGTTTAAGATGATTAAATTCCGCTCCATGCGCGATGCGGTGGATTCAGACGGCAATCCGCTGCCCGACAGCGAACGCCTGACCCCGTTCGGCAAAAAGCTGCGCGCCACCAGCTTGGACGAGCTGCCGGAATTGTGGAACGTCTTGAAAGGCGACATGAGCTTGGTCGGCCCGCGTCCGCTTTTGATGAGCTATCTGCCGCTTTACAACGAATTCCAATACCGCCGCCACGAAATGAAACCGGGCGTAACCGGTTGGGCGCAGGTCAACGGCCGCAATGCGATTTCGTGGGACGAAAAATTCGCCTTGGATGTTTGGTACATCGACCATTACAGCTTTTGGCTCGACATCAAGATTTTATTTTTAACCGTTAAAAAAGTATTTGTCCGCGAAGGCATTTCTGCCGCCGGCGAAGCCACCATGCCTTTTTTTACAGGAAGCAACAACAATGAAGAAAAATAACGTACTTATTCTCTCTGCCGGCCGCCGCGTCGAGCTGGTGCAGGACTTCAAAATCGAAGCCACCAAGTTTTCAGACGGCATCAAAGTATTAACAACCGATATGCACCCGGAAATGTCGTCCGCCTGCCGCATTTCAGACGGCTTTTTCAGCGTGCCCGCGATTAAGGCCGACAACTACATCGACAGCATTTACGATTTGGCCGTGGCGCAAAATGTCGGCCTGATTATCCCGACCATCGACACCGAGTTGAAAAAACTGGCCGAAGCACGTGACCGTTTTGAAGCTGCCGGTATCCACATCATCGTGTCTGACGTGGCCTTGATTGATTTGTGCCGCGACAAACGCCTGACCGCCGGCCTGTTCCAACAATACGGCATCCAGTCGCCCGCCATTTACGACCGCAACAACCCGACCCTGCCCTGCTTCGTCAAACCTTACGACGGCAGCCGCGCCATCGGCGCCAAACGTGTCGATACCGCCGCCGACATCACGCCGGAAATGATGGCCGACGAAAAACTGATGTTCTGCCAACTGATCGACATCGTCAATGAATTTACCGAATTCACCGTGGATATGTATTACACCCGCGAAGGCCGTCTGAAATGCGTTGTGCCGCGCGAGCGCTTGGAAGTGCGCACCGGTGAAGTGAGCAAAGGCATTACCCGCCGCAACCATCTGTATGACGTATTGGTAGAAAAAATGGCCGAAGTCGAAGGCGCGCGCGGCTGCCTGACGGCACAGTTTTTCTACAACAACGCCACCGGCGAATTTTACAGCGTGGAAATCAACCCACGCTTCGGCGGCGGCTTCCCGCTGACCTACGCCGCCGGCGGCAACTACCCCAACTGGCTCATCCGCGAATACCTCTACGGCGAAGAAATCCCGTTTTTCGACGGTTGGGAAAACAACCTGATGATGTTGCGCTATGATGCCAAGGTGCTGGTACATGGAAACGATTAATCCGCGCAACAGCGTGATTGTCTTCGATTTGGACGACACGCTGTACGCCGAATACGATTACAAAGTATCCGGTATCCGCGCCGTTATCCGCCGCGTAGCCGAGCTGTATCCCGAATTTAACGCGGCAGCGCTGGCGCAGCAGATTGTTGCGGACAGTAAAGACTGGCTGGACGATTTGTGCCGCCTGTGCGGTTTCAACGATTCGGAAAAACAGGTCTTGCTGTGGCAATACCGCCTGCACCAACCCGACATCAAGCCGTATTGCAGCGTGTCATTTTTGGAAAACCTGACCCGAGACTTTGCCGCCACCGCCTTGATTTCAGACGGCCGCAGCATCAGCCAGCGGCTCAAATTGGAAGCGTTGGGCTTGTTGCCGTTGTTTGACGACATCCTTATCTCGGAAGCCTACCGCTCGGAAAAACCTTGTGACAAGCGTTTTGTCCTGCTCCAAAATAAATATGCTGCTGACAACCGCCGCTTTATTTACATCGGCGACAACATCAAAAAAGATTTTGTCACCCCCAACCAGCTGGGCTGGCTGACCATCGGTCTGCAAGCCTCGTCCCGCAATATCCACCGCCATAGTGCCGCTGATTTTCCGCCCGAACACCAGCCGCACCGCTGGATTGGAACATTAGACGAATTATCCGGTCTGATTGCTTGAAACATTTTCAAGCAGCGACCTTCTTAAGGAAAAACACATGTTGAATACCGCCCTCTCCCCGTGGCCGTGCTTCACCCAAGAAGAAGCCGATGCCGTTTCCCGCGTTTTGCTGTCCAACAAAGTCAACTATTGGACCGGCACCGAATGCCGCGAATTTGAAAAAGAATTCGCCGCCTACGTCGGCACAGAATACGCCGTCGCCCTGTCCAACGGCACGCTGGCGCTGGACGTTGCCCTGAAAGCCTTGGGTATCGGCGCAGGCGATGATGTCATTGTGACCTCGCGCACTTTCTTGGCCTCCGCTTCCTGTATCGTGACCGCCGGTGCCAATCCCGTATTTGCCGATGTAGATTTAAACAGCCAAAACATCAGCGCCGAAACCATCAAAGCCGCGCTGACCCCCAACACCAAAGCCATCATCGTGGTGCATTTGGCCGGTATGCCTGCCGAAATGGACGACATCATGGCGCTGTCGCAAGAACATAACCTGTATGTCATCGAAGACTGCGCCCAAGCGCACGGCGCGAAATACAAAGGCAAAGCCGTCGGCTCCATCGGCCATATCGGCGCCTGGTCGTTCTGCCAAGACAAAATCATGACCACCGGCGGCGAAGGCGGCATGGTCACAACCAACGACAAAGCCTTGTGGGACAAAATGTGGTCATACAAAGACCACGGCAAAAGCTACGATGCCGTGTACCACCGCGAACACGCGCCGGGCTTCCGCTGGTTGCACGAAAGTTTCGGTACCAACTGGCGCATGTTGGAAATGCAAGCCATTATCGGCCGTATCCAGTTGAAACGTATGCCGGACTGGACCGCCAAACGCCAAGCGCACGCCGCTAAATTAGCCGAAACCTTGGGCAAATTCAGCAGCATCCGCCTGACCGAAGTTGCCGATTACATCGAACACGCGCAATACAAATTCTATGCGTTTGTGAAACCGGAAAACCTGAAAGAAGGTTGGACGCGCGACCGTATCGTCAATGAATTGAATGCGTTGAAAGTACCGTGCTATCAAGGCAGCTGCTCCGAAGTGTATTTGGAAAAAGCCTTCGACAACACACCGTGGCGTCCGCAAGAGCGTTTGAAAAACGCCGTCGAGCTGGGCGAAACCAGCCTGATGTTCCTGGTTCACCCGACCCTGACCGACGATGAAATCGCGCTCTGCTGCCAACACATTGCTGCCGTTTTGAACGAAGCAACTGCCTAAGCACCAAAATTCAGACGGCCTCGCCAGGGTCTGTTGATATTTCATCCGAGAAGCAGATTTTCGAGTGAAAGAACGCGGATGCAAGGCGAAAAGCACAGCAAGGTTGGACACCTTGCGAGCATTTTCAACACAGCAGCTGTGTTTTTTCGCTGAAAAAATGCCGCGTGATGAAATATCAACAGACCCTAGATTGAGGCCGTCTGAAAAAAACAATATTTCCCCACATACGCACCGCTTAAACACTACTCAGAAAATACCAAAATGAATTTGGAAACCTTATTACGCCTCCCCCGGAATCTCAAAAAAACCTTTTTTGTGATTCACGATGTGCTGATGATTTTCATTGCTTTCTGGTTTGCACAAAGCCTGAAAGTCAATTATTCGGACGAGTGGGCAAACGCCGCCAACTGGCTGGCTTTCGGCAGTACCGCCGTCATCACAATTTTGCTGTTTGTCCGTTTGGGCTTGTACCGCGCCGTTACCCGCTTCGTCAGCGTCCGCGTGCTGACTGCGGCCGTATTCGGCAGCGCGGTATCCGCCGTGGTATTTTTCGTCAGCATTCTGATTTTCGAGCAACGCCTGCGTTTGGCGCTGCCCATCGTTTATTTCCTGCTGCTGGTGGTATTGGTGACCAGCTCGCGCATGATTGTGCGTGCGATTTTGTCCGACCGCCACAAAAAACAAATGGCGCCGGTCATCATCTATGGTGCCGGACGTTCCGGCCGCCAACTGCTGGAAGCCATCAAACAAGTTAAAGAATACAACGCCATCGCCTTTGTCGATGACAACCCGAAATTGCGCCGCAGCGTGATTTACGACTTGGCCGTGTACAGCCCTGAGGAAATTCCTACGCTGATTGACCGCTACGGCGTAGAAAAAATCCTGCTGGCGATTCCGAGTGCTTCCCAAGAAGAGCGCAAAGCCATCATCAATAATTTGGAACAGTACCACTGCGAAGTTTTGGCTATCCCCGGCATGAAAGACTTGGTGGACGGCAAAATCAACGTCAGCTCGTTGAAAAAAATCTCCGTAGTAGATTTACTCGGCCGCGACCCTGTTGATCCGGTTCCCGAATTGATGAGTGCCGACGTAACCGGCAAAGTCGTGATGGTAACAGGTGCAGGCGGGTCGATTGGTTCGGAATTGTGTCGTCAGATTTTGCGTTGCAAACCGTCCAAACTGCTGCTGTTTGAATTATCTGAATTTTCTTTGTACAGCATTGATAAAGAGCTGCGCGAAAGCCAAGCGGAACACGGTACCGATGTCGAAGTCGTGCCGCTTTTGGGTTCGGTACAAAACAAAGCCCGCCTGATTTCCGTCATGCAGGCCTACCGTATCGAAACGGTTTACCATGCCGCTGCCTACAAGCATGTGCCGATGGTTGAATTTAATACCATCGAAGGCATCCGCAACAATGTATTCGGCACGCTGATGTGCGCCGAAGCGGCTGTTGAATCAAATGTAGATACTTTTGTGCTGATTTCTACCGACAAAGCCGTGCGACCGACCAACACCATGGGTGCGAGCAAACGCATGGCAGAGCTGTGTTTGCAGGCACTGGCTGCCGAAGCCGGGCAAAAAACCCGTTTTTGCATGGTGCGTTTCGGTAATGTACTGGGTTCTTCCGGCTCGGTTGTGCCGGTATTTGAAAAACAAATCGCCGAAGGCGGCCCGATTACCCTGACCCACCAAGACATTACCCGCTACTTCATGACCATTCCGGAAGCGGCACAACTGGTTATCCAAGCCGGTGCGATGGGCAAAGGTGGAGATGTGTTTGTATTGGACATGGGCGAATCGGTCAAGATTATCGACCTGGCCAAACAAATGATTAAGTTGAGCGGTCTGACGCTGAAAGACGAAAACCATCCCGACGGCGATATCGAAATCAAGATTACCGGTCTGCGCCCAGGTGAGAAATTGTATGAAGAGCTGCTCATCGGCGATGAAGTGCAAAAGACCACTCATCCGCGCATTATGACCGCCAGCGAAGTCATGCTGCCGTGGTCACAATTATCTGACATACTGTCACGCATGGACACCGCCTGTACAGAAATGAACCAAACCGCCCTACGCGCACTCTTATTGGAAGCGCCGGCCGGATTCAATCCCAAAGACGACATCTGCGATTTGGTTTGGACTGAAAATAAAAAGGCCGTCTGAACGGCATAGGGTCTATTTGTTACGGCGCGTCAAAGTGCATGGCAAACAGACCCGGCCGTTTTTCAGACGGCCTGAAAAAGACTTAAAAAGATTCACAAGGACCTTTTCTTATGAAAAAGCTTATCGTTATTAGCCTGTCCCTGCTGGTTTTTATCAGCGGTTGTAGCAGCACAACCATCATCCCGGGTTCAAACATCAGCACCCGCAATAAAACCATCGTTTATGGCGAAAACGAAAGCAAAGCCGATACCAACCTAGACAGCCGTGTCGCTGTTTATCCCATTACCTTGGGTTTGATTGAACGCATGCGCGAACCGGAAGTAACGGCGCAACACAACCCAATCCTTGCGCAGCGCCGTGCCAATTACCAATACCGCATCGGTAACGGTGATGTATTGAACATCATGGTTTGGGCGCACAACGACCTGAACTCGCCGGTTCAACAGAGTAATCCGCAAACACACCAAGTCAGCCGAGGTACATGGGTTGACGAGCGTGGCTACATCGCTTACCCCTTAATCGGCCAAATGTACGCCAAAGGCAAAACCATTGCCGAACTGCAAAATGCCATGACTACCCGTTTGCGCCAATATCTGAAAAACCCCCAAGTCAGTATTAACGTGACTGATTTCCGCTCACAACGTGTTTCCATTGCCGGCGCGGTGGCGCAAGCGGGCGAACTGCCGATTACCAACGTGCCCATGACCATCTTGGATGCTGTCAATTTGGCCGGTGGCGCAGCTTCCAATGCCGATACCCAACATATCAAATGGACGCATAACGGTGTGGATCGCACCATTTCGCTGCAAAAAATTCTGCAATACGGCGACATGTCGCAAAACCATTTGTTAAGTGACGGAGACATTGTTTACATCCCGAACAACAGCAACAGCAAAGTTTATGTTATGGGTGAGGTTGGACAACAAACCACCCTGCCGATTGGCAATCTTGGCTTAAACCTGACTCAAGCTTTGGGTAATGCAGGCGGTATGAACCAAAGTTATTCCGATGCAACCGGTGTATTCGTTGTCCGTCGCGCACCGGAAGATTTAGAAAAACCGATTCATATTTACCAATTAAATCTGAAAGATGCAACCGCCTTCGCGTTGGGTAATGAATTTAAACTGAAATCTGACGATGTCGTTTATGTAACAGCGGCTCCTGTTGCGCGTTGGGGTCGTGTCATTTCCCATCTGACCAATACGGTTACCAACGTCAACTCTGTTGACGATACTTTAGGCGGCTGATTTGATTCTATAACCTTTTAACTACCTGAAACTATGTTCCAAAATATTCTTGTTGTATGTGTCGGCAACATCTGCCGTTCTCCGACTGCCGAACGGATTTTGCAGCAGAAATTACCCAAACAGCATATTATCTCAGCAGGGATAAAAGCATTGGTTGGCAAAGATGCCGACTTTCAAGCCATTAAGACAGCATTGGCACACGGTGTTGTTGTGGCCGGTCATACTGCCCGGCAATTAACGCCGGAAATGTGTGACCAGGCTGATTTGATATTGGTGATGGAGCCGGAACATATCGACAGCGTCGCAGATATCCAACCTTCGGCACGCAGCAAAACCATGCTTTTTGCGCAATGGATGCCTAAAAAAAGCATACCCGACCCATTTCACCAAAGCGCCGAGATGTTTGAGGCTGTTTATCAGCAACTGGATGAAGCAGCCGACAGCTGGGTACAAAAATTAACCGGACAGTCCTGATTGGCTTCTACCGGTCAAAATGACAGAATCCATCAATAGTGATTCTGTATTAATCCAAGTTTAGTTAGATAGAAAGTTTTACTGATGAGCAAACAAACCGCATCAGCACCCAATAATCATGACGAAATCGACCTGGGTCAGCAATTCCGCAGTCTGTGGTCGCATAAAACCAAGCTTGCCCTAGCTTTGCTGGCAGGCGGTGTTCTTGGTGCCCTGTACAGCCTGAGTGCCACGCCTGTTTACCGTGCGGACGCCATGCTGGAAATCGAAACCAAACAAAACCAGATCCTGACAGAAATCAACAGTATTTTTTCTACGGATCAATCACCTTCTGAAGCTGAGGTGGATTTGGTGCAATCTCGTTTGGTTATCAACAAAACCGTTGATGATTTGCAACTGGATCAACAGGTCACACCTAAATTTTTCCCTATCTTAGGGCGCTTATTCTATAACTTAGGCGGTGGGGTCAAACCTGAACTGAAAATTTCTGATTTTCATGTACGAGAAAAATGGCTGAACGAGCCATTTGCCTTGACAGTTAAAGACAGCAAAACCTATACCCTGACCCTGCCAGATGACAAAACCGTTGAAGGCCGCGTTGGTACAGCTTTAAAAATTGACAAAGACACCGTTTTAAAAATTGATACGATTTTGGCTGAGCCTGGTCAAGATTTCGTATTAACCAAATATTCGACCCTAAATGCGATTGAAAACGTCAAAAAGAACTTGGGCGTAATCAGCAAGGGCAAAACCAGTCCGATTATTAATCTGACTTACAACGGTACCGATCCGGAAAAAACTACCCGCGTGTTAAACAGTATTGCCGACAATTATGTGGGTCAAAACCGCGAACGTGACGTACAAGTGGCCTCCAGCGGCTTAGCCTTTATCAGCGAAGAGTTGCCCCGCTTGAAAGAGCGTTTGCAAGAAGCGGAAAACCGTTTGAACGATTATCGTGAAAAAACCGGTTCTCTGGATATTCCTTTGGAATCTAAAGGAGCATTGGAAAGCCTGACTTCCATTGAAACCCAGATTACCCTGTTGCGCACCGAAGAAGCTGGTCTGGCAGAACTCTATACGCCCGAACATCCTTCTTATAAAGCGGTATTGGATAAATTGACCGTATTGGAAAATGCCAAGAACAAAATTAACCAACAAATCGCCGAGTTGCCCAATACCCAACAGGAAGTCATCCGCCTGACTCGTGATGTGGATACCAATCAGGCCACTTACGTGCAACTGCTGGGCAAACAGCAAGAACTAAACATCATGCGCGCCAGTGCGCAGGGTAACGTGCGCATTGTCGATTACGCCATTGAGCCGGAAATTCCGGTTGCGCCGCGCAAAAAAATCATCACGCTGTTAAGCGCGCTGGGCGCGGCTGCGTTGATGGCCGTTTGGATTTTGATGCGTAACCGTCCGCGTCCGACCATTAATTCCATTGATGAAATCGAAGAATTGGATCTGGAAGTATCGGCTTTGGTACCGCTGTCTAAAGTGCAACAAAAACGCGACGTACGCACCAATAAACTCAAATCTTTAGCCAACCGCACCAATTACCTGCTCGCGGAAGACGATCCAACCGATATCGCCGTCGAAGCCATCCGCGCACTGCGTACTAACATTTATTTCTCCATGATGGAGGCTAAAAATAATGTATTGATGATTACCGGTGCGGCGCCGGAAGCAGGTAAATCCTTTATTTCCGCTAACTTAGCTACCGTTATCGCCCAATCCGGCAAAACCGTTTTGCTGATTGACACCGACATGCGTAAGGGTTATTTGGAACAAATGTTTGGCATGAATACCGGTTCAGGTTTGGTTGATATTTTGTCCGGTAACATTTCACCGGCGAAAGCTGTTCAAGCCACCAATGTAGAAAACCTCAGCCTGATTTCCAACGGCGGTTATCCGAAAAAACCGTCTGAGCTGCTGATGGACAAGCGTTTCAGCGAATTGGTCGCTTACGCTTCGGAAAAATACGATTACGTCATCATTGATACGCCGCCGATTTTGGCTGTCACCGATGCCGCCATTGTCGGCCAATATGCCGGCACAACCTTGATGGTGGCTCGCTATGGCTACACCACAGCACAAGAGTTGGACACCAGCGTCGATCGTTTGCAACAAAGCAAAGTCAGCATCAAAGGCGTTATCCTCAACGGTATGCAGCGTGAAGCGGGCAGCAGCTATGATTATTACAGCTATGCCGGTTATCGCAATACCGAAGAAGGCAGGAAATACGCCAAAAAGTATGCAAAAAACACCAAAAGCTAAACGACCCGTAAAGTCGATATAAAAAGGCCGTCTGAATAAAAGAAAATTTATTCAGACGGCCTTTTCAACATAATTACCTTTTAATTAGTCTTTACGCCCCAATACCATCGCATCGCCATAGCTGAAAAAGCGGTATTCCTGTTCAACCCCGTGGCGGTACACCGCTCGAATGTGTTCCATTCCGGAAAATGCACTGACCAACATCAGCAAGGTAGATTTGGGCAGATGGAAATTGGTAATCAGGCGGTCAATCACATTAAACCGATAGCCCGGCGTAATAAAAATATCCGTGTCTCCCATACCCGCCTGCAAACGGCCGGTTTGCCGCGCTGCCGATTCCAATGCGCGCATGGAAGTCGTGCCGACCGACCAGATTTTATTGCCGCGCGCCTGCGCCGCCTCAATCGCCGCCACGGTTTCAGACGGCACATTAAACCACTCGCTGTGCATTTTATGCTCTTCAATCTTATCCTCGCGCACAGGCTGGAACGTACCCGCACCGACGTGCAGGGTCACTTCCGCCGTCACCACGCCCTGCGCGCGTAAAGCCGCCAGCAATTCATCGGTAAAATGCAGCCCCGCCGTCGGCGCCGCAACCGCGCCCTGATGTTTGGCATATACCGTCTGATAGCGGCTGTCGTCATCTTCATCGGCCGCCCGTTCGATATACGGCGGCAGCGGCAAGTAGCCGTTTTGCTCCAACAGCTCGTAAACCGTTTGTTCGCCCGCAAAACGCAAGCAGAACAGCTCGCCTACCCGCTCCACCATTTCGGCCTGAATACCGCCTTCAAAGCATAATGCCGTACCCGCTTTGGGCGATTTGGACGAGCGCACATGCGCCAACGCCGTATGGTTGTCCAACACACGTTCAATCAAGGCTTCGATTTTGCCGCCGCTGGCTTTCTGCCCGAAGAGGCGTGCCTTCATCACTTTGGTATTGTTAAACACCAGCACGTCGCCCGCTTCGATGTAGTCCGCTACGTCGGCAAAATGCCTGTCTTGCAACGGCATGTTTGGCAAAGCCACCAGTAAGCGGCTACTGCCGCGCACTTCGGGCGGATGTTGCGCAATCAGTTTTTCCGGCAGTTCGAAATCAAAATCAGAAATGTCCATCTTTATATTCATCTTACAAAACAGCCGCCATTATACGCATGTTTGCTTTTTTCAGACGGCCTCTTTGCTTCTAAAACCAATAAATTAGAATAAATGCTCTCTTAGCGGCACGCTTCCGGCACACTTTTCCGAAATCCGCGTTTTACAGCCAAATTCTGTCTTTTTTACAGATTTTACTGGACATTTACCAGCAAGTTCGGGAAAATAGTCCGATTAAATCCGGTCGATTGGCCGTCTTCTTTCCGTTGCCGCATGGGGCTGGAAACTTCCGCCTTATGCGCCGACCCCCGAATGGTCAAACCTCCAGACCCCTATCACACGGCCGCTGCGCCGTCTCAACAAGGAATGAAAAATGGATTTGCGCAAACTGAAAAAACTGATTGATTTGGTTGAAGAATCCGGTATTGCCGAAATCGAAGTGACCGAGGGCGAAGAAAAAGTCCGCATTACCCGCGCCACCGCAACGCAACCCGTAGTTTACGCCGCCGCTGCGCCTGCCGCTGCTGCTCCCGCTCCGGTTGCCGCGCCTGCTTCTGCCGCCGCTGCGCCGGCGCCCGCTGCACCGGCTGCCGCCGGCCCTGATTTGAGCAACGCGCAAAAATCACCGATGGTCGGCACATTCTACCGTGCTCCCGGCCCGAACACTCCGGCTTTCGTCGAAGTCGGCCAAAGCGTGAAAGCTGGTGACACCCTGTGTATCATCGAAGCCATGAAGCTGATGAACGAAATCGAAGCGGAAAAATCCGGCACTGTAACCGCCATTTTGGTGGAAAACGGCTTACCGGTCGAATACGGCGAACCGCTGTTTATCATCGAATAATCCCGTTTTCAGACGGCCTTTTCCCGCAAAAGGCCGTCTGAAAACGTCTGTGCTCCCTCCCGGCGGGCGCATGGTGTCTGCCGCAGGTCTGTTTGCACAAAGGCCGTCTGAAACCACAGGAAAATCATTATGTTGAAAAAAGTACTCATCGCCAACCGTGGTGAAATCGCGCTGCGCATTTTACGCGCCTGCCGCGAAATGGGCATTGCCACTGTCGCCGTCCACTCCGAGGCCGACAAAGACAGCCTGCATGTCAAGCTGGCCGACGAATCCGTCTGTATCGGCTCGGCACCCTCCCCGCAAAGCTACCTGCTGATTCCCGCCATCATCGCCGCCGCCGAAGTAACCGGCGCCGACGCCATCCACCCGGGTTACGGCTTCTTGGCCGAACGCGCCGACTTTGCCGAGCAGGTGGAAGAATCCGGCTTTACCTTCATCGGCCCGCGCGCCGAAACCATCCGCTTGATGGGCGACAAAGTTTCCGCCAAACACGCCATGATTGAAGCGGGCGTACCTTGCGTGCCCGGTTCTGAAGGCGCGCTACCCGACGATGAAGCGGAAATTCTGAAAATCGCCGACCAAGTCGGTTTTCCCGTCATCATCAAAGCCTCCGGCGGCGGCGGCGGGCGCGGTATGCGCGTGGTGGAGAAAAAAGAAGACCTGCTGCGCTCGGTGGAAATGACCAAAACTGAAGCCGGTGCTGCGTTCGGCAATCCGATGGTGTATATGGAGCGTTATCTGCAACGCCCGCGCCACGTGGAAATCCAAGTTTTGGCCGATGAACACGGCAACGCGATTTATCTAGGCGAGCGCGACTGCTCCATGCAGCGCCGCCACCAAAAAGTCATCGAAGAAGCGCCTGCACCCGGCATTACGCCCGAAGAGCGTGCCAAAATCGGTGCAGCCTGCGTAGAAGCGTGTAAGCGTATCGGTTATCGCGGCGCGGGTACGTTTGAATTTCTGTATGAAGACGGCGAGTTTTTCTTTATCGAGATGAACACCCGCGTACAGGTCGAACACCCTATCACCGAGCTCATCAGCGGCGTGGATATTGTGCAAGAGCAGCTGCGCGTAGCCGCCGGCCTGCCGTTGCAATACACGCAGGAAGATATTGTGTTGGACGGCCATGCTTTTGAGTGCCGTATCAATGCCGAAGACCCGTACAACTTTATTCCCAGCCCCGGCCTGATTGACTCCTGCCACCTGCCAGGCGGCCCGGGCGTGCGCGTGGACAGCCACATTTATCAAGGCTACCGCATTCCGCCCAACTACGACAGCCTAATCGGTAAAATCTGCGTACACGGCAAAACCCGCGAGCAGGCGATGGCGAAAATGCGCGTGGCGCTGGCAGAGCTGGCGATTACCGGCATCAAAACCAATACCCCGCTGCACCGCGATTTGTTCCGCGATCCGGGCTTCTCCGAAGGCGGCGTGAGCATTCACTATCTGGAACACTGGCTGGAAGAGCGCAAAGCCAAGCTGGATAAAGAAAAATAAGCCTTAACAGGCTGAAAAGGCCGTCTGAAATGTAGAACGATACCGTTTTTGCTTTTCAGACGGCCTTTGTCTGCGCAGCGGCATACCCGTTCCACCCTTGCTTTTCCCCAAACCAGCCTTATCTTAAAACATATAAGCCCAAACCATCCTTGCCGTCTGAAAACCGGTTGACCCGCTTTTTTCTGACGGCCTCAGCCAAAGAAAGACCCATTATGCCCTATCAACAGATTACCATCGCCGTCACCGACAACCTGGCCGAACGCCTCTCCGACGCCCTGATGGATCACGGCGCACTCTCCGCCGCCCTTGAAGACGCTTATGCCGGTACGGACAACGAGCAGGCCATCTTCGGCGAGCCGGGTATGCCGGCCGAGCAGATTTGGCACCAAAGCAAAATCATCGCCATCATCGCCAACGAAGACGAACCCGACACCATCGTCGCCCAAGCCTCCGCCGACTGCGGCTTTGACGAACCGCCGCCTTACAGCCGCGAGATTCTCGATGACCAAGACTGGGTACGCCTGACCCAATCCCAGTTTGACCCGATTCAGATTTCCAACCGCCTGTGGATTACCCCCTCTTGGCATGAAGCCCCCGATCCCGAAGCCGTCAATCTGCAACTCGACCCCGGTCTGGCGTTCGGCACCGGCAGCCATCCAACCACTCGCCTGTGCCTGCAATGGCTGGACAGCGAATTGAAAGGCGGCGAAAGCGTATTGGATTACGGCTGCGGCTCCGGCATTCTGACCATCGCCGCCCTGAAACTGGGCGCAGGCTCCGCCACCGGCGTGGACATCGACGAGCAGGCCATCAAATCCAGCAACGACAACGCCGCGCAAAACCAGGTCAACGCGCATTTTTACCTGCCCGATGCCCTGCCGGAAGGCCAATTTGATGTTGTCGTTGCCAACATCCTCGCCAACCCGCTGCGTATGCTGGGCGAAATGCTGGCCGGACGCACCAAACAAGGCGGCCGCATTGTCTTATCCGGCCTCTTAGACGAGCAAGTGGACGAACTGGGCAGAATTTACAGCCAATGGTTCAACATCGAACCGGCCGAAATCATCGACGGCTGGGCACGTTTGAGCGGTGTCAAACGCTAACCGTCCAAATCCTTGATTCTCTGAAAAGCAAAGGCCGTCTGAATTCAGACGGCCTTTGCTTTGTTGTAATCTCAATCCGAACATCAAACCCTATTTGCGCCAACCCGTACTCAACGCCCATTCGATTGGGCTGTAATACAGCGGCAGGGTTTGCGGCATACCCAAAGTATCGCGGTACACCACGCGGTATCTGTCGGCATACCAGTTGGGCACGACGATATATTGATGGCGTATCACGCGGTCAAGGGCGCGGGCGGATACGGTCAGCTCTTTGCGGCTGCTGAAATTCTCAAAGCGTTTGAGCAGGGTTTCCACCGCCGGTTGGCATACGCCCGCCCAGTTGCGGCTGCCATCGGTTTTGGCGGCGGCGCAGCCGAAATAGGCCGTCTGCTCGTTGCCCGGGCTGTCGGAATTGGCGTACACCACAATCGTCATATAAAAATCAAACGCGTTCATCCGCTTTTGGTACACCGCCGAATCCACCACGCGCACCGTCATGGTGACACCGATTTTCGCCAAATCGCGCTGCCATTTGGCGGTCACGCGCTCATAGGTTTTGCTCGGGCTGAGAAATTCAAACGCCAGCAGCTTGCCCTGTTTGTCCACCAATACGCCGTTTTGATAGCGGTAACCGGCCTGCAACAGCAAAGCGCGCGCTTTAAGCAAGTTCGGGCGCACGCCGGTTTGCGGATTGACCACCGGCGGCTCGGGCACGTTTTGCGTGAACACGGCACTCGGCAGCTGTGTGCGCACCGTGTTCAGCAAGGCCAGCTCCGCGCCCTGCGGTTTGCCGCTTGCCGCCATCGGGCTGTTGGTAAAAAAGCTGTTGCTGCGGCGGTAGAGGCCGTAAAACAGGCGGCTGTTGGTGCTTTCAAAATCGAAACTTTCCACCATCGCCTGCCGCACGCGGATGTCGTCAAACGGCTTTCTGCGCAGGTTCATCACAAAGCCCTGCATACCGGCGGCGCTGTGGTGCACCCATTCGTGTTTGGACAAACCGCGCTTTTGCAACACGGCGGCGGGATAAGCGCGCGCCCAGTTGCGGGCGACGTTTTCCTGCATAAAATCGTATTGGCCGCCCTTGATGCCTTCAATTCGCACGCTGTCGTCTTTGTAATATTTGAAGCGCACGGTATCGAAGTTATAGCGCCCTTTGCGCACGGGCAGATTCTGCGCCCAATAATGCTTATCGCGGCGGTATTCGCTCATGCGCCCGCTCTCTGCCTTGCCGAAACGGTACGGCCCCGAGCCGATGGGCAATTTGTCCGCGCCCGCCACCAAACCTTTAGGGTAGCTTTTGTGCGAAAACACTTGCAGTTCGCCCAAAATCAGCGGCAGCTCGGCATTGCGCTTTTTAAAGTGGAAGACGACCGTGCGCGGCGCGGGGGTTTCCACCTTCACCACATCCGCCCAATAAAAGCGGTACATCGGCGAGGCAGCTTTGTCTTGCGTTAAGGTGTTAAACGAAGCCGCCACGTCTTTGGCCAACACCGGATCACCGTTGTGAAAACGCGCTTTAGGGTTGAGTTTAAAGGTTACGGAAAGGCCGTCTGAAGCCACGGCAATGTCTTCGGCCAGCAGGCCGTACACGGCAAAAGGCTCGTCCCAGCTTTTTTCCGTCAGCGTGTCCAGCATCAGCGATACGCCTGCTTCGTGATCGCCTTTGAGGGTAAACGGATTGAGCGTATCGAAGCCGCCCTGCATGGGCAGGGTAAACGTGCCGCCCTTCGGGGCATTCGGATTGGCGTAGCGAAATGCGGTAAAACCGGCCGGATACTGCGGCGTCTGCCCCAAACCTATGCCGTGGGCGGCGTAGGCTGAGGCGCTGAGTGCGGCAAGTAGGGCGAAAAAGAATAAACGGAAATTCATGGTAGAAAATAAGAAGGCGGAACAAAAGGGATTATATAACAAGGCCGTCTGAAAACAGCCTCGGAATCATTGGTTTTCAGACGGCCTTATCGCCGCCTTTCAGCTGCCGTTTCGCATGTTGGCTGAATTCCGCCAGCGACATATCCAGCGCGTTCAGACACGGCTGCATAATGGTGTTCACCGCCTCATTGACCTGATCCTGCCCCGCCGCTGCCGGACGGTAAACAAACAATTTAAACAGCTCCGCCACCTCAATGGCGTCCGCGCCGGTTTTCAACACCCAGCCCTGTTTGCCGTTATACACATAGCCGTGCCGCGCCAATTTTTCCAGCAGTTCGCCCAATTCGTCGTAGCCCATATTGATATGCCGTCTGAACGCCTGAACCGGCAAGGCTTTGCCGTTTTGCTGCGCATCGTCTAAGAGCAGCAGGATTTTCAACACATCGTCAAAACGCCCGCGCGAATCAAAGCTGCGGCGGAACGCCTCGCCCTGCCAATATGACAGCGACGAAGTTAGCACCGCCCCAGCCAGTATCAGCGACCACAGCAGATTGAGCCACAACAGGAAAAACGGCACGGCGGCAAACGCGCCGTAAATCGAGGTGTAGCCGTTGAACCGCCCCATATACCAGGCAAACAGCGCCCGCGCCACTTCCAGACACAGCGCCGTCACAAACGCTCCCGCCAGCGCCTGCCGCGCCGGAACGAAGCGGTTGGGCACAAAGCGGTACAGCGCCCACAATAGCAGCGTGCTAAACAGCAGAGACGCGCCCATACGCAGCCATTCGGCCAGTTCAGGCGAAGTCTGCTCCAAACCGCTGCTGCCCAGCGCCCCTATCATCAGCGACACGCCGATACCCAGCGACAGCGGCCCGAAGGTCAACAGCGCCCAATACACCAAAAACTGCATGAGCAGCGGGCGGCGGGTCGAAACGCGCCAAATGCGGTTAAACGTATTATCAATGGTCTGAATCAACATCAGCGAGGTAAACAGCAACATCACGCTGCCGATGGCCGTCAGCCCCTTGGCCTTGGCCTGAAACGCGCTGATGTAGTCAAACACCATGTCCGCACCCTGCGGCACGATGGTGCGGTTGACGAATTTGACAAAAGTATCCGACCATTCGTCAAACACCGGAAAGGCCGACGCCACCACCACGGTCACGGTCAATACCGGCACCAGCGCCAACAGCGTGGTAAACGTCAGGCTCGCCGCCACCTGCGGCACGCGCTCGTCGTTGAAGCGGCGGATGACAAACGCGGCAAAGCCCCAAATTTTTCCCTGTATCAAGGCTTGCCACCACTTTAAAAACAGCATAATCTTGCCCCTGTATTATTGGTTGGTTGGGTTATCAACCCAACCCACCCTTTTATTCCATTTTAACGGAATCCCCGCATGAACCCAAATCCCTTGAAAATCCTCGTTTTGTTTTACACGCAACACGGCGGCACGCTCAACCTTGCCCGCCAAATCGCACGCGGTATCGAGAGCGTGGCCGGTTGCGAAGCCGTCTTGCGCACCGTACCGAAAGTTTCTGCCGTGTGCGAAGCGGTGGAAGACAGCATTCCCGAGCATGGTGCGCCGTATGCCAGCGCCGAAGATTTGAAAACCTGCGCCGCGCTTGCCTTAGGCAGTCCGACCCGTTTCGGCAACATGGCCGCCGCCGTGAAATATTTTCTCGACGGCACCATCGCGCAATGGCTGGGCGCGGAATTGTCCGGCAAACCCGCCGCCGTATTTACCAGCAGCAGTTCGCAACACGGCGGGCAGGAGTCCACCTTGCTCAGCATGATGCTGCCCCTGCTGCACCACGGCATGATTATCAGCGGCATTCCCTTCAGCGAAGCCGCCCTCAGCCACACCGCCGGTGGCGGAACGCCCTACGGCGCGTCGCACGTCAGCGGCAGCGACGGCAAAGCGGCATTGACCGCCGAAGAAGCAGAGCTGGCCTTTGCCCAAGGCCGCCGTTTGGCAGAATTGGCCGTCAAGCTCAACGCCTGAGCGCAGGCCGTCTGAAAAATGCAGCTTTTCAGACGGCCTTATCCCATCTTTCGCAAAGCAAATTAATATCATTAAAAACTTCATCAATAACAATAATTTACGCTATTTTATTTCTTAACACATTCCCATTTTCCCGTATCGGGTAAACTCCAATATTAGCTAAACGGTTGAAAAACCATACAAACGGCGAAAGAGAATCACTCTCTTCCATCCAAGCCGATAACAAATGCCGCTTTTTCCGAGATACACCATGCCCGAACACACCCTCAGCAACCAACGTCTTTCCACCATCCTCAAAATGATAGCCAAGCCCGAGCGCATGGCGATTTTGTTTTTACTGCTCGACAGCGACGCCAATTTAGACGAACTCGTCGCCGCCACCGGCCAATCCCCCACCGTGGTTTCCACCCATCTGGCCAAACTGCGCAGCGAAAAAATCATCAGCTACACCCGTTACCACCGCGTCATCGAATACCATTTGGAATCCGCCGAAACCACCGCCATCCTGCGCACCCTGCGCACGCTGCAAACCCAAGGCGGGCAGGCGGCCTGATAGCGGTTTCGCCCAATCCCGATACGCATTTAATGCTAAAATAGCGCGGTTTGCCTATAAACCGCGCTATTACCGTTTTCAGACGGCCTAACATCTCACACACACGGAAGTCCCATGAAAATCACCACTTGGAACGTCAATTCCCTCAACGTGCGCCTGCCACAGGTGCAAAACTGGCTGGCGCAACACCAGCCCGATGTTTTGGTCTTGCAGGAATTAAAGCTCGACCAAGACAAATTTCCCGCCGCCGCCCTGCAAATGATGGGCTGGCATTGCGCTTGGAGCGGCCAAAAAACCTACAACGGCGTGGCCGTTATCAGCCGCACGCCCGCGCAAGACATCCACACCGGCCTGCCCGCCCTGCCCGACGACCCGCAACGGCGCGTGATTGCCGCCACGGTAAACGGCGTGCGCGTGATTAATGTTTACTGCGTCAACGGTGAAGCGCTCGACAGCCCGAAATTCCAGTATAAAAAAGAATGGTTTGCCGCGCTGACCGAATTTGTGCGCAACGAGCTGACCCGCCATGAAAAATTGGTATTGCTGGGCGATTTCAACATCGCCCCTGCCGACGCCGACTGCTACGACCCGGAAAAATGGCACGAAAAAATCCACTGCTCCAGCGAAGAGCGCCGCTGGTTTCAAAACCTGCTCGATTTGGGCTTGACCGACAGCCTGCGCCAAATCCACCCCGAAGGCGCGTTTTACACTTGGTTTGATTATCGCGGCGCCATGTTCCAACGCAAACTCGGCCTGCGTATCGACCATGCCTTAATCAGCCCCGCGCTATCGGCCGTTTTAAGCGACGTACAGGTGGATTTGGAAGCACGCGCCGAAGAGCGTCCCAGCGACCATGCGCCGGTCACGGCGGTGTTTGATTTGTAATCCTGTTCTTTTTTGGCACAAAGACCGTCTGAAATTCAGTTTTCAGACGGCCTTTGCATATTCATTTAAAATATAGTAAACTTCCCGAAAATTTCAAACAATAACTCTCTTTTACACTTCTCAATCCTGTTTTCCGCTGCGCCAATTCTCCTTAGTGATTAAAAATATAACGGCGCGATTCTGAAGTTATTTTTTCTACACATTACAATGAACATCTCCCGTCTGCTACAACAGGAATTCACTTTTCCTGCTCTCTCTAAACGCTATATCGTTGCTGCCCTGTCTATTATCGCGTTGCCCAACCTCGTCTTCTGGGCGTTGTCCTATTTTACCGAAACGGCGCGTCCTATCTTAAATTTGGATTACCTACCCGTTTCCGTATTGCTGACGCTGCCTTGGAAATGGAATAAGTGGCTAGCTGTTTTTATCTTTTGGATTGCTTTGCTGTTTGATGTATTGGTTTTTGTTATCCAACTGTTCCCTTTTATGGATTTGGCAGGCGCAATCTATTTATCACGTTTTTTACCCGCTGCCCCAACAATTTATAAAATTATGTTGGCCGTATTAGCGGTTTATTTTGTGGCCATGCCTTTAGCGCTGCAAAAAATTGGCCGCAGCGCCGATTTTTTCCACGTATTGGCACTTTCCAGTATTCTTGCTATCGCCGCTTTTTTTACCGGCCATCTGCGTTACCACGAACATCCCAATCAGGGCACAATGTTTGGCGGGGACAATTACTTTTACGGTCATAGCCAAATCTCAAAATACCTCGATATTCAAAACGGCGCTTTCTTGCAAGCAGCTCACACTGACCCTGTTTTCCAACCGCTGAAATTCCAACAGGCTACCGCTCATTTGCAGCAGCCCCGTTCCAATAAAGTTTTGTTCATCATCAATGAATCATGGGGGCAAACGCAAAATCAATCCTTGCAGGATGGCATCTTAGAAAAATTACGATCACAAAGCGGCCGCTTCGATTACTGGCAGCAAGGACATTTCCCCTTTGTCGGCGCAACGGTTGAAGGTGAAATGCGTGAGCTATGCAGCACAGGGGGACATGGTTTTGCATTACGCCGTCTGCCGTCTGAAAAATTTGCTCATTGCCTGCCCAATCAATTCAAACAGGCAGGTTATGTCACTTATGCCTTGCATGGTGCCAGCAGCCAGATGTATGACCGCTTCAGTTGGTATAAAAAAGCAGGTTTCCAATATTTCGACTCTGCTGAAAACCTGCCTGAGTTGCCCCGTTGCAATGCATTTAACGGTATTTGCGATTCTGCTCTATTTGAGCGTATTGCACAAACCTTTGCCCAGCATGACAAACTATTCTTCCATTGGATGACACTAACCACCCACTCAGACTATCCGGAAGAAGATTTGACCAACCGCCGTCTGAACTGTAACCAATATGGCGTCAAAGACAATGCCGTCCTATGCCGCAATTTCAAACTCCAAACCCAATTTTTCGACGGTTTGGCCGATTTGGTCAGCCGCCCTGAGATGGCTGGGGTGGAAGTCTTGGTGGTAGGCGACCATACGCCGCCGACCACCAATTTGGGCGAAGTATTCAAGTATATGGAGAAAGGCAATGTGGCTTGGGTACATTTCAAGGTAAAAGATGCCGACCGCTGACTGCAAAATATAGAATCGGATAGACATGCGCTTTTTTGCTACATCCGCCGACCTGACTCCCGCAAGCATTTTAATTGGCTACCTGCTGTTTTCGTTGTATTACAAATGGCTGCTGTCATGGGGCGGAGCGGAAAAAATCCATCACTACCGATGGCTTGCATGGTTATTCGGCGATTGGACGGTTGAGCAAATCCGTTTTTACGCGCTACTGGTGTGGATTGCGGCAACCGCAGCCACGCTTGCCGTGTTGGTGAGCGCAATCAGATAAACGATATGCCTAAACCATAAATCCATATGGTTTAGCCTGAAAAAAATGCCGTCTGAAAATTTTTCAGACGGCATTTTTTGTTGAGTTAGAAAGCTTCAAACGCTTACGCACCCAAATACCAGAATTTCGCTGCCCACAATACGGCCACAATCCACACCATCGGCGGCACTTCTTTGGCGCGGCCACACAGCAGTTTCACCAGCGCGTAGCTGATAAAGCCCATCGCGATACCGTCGGCAATCGAGTAGGCAAACGGCATAAAGACGATGGTCAGGAAGGCAGGCGCGGCTTCGGTGATGTCGTCCCAGTCGATTTCAGTGGCGCTGCGCAGCATTTGCGTGCCGACATACAAGAGCGCGGGCGCGGTGGCAAACGCGGGTACGCTTTGCGCCAGCGGCGAGAAAATCAGACAGGCCAACATCAATACGCCCACGGTCACGGCGGTCAGGCCGGTGCGTCCGCCTGCGGCAACGCCCGCCGCACTTTCCACATACGGCGTGGTCGAAGACGTACCCAGCGCCGCGCCCGCCACAATCGCGGTAGAGTCGGCCAACAATGCGCGTTTCAGGCGCGGCAGTTTGCCGTCCACCAGCAAACCGGCTCGGTGGGACACGCCGACCAGCGTACCGGTAGAGTCAAACAAGTCCACCAAAAAAAACACAAAAATTACGCTAACCATGCTGACGGTAAACAAGTCTTTGAAATCCATCTGCATAAACGTCGGCGCAATGCTCGGCACGGTACCGACCACGCCTTTAAATTCGCTCAAACCCATCAGCGCGGAAATCACGGTCAGCGCCAAAATGGTGATGATAATCGAGCCTTTCACGCGGTAATGCTCCAATACTACCACCAGCACGAAACCGGCCAAAGCCAGCAGCGCAGCGGGTTGGTGCACATCGCCCATGCCGACCAAAGTGGCCGGATTATCGACAATAATACCCGCGCCTTTCAAGGCAATCAGAGCCAAAAACAGGCCGATACCGGCGGCAATCGACATTTTCAGGCTCATCGGCAGCGCGTTAACCAGCATTTCGCGGATTTTAAACAGGCTGAAAACGATAAAAATCAGGCCGGACATAAACACCGCACCCAAAGCCACCTGCCACGGCACGCCCATGCCTTTGACCACAGCGTAGGTAAAATAAGCGTTCAAGCCCATACCCGGCGCCAGCGCAATCGGATAATTGCCGACAAAGCCCATCACAAAACAGCCGATGGCGGCGGCGATACAGGTGGCGACAAACACCGCCCCCACATCCATGCCCGCCTCGCCCAAGGTCAGCGGATTGACGATGATGATGTAACACATGGTCAGGAAGGTAGTCAGCCCCGCCATAATTTCCGTGCGCACGGTGGTACCGCTCTCGCGCAGGTGGAACAGGCGTTCTAACAAACTCGGATTGGAAGTATTCATTGTTCTCTTCGTTAACGGGAAAAAATTTCGGTCAACATTATACTAAAATCCGCAAAATTTACGCAAAAATCCGTCATCATCCGGCTTGCGCACGAATTTTTCAGGCGTTACTGACGGTAACATACAACAAAGGCCGTCTGAAATTCAGACGGCCTCTTTTGGCTGTTTTACTTAATAGAACAGCTGCGCAAACGCCGTTACCAGCGACAAAATGCCGAACACAAACGGCTGCATAATCGCGCCCAATAAGCCGCTAATCAGCAAGAGCAAAATAATCCATGTGCCGTAAGGCTCGATTTTGCGGAACTGCATAGACGCTTTGGCGGGCAGAAAGCTATCGACAAAACGGCCTCCGTCGAGCGGCAGCACCGGAATCATGTTCAGCACAAACAACACCGCGTTAATCAACACGCCGTAAGACGCCATTTTCGACAGCGGATACTGGAACGATTCGGGCACATGCGGCGCAACGGCAAACAATATGCCCCAAATAAACGCCATAATTAAATTAGACAAAGGCCCGGCAATCGCCACCATGCGCCAACCGAGACGCATATTGCGGAAATTGCGCGGCACAATCGGCACGGGTTTCGCCCAGCCAAACAAAAACGGCGTCAGCATAAAGGTTAGAATCGGCACGATAATCGTACCCACCAAATCAATATGCGCCAAGGGATTGAGCGTCAGCCGCCCCATCTGCTCGGCGGTGTGGTCGCCCCAATACCGCGCCGCATAGCCGTGCGCCGCTTCATGCACGGTAATCGCCAGCAATACCGGCAACACGGCCAATAAAAATACGCCTAAATCAAAGTTTTGAAACATGGTTTTCCTTTTTTGGGAGAGATTTTAGCTTCGCTGAAACGCTAAAACTCATTTTAGCTCCGCTGAAACTCGTAAAACTCGTTTTCAGACGGCCTTGTCTGATGGTGGCAAAGGCCGTCTGAAAATATCAGATGTAGGGTGTTTGGCGTAGCCTCACACGCGGTTTTCAATATCCGGTTATATAGAAAGATTGGGAATTTGCTATTGAATTGCCACCATTATAGCTTAAACCCGCCGTCTGAAAAATCAAGCGGTTCAACCGTTTTCAGACGGCCTTTTGCCTATACCCCGCGTGTTGGTTTTCCCGCCTGCGCCACCGCTTCATCAAAGTTATCCACCCGCCGCAGCGGAACGAAACGGTACATAATCCAGCCCACCACGCCGAGGGTAAACAGGCTGCCGGCCACCGCCGTCGGCACCGCGCCCAGCCAGCGTGCCGACAGGCCGGCGCGGAATTCGCCCAATTCGTTGGACGAGCTGATAAACAGCATATTCACCGCGCTGACCCGTCCGCGCAGATGGTCGGGCGTGGCCAACTGGATGAGCGAACCCCGGATATTGACGCTAACCATATCGCAAGCCCCGGCAAACGCCAACGCAGCAAAACTGAGCCAAAACGAGGAAGACAGCGCAAACACCAAGTTTGCCGCGCCAAACAGCGCCACCGCCGCAAACATGGTTTTGCCCACCGCTTTGCAAATCGGAAAGCGCGTCAGATACAGCCCCGTCGCCACCTCGCCCACCGCCATCGCACTGCGCAACAGTCCCAAACCCTCCGCGCCGACGTGCAACACTTCCGCCGCGTAAATCGGCAGCAACGCCACCACGCCGCCGAGCAAAACGGCAAACAAATCCAGTGAAATCGCACCCAATACAATCGGCTGCGACCAGATAAACCGCCCGCCCTCACGAAAACGCGCCCATACGGTCGAAACGGAAAAGCGTTCCAACACCTTTTCCTGACGGGCATACAGCAGTTTCACTTTCGGCAGCGGCAGCAGAGCCAATAGAAAAAATCCGGCGCACACCAGATAGGAAAAGCCGCCGCCCACGCCATACAGCAGCCCGCCGCTGACCGGCCCCAAAATCGTGGCGATTTTCATCAACGTGCTGTTGGTGGCCAGCGACTGCGGCAACTTGGCGCGCGGCACAATCTGCGGCAGCAGGCTCTGCAACACGGGATTGATAAACGAGCGCACCGCGCCGAACACCATCAAAACAGCGTAATACCACGGCACATATTCTTTACCGCCCAGCGTCAGCAACATCAGCGACAGGCTGCACAGACACGCCACAGGCCGCACGCCAACACGAGCTTGCGGTTGAAACGGTCGGCCACATCGCCCGCCACCGGCAGACACAACACCATCGGCACAAACTGCGCCAGCCCGACGTAAGCCAGCGCCATCGGGTCGCGCGTCAGGTCGTACAAGTGCCACGCCACGACAATGGCCTGAATCTGAATGGCAAACACGGTAAACAGCCGCGTGATGAGAAACGGCAGAAAACCGGCCTGCTTGAGAATGGGGAATTTCATCAACTTCTTTTAAACTTATTTTTCAAAAACAATTTCAGACGGCATAGGCCGTCTGAAAAATATCGAGAACCAACAGAAAATGAGACTACATGCATAGGGGGGAACTTCAACCCACACATCGTCTTTTACAACCCAAACAAAGCCTTATCACCCTTACCTTCGCGCACCAGTTCCACGCCGTCGGTCATGTCGATAACGGTGGTCGGCTCGGTGCCGCACCAGCCGCCGTCAATCACCAAATCCACACTATGCTCCAAGCGGTCACGGATTTCGTAGGGATCGGTCAGCGGCTCGTCGTCTTCGGGTAACATCAGCGTGCAGCTCAACATCGGTTCGCCCAATTCGGCCAGCAGCGCCAATGCGATTTTGTTGTCAGGCACGCGCAGGCCGATGGTTTTGCGTTTCGGGTGCAGCGTGCGGTTGGGCACTTCCTTGGTCGCCTGCAAGATAAAGGTATAGCTGCCCGGGGTGGCGGCTTTGAGCTGGCGGAACTGGCTGTTGTCCACTTTGGCGTAAGTGCCCAGTTCGCTCAAATCGCCGCACATCAGGGTCAGGTGGTGGCGCTGGTCGATGTGGCGGATACGCAGAATGCGCTCCATCGCGTCTTTGTTGCCGAGCTGGCAACCCAGCGCGTAGCAGGAGTCGGTGGGGTAAACAATCACACCGCCGCCGCGCACAATATCGGCGGCCTGCTTAATCAGGCGGTCTTGCGGATTGTCGGGGTGGATGGCGTAGCATTGGGCCATGATTTGAGTCCTTTATTTAATATCATGATTTTATTTGAAACGTATTGTAAAACCGATGGCTAGAAAACACAAAAGGCCGTCTGAAAAATAGGCGCAAACGGTTTTTCAGACGGCCTGTCTGCCTTAACACAAGCTACTCCGTTACCAACACATCGCCCTTATCCGTGACCAACACCTTTTCCGGCCAGCGCAGCGCGGCGAGGCGGAACATTTCGGGGCGGTATTTTTCGGGATATTTGCGCACGCGCCAATTTGCGCCTATGGAAAAATCCACGCAAAACACGTTTTTCTTCGCGCCCAGCCAAGCCCCCGGCTGTTTGGGGAATAGGTTGCGTTCGGCGGCAATCATGGCAGGCGACGGCTGCCAAGCGCGCCAGTAGTGGCCGATAATCACAGGCACGTCTTCCTGATATTGGTTCCACCACGGGCAGCGCTGCGTGCCGCGCCAGCGCCCGCCCGCATAAAAGGCTTCCGCCGCCATTTCCTCCACGCCGCTGGTAAGGGCGCGGATGTGGTGGTTGCGGCTGCGCTGGAAATCGTATTGCGCCGTTGCCCGCATGGGCGGCGGCGGACGGGTCGGGTCTTCAGCTGCGGCGGCGTATTGTTTTTGCTCATTCAGATAATCCACATACCACGAGGCCGTCTGAAGTTCGCGCGTTAATTCGTCATCAAAACGCTGATACATGGCCACCAAACCTTCGCCCTGCGCCGCATTTAAAGCGGCAAAGGTGTGTGGCAGCCAAGCGGCGTGCACCATGCGCACATCGGCGCGTTCCAAAATCAAGGGCTGCTGCGCCAGCCAATGCAGCAAATCCGCCTTGTCCGCCTCCGCCGCCCGCTGCCACGGCGCATATTGCGCCGCGTCTTTTTGCGCACGGCTGTCGAAAAACCAGCCAGAGCCGTCTTTTTTGTCCCCCGCCAGAATATTCAATTCGTGATTGCCCAACACGGCATAGGCGTAACCCTTCTCCTGCGCCTGTTTTACCCACGACAATACCGCCGGACTGTCCGGCCCGCGGTCGCACAAATCGCCGACAAACACCAGCCGCCGCCCCTCGGGATGGAAACCGTCGTCGCGGTAGCCGAGGCGGGAAAGCAGCGTTTGCAGCGCGGCAAATTCGCCGTGGACATCGCCGATAATATCTAAGGGTGTATCGGGAAGGGTTTGGCGGTAGCGGTAGGTCATAGGCGGAAATCAAGGTAGGTTGGGTTGCAACCCAACACGGTGGCGGTTAAACGATTGTTGGGTTTTCCCGAAAACGGGATTTCCGTTGGTCATAACCCAACCTACAACACGGCATTACTGCGGCAGTTTCAAAAAATGGTCGCGGTAATAGCGCATTTCTTCAATACTCTCCAAAATATCGTCCAGCGCCTGATGCGAGCCGCGCTTGACCACGCCTTTGGCCACGGCGGGATGCCAGCGTTTGGCCAGCTCTTTGAGGGTGGATACATCCAGATTGCGGTAGTGGAAATACGCTTCCAAACGCGGCATGTATTTGAGCATAAAGCGGCGGTCTTGATGGATGGTATTGCCGCACATGGGCGAGGCTTTTTCCGGAATCCACTCGGCCATAAAATCCAGCAGCTTCTGCTCCACTTCGGCTTCGGTATATTTTGATTCGCGCACGCGCTGGGTTAAGCCGGTACGCCCGTGGGTGGCGGTGTTCCACTCATCCATCGCGTTCAGCACTTCATCGCTTTGGTGGACGGCATACACTTCCGACTGCGACAAGACATTCAAATCTTGGTCGGTAATAATCATCGCCACTTCGATAATGCGGTCGGTTTCGGGATTCAGGCCGGTCATTTCCATATCCAGCCAGCAGAGGTTGTTTGCGTTTTGGGTCATTTTCAGACGGCCTTTAGACATTACTTCACACTTTAGAACAAACCGTGAATCACGCCATTCTCATCCACATCAATCTTCTCGGCAGCCGGTACTTTCGGCAGACCCGGCATTTTCATCATGTTGCCGCACAGGGCAACGATAAAGCCGGCACCGTTGGAGACGGTAATGCCACGGATATGGATGGTGAAGCCTTCGGGACGGCCGAGCAGTTTGGCGTTGTCGCTCAATGAATATTGGGTTTTCGCCATGCAGATCGGCAGTTTGTCCAAGCCCAGTTTTTCCAACGAAGCGATTTCCGCGCTGGCTTCGGCGGAAAATTCCACATCGGCCGCGCCGTAGATTTTTTGCGCGATGGCACGGATTTTGTTGGGGATGGTCTCGTTGACATCATAGGCAAACTGGAAGTTGTTCGGCTGGGTGTCGATGGCTTTGACGACTTTTTGCGCCAAATCCGCGCCGCCCGCGCCGCCTTTGCCCCATACTTCGGTCAGCGACACTTCCACGCCGTGTTCGGCGCAGGCTTTTTGAATCATCTCCAATTCGGCATCGGTGTCGGAAACGAAGCGGTTGAGCGCCACCACCACCGGCAGGCCGAATACGTTTTTCAGGTTGGTGATGTGTTTCAACAGGTTCGGCAAACCTTTGGACAAGGCATCCAAGTTTTCTTCGCCCAAATTGGCGCGTTCCACGCCGCCGTTGTATTTCAAGGCGCGCACAGTCGCCACCACCACGGCGGCATCCGGTTTCAATTCGGCCAAACAGCATTTGATGTCGCAGAATTTTTCCGCGCCCAAGTCTGCGCCGAAACCGGCTTCGGTCACGGCATAGTCGGCCAAATGTTTCGCCAAACAGGTGGCGGTTACAGAGTTACAGCCGTGGGCGATATTGGCAAACGGGCCGCCGTGGACAAATGCCGGCGTACCTTCGATGGTTTGCACCAGGTTCGGTTTGAGCGCGTCTTTGAGCAAGGCCGCCATCGCGCCGTTGGCTTTCAAATCTTTGGCGTAAACCGGATTGCCTTCTTTGGTGTAAGCCACCAAAATATTGCCCAAACGCTCTTTCAGGTCGGTAATGTCTTTGGCCAGGCAGAACACGGCCATCACTTCGGAAGCCACGGTAATGTCGAAACCGTCGGGACGGATTACGCCGTCAACGGATTTGCCCAAACCGTCGATGATGTTGCGCAGTTGGCGGTCGTTCATATCGACCACGCGACGCCACAAGACGCGTTTGGGGTCGATATTCAAGGTGTTGCCTTGATAGATATGGTTATCCAGCATGGCGGCCAAGAGGTTGTTGGCCGCGCCGATGGCATGGAAGTCGCCGGTAAAATGCAGGTTGATGTCTTCCATCGGCAATACTTGCGCATAACCGCCGCCGGCCGCGCCGCCTTTCACACCGAACACCGGGCCGAGCGACGGCTCGCGCAGGGCGATGGCGGAATCTTTACCGATATGGCGCAACGCATCGGCCAAACCGATAGTTACAGTGGTTTTACCCTCGCCGGCGGGGGTCGGGTTAATCGCGGTTACCAGAATCAGACGGCCTTGTTTTTTCGGTAGTTTGAACGCCTCTGCCGGATTGATTTTCGCCTTATAATGGCCATAAGGCTCAATATTATCGGCATTCAAGCCCAGTTTGGCCGCAATTTCACCAATCGGGCGCATGGTGGAAGATTGGGCAATTTCAGCATCGGTTTTAAAGCTCATGTCGGTCTCCTGTCAAAGTTAAGATAAACGGCCAAAAGCCTACTGCACACTACCGAACGACTGGATTCGGTATCAAATTAAATCTAATATTGAATATATTATAGCGGTTATGAGAACAAATCGCAGCAAAATCCGATGAATTTTTCAACTTTCAGGCCGTCTGAAAAATAAAATGTAGCCTAATGTAGTACTTACGCAAAACGCCTTGCCGCCCGACATGCATTCGCGGATGCCGACAACGCGCCGACAAGCCGTTTGACCGTTTCAACCACTTTACTTTCCATTAGGAGAACCGATATGACTACTTCCCAACCCTGGCTGATTTGGGCGATTGCCTCCGCCTTTTTCGCTGCCCTCACCGCCATTTTTGCCAAAATGGGCTTGCCGGGCATTGATTCCGATTTTGCCACCTTTATCCGCACGCTCGTCATCCTCGCCGCGCTGGTCTTGTTTCTGACCTACACCGGCAAATGGCAGGGCGTAGGCAGTTTCAGCGGCCGCAACTGGACATTCCTTATCCTATCCGGCCTCGCCACCGGCGCGTCTTGGCTGGCCTATTTCAAAGCGCTGCAACTGGGCAACGCCTCGCAAGTCGCCCCTGTGGACAAATTTAGCTTAGTCTTGGTGGCGCTGATGGCAGTAATATTTTTGGACGAACGCCCTAGCGCGCAGGAATGGATAGGCTTGGGACTGGTCACGGCGGGGGTATTGACGTTGGCGCTGAAACGGTAACAAAAATGCCGTCTGAAAACTTTAGTATCACAAGCCAAAATTTTCAGACGGCCTTGACAAAAAATACCCTATTTTGTACATTATCCCGTACAAGAAAGGAATAACCATGTACGCCCTACACACCTCTGATTTCCGCAAAAATCTCGCCGCCACACTCGACCGCGTGGCCGACAATGCCGAGCCGGTGCTGATTACCCGCAGCGGCGCGTCTGCCGCCGTCTTGCTCGATATCAATGAATACAATGCCCTGATGGAAACTGCTTATCTGTTGTCCAATCCCGTCATGGCCGCACGTTTGGCCAAAGGCATTGCCGATGTGGGAGCGGGTCGTGCCGCCGTGCGGGAATTGGTCGAATGATACTGCACTTTACCGATGATGCTTGGGCGGATTACCAATATTGGCTGCAAACCGATAAAGCTGTTTTGAAACGGATTAACACGCTGATTAAAGATATGCAGTGCAATCCGTTTGACGGTATCGGCAAACCCGAGCCGCTGCGCCACAGCTTGGCGGGCTATTACAGCCGCCGTATCAATCAGGAACACCGCATTGTCTATCGCGCCGATGAAAGCGGCATTTGGCTGATTGCCTTGCGCTTTCATTACACCGCCGAATAAAAAAGGCCGTCTGAAAACTTCACGTTTTTCAGACGGCCTTTTTTATCTTTATCAGGCAACCATCAGCATTCCACCACCCTTACCGATACCGGCACCGGTTTTTTCTGCCAAGTCACCGCCAGCCCTGCCAGCGAGGTTTCTTTGTAGGTGGCTTTCATGTCGCGGCCGGTTTCCAGCATGGTTTGGATAACGGCATCGAGCGAGACTTTTTTGTCCGTGCCGTCTTCCAGCAGCGCCAAGGTTGCCAGCTTGAGGGCTTTTTCGGCGGCAATGCCGTTGCGCTCGATACAGGGAATCTGCACCAGACCGCCGACGGGGTCGCAGGTCAGGCCGAGGTGGTGTTCCATCGCCATTTCGGCGGCGTTTTCCACCTGCTTGGGCGTGCCGCCGATGACCTCTGCGTAGCCCCCTGCCGCCATCGAGCAGGCCACGCCGACTTCGCCTTGGCAGCCGACATCGGCGCCGGAAATCGAGGCGTTGGTTTTATACAGAATGCCGATGGCGCCTGCGGTAAGCAGGAAATTTTCCACCCGCGCTTGGGTAGCGTGGGGATTGAATTTGCGGAAATAGTGCAACACCGAGGGGATAATCCCCGCCGCGCCATTGGTCGGGGCGGTCACCACGCGGCCGCCGACGGCGTTTTCTTCGTTAACCGCCATTGCATACACCATCGGCCATAATTGGGTATTGACCATTTCGGTTTCGCGCAGGGCTTTGAGTTTGGCCGCCAGCTGCGGCGCGCGGCGGCGCACATGCAGGCCGCCCGGCAGCTCGCCGTCGGCGCCCAAACCGCGACGGATACAGCCTCCCATAGTCTCGGCCACCTGCGCCACACGGCGACGCACTTCTTCTTCGCTGCACGCGCCCAGCACGGCTTCATTGGCCAGCACCACTTCGGAAATGCTCATCTGGTTCAGACGGCATTGCGCCAGTAATTCAGCGCAGCTGTTGTAGGGATACGGCACTTCGGCGCTGGTTTCGTTTTCCTGCCCGAAGGCTTCGTCGGTCACGATAAAACCGCCGCCCACCGAATAATAAACTTGTTCTTTCAGTATATTGCCGTCTGAATCGTAGGCAAAGAAACGCAGGCCGTTGGGGTGTTTGGGCAACACTTTGTCGCCCAACACCAGCAAATCCTGCTCGGTGTTGAACACCATTTCGCGGCCATTGAGATACAGCTTATGGTCGTTGCGGATACGCGCCAGACGCTGCGGGATGTCGGCCAAGGGAATATCGTGCGGCAGGCTGCCTTCCAAACCGAGCAAAATCGCGTCAAACGTGCCGTGTCCGATGCCCGTCAGCGCGAGCGAGCCGTAGGTTTCGGCAACAATGCGGGCGGTTTGATTGCTGAGGTTTTCGGCGGCAAGCTGGTCGGCAAAGGCAGCGGCGGCTTTCATCGGGCCGACGGTATGCGAGCTGGACGGGCCGATACCGATTTTGAAAATATCGAAAATGCTGATCATGGGTCGTTCCTTTTTGGCTTGAGCGGCGTTGTTATTATTGGGAAGCGTACTTTTATGGTTTGACCGCAGACAACCGGGCGCGTTACCCTGCGGCATGTTTTCACTATCATACCAAAAAAGCCGTCTGAAAAGGTTGAAAAGATAAACCTTTTTCAGACGGCCTTGATACGGGCGCAAGCGCATACGGATTCAAACCGCTTAAAACCGCGCCACCCAATCTTGAATCCGCTGCCGCAGCGCCCCGGCGCTCAAGCCCAAATCGTCCAACAATTTTTCCGGCGCACCGTGTTCGGTCACTGTATCGGCCACGCCCAAGACCAATACGGGCTTGCAGATATTGTGTTTGGTCAATACTTCCAACACCGCGCTGCCCGCGCCGCCCTGCCCGGCGTTTTCTTCGGCGGTCACCAAATAATCATGCGACTGCGCCAATTCGAGAATCAAATCTTCATCCAGCGGTTTGACAAAGCGCATATCGGCAACGCTGGCATTCAAGGCTTCGGCGGCCTGCAATGCGGGCTGCACCATGCTGCCGAACGCCATCAGCGCGATTTTTTCTCCTTGGCGGCGCAAAATGCCTTTGCCGACGGCCACCGTTTCGAGGCCGTCTGAAACCGCCGCGCCGCAACCCGTACCGCGCGGATAACGCACCACGGTCGGCGCGTCGAGCCGGTAACAGGTAGAGAGCAGTAAGCGGCATTCGCTTTCGTCGCTCGGCGCGGCAATCACCATATTCGGAATGCAGCGCAAAAAGCTCAAATCATACAAACCGGCGTGGGTCGGGCCGTCTGCGCCGACAATACCGGCGCGGTCAACGGCAAACAATACCGGCAGGTTTTGCAGCGCGACATCGTGCACCAGCTGGTCGTAGGCGCGTTGCAGGAAAGTGGAATAAATCGCCACCACCGGTTTCAAACCTTCGCAGGCCAAGCCGCCGGCAAAGGTTACGGCGTGCTGCTCGGCAATGCCGACATCAAAATAGCGCTCGGGAAACTTTTGTTCAAATTCCACCAGCCCGCTGCCCTCGCGCATGGCGGGGGTAATCGCCACCAGCCGCGTATCGGCGGCGGCCTGATCGCACAACCATTGCCCGAAAATCTGGGTATAGGTCGGCTTGGGCGCTGCGGGGGTTTCCGGCGCATTGGCGGCGCTGCCGTCTTGATTCGGCAGCTTGGACACGGCGTGGTATTTGACCGGATCGTTTTCTGCCAGCTTGTAGCCATTGCCTTTTTTGGTAATCACATGCAAGAGCTGCGGCCCTTTTTTGCCGCGCAATTCGGTTAACACATCGACCAATTCTTCGACATCATGCCCGTCCACCGGGCCCGTGTAACCGAAACCGAAGTTTTCAAACAGCGACAGTGACTGCTTCACATGATCGGCTTCATTAGCCAAACTCTTGATTTTATGCTCGACTTTTTGTGCAATCTCCATCGCGCCGGGCAATTTGTCCAATACCTTGCCCGTTTGCGCCTTGATGGTGCTCAACACGCCACGCATTTCACGCACGGCGTTGCTCGCCAAATATTTAGGCAACGCACCGACATTGGGGGAAATCGACATTTCGTTGTCGTTGAGAATCACCAGCAAATCCACATCAGTATCACCGGCGCAGTTGAGCGCTTCAAACGCCTGCCCTGCTGTCATCGCGCCGTCGCCGATAATCGCCACGCTGCGGTGGCCGTTGTCCAACAATTTATCCGCCACCGCCATGCCCAAAGCCGCGCCGATGGAGGTAGAAGAATGCCCCACACCGAAAGCGTCGTATTCGGATTCGCTGCGCTTGGGAAAACCGGCCAAACCGCCATATTGACGCATGGTGTGCATACGGTTTTTGCGGCCGGTAAGGATTTTGTGCGGATAGCTTTGATGGCCGACATCCCACACCAGCTTGTCTTCGGGCGTGTGGTACACATAATGCAGCGCCACTGTCAGCTCGACCGCGCCGAGGTTGCTGGCGAAATGGCCGCCGGTTTGCCCGACCGATTCCAACAGAAATCCGCGCAACTCGGCCGCCAGCTGCGGTAGTTGGTCTTTATCCAGGCGGCGCAATGCCTGCGGGGTATCGGTGACATCCAGTAATGGGGTGTGGCTCATAATCTGTTCTTTGTTATATGCGGTCATGCGATGGGCAATTATAGCAAGATTGGCTTGGCTCTGTGGACAAATTCCCCGTGCTGCCCGATTTGGCGACAAAAGGCCGTCTGAAGACTGTCTGAAAAAGGCCGCCCGCGTTTCAGACGGCCTGCGCCCTTTTACCTCATAACCGCTTCGTGCTACACTGCCCGTTATTCCGTTTCAACACAAAGTGTCTGTATGTCATTGACAAAACTGATGTTCCCCCTCTCCGTGGCGCTGCTTTTGGCCGCCTGCGGACAAGACAAAACCGAACCGGCCGCTTCTGCGCCCGCTTCCGCCCCCGCCGCACAAACCGCGTCGGCCGCCTCCGATACCCTGCCCGCCAACTTAAACGCTTCGGCGGCTTCTGACACCGCCGCTTCCGACGCAGCCGCCTCATCCGCCGCCCCCGCCAACCTCGGCGGCAAACTGGCGGATTTGAACCAAGCCAAATGGCAGGCTTACACCTGCGCCGAAGGCGGCAAAATCGAAGTGCGCTACTACGCCAGCAAAGCCGGCCCGTCGGCACAAGTCAAATTCAAAGGCGCAACCTTTACCGCGCCTTACAGCCCCGAATTGAGCGACGAAGACTTGAGCGCCTTCAGCAACGGCGAGCAGACTTGGACCATTGGCAACGAGTTTGAAACCGATTTCTATAAGGAAAGCAACGGCTTCCTCGTGCGCCACGAGCAGCTCGAAGGCATGGGCGAAGAAGGGATTGTGGATAATCTGCTGGTGCAGGATTGCAGCCCGGTTGGGAAATAATCTTTGATTAAAACGAATAAGGCCGTCTGAAAACTAATTTTCAGACGGCCTTTTCATTATCGGCGTTGCTGTAACATTTGTTTGTGCGCCTGACGTTTTCCCCTATCCGCCTGATATTGCGCTTGCGATAAAATATTTGTCATTCTTTGTATTTCATTCGGATTTAAAATTTTCTCCTGAAAACTGCCGATATATCTTCCAGCTTGTTTCAGACGGCCGACTTGCGGCGGCATGTCTGTTTTGAATTCGCAATCGCCAACAAAAACCACAACCGAATGAAAACAGGACTCGGATACACCCAATAATAATGCCAATGCTTTGATATGGGCATAGTTTTGCCGCAAAGGGTTCTGAAAACTGGATTTTTTATGGTAAACCACCTGCGTCCATCTGGCTTGCTTTTCACTGCCGTAAATCCAGCCGGTATAGTTTTTGGTTTCCACCACAAAAATGCCGTAAGGAGAAAGATACAGGTGGTCGATTTGGGTTGTCTGATGGCGATAGGGAATAATCAAATCATGGAAAGGCTGATAAATCGCCTCATCCAGCATGTTATCCAATCCGTTTTTCACCGCCTGTTCGCCCATCCATCCCTTTACCGTCGGCCGCTTCAAAAAGGCCAACAGCAGAATAATCGGGATCATCCACCAAACGGTTTTCAAGCCGTTAAGAATGCCCGCCACCATCATTTCGGTGATACTCATCTTACTATCCCCTTTATCATTATTTTAAAAGGAATAATTTAATACCATATAAATAAAAAAGCAAGGCCGTCTGAAATTTCAGACGGCCTTGCCCTATTCACTTCTGCCGTTTCGCCCTCGGATGGGCTTCGTCATACACCCGTGCCACATGGTCGAAGTCCAGCTTGGTGTAAATCTGCGTGGTGGCAAGGTTGCTGTGTCCCAGCAACTCCTGCACGGCGCGGATGTTACGCGAGGCTTGCAAGAGGTGGGTGGCGTAGCTGTGGCGCAGCATGTGCGGCGAGATATGCTGGCCGCTGCCGTGCAAATCCGCCCAATGTTGCAGGCGTTTTTGGATTTGGCGCGCGCCGAGGCGTTTGCCGGTCTGTCCGGTAAACAGCGCGGTTTCGTCCGCTGCGGCGGCGCGGTGCGGCAGATAGGCGCGGATGGCTTCTATGCTTTTCCTCACCAGGGGCACTTGCCGCTGCTTGCCGCCCTTGCCCCTGACCGTTACCCAGCCTTCATCGAGCAACACATCATCCAAATTCAGGGCGCACACTTCGCTCAGTCGCAGGCCGCTGCCGTACAGCAGCTCGCTGACGGCGTAATCGCGCAAGGCTAAAGGTTCGTCGTCGCTGCCTTGGTCGAGCATATGGTTGAGCGGCTCTTGCTGCAAGGCTTTAGGCAGGTATTCCGGCGCTTTGGGCGCTTTCAGGTTGTGCACGGGGTCGGCGCTCAATTTTCCCTGCCGCAGCAGCCAGCCGCAATATTGCCGCCACACCGACAATTTACGCGCCAAACTGCGTTCGCTCAGCCCTTGCTGCGAGAGTTTTTTCAAGGCGGCGATAAAGTGGACGCGTGCCAATTCGGGCATTTCGCCGTTTTCAGACGGCATGACACGCGCATTGAGGATTTGGTTTAATTGGTTCAAATCGCGCTGATACGCCGCCACGGTATGCGCCGATTTGCCCTGCTGCTGCAAGGTCAAAAGATACGCCGCTTGAGTGTCGGTAAATTCGGATAACTGCATGTATTTAACTCTTTTTAGTACAAATGGCGGATTAAAAACCATCCTGCCGTTATTTTCAAACGGCCTGCAACGCAGTCTGCAAAGCCTGCGGCAAACGGCATACTTTCTGCGCGGCGTAATCAAAACACACCATGCCCGTCTGCACCCGCGCCAAACTTTTGCCGTCCTGCCGGCGCACGATATGGTACAGCAGGGCAAAGCCGCCTCTGCCGATGTCGGCCGCACCCATGTCGATACGCAAAGCGTCGGCATAATGCGCCTGCGCCAGATACTGTACCGCCGCGTCCGCCATAATCAGCCCAGCACCGCCCGCATTAAGTTCGCTCCAGCCGAGCGTATGCAGCCAGCGCATACGCGCTTCGTGACACAGGCGCAAAACGGCGTCGTTGCTCAAATGGTTGCCATAATTCAAATCACCAACCTGCACGGTCAAATCCGTGCTGAATAAAATCGTTTCGGGCAGGGGAACGGTAATGCGCGGCATGATGGGATTCCTTACAAGTCATAAATAAATTTCAGACGGCCTCAAGCAGATAAGATTATCTTCGATATTGCCCGCCTTGCAAATCCGATGGGGCTTTTTAACCTGTATCAAACCGTTTCGTTGCGCGGTTATTAATATATGAAACCAATGTAGCGTATTGTAGTCTTTTTCGGCGGAAAATATTATAATCAGGGCGGAAACCCCATCAATAATCATTTTAGGAGATATTTATATGGCACTTGTATCCATGCGCCAATTACTCGACCATGCGGCGGAAAACAGCTACGGTCTGCCCGCGTTTAATGTGAATAATCTCGAACAAATGCGCGCCATTATGAAAGCGGCCAATCAGGTGAATGCGCCGGTGATTGTGCAGGCCAGCGCGGGCGCACGCAAATATGCCGGTGCGCCCTTTTTGCGCCATCTGATTTTGGCGGCGGTGGAAGAGTTTCCGCATATTCCGGTGGTCATGCACCAAGACCACGGCGCGTCGCCTGATGTGTGCCAACGCTCGATTCAATTGGGCTTTTCGTCTGTGATGATGGACGGCTCGCTGCTGGAAAACGGCAAAACCCCGTCCAGCTATGAATACAATGTTAACGCCACCCGCACCGTGGTCAATTTTTCCCATGCCTGCGGCGTATCGGTTGAAGGCGAAATCGGCGTATTGGGCAATTTGGAAACCGGCGAAGCGGGCGAAGAAGACGGCGTGGGCGCGGTAGGCAAACTTTCCCACGACCAAATGCTCACCAGCGTGGAAGACGCGGTGCGCTTTGTGAAAGATACCGGCGTGGACGCTTTGGCGATTGCGGTGGGTACGTCCCACGGTGCATACAAATTCACCCGTCCGCCCACAGGCGAAGTATTGCGTATCGACCGCATTAAAGAAATCCACGAAGCCTTGCCCAACACCCATATCGTCATGCACGGCTCCAGCTCCGTACCGCAGGAATGGCTGAAAGTGATTAACGAATACGGCGGCAACATCGGCGAAACCTACGGCGTGCCGGTGGAAGAAATCGTCGAGGGCATCAAATACGGCGTGCGCAAAGTCAACATCGACACCGACCTGCGTTTGGCCTCAACCGGCGCCATCCGCCGCTTTATGGCGGAAAACCCGTCTGAATTCGACCCGCGCAAATACTTGGGCAAAACCGTGGAAGCGATGAAACAAATCTGTCTCGACCGCTATTTGGCGTTCGGCTGCGAAGGCCAAGCAGATAAAATCAAACCGGTTTCGCTGGAAAAAATGGCGCAGCGTTATGCCAAAGGCGAATTGGATCAGATTGTGAAATAAGGTGTTCAGCTGAACAATCTGTTTAGGTTTAAATGAAATGCCGTCTGAAAAAATGATTTTTCAGACGGCATTTTGGTTGTGCGGCGGTATTGGGGAAATGTTATCAACATATCGCTAAGAAACCGATTCTGCATATAGTCAAATTATCTAAAAACCAAACCAATGTGTAGATTGGGCAACTTGTTGCCCAATCTACAAGGTTTTTAGTTTGCTTCTTAACGGATTTGACTATATAGGTGGCTGAGTGTAGCAGTTCGGCGAAGCTCACCAACCATCGAGGCTGCAAGCAAAGCTTCGGCTACGCTCAGCCACCTGATGTTTCTGCGCAACCACAATAAAGGCTGTCTGAAATTCAATTTTCAGACGGCCTTTATGACTACTTCATCCGTTACATAAAGAATATCATCGCAATCACCACCGCAATAATGCCGTAGATAAACATCGGAATTGCGGTTTTCTTGATAATCGCGCCTTCTGCCTTATCCACCCCCAATACGGAGCATACGGCGATGATGTTGTTGATACACACCATATTGCCCATCGCGCCGCCGACCGACTGCAAAGCCAGAATCAGGGTAACGGATAAGCCGGTGTCCACAGCGATTTGCTGCTGAATCGGGCCGAAGGTCAGGTTGGATACGGTATTCGAGCCTGAGAAGAATGCGCCGATGGCACCCAAATACGGCGAGAAGTAAATCCAATGTTCGCCTGCCATGGCCGCAAATTCCTTACCGATAATTTTCACCATCGAATTGTCGCCGCCGACCATCATCAGTTTCACCATAATCAGCGCGCCCATCAAGGCCAGCAGCGGTTTTTTGGTTTGATTGAACGTGCCAACGTAGAATTTCCAGACATCATCAAATTTGGTTTTGTACAGCGCAATGCAGATCCACACGGTAAACACAAACGGAATCCAAGCGGGTACATACAGGGTTTGGTATTTCTCGGCCACATCCGTGCCAAAAATATTGGCGAAAACAATCGTCAGCGATTGGGTCACGGTAATGTCGCTCAAACCCGGCAGCGAGAAGCTGAACCACGGCTCGGCGCTGGTAAGCAGACCTTTCAGGCCGAGCTGTTTGATACGGGTCACCACCAACATGCCAATCAGCATACCCAAGGGCGCCAAGGCTTTGGCGGCTTGGATAAACGGCACTTTCTCGGCATTCGGATCTTTAGCATACTCTTTGCTCAAGCCCCAGCCTTGGTTGGCGGCAAACACGGAAATGGTCAAACCGATGGCACCGGCTACCAGCGATGGAAACTCTTCGTTGACCATCGCCAGCGCCACATAAGGAATGGTACACGACAAAATGCTGATATAGACAAAGCCGATGTTTTTCTTGATTTGCGCCCACGGCACGATAAAGCTCAAGCCGATGACGGGAACGATGAAACCGGCGAAGAAATGCATGATACCGGTTTGGCGACCGATTTCCATAATGCTTTCATGGCTCAAATCCAACGGGGCGAAACCGAACCAAGTCGGCGTACCTACCGCGCCAAACGACACCGGCACGGAGTTCATCACCAGCGTAAAAACCGCCACTTTCAAGGGATTGAAACCCAAGCTCATCAGAATCGGCGCGGCAATCGCGGCAGGCGTACCGAAGCCGGAAGCGCCCTCAATCATAAAGGCAAACGCCCAACCGATAATCATCAGTTGCGCCACGGGATTCGGGCTGATGTTTGCCAGCCATTTTTGAATTACATCAATACAGCCGGTGGTTTCCATCATGCGGTTAAACATAATCGCACCGAAAATCACGGTAATCGGCGTCAGCGTTGACACCAGACCCGAAGCGGCCGTGGCGTTGAGCAGCATAAAATCGTCGTTGAAATAAGCGATTTTAATCACATAAATCAACACGGCAATCAGCGGCAGCGCGACATAGGAAGGCATACTGTTTTTCTTCACCATCAGCCAAATCAGCAAAACGATGGGAAAGATACTGAGAAATAAAGCCATGAAACTTGTCCTCTTGATACATAGTAAACGGCATGTCCGCAGCGGAAAGGCCGTCTGAAACATCACGGAAGGCAACTGTATGATTCAGTTTTACCTTAACCATTTTGAAAATTGGTTTTACCAATTAACAAAATCTGTCGCTTACTTTACGTAATACGCTGTAATTAGTCAAGCCATTTTTGCAGTACCCTTCCCCTGCCTATCGCCTAGATAAATGTTTTGCATTAATATTTTAATTATTAAAATTTTACGAACCGTTCTTAAAAAGCCGTTTTTTATCGCTTTTAAACGCAAAAAGGCCGTCTGAAACCGCAAAAAATAACATACGGTTTCAGACGGCCTAATCATCCTTTCAACGTTTATTGGCGATAACGCCCGCAGAGCGGATGCTGCAAAAACTATTCAATCCCCGCCCATTTATGCGTCTGCACGCTCAACTGCCAATGCTCGCTGGCATCCGGGCTGCTGTTGAGCAGACCGATTTGGCGGATGGTATCGTAGATATTCATCACTCCCTCTTGCTCGCACGGCGACAGGTAGTAATGCTTGGCGCGGATTTTCTGCGCCATCGCAGCGGCAAAATCCAACACATCGCCGTCGGCCACAATGCGTACTTCGTCTGCCTCGGCAATACACTGCTTGTTATATTTGGCGGCATAGCAGGCTTTCGGGCTGGTGGCGACAAAATCAATCTGCGGCGGCGCGGGATTGAGGCCGTTGGTTTCCATGCACAGGCGGTAGCCTTTCGCTTTGAGCGTATCCAGCAAAATGTCCAAATGCGGCTGGATGGTGGGTTCGCCGCCGGTAATGATGATGTTGCGGGCGGTGTAGTTTTTCAGACGGCCTAAAATTTCACTCAGGCTGACCATCTCAAATGTCAGGTAATCGGTGTCGCACCAACTGCACGCCAGATTGCATTTACCCAAACGGATAAACACGGCAGGCATACCGGTGTTGTAGCCTTCGCCCTGCAAACTTTCAAACATTTCCACCAAGCGGTATTGCGGATCGGCAGGTCGGATTTCGGTCATGACGCGCTCCATACTGCAAACATGGCCAAGCATGCGGACAAGCCCTGTTTCCATACAATGCCTTTATTGCCACTGGAAATCGTGCCCCATACGGCGGCGGCAATGACAAAACCGAGTACCAACATCAACGCGCCGTAGCGCGCATTATCCGGCGCGGCAAACTGCGCCCAGAGCAAGCCGATGGCGAGAAAGCCGTTATACAGCCCCTGATTGCTGAACATGACCTGTACTTTTTTCTGCGCCATAAATTCTTCGCTCATGCCGAACAGTTCGGCCGCTTTTGCGCTCGGAATCTGCGTCATCTCCAAATAGGCGATGTAAAAATGCTCCGCCGCTACCAGCAGCACCAATACGGTTGCCATCCAACTCATGCGTCCTCTCCCTCATATTCGGCGCAGGAAGTCGGCGTTTCCCACAGTTTCACGCTGCATACTTTGATACCGGCGTTTTTCAGACGGCCATACATCACCATGCTCATGTTTTCAGCGGTAGTGCGGCAGTCGAGGCGCAGGGTTTTCATGTTCCAGCCTTCCAGCAGCGCGGCAATTTGGCTTTCGCGCTCGTTTTGGCCGTGATAGATGAAAGCATGGTCAAAGGGGTCGGTAATCTCGCGTTTGACCACGGCTTTCAAATCGGTGAAATCCATGACCATGCCGTCTTTGGCGCCACCTTGAGTCAGGCCGTCTGAAACGGTAATTTCCAACTTGTAGGTGTGGCCGTGCAGGTTTTGGCATTTGCCGTCATGCCCGTCGAGCATATGCGAAGAATCAAAAGAAAAGATTTTGGTGATTTTCATGTTCAGACGGCCTCTTTCTGCGCCAAATATTCCGCCAAACCGCGTTCGCGCAAGATGCAGCTCGGACATTCGCCGCACCCGCCGGCCACGCCGTTGTAACAGGTGTGGGTGTGTTCGCGCACATAATCCAAGCGCCCCAATTTATCGGCCAGCTGCCAAGTTTGCGCTTTGGTCAGATACATCAGCGGCGTATGGATTTGGAAAGCGTAGTCCATCGCCAGATTGAGGGTGACATTCATGGATTTGACGAATACGTCGCGGCAGTCGGGATAGCCGGAAAAGTCGGTTTCGCATACACCGACGATGATATGCCGGATGTCCTGCCCTTTGGCGTAAATCGCGGCATACAGCAAAAACAGCGCGTTACGACCGTCCACAAAGGTATTGGGCAGGCCGTTGTCAGCCGTCTGAATTTGCGCACCGTCGCTCATCAGAGCGTTATGGGTAATCTGCTGCATCAGGCTCAAATCGAGCACCGTCTGCTTGATACCCAAATCCTGCGCAATCCAGCGCGCACGTTCCAATTCGATATGGTGGCGTTGACCGTAGTGGAAAGTGATGGCCTGAACATTGTCACGGCCATAGGTTTCGATGGCCTGCAACAGGCAGGTGGTAGAATCTTGGCCGCCGGAAAAGATGACCAAGGCTTGTTCGTTTTGCATTGTAGAATCCTAGTTTTGTTATCGCGGGAGGGTTGCGAACCGCGTATGGCTGAAAAATCAAAAGACTACGGATTATAACCGATTTTCAGACGGCCTGCCTTCGGCAAAATCAAGGCCGTCTGAAAACAAAAATCCCTTACCCTAAACAACTTTAGAGTAAGGGATTTTTATCGGATAGAAAGATTTAGCCTTCTACTTTTACCTCTACGCGACGACCTGCCGCATCATTGCCTTGCGCGGCAGTGGTGTTTTCAGGTTTGCGCAGTTCGATGTTTTCCACTTTCACACCTTGCGCTTCCAAGAAAGCCTGCACCGCTTGCGCGCGTTTTTTAGACAATTCGGCATTGGCTGCAGCATTGCCGGTGCTGTCGGTATAACCGCTAATCACCAAGCGTTTGCCTTCTTTGCCCGCTTTAACGATGTCGGTCAACACGGTAGCCGCATTAGCCGGAACTTCGCTTTTGCCGGTGGCAAAATAGAATGTGCCCAGCGGTTTGCCGTCATTAGCATTAAATACAACATCAGACACATCGGCAGCCGGAACAGCCGGTTGCGATGCTTGAGCCGCAGCCGGAGCAGAAGCAGCAGACGCTTGTACCGGAGCAGCAGAAGCAGCAGCGGGAGCAGCTTCAACAGGTTTGGCCGGTGCTTTACCGTCTTTGTTGGACAAACCCCATACATAAGCAGTCATGATGTGCAATTTGTCTTTATCCAAGAAATTGCCCCATGCCGGCATTTGGCTGTGACGGCCGTTGGTGATGGTCTCAATAATTGCTTTTTGCGTACCGCCCCACAGCCAAGTGCTGTCGGTCAGATTCGGGCCTAAACCTTGGATACCTTGGCCTTTGTCACCGTGGCAGGTAAAGCAGTTGGCCGGGCCGCCGTGGAACAAGACATCACCGCGAGCGGCACGGTCTTCGTCGTATTGGCCTTTCGGTTTAGACAGAGACATCACATAGTTAGCCACATCTTTCACGCGCTCTTCACCCAAAGCAGGCCCCCAAGCAGCCATCACACCGGTACGGCCGTTTTGGATGGTTTCTTGGATTTTTTCAGGCGTACCGCCCCACAACCAGTCGTGGTCGGTCAGGTTCGGGAAACCTTTGGAACCCTTCGCATCCGAGCCGTGGCATTGGATACAGTAGGTGTCAAACATGTTTTTACCGATTTGCTGCGCTTGAGGGTCTTTGGCTACCTGCTCAATCGGCATATTGGCGAATTTGGCATACAGCGGTTTGTATTGCTCTTCCGCTTTTGCCACTTCTTTTTCGTATTGGTTGTGACTGGTCCAACCCAACAGGCCTTTAAAGTCGCCCAGACCCGGGAACAGTACGATATACACCGCACCGAAAATCCAAGTCAGAACATACAGCCAAAACCACCAACGCGGCAGCGGGTTGTTGTATTCGGCAATACCGTCCCACTCATGGCCTGTGGTTTTAACCTCTTCGCCTTTCTTCTGCTTCACTACGTTTTGAGAAAACAGCAGCCAAGCCAAACCGATAAAGCTGAGCACGACAATGGCAGCAATGTATATATTCCAGAAATTACTGGTAAATTGGGAAGTTGTGTTCATTATTTTGCTCCGTTGGCACGGATTAACCGGTTATTGCCCGTTTTTATTATCAAGAGAATTTTCATCGTCATCGAAAATGCTGCTGGCTGCTTCATCATAGTTTCCCTTATTGCGCCGATTAAACACAATATAGATAACCAAAACGAAGCTGATGAAAATCCATAGCGTAAAAAGCGTGCGTACCCAGTTAATGCCCATGCTGTTACCTTACGTTTTTCAATGCCAAGCCCAAACCTTGCAGATAAGCGACAACGGCGTCCAACTCGGATTTGTTTTTCAACTCTTCCGGCGCTTTGGCCAAATCTTCATCGCTGTAAGGCGTACCTACGGCGCGCAATGCTTTCATATGGGTTACGGTAGTATCGGCGTCTACCTTATTACGCGCCAACCAAGGGAAGGCAGGCATATTGGACTCCGGTACCACGTCACGCGGATTGTTCAAGTGGATACGGTGCCACTCGTCCGAGTAGCGGCCGCCGACACGCGCCAAGTCCGGACCGGTACGTTTGGAACCCCATTGGAACGGATGGTCATAGACAGACTCACCGGCAACGGAGTAATGGCCGTAACGCTCGGTCTCCGCACGGAACGGACGAATCATCTGCGAGTGGCAGTTGTAACAACCTTCGCGCACATACACATCGCGACCGGCAATCTGCAGCGCATTGTAAGGCTTCACACCGGGAGCCGGCTGAGTGGTTGCTTTCGAGAAGAAAAGCGGCACCACCTCAATCAGCAAACCGACACTGATGACAAGCAGAGTAAAGACAATCAGGAAGCCGACTTTTTCTTCAGCTAGTTGTTGTAGTTTCATTTTGGTAGCCTATCTTTCTTATACTTTTAGTGGTGTTGTGCTTGAGAAACCGCAGGAATCTCAGCATTCACAGCTTTACCGCTAACCGCAGTACGGTAAACGTTGTAGGCCATGATGACCATACCGCTTAAGTACAACAGACCGCCGACTACACGAATCAGATAGTAAGGCATAGTACGTTTTACAGACTCTACGAAAGAATAGGTCAGCGTACCGTCGTCGTTCAGCGAACCCCACATCAAACCCTGCATCACACCGGCAATCCACATGGCGGCGATATACAGCACCACGCCGATGGTGGCAATCCAGAAATGCGCTTCAATCAGCTTCACGCTGTACATTTCTTTGCGGCCGAACAGACGCGGAATCAGATAGTAAATCGAACCGATGGTAACGAAACCCACCCAACCCAAAGCACCGGCATGCACGTGCGCAACAGTCCAGTCGGTGTAGTGGCTCAGGGAGTTGACGGTTTTGATGGACATCATCGGGCCTTCGAAGGTGGACATACCGTAGAAAGACAATGACACAATCAAGAATTTCAAAATCGGGTCAGTACGCAGTTTGTCCCACGCGCCGGAAAGGGTCATGATGCCGTTAATCATACCACCCCAAGACGGTGCAAACAGAATCAGCGACAGAATCATACCCAAAGATTGGGTCCAGTCAGGCAGGGCGGTGTAGTGCAAGTGGTGAGGGCCTGCCCACATGTAGGTAAAAATCAACGCCCAAAAGTGAACCACAGACAAGCGGTAAGAATAAACCGGACGGCCTGCTTGCTTCGGCACAAAGTAGTACATCATGCCCAAGAAGCCCGCAGTCAAGAAGAAACCCACAGCATTGTGGCCGTACCACCATTGCACCATGGCATCAATCGCACCGGCATATACAGGATATGATTTCATCATACCAGCAGGGATACTGATGTTGTTGACAATGTGCAGCAGGGCAACCGCCAAGATAAACGCACCGTAGAACCAGTTGGCCACATAGATGTGTTTGACTTTACGTTTGGCAATAGTACCGAAGAACACGATGGCATAGGCAACCCATACCAAAGTAATCAGGATATCAATCGGCCATTCCAATTCGGCGTATTCTTTACCTTGGGTATAACCTAAGGGTAAACTAATGGCAGCTGCAACGATGACTAACTGCCAACCCCAGAAGGTAAAAGCAGGCAGCCAGCCGCCGAACAGACGCGCATTACAGGTACGTTGCACCACATAATAAGAAGTGGCGAACAAACCGCAACCGCCGAATGCGAAAATCACCGCATTGGTATGCAGCGGACGCAGACGGCCGAAGTGCAGCCAAGGGCCGATTTCGGATAAATTGAGCGCCGGCAGGTATAATTGGGCGGCAACAATCACGCCGACCAGCATACCCACGATGCCCCAAACTACAGTCATGATGGCAAACTGGCGCACCACCTTGTAGTTGTAAGTTTGTGTGTCCATTAGAGTCTCCATAAATTATGGGAATGAGATTTTTATTTCTCCGACCCGCGTTTTCATAGAAAACAGCTAAGGCGAAGTTTAAATTTTTCTAAATTTAACATACATACAACGATGAGCCAAGCAATATTACACTCCTCAAAATCGTACAGCCATGCACCAAATAATTTAAAAATCCATCAAAATCATTATATTGATTTAACGGAATGCGTATTTTACCCGTATGTATTTTTCAAGTCCCCTTTTTCAGATGTCTTGTTGATGTAAATTAAATATTTTATTTCCGAGCAAACATACTAATAAAATTTAACAAAATGAGTGATAAATATGATTAATTATAAAATCCAACCTGAATTATGCAGCCATCAATGGAAAATTACATTAAGTTTCATGCAAAACAATCATTTGCCTATTGATTTGCGCCTGCCTGACTGGGTGCCGGGCAGCTATCTGATTCGGGATTTCTCGCGCCATATTATGCAGATTCAGGCGTTTTGCGACGGACAAGCCGTTGCGCTGGAGCAACTGGATAAGAGCCGTTGGCAAGCCCGAGGCCAAGCCGGAGCGTGGCAGATTTGCTACACCGTTTATGCGTTTGACTTATCCGTACGCGGCTCGTTTTTGAGTACCGAACGCGGTTTCTTCGACGGCGCCTGCCTGTTTTTACAAGTCGGCGGGCGTGAAAACGAGCCTCATCACATCGAGCTGCAACAGCTTCCTGCAAACTGGGCGTGTGCCACCGCCCTGCCCTGCGTAGCGGAACATCATTTTCAGACGGCCTCTTATGCTGATTTGATAGACTGTCCGGTCGAATTGGGGCAGATTGAATTTCTGGAGTTTAAAGCAGCCGGTATCCCGCACCGCATTGCCTTGAGCGGTTTTTATGCTGATTTTGACCGCGCCCGCCTGCTGGCCGATGTGCAGAAAATCTGCGAAACCGAGCTGGCGATGTTCCCGCAGCCCGCGCCGTTTGCAGAATACCTGTTTTTGCTGCATGTCGGCGACAACATCTACGGCGGCCTCGAACACCTCAGCAGCACCGCCCTGCTTGCCGACCGGAACAGCCTGCCGCGTTACGGCATGAAAGACGCGGATGACGCTTATACCCAGCTGCTCGGCCTGTTCAGCCACGAATATTTCCACGCTTGGAACGTCAAATCCATCAAACCCGAAGTGTTCGCACCGTATGACCTGCACCGTGAAAACTACACCGAACAGCTGTGGGCGTTTGAAGGCATTACCTCTTATTACGACGATTTGTTTTTGGCACGCAGCGGTGCGATTGCACCTGCGGCCTATGCCAAACTGCTGGCGCAAACGATTACCCGCGTGCAGCAGGGCAAAGGCCGTCTGAAACAGACGCTGGCCGAATCCAGCTTTAGCGCGTGGAATAAGTTTTACAAACAAGACGAAAACAGCTCCAACGCCATCGTCAGCTATTATCAGAAAGGCGCATTGGCCGCGCTTTGTCTGGATTTGCTTATCCGTAAAAAAAGCGGCGGCGCATGGTCGCTGGATAAGGTCATGCAGCAGCACTACCGCGACTGGATTGCGACCCGTCAAGGCATACCCGAAAAACAATGGCAGGTACGCTGCCAAGACCTTACCGGCTTGGATTTGCACGACTTTTTTCAGACGGCCTTATACAGCACCGATGATTTGCCGCTGGCCGAATATTTGGCAAGCGTCGGGATAGAATTGAGCTGGCAGCCGCTGCCGCGCAGTCACGGCGGCGGCGTAGCAGACGAGATACCTGCCGATACCGCTCCTGTTGGCGATTTCGGCGCACGTTTCAAACAAAACGCCGACAGCATTACCCTCAGCCAGGTGTTTAACGGCAGCAGCGCGGAAAACGCCGCTTTGTGCCCACAGGATAAAATCATCGCCCTCAACGGCTATGCCTGCACCGACTTTGCCGCGCAGTGGGCGCAACTGGCAATCGGCACGCAAGCGCGTCTGCATTTCTTCCGCGCAGGCGTGTTGCACGAAACCGTCATTACCGTGCAAGCCGCCGAAGCAGACACCGCCCTGCTGGTTATCCGCGACAAGGTGTTGTTGGAACGCTGGCTGGCGGGAAATTAAGTAACCGCGCGAATGCCCCGCAATACAACAAGCCACGCGCAAACTGTGTAAAATAAATTATTGCCTGCATATCCAACTGGTTTTAAATCATTTCACTGTATTTTCAGACGGCCTGCCCTACCCTGCCGTCTGAAACCCTAGCCCAACAAAGAAATCCTTATGGCTATTTTAAAACTCACTGACAATTTATACGTTTCGCCGCAACTGACCGAAGCCGATGCCCGACAAGCCGCTACGTTGGGCGTTCAAACCGTTATCTGCAACCGCCCCGATGATGAAGAGGCCGGGCAGCCCTCTGCCGGACAAGTCGCCCGTTGGCTGGAAAACACCGGTATCCGCCATTTCCACCACCAACCGGTTGTCGCACCGGCCATCAACGCCGCCGACGTTGCCGCGTTCCATGATTTGTTACAGCAAACCGAAGCCCCCGTTTTGGCTTACTGCCGCACAGGGACGCGCAGTTCGCTGTTATGGGGCTATTATCAGGTGCAACACGGCATGAGCGTAGAAGCGGTGGAAACCGCTGCCCGACAAGCAGGCGTGGATTTGGCAAACTTTACCGCCCGTCTGCAACAGGCGGCGCAAGGTTTGTAATCCTTACATAAATAATCAAAGGCCGTCTGAAAACTATTGCTTTCAGACGGCCTTTGTCTTTGCGGATAATAACCGATACGCTTATTGCGCCTTGGTTTCGGTGACAAAACCGATTTTACTGATACCGGCTTCGCGTGCCGCGCCCAATGCTTTGTTGACGTAATCGTATTCCACCGCTTTATCTGCGGCAATCGCCACGATGGTGTCTTCATTGGTCGCTTTCGCATCTTTCAAACGCGCGGCCACATCTTCAACACTCAGCTTGGTTGCCGATTCCGCACCGATGTAATAGCTACCATCAGAAGAAATAGTTAACCGCAGCGGCTCTTTCGGCTGTTTATCCTTTTTCGCCGCCTGCTCGGAAGCGGTCGGCAGCTCCAGCGGAATGGAATGGGTCAATACGGGCATGGTAATCATAAACACGATTAACAACACCAGCATCACGTCCACCAGCGGGGTGACGTTGATTTCAGACATCGGCGCATCATCGCCGGAATTCATCGAACCAAATGCCATGACTTAATCCTTTTGGTTCAACAGACGAACATGCAGGTCATAAGCGAAATCGTCCATGTCTTGCGACAGGGTTTTCTTGCCACGATTGAGGAAGTTGTAAGCCAAAACCGCAGGAATCGCCACAAACAAACCAGCAGCAGTAGAAACCAAGGCTTCACCAATCGGGCCGGCAACGGCGGCAATACTCATTTGGCCGCTTTCGCTGATGTTAATCAACGCGTGGTAAATGCCCCATACCGTACCAAACAGGCCGATAAACGGCGCAGTCGCACCAATCGAAGCCAATACGGTCATGCCGTCGTCAAATTTGCCCAAAATTTTGCTCATGCTGTTGCGGATGGCGGTCACCAGATATTCGTTGAGCGGCAAGGCATTCGCCAGCGTTTTGGCGTCGCTTTGACGGTAGCTTTGATAGGCGCGTACCGATTCGGTGGTCAAATCGCTGATGGGCGAATCAACGGCTTTCACTTTTTGCACCGCGTCATTCAGCGTAAACGCATCCATCACAATTTTTTTCGCAGCAGCATTGCCCTGCTTGGCCTTACGCAGTTTGATGGTGCGCAGGATAATTACGCTCCAAGTAACAATGCTCATCACAATCATCAACAAAAATACACTAATTAGGACGACATCGCCCGATTGAAATACCAATGATAAATTCATACTCTTTCCAAAGCTCAATAAAATTTAAAATTCTGCCGCTTAGCGGCGGGAAACGAAACACAAGAGTTCCATTTAATTTAAACTGTTTGATATGTTTCATTCAAAAATGAAACGTTCTTTTCAGACGGCCTTAACCACCTAAACTAAAACGTACTGGCACACGGAATTTCGTCCATACGCTGGCATTGAAATGACCATTTTGCGCTGCTTGTTTCGCTGCACGGTCAAGACGTGCCGAACCGCTGCTCTTGGTCACGCTTACCGAAGCAACATTACCGCCTGGCGCAACCAATACGCTCAACACCACCGTACCTTCTTCGCCGTTTTCCTGAGACAAAGTCGGATAAGGTGGGGTCGGAATCGAACCGGTAGCACTCACAGGATTGCTGCGGCTGCTGCCTGCACCACCACTGCCCGACCCGCCGCCGGAACCGCCGGCTCCTTCGCCGTGATCGCCTTTGGCGCCGCCGCTGCCTTTACCGCTGCCCTCGCCGCGTCCGCTGCCTTCGCCTTTCGTGCCGGAGCCTTTGCCTTTGCCGTCTTTGGCACCGCTGCCGCCTTTACCACCCTCGCCCGCTTGCGCGGAAGGTGCGGCAGCCGCCGGTTTGTCGGCAGGTTTTTCAGACGGCTTGTCGGCGGCTTTCGCTACCGGTTCAGCCTTCGGCTGGGGTTTCGATTCGGGTTTGGGCTGCTCGACCGGCTTCGGTTTTTCAACCGGTTTGGGTTTCTCGACAGGTTTCGGTTTTTCCTTCGGCTGCTGGATGTCGGCATCCGCTTTTTTGGTAACCACCGGCTTGATAACCGACTTTTCTGGCTCGACCGGTTTAGGTTTTGGTTTGGGCGGTTCGACCTTGGGCTTCGGCTTGGGCGGCTCGGGCTGCGGTTGGGGTTGCGCCGCCGAAGGTGCACCTGCACCTTCGGGCGCACCGTCGCCGCCGCCGAAATCGCCCAAATCGACAAATTCGATATGCTCCACACTCTCCTGAATCTGTGGGGCGGCTTTCCACAGCAGAGCCATCAGCCCGACATGCAAAAGCGCCACTGCAGCAATAACCGTGGGGTTTGAAATTCGTTCATTCTTCATAGTGTCAGCATATTAATGGCAATTATTTCTATTTGCAATCTATTTTTACTACAAGTTCTGCAAGCGACTGATTCGTCACGCAGTGGATATTTTCTAATGAAATCAGATTATTGAATTTCGAGTGATTTTACTATTCATTATCAGATACACGCAAGTGAAAAAGGCAGTATTCTTCCATTGCCTTCAATGGAGAAACTGCCTTTTTCCCTATCTGCCGTCTCTTTCAGACGGCCTGAGGCAACACCGATGGCGGCCTTATACGCAACATACCGCCCGCAGCATTATTTTGTAATTTATTTACAACACTTTTTACCCGCCCCATCAGGCTTCTTCAACCGCCATGATGTCGATTTTCGGTACATACAGCAAATCATAAGTGCGCTTGTTGAGCATATCTTCCAAAGTAAAGCCGTCCAGATAATTGAAAAACGCTTTGACCGCCCCACCCAACACCCCGGCCAAGCGGCACGACGGGGTAATCAGGCATTCGTTGTGTTCGCCCATGCATTCGACTACCTGCATGGGTTCGAGATGGCGCACCACCGCGCCAATGTTGATTTTATCGGGCGTTGCCGCCAACTTCAGGCCGCCGCCTTTGCCGCGTACGCTGTCGAGAAAGCCGCCTTTGACCAGCGCGGTCACCACTTTCATCAGGTGGCTTTTGGAAATGCCGTAGGTCTCGGCAATGGTGCTGATATTTACCAGCGCGTCGTCGTTGATGGCGGTGTAAATCAAAACGCGCAAGCCGTAATCGGTGTGTTGTGTCAGGTGCATGATGTTTTCCGTCCGGTTGCCAAACTGCGGGGAAAAGCGCCCTGTCGGTTTGACTTTACCGCATATTAAGTTTCATAATAGATGAAACTTATAATTTAATCGGGAAATTGTCAACCCGCTGCCGCCGTTTGCGATGATGAGCTTTCCCGCTACCAACCGAACCTGCCGAGACCCTTGCCATGAAACCCTTGAAACGCCATCCGGCATTGATTGAATTATCCCGCGAACACCATCATTCGCTGGCTTTGTGCGTGCGTATTTTGCGCACGCCGTCTGAAAACCACCAAGCGGAAATTTCTGCGCATTTTCCTGAATTGGAAGCCCATTTTCAGGAAGAGGAACGCCAGTTTGCCCCGCATTGGGCGCACATCGACCCGGAATTAAAAGCCCGTTTCGAGGGCGACCATGCTACCCTGCGCGGCATGATGGCGACGCCGGACTACACCAGCGAAGCGTGGAACACCACTTTCGCCACCACCCTGCGCGAACACGCCCGCTTTGAAGAGCGCGAGCTGTTTCCGGCGGTAGAGCCGTATTTGGGCGAGATCGAAGCAATTTGAAAATCGTGAGGCCGTCTGAAAATCTATTTATTTTCAGACGGCCTTGCCTGATTTATGCAGCAGGCAAATCCGCTAAACCCATTTCGTTTACAATAAAAACCTAAGGAACACCATGAGCAAGCTGTTTACACACCCCGTTTGGGCGATGGCCTTCCGCCCCCTATATTCGCTGGCGGCGCTGTACGGCGCATTGTCGATTCTGCTGTGGGGCTTCGGCTATCAGGGCACAGGCGAGCTGCCCTCGTTTTACTGGCATGCGCACGAAATGATTTGGGGCTATGCCGGTCTGGTAGTGGTCGCTTTTCTGCTGACCGCCGTCGCCACATGGACAAGCCAGCCGCCGACACGCGGCGGCGTATTGGCCGGTTTGACCGCCCTGTGGCTGCTGGCGCGTATCTGCGCGTTTATCCCTACTTGGGGCACAGATGTCAGCGGCGTTTTCGGTACGCTGTTTTTCTGGTATGCCGCCGTCTGCATGGCGATTCCGGTGGTGCGCACGAAAAACAAGCGCAACTACGCCGCCGTGTTTGCCCTGTTTGTCTTGGGCGGCACGCATATGGTGTTTCACCTGCGCCTGCATGCGCATGATTACGCCGCGCTGCTGGGCGGCTTGCAGGCCGGACTGATTGTGGTGGCCGGTTTTATCGGCTTAATCGGCACGCGCATTATCTCGTTTTTCACGTCCAAACGCCTGAACGTGCCGCAAATTCCCAGCCCCGCTTGGATGGCGCATGCCGCGCTGTGGCTGCCCGTCATTACCGCCATGCTGATGGCGCACCAAATGCTGCTGCCCGTTGCCGCGCTGTGTGCCTTTGCCGCCGGTATCATCAGCCTGGTTCAGCTTTACCGCTGGTGGTATAAAGCGGTGTTGAAAGAGCCGATGTTGTGGATTTTGTTTGCCGGATACCTCTTTACCGGACTGGGTTTGATGGCGGTCGGCATGTCGTATTTCCAACCGTCATTCCTGAGCTTGGGCGTGCATTTAATCGGCGTCGGCGGCATAGGCGTGTTGACGCTGGGCATGATGGCGCGCACCGCGCTGGGGCACACCGGCAATGCGATTTACCCGCCGCCCAAGGTCATTCCCGTGGCGTTTTGGCTGATGATGGCGGCCACCGCCGTGCGCGTATTGGCGGCCTTCGTCGGTGGTACAGCCTATAACCACAGCATACGCTGCTCCGCCGCGCTGTTCGCCCTCGCGCTGCTGCTGTATGCGTGGAAATATATTCCGTGGCTGATTCGTCCGCGTGTGGACGGTCGGCCGGGTTGAGGCTTGAATAAACCAATGCCGTCTGAAAAATTTTAAATTTTTCAGACGGCATTTTTGTTTTCAATTACTAAAATAGCAACGCAAAAAGAATACCAAATAATAAAGCAACCACTGGAGTCAAACCTACCAACAGTAAGAACCAAGTTATCATTTTCCCAATTTCTGAAAACCAATCGGAATTATTTCCCATACTTATTTCTCTTATATTGCACACGTGTACGCATCATGGCATAGGATAGCATATTTTCAGACGGCCTTTTTACGTAATCCTGCCCTACTGCCCTTTCTGCCAATCGTCCCGCGTCTGCCGCGCTTCGTCAAAGTATTGGTACAAGCCGTCTTTATTATCCGTTTCCAACATGCCGCGCAAGGTGTTGAGCTGCGTTTGCAGGCCGCCGAGCAGGGCGAGCAGGCTGTTTTTGTTGGCCAGACAAATATCCGTCCAAATCGCTGGGTGGCTGGAGGCGATACGGGTAAAGTCGCGGAAACCGCTGGCGGCGAATTGAAGGTAGGTTTGGCCATCGGGATGATCGAACATTTCGTGGACAAAGGCAAACGCCAACAAGTGCGGCATATGCGACACGGCGGCGAAAATGGCGTCGTGTTCCGCCGCGCTCATGCGGTAGGTGCGTGCGCCAACAGCCTGCCACAGCGCTTCGATGCGCTCGAGGCCGTCTGAACGCTCGCGGCCGTGCGGCGTGATGATTAATTTTTTATCCTGATACAGGCCGAACTGCGCCGCCAACGCGCCGTGGCGGTCGGAACCGGCAATCGGGTGGGCGGCAATGCAGTTGGGCAGAAATTCGGTAAGATGGTTTTGGAACGCGGCCACGGCGGATTGTTTGGTACTGCCGACGTCGGTAATCAGGGTATCCGCGCCGAGAAACGGTTTCACCGCTTCGCAAATGGCGCTCATGGTGGACACCGGCGTGGCGATGATGACGATATCCGCCCCGCCTACGCTCTCGGCATTAATGTCGGTATAGGCAGCGTCGATGACGTTGCGCTCCAAGGCGCGGTCGAGGTTTTCGCGGCTCAAATCAATGCCGACGACTTTTTCCACCAACCCCAGCCGTTTCAAATCCAAGACAAACGAGCCGCCAATCAGTCCGACACCAATCAGGGTGATTTGTTTTACAGGAGCGGGGTCGGTCATGGCGGGCTTTGTGCGGGAAAACGGAAAGACTTAGTTTACCTGATTGGCGGGGCGGCTGAAAGACCAGGCCGTCTGAAAATGGGGATTTTTTCAGACGGCCTCAAACTTCAATGATTCTTGCGATTCACACATACTCGCTGATTTCAATCAGATTGCCGTCAGGGTCGCGGATATACAGCGAACGGATAGCGCCCTCTGCGCCGGTGCGCCCGACAATGCCTTCGATAACGGGAATATTGTTCGCCTGTAATTCTGCCGCCACCTCCGCCAGCGGCGTTGCGCTAATCAGGCACAAATCTATTGCGCCGCACGTCGGCTGCGCGGCTTTGGGCTCGAATTCGCGGCCTTTTTGGTGCAGATTGATTTTCTGGCAGCCGAATTTCAAAGCCTTGCGCCCGTTGCCGAAGGTTTCTTCCTGAAAACCGAGCACCTGCGTATAAAAAGCAATGCTCCGCTCAATATCGGCAACCGTCAGCACAATATGGTCGATATGGGAAATCTGCATACACCATCCTTTTTTTCAGACGGCCTACCGCCACGCCGCTACAAATTCCTGCCAATGCGCTTTATCCGCCGCCTGCTCTTTCAGATAGCTTTTCAGGCGTTTGACTTCGCGCTCGTATTCGTCGCCGTCGAGTGCGCCGCTCATCAGGCGGAAGCGCAGATACATCAGGTAGGTGTTGGCCGCGTCGGTTTCGCAATAATCGCGGATGTCTTTCAGACGGCCTGCATGGTAGACTTCCCACACCTTGCTACCATCCATGCCCAGCTTGCCGGGAAAGCCGCACAACTTCGCCATATTGTCCAGCGGCACATTGGCGCGCGGCTGGTACAGCGCCAGCAAATCCATCAAATCGCAATGGCGGCTGTGGTAGCGGCTGATGTAGTTGTTCCATTTGAAATCGCGGCTGTCGCCGAAATCGCCCTCGCCCATGTCCCAATAGCGGGCGGCGGCAATGCCGTGGATTAAGGCGCGGTAGTGCAATACCGGCAAATCGAAACCGCCGCCGTTCCAGCTCACCAGCTGCGGCGTGTGGTTTTCGATTAACTCGAAAAACTTGGCAATCACCGTTTCTTCGCTGTCGTCGGGTTCGCCGATGGTACCGACATGGATTTTTTCGCTGCCCCAGCGCATACAGCAGGAAATCGCCACCACCTGATGCAGGTGCAGTTGCATAAAATCGCTGCCGGTTTGGGCGCGGCGTTTTTGCTGGGCAAACAGCACCACTTCTTCATCCGGCACGCTCTCGGGCAAATCGTGCAACAGGCGGATACCGTGTACATCGGGTACCGTTTCAATGTCAAAAGCGAGAATCGGGGTCATGGCGCGGCTTTCTAAGCAGTGGAACTGATACGCATTGTGGCATATTTCAACACACAGGAGGGCACGCCTGGTTGTCCTGCGTGCTGCCTGATTCAGAAGGAGTAGCACCCCGCCTGAATAGGCTCTGATTCTACCGCCATCAATAGCAGGGTTTCAACCGTTAAGGGAATTCTGATGAAAACGAGAATAAAAAAAGAGGCAACCCCCCACAGGATTGCCTCAATACCTCAAATCAGAGATTTACGCTTCACAAACAATACAGGCTTTCGCCTGCGGCTTTACCTGCGCGGCTCAACTCCGCGCCGATAAAAAGGCGTTGCACCGGAAGGAATCGAAACGCGTGCAACGTCCCCTAGGGGAAACCATACTTATCCAGGCCATACGACTGCCTGAACAGGTGTAATTTCATGTAGCGGAATTTACACTAATTTGTTGCGGTTTTCAAGCGGTCAAATTTGGCATGTCAAAATTTTAAATGAAAAGATAATTTTATAATTATTTAATTTTTTAAAACTATCCTTTAGTATTTTGCAAATTTTACCGAAGATAATTTCTCTAAAATCATCAAAACAGAAATTTTATATCTGTATATTTTAAAGCCGAATCATTTAATCCGGTTTATACAATATAATAACCACATGATTTAAAATGAAATTAAATTTAATACATTAATCAACACTCCAAACCCAGAGCCAAGCAGGCCATTTTCTACCCGATTTTGACCAATTTCAAAAAGGGGAAATAAAAATATCCTATAAAATACAAGGATACCGTTCTATTTTATGGTTAGACCAATTTCCAATTCTTTCAGACGGCCGCTTCGATTCAAAATAAACAAACCTGTCTGACAACAAGAAATGTGTAATTTGGGCGTAATCGGCTGTTCAGATTTTTCCCACCGCTCAATTTGCTGACTGCCGGTTCAAGAAACAGGTGTGATAGTAGAATCACTAAAAAAACCAAACTGAGTAGGTTGGGATGAAATCCCAACGGGCATTTGGGCAAATGTTGGGTTTACAACCCAACCTACGCAGTGCTTATGGTTTGGTTTTTAACTAACGTGAGTTCGGGATAAGTGTTTTGAATATTTTTATTATTTTCAGAATCATACATAATTCCGGCAGACAGAAAATCGCCAGATTTTCGTCATTCCCGCGCAGGGGGAATCCAGAAGCCCGACATTTCTGTAATGTTTTCAAAGTATCAGAAGCTCAAACGTCTGGATTCCCGCCTGCGCGGGAATGACGAATCCTCGCGGATTCTGTCTGCCGGAAGAAACACGTTTCTGAAATTTAAAAAGATATTCTATCTGCTTATCCCGAACTCACGTTAACTAATTCTACTATACCCAAGTATTTGGCATGATGTTGAAACGGCTGACGGCAATAGAAAAGGCCGTCTGAAAATTAAAATTTTTCAGACGGCCTTCCGTTATCGGCAAACAGCTAAAAACCTTATCCAATACGAGCATTTAATAAAATCCGGCCTCTCCTTCCGGGCGGGTTTTAAAACGCTTATGCAGCCAGTAATACTGCGCCGGCTGCTCGCGGATACGCGCTTCGATAAAATCGTTCATGCGCTGGGTGTCGGCCACGACATCGTCGCTGGGGAAGTTGTCCCACGCCGGATAAAAGCGCAGGGTCACAGTATTGTCGGCCTCGCGTGTGGGAATGGCGGGGATGACTTTCGCGCCGGTCATGGCGGTGATACGGCTCAAGCCGGTAATGGTGGCGGTGGGAATGCAGAAGAAATTGACGAAAATGGAATCGTTGCGGCCGAAATCTTGATCGGGCAGATACAGAAACGGCGCGGCGCTTTTGCGCAGGTGTTTGATAATCGCGCGCAAGCCTTCAGTGCGGCCGATGAGAAACACATTGTCGTAGCGGTAGCGGCCTTTCAAAATCTGCTCGTCCATCGCTTTATTTTTCTGGTGCGAATACATGCTGGTCAGCGGCACATCCTGATTGAGCGTATAAACCGCCATTTCAAACGCGGTAAAGTGCGGATAAAGCAGAATCACTTTTTCGCCCGCCGCAAGCGCGTTGTCGAGATAATGTTTGTCCTGATAGTGCACGAATTTGCGCAGGCGCTCGGCCGGGGCGTACCAATACAGGCCGTATTCAAACAGCAGCTTGCCCATGTGCTGGAAATGGCGTTTCAACACTTTCTCGCGTTCGGCTTCGCTCCATTCGGGAAAGCATTTCTGCAAATTCACCAAGCCGACTTTGCGGCGCGGCTTGACGGCGTAATAAGCCAGCCAGCCGGCGCCGTCGGCCAATAAATGAATCAGTTTGAACGGCAAGAGCTGAATCAGATACAGCAGAAAAAAAGCAAATTTCATGGCGGTAAGGCGTTTGTTTTTAAAATGAGATGGCGGAATTATAACAGCAAGGCCGTCTGAAATTTAAATTTCAGACGGCCTTGCGCAATATTCGGCGCGTGCACGCTATTCATCGCCCAATTCAGTAAAAAAATCCCTGTTTGCGGATAACCTTGCCCAACACGGTACGCTTGGCCTGCTGCGTATACGTGTAAGCCGCTGCCATATGGCTGAAGGTTTCGGCACGGCTGCCGCTGGCGCGTTGGCCGTAATAGTCGGCAAGCGCCTTATCGTAGGCGGCCAATGCGTCCTGCCGTTCGCCCACGGGGACATAGCGGTTTTCCATATGCACGATTTGGGCAGGCAGGCGCGGTTTTTGCTGCGGCGTTTGGTCGGGATAACCCACCGCCAGCGCGAACACGGGGAACGTCAGCGGCGGCAGGCCGAGCAAATCCATCACTTTTTGCACATCATTCAAAATGCTGCCCAAATACACCGCGCCCAAACCCAAACTTTCGGCGGCAATCACCATATTCTGACAGGCGGCGGTGGCGTCGTACACACCCGCCAAAAAGCGGTCGGCCGAACCCTGATGAACCGGCTCTGCGCCCTGCATACGCGCAATTTCGGCATTGCGCGCGGTGTCGGCGACAAACATAAACAAATGGCCGTTGTCCGCCACATAATCTTGCGTGCTGATGTCGCGCAAAGCGTTTTTCAGCTTGGGGTCGGTAATGCTGATGATGGAGCAGGCCTGCATATAGCTGCTGGTGGAGGCGGCTTGTGCGGCTTCAATCAGCAAATCTACTGTTGCTTTATCCAAAGGCTGCGCGGTAAATTTGCGGATACTGCGGTGTTGCAGCAGGGTGTTTAGGGTTTCGTTCATGATTTTTTCCTTTGTGTTTGCGCCAAACCGTAGGGTACGTTAGCCTCCTCAAGCGGTGTAACGTACCGATTAGCGAATATTTAAAGTTTCCATGGCGTGCAAACATCCGCTAATCGGTGCAATACGGCGTACCGCCTATTGCACCTTACCTGTTTGTCATCATGCATAGGGTGGTTTTAACCCACCATCCCACGATATAAAGCGGATAAATGGTGGGTTAAAACCCACCCTACACGATTGTGACTGCAAGACAACGACAGAGTTGCAACCCCGCCCTATGGCCGTCTGAAAACCCTTACCGCTGAAAACGTCCGCGTTTAATCTGCATCCCGTCGGGATTGAGTTTGTTGGCCAAACCATGATTGCGCAAAGCGTGGGTAAGCGCGACGGCCAAACCGTCGGCGGCGTCGGCCTGCGGCGTGCCCGACAAGCCCAGCATCTGCACCACCATATGCTGCACCTGCTCTTTCGCCGCCTTGCCCTGCCCCACCACCGCCTGCTTGACCTGCAAGGCGGTGTATTCGTACACCGGCAGGCCGCGCATGGTCAGGGCGGCAATCGCCGCGCCCCGCGCCTGCCCCAACATCAGCGTGGCGGCGGGGTTGACGTTGACAAACACCTGCTCGATGGCGGCATGGTTGGGGTGGTAGGTTTCAATCAGCTCGCCGATGTGTTCGCAGATAATGGCAATGCGCCCAGCCAGCTCGTCGCCGGGGATGGTTTTGATACAGCCGGACGCGACGTATCGGTGTTCGCGCCCATATACATCGACAATGCCGAAGCCGGTAATGCGGCTGCCGGGGTCGATGCCTAAAATGCGGATGGGGGTTTTGTTCATGGGCGGATTATAGCGCAAAGGCCGTCACAACACCCTATGACGCAACGCCAGTAATTTCGTGCGCACGCTGTTTAAACGCGCCGCGTCCAAATCCGCGACCACCACGCCTTCGCCTTCGGGCAGTTCCGCCAACACCTCACCCCACGGGTCGATAATCATGCTGTGGCCGTAGGTGCGCCGTCCGCTTTCGTGCACGCCGCCTTGTCCCGAAGCGATGACGTAACACTGGTTTTCCACCGCCCGCGCCCGCAGCAGCAATTCCCAATGCGCCTGTCCGGTGGTGTAAGTAAACGCGGCAGGCAGCAGCAACACGTCAAACGGCTGCTGCGCACGGAAAAATTCGGGAAAACGCAAGTCGTAGCACACCCCCGCCGCAATATTCACGCCCTCCGCCCGCCAATCAGGAACGGCCTTGCCTGCGCTGATGGTATCCGCCTCCGCATAGCGTTCCGCCCCTTCGCTGAAACCGAACAGGTGCATTTTGTGGTACAGCCCGATTTGCGCCCCGCTGCGATCATACGCCAGCATGGTGTTCATCACCTTGCCTGCCTCGGCGCTTTGCAGCGGAATGGTGCCGCCAAACAACACCACGCCGCATTCACGCGCCGCCTCGCGCAAGGCCGTCTGAAACCTGCCTGCGCCCAAAGGCTCGGCAAACGCCAGCTTGTCGGTGTCCTTACGCCCCATAATCGGCCAGTATTCCGGCAGCAATACCCAATCCGCGCCCTGCGCCGCCGCTTCTTTAACCAGTCGGCGCATGGTGCGGATATTTTCGTCGGGGTCGGTGGTGGAAACCATTTGTACGGCGGCGGCGCGGAGGGTGTTCATCTTTTTCCTTTCATTTTATAGTCGTTTCGTTAATTTGAGACAAGACAGCAAGCCGCAGGCAGTACGGGTAGTACGAGTCGGCTGACTTGCTGCTTCAGCAGCTTAGTCAAGCCCCCTCTTTGAGCAAGGCGCAGCAATGCCGTATCAAATTAATGGGACGGCTATATGACGGTCTTTTCAGACGGCCTTTGCTAGAATTATGATTCATTTACACCATCGGTTGCTATACTTTTCGGCAAAATATTCAGGACACCCGCCATGAAATTTTCCCTAGTCCCCGTCTGCCTGCTGCTGGCCGCGCCCGCGTTTGCCGATACGCAGATTTACGGCACGCTCAAAAGCGGCATTGAAGCCTCGCAATACAAATACGGCGGCAAAACCGTATCCGACAGCGGCGTTTCCGATTTCGGCAGCTATGTCGGCATACGCGGCTCATACCCCATCGGCGGCAGCAATAACGTCATCTGGCAGTTGGAGCAGGATACGCCTGTCGGCAACGACAACAACCGTTCGCGTATCCGTTGGCAGCGCGATGGCGGCAGCGGGGAAAGCTATATCGGGGTCGGGCAGTAAGGCGGTTGCACCGTAAACATCAACCGTAAACATCAAAGGCCGTCTGAAAAACCGTTTCTGTTTGGCAGAATATGGTTTTCAGACGGCCTTTGCATATATCAAGTAGAGGGAATTCAAGATACGTTAAAAGAATATATTTTTGAATTTCAGAAACATACTTTGTTAGACAGACAGAATCCGCAAGGATTCGTCATTCCCGCCTGCGCAGCTAATGACGAAAATCCGACGCTTTTCTGTCTGCCGGAAACATTACTATTCTAAGAACAATGGAAATATTTTAAATTCTTATCTCAATCCCCACAGCAAACTACCCCTGCTGCAAACCCAATTTCTCCGCCACTTTTTTCCACACCGCTTCCAGCGGAATCGCGCTTAAAAGGCGCGTGTGGTTGTCGGTGTTAATGCTGTCCGGATCAGGCAGTTCGCCGTAATCGCCCGCCCAAATAACCTCGGCTTGGTCGGAATACGGCCGCCAGCGGCTGACCCAAGTCGGGCCGAACAGCGCCACTTGCGGCTTATCCAGCGCCGCCGCCATGTGCATGGGCACGGAATCCACGCCGACAAACAGGCTCGCGCCTTCAATCGCCGCCGCCAGCTCACGCAGGTTGAGATTGCCGTTGAGTGTCCACACGTTCACACCCTCGTGGATTTTCAGACGGCCTTTGATTTCTTCAATCATCGTCTGCTCTTCTTTTGACGGTGCGGCGGTCAAGACTACGTTTTGACCGTGGTTGAGCAATAATTGCACCACCGCCGCGTATTTGCCGTCTTCCCAACATTTAAACAGCCAGCGCGAACCCGGGTGTATCAAGACATACGGCTCGTCGTTCCAGCCCTGTTCGCGCAATTTTTGGCGCAGGCTGATGCGGCTGTCGTTGCTGATTTGCATGCGCACTTTGGCGGGATATTCGTCCGGCTGCATTAAGGGCGGCAACACCGCCAAATGCCGCTCGACCACATGACGGGTCACATCCAAATCGGGATTGACAAAATCATGGCAAAAGCGCCATAAGAAATTGTCGCGCTTCTCATACGCCAGCGTCACGCTGCATTGGGCGCACAGTTTGGCAATCACCACCGCACGCCATTGGTCGTTGAGGTTAAACGCCCAATCGTAACCGCGCGCCTTCAAGCGGCAAAACAAATCTTTTTCATGCTGCCACTGCGCCTTTTTGCCCTGCTTTTTCCATTGGCGGTCGATGGTGAAAATCTGCGCGATTTGGCTGTTGTCGCGAATAATATCGGCCGTTTCCTGATACACCAGCATGTCCACTTCGCAATCGGGGAAGCGGTGTTTGAGCGCGTCGGCCACAGGCGTGGTCAGCAATACGTCACCGTGATGGCGCAACTTGATGATTAAAATGCGTTTCGGTTGGGCAAGCGACATGAGCGGCCTTTCAGACGGCGTAAATGGGAATAACTGCGATTGTAAAGCCAATAGAAATTTTAGGAAACAGGCTTTATATTTAAGAGCTGATAAACTGCATAAAGCAATAAGAGGAAAAAACATGACACACACCATCTATCTGGCCGGCGGCTGCTTTTGGGGCGTGGAAGCCTACTTCCGCCGCATTAGCGGCGTCATCTCCGCCGTATCCGGCTATGCCAACGGCCGCACCGCCCACCCCTCTTACGAAGACGTGTGCCGCCGCCATACTGGTCACGCCGAAACCGTGGCCGTGACCTTCGATGATGACAAAATCAGCTTGAACAACATCCTGCGCCACTACTTCCGCCTGATTGACCCGACCGTGCGCAACCGTCAGGGCAACGACATCGGCGAACAATACCGCACCGGCATTTACTACACCGCCCCCGCCGACGCGCCCGTCATTACCGCTGCGCTGGAAAATTTACAGCAGCAATACGACCGCCCGATTGTGGTGGAAAACCAAGCCCTGCAACATTTCTACCCCGCCGAAGATTATCATCAGGATTATTTGGGCAAAAACCCCGGCGGCTACTGCCACATCGATTTGCGCTTGGCCAAGCAGCCACTAGACGCGCCCGCACCGCGCACGTACACAAGGCCGTCTGAAAACGAAATCCGCGCCCGCCTTACGCCCGAGCAGTATTATGTAACGCAAGAAAACGGCACGGAACACCCGTTTTCCCACCCTTACGACCACCAATTCAAACCCGGCATTTACGTTGACATTGTCAGCGGCGAGCCGCTGTTCAGCTCCGCCGACAAATTCGATTCCGGCTGCGGCTGGCCGAGCTTCTCGCGCCCGATTGCACGCGAACACGTCACCGCCCGCGAAGACACCAGCCACGGCATGCGCCGCGTGGAAGTGCGCAGTGCCGCCGCCGACTCGCACTTGGGTCACGTCTTCCCCGACGGCCCGAAAGAACTCGGCGGACTGCGCTTCTGCATCAACGGGGCGAGTTTGCGCTTTATCCCGCTGGACAAAATGGACGAAGAGGGTTACGGCGATTGGAAAGATTTGGTCGAGGCCGTCTGAAAAATCATGCAACCGCGCAGGTTGGGATGAAATCCCAGCGGAAACTCCAACCATACCCGAAGTCTCAGGCAGATTCTCCCCCTACTTGGCAAACCCCTTGATTTCATGCTAAAAACAAGGCCGTCTGAAACAATTTTCAGACAGCCTTTAACAATACAACAAAGAGAGAAAACGATGAAACTGCAACACTGCCTTGCCCTTACCCTACTCGCTGTTTCCCTGCCGCTGGCGGCTGAAGTAAACGAAGAAACGCGGGCGTATTATCGCCAACAGGCCGACATCGTCAAACCGCATTTACCGAAGCAGGTAACAGGATTCATGACATAGGAAAATGCCCGGTTTAAAAATGATGTGTGGTCGGTTACCTTCCGTCTGCATGGTCTGACTAAAAGCCAAATACCCGGCACAATCGAGGGCGGGAGAAACGGCTCGCGGCAGGAATACTACCTAAAAGTATGCAAATCCGATGCACCCTTACAGCCCGTTGAATGGCAGCTTATTACCTACCACGAATTCTCCGCCAAACCCGACATCCTCATTTTGCGCCCGCAAGATTGCCAAAGTGAAGCAGCGCAAGCCGCCATCAAGCGGGGCAATGCGCATTTTGCCAGCACCATGCTGGATGAAGATACCCGCTTGGATTACGGCGAGGTTTTGCCCGATAACACTGTTCGGTATCAATATACGCTGGTTAAGCAGGATTTTTCCAAAATTCCGCCCGAGGCTTTGCCTGCCCTCAATGCCAAAATACACGCCCTGCTCAAAAGAACCGTCTGTTCGCCCGACGGTGGCCTGCCTTACGGCATCAAATCCTTCCGTGCCGTTTACCAAGACAAAAACGGCCTTACCCTGCCAACTGTTGAAATATTACCGGTGGATTGCGTAAAAGATACGACCAAACCATCCGAAACGCCGTCTGAAAAAATCCGCTTTAAAAAGCCGCGTGCTTAGTCTGATTCCGTCAGTTGGGATAAAATTCCGACTGCTGCTACCCGTCGACGGATAAACACGGCAAAGGCCGTCTGAAAAATCAAATTTTCAGACGGCCTTTTGCTATCCAAGCCCTTATGTCTTATAAATTTTGTCAAACACGCCGTTGTCGCCGAAGAAACGCGGTTGTGCAGTTTGCCAGCCGCCGAAGTCGCCGTCGATGGTGACCAGTTTCAACTCGGGGAACTGCGCTTTAAATTCCGCCGCCACTTCCTTGTCGCTCGGGCGGTAGTAGTTTTTGGCAATAATGCGCTGCGCCTCTTTGCCGTACAAGCCTTGCAGATAGGCCGTCGCCACGTCGCGCGTGCCTTTTTCATCAACCACGGTGTCCACCACTGCTACCGGCGGTTCGCACAAGATGGAAATGCTCGGCGTGATGATTTCAAATTTGTCCGGATTTTCCTTCATCGCCAGATAAGCCTCGTTTTCCCACGCCAGCAATACATCGCCCAAGCCGCGTTCGGTAAACGAAATGGTGGAGGCGCGTGCGCCCGCGTCCATCACCGGCACGCGTTTGTACAATTCGCCGACAAACTGTTCCGCCGCCGCGTCGCCGCCCTGCTGCTGCGCGTATGCCCAAGCCGCGAGGAAATTCCAGCGCGCACCGCCGGAGGTTTTCGGGTTGGGCGTAATCACCTGCGTATCGCCTTTGACCAAATCGCCCCAGTCATGGATGTTTTTCGGATTGCCTTTGCGCACCAAAAAGACGATGGTCGAGGTGTAGGGCGTGCTGTTATCCGGCAGGGCTTTTTGCCAGTCGGGGTTAACCAGCCTTTTATTGTTGTTGAGCGCATTGATGTCCTGCGCCAGCGCCAGCGTCACCACATCGGCTTTGAGGCCGTTTTGCACGGTCAGCGACTGCTTGCCCGAGCCGCCGTTGGACTGCTTGATTTCCACGCTTTGACCGGTTTTTTCCTGCCATTGTTTTTGGAACAGCGGGTTGTATTCACGGTAAAGTGCGCGTGTCGGATCGTAGGAGACGTTGAGAATCGACACGCTTTCAGCCTTGCCGTTTTTCGTGTCGCCCGCGCCGCCCGACTGCCCGCACGCGGCCAGCAGCGCCGCCGCCGTTACCGCTGCCAAAAGTGATTTAATGCCCATGATGTTCCTTTAATGATATAAATTTTGAATACGGGCAATATAGCAAAAGGCAATCGGCGGCAGAAATACTGTTTGTTTATTTGGATATAACGAAAAGACCGTCTGAAAAGATAAAATTTTCAGACGGCCTTGCGGATATTCCATAAGCGTTGGGTGTGTGCGGAACGCACGCGGTTTTCAGACGGCCTTACCCTGCGCGTCATACAGTCCGCGCACGACTTCGCCGATATCGGCAATGCCTTTTGCCAGCGTGTCGGCGTTTTGCGCAATGCTCATGCGGATACACTCGTGGGCGTGGGGATAGTCGGCAATGTCCACGCCGACAAAGAAATGTTCGCCCGGGATAATCAGCGTGCCTTTTTCTTTGAGCATTTGATACAGCATTTGCGAGCTGACCGGCAAGCCTTCAAACCACAACCACAGGAAAATCGCGCCCTCGGGCTTGTGGATGTGCAGCGGATAGCCGGCAAATTCCCCTTGCAGCAGCGACACCGCCAGCTCTACCTGCTGTTGATAAAACGGCCGGATGACCGTATCGGCCAATGTTTTCAGACGGCCGTCTTCCAATAAAGGCACGGCAACGGCGGCGCCGAAACGGGTCGGCGCCAGGTTCACAATCGCGTTCAGCGAGGAGACCGCCTTCACCACCTCGGGCGCGGCCACCACAATCCCCGTGCGCACCCCCGGCAGGCCGATTTTGGAGAGGCTGAAGCAGAGGATGATATTTTCATGCCACGTCAGCGTGGTGTCGCTGTAAATAATATTCGGAAACGGCATGCCGTAGGCGTTGTCGATAATCAGCGGAATGCCGTGCGCTTGGGCGATTTTATCGAGGTGCGCCATTTCTTCGTCGGTCAAGACATTGCCGGTAGGATTGGTCGGGCGCGAGCAGCAAATCGCGCCGATTTTGCCCGCCTTGAGCTCGGGCAGGTTTTCCAGCGCGGCGAAATCCACGCGGTATTTGAAAAAACCGCTTTGGCCGTTGTGTTCCACCGCCTCAATCTGCGGTTTGACCAAAATAAAGTGCTGCCCTTCGATATGCACGTCGGCATAACCGATATACTCGGGCGCGAGCGGCAGCAGGATGGCTTTGTCGGTATCGAGGCCGTCTGAAGTGTATTTGCCGCCGAAGAGGTTGAATAAATAGAAAAAAGCGTTTTGCGAACCATTGGTGAGGGCGATATTTTCCGCCGTCAAACCCCAGCCGTATTCGCGGTTAAAAAACGCCACCAGCGCGGCAATCAGCTTGGCATCGCCCTGCGGCGTGGAATAATTGCCGATGTTTTCCACCGCATTCTCCGCCGCCATCTGCGCGAACACTTCGGCAAACACCTCGTTCACCGCCGCTATCCGCGCCGGATTGCCGCCGCCGAGCATGTTCACCGGCTTATCGCTGTTCAGCGCGTTGCCCAAATCGTCCATCAGCTGCAAAATACCGCTGTGCTGTGTGAATTTTTGGCCGAAATTTGAAAATTGCATGACATGCTCCCCAAAATCAAAATCATGGCATGATATTATACGCAGCTTCCCTTCCAATACCCAAAACCATCATGCAAATCCATAAAACGCTGGCCGAAATCACCGCCATGTTGGAAAAGCAAAGCGGCAAAACCGTTGCGCTGACCCAAACCGCGCCGGATAACATCCGTGCCCGCTATCTCGTCAACATTGATCTGACCCTCACCGGCCACGGCGACGACACACTGCAATTTTCCTATGCCCTCGGCTGGGGCGCGTCGCTCTTAGCCAAAAGCGCGGCGGGCATTTTCGGCGACATCCGCACCAAAAAGCTCTCGCTCGACACCCGCGCCCAAACCCTGCAAATCAACCTTGCCGTGTTCGGCGAATTTAAAAGCGTGTTGAAAACCCACCGCATTACAGCGGCGCAGATTGCGGATAATGCCTTAATGGTTGAATTAGCGCCTAAATCTTAAATGATCCAGCATAAAAAGGCCGTCTGAAACGGTGTTAAACAGAAATCTTCGATTCCGTTTTAACACCGTTTCAGACGGCCTTTATCTATTTATTATGCTATTTTTGCTTACGGGTTTGGCTGCCGACGGTTTGCGCCAGCAGTTCGCCCAAATCCAGCCACATCACAGCAGCCCGCCCTGACCCATTGCCGGATCGGTGGCGCGGGCGGCTTGCGCGTCGGCCACGGTCATGCCCAGCGCTTTGGCGACGCCTTCGCCGTAAGCCGGATCGCAAGCGTAGCAGTTGCGGATATGGCGATATTTGATGAAATCCAAAGCGTCGCCCATCGCCGCAGCGGTGTTGCTGAACAAGACTTGTTTCTGACAGTCGCTCATCAGATTAAACAACGCGCGCGGCTGGCTGAAATAATCGGCATCGTCTTCGCGGAAGTTCCAATGCGCGGCGTCGCCGTTGATTTTCAAAGGCGGCTCGGCGTATTGCGGCTGCTCCTGCCATTGGCCGAAGCTGTTGGGCTCGTAGTGCGGCAGGCTGCCGTAGTTGCCGTCCACGCGGCCTTGTCCGTCGCGGGCGTTACTGAATACGAGGCAGCGCGGCGCGTTCACCGGAATTTGGTGGAAGTTCGCACCCAAGCGGTAGCGTTGCGCGTCGGCATAGTTAAACAGGCGCGCCTGCAACATTTTGTCCGGCGACACGCCGATACCCGGCACCAGATTGCTCGGCGCAAAAGCGGATTGCTCCACGTCGGCGAAGAAGTTGTCCGGATTACGGTTGAGCTCGAATTCGCCCACTTCAATCAGCGGATAATCGCCTTTCGGCCACACTTTGGTCAAATCAAACAGATGATACGGCACTTTCTCGGCGTCGGCTTCGGGCATGATTTGCACATACATCGTCCATTTCGGGAAATCGCCGCGCTCGATGGCTTCATACAAATCGCGCTGATGGCTTTCGCGGTCGTTGGCGATGATGGCGGCGGCCTCTTCGTTGGTCAGGTTTTTAATGCCCTGCTGGGTGCGGAAATGGAATTTCACCCAAAAGCGTTCGCCCTCGTGATTCCAAAAGCTGTACGTATGGCTGCCGAAACCGTGCATATGGCGGTAGCTGGCGGGAATGCCGCGATCGCTCATCACCACGGTCACTTGGTGGAAAGCTTCCGGCAGCAGCGTCCAAAAATCCCAGTTGTTCGTCGCGCTGCGCAGGTTGGTGCGCGGATCGCGTTTTACCGCTTTGTTTAAATCAGGAAACTTACGCGGGTCGCGCAGGAAAAATACCGGCGTATTGTTGCCGACCATGTCCCAGTTGCCCTCTTCGGTATAAAACTTGAGGGCGAAACCACGGATGTCGCGCTCGGCATCGGCTGCACCGCGCTCGCCCGCCACGGTGGTAAAGCGGGCGAACATTTCGGTTTTTTTGCCCACTTCGCTGAAAATCGCGGCGCGGGTGTATTTTGTGATATCGTGGGTCACGGTAAACGTACCGAATGCGCCGCTGCCTTTGGCGTGCATACGGCGCTCGGGAATCACTTCGCGGGCGAAGTGGCCGAGTTTTTCGTGCAGCCACACGTCTTGCGCCAACAGCGGCCCTCGCGAGCCGGCAGTCATGGAGTTTTGGTTATCGACAACGGGCGCGCCGTTGGGACGGGTCAGATGGGTAACGGGACATTTTTGGCTCATGGTTTGTGTTCCTTTTGCTTGGGGTGGTCGGGTGGTGGCGAACCGCTTATTGATAATCCGCAATCTGGCGGAAAGCGTATTCGTAGCCGGTTTCTTGGCAATTTATTTCTTCAATGCTCATGCGCTTCTCCTTTGCTTCAAACTATGAAATGCATGATACTTTAAAATTTTGGCTATTAAAGCTATGAAACCGATTTCATTTAGCTATTTTGAATTAAAGATTAATTTTTGATAGCCATTTGTTAAAATGCCGTCTGAAATTTGACATTCAGACGGCATGGATGAACATCGTTCATACCATAAGCCACGAAGGTTGGGATACAGTCGTTCAAACCTACTCTGCTTTATCTAACTTACGTGAGTTCTGGATAAGCGTTTTAAATATTTTTATTATTTTCAGAATCATAAGATATCTCGGTAGACAGAAAATCGCCAGATTTTCGTCATTCCCGCGCAGGCGGGAATCCAGACGTTTGAGCTTCTGATACTTTAAAAACATTACAGAAATACCGGGCTTCTGGATTCCCGCCTGCGCGGGAATGACGAATCCTCGCGGATTCTGTCTGCCGGAAGAAACACGTTTCTGAAATTTAAAAAGATATTCTATCTGCTTATACCGAACTCACGTTAACTTATAAAAAAACAAAAATGCCGTCTGAAAAAATCTCATTTTTCAGACGGCATTTCGCCATGCATTTAATTAAGAAAACGCTTACGCATCAATATTCTGCGCCACTAGCGCATTGTTTTCGATAAAGGCGCGGCGCGGTTCGACTTCGTCGCCCATCAGGGTCACGAATACTTCGTCGGCGGCAATCGCGTCTTCGATTTTCACTTTCAGCAAGCGGCGCACGTTCGGATCCATGGTGGTTTCCCACAGCTGCTCGGGGTTCATCTCGCCCAAGCCTTTGTAGCGCTGGATGCTCATGCCTTTTTGCGCGGCAGCCATCAGGATATCGAGCGCTTCGGCAAAGCTGCCGACCGGCTGCTCGGTTTCGCCTTTGACCAACACGGCATTATCCCCCATCAGGCCTTTGAGCGCGGCGGCGGTTTGGCTGATGATTTGGTAGGACTTGCTGTTAAGGAACTTCGGCTCGATGTAGCTCACCATCACATTGCCGTGCAGCTTGCGGGTGATTTTGATGAAATGGCCGCCTTCGTGACCTTCCACGCGCTCCAGCGCCACTTCTTTTTCGTCCAGCAAGGCAGACAGCTCGGCAATCGCTTTGTCGGTGCTTTCGGTGGTGGACAAATCCACCGGCGCGGCATACAGCATGGCGTTCAACACCAAATCGTCAATCACGCGGCTCTCTTGCGCAATCACGGCGCGCGCGTGCAGGAATTGATTGGCGACTTTTGCCAACGCCTCGCCTTCGAGGGTTTGGCCGTCTGAAACGATTTTGGCCTTGTCAATCGCCAAGCTCAACAGCCATTCGTCCTTCTCTTCCTCGTCTTGCAGATAGCGCTCCTGCTTGCCGTATTTGGCTTTGTAAAGCGGCGGCTGCGCGATGTAGATGTAGCCGCGCTCGACCAGCTCGGGCATTTGACGGTAGAAGAAGGTCAAAAGCAGCGTGCGGATGTGCGCACCGTCCACGTCGGCATCGGTCATGATGATGATGCGGTGGTAACGCAGTTTCTCCGGATTAAACTCTTCCTTGCCAATCCCCGCACCCAGCGCGGTAATCAGTGTGGCGACTTCTTGGCTGGCAAGCATTTTTTCAAAACGCGCTTTTTCCACGTTCAAAATCTTACCTTTGAGCGGCAAAATCGCTTGGAATTTGCGGTCGCGGCCTTGCTTGGCCGAACCACCGGCGGAGTCGCCCTCCACCAGATACAATTCAGACAGCGCCGGATCTTTTTCCTGACAGTCGGCCAGTTTGCCCGGCAGACCCAAACCGTCCATTACCCCTTTGCGGCGGGTCAGCTCACGCGCCTTACGCGCGGCTTCGCGGGCGCGGGCGGCCTCGACGATTTTGCCGGTGATGATTTTGGCTTCGGTGGGGTTTTCTTCCAAAAATTCGCTCAAGGCCTGACCGATGACTTCACTTACCACCGGGCCGATTTCGCTGGATACCAGTTTTTCTTTGGTTTGCGAAGAGAATTTCGGGTCGGGCAGTTTTACCGACAATACGCAGGTCAAACCCTCGCGCATGTCGTCGCCACCGGTATCGACTTTGGCTTTTTTCGCCACTTCGTTGGCTTCGATGTAGCTGTTAATCGTGCGCGTCATCACTTGGCGCAGCGCGGTCAGGTGCGAACCGCCGTCGCGCTGCGGGATATTGTTGGTAAAGCATTGCACGGATTCCTGATAGCTGTCGTTCCACTGCATTGCCACTTCCACGCCCATGCCGTCTTTTTCGCCGTTGGCATAGAAGATTTTTTCATGCAGCGGCGTTTTTTTGCGGTTCATGTATTGCACAAAACCGGCCACGCCGCCCGACAGCGCGAAGCTCTCGTGACGACCGTTGCGCTCGTCGGTCAATTCGATATCCACGCCGTTGTTGAGGAAAGACAATTCGCGGATACGCTTAGCCAGCACATCAAAGCTGTAATCAATCTCGCCGAAAGTTTCGGTGCTGGCCAAAAAGCGCACGGTCGTGCCTTTTTTGTTGGTATCGCCGACCACCGCCAGCGGTTTTTCCGCTGCGCCGTTAACAAATTTGACAAAATGCTCCTTGCCGTCGCGGTAAATCGTCAGCGTCACCCAGTCGGAAAGCGCATTGACCACCGACACGCCCACACCGTGCAGGCCGCCGGAGATTTTGTAGTTGTTGTTATCAAACTTACCGCCCGCATGCAGAATGGTCATAATCACTTCCGCCGCCGAAATGCCCTCTTTCGGGTGGATGCCGGTGGGCATGCCGCGCCCGTTGTCGGACACGCTGACGGAATTGTCGGCATGGATAATTACGCGGATTTTGTCGCAATAACCGGCCAATGCCTCGTCGATGGCGTTGTCCAATACTTCAAACACCATATGGTGCAGGCCGCTGCCGTCCTGCGTATCGCCGATATACATACCCGGGCGTTTGCGTACCGCCTCCAGGCCTTCGAGCACCTGAATGCTGTCTGCGCCGTATTCTTCGTGTTTTTGGTCGGTCATAATCGTCTTTTCTTTGAAACTTTAAGGGGATAGGCCGTCTGAACCCATGCGCTTGGATACCCGCGCAAGCAAACGGCAAATAACGTCAAATTATACCTGATTTTGCGGTAAATTTCAGCTAAAAGGCCGTCTGAAAACGCAATTCCGCGTTTTCAGACGGCCTTTTATGCCAAAGCGTTTACCAGCCGAAGGCGTGCATCATCCACACCACCAAATGCACCATACTCGGCCCGGCCACCACCATAAATAGACCGGCCAGAATCATGGTCAGCCCAGCCATCACGCCCTCGGTTTCGTTGCGTTGGTTGGCGCGGGATGTACCGAAGCCGTGGGCGGCATTACCGAAGGCCACGCCGTTGGCAACGTGAAAGCGCACGCGGCTTACCGCCAAAAACAAATCGCCGAAAATCATGCCGATAAAGCCGGTGATGATGGTAAAGAGCGACACCAGCGCGGTCGAGCCATGTATCGAACCGGCCAGCACCACCGCAAACGGCGTGGATACCGAACGCGCCATCAGGCTGTTGGTGACTTCGTCGCTGAAATGAAACCAGTGCGCCATGACAAACGCGCTGCTCACGCCGACAAACATGCCCACGGCAATGGAGATGGCCAACACCGGCAGCTGGCGCAGAATCACTTGGCGGTTTTCATAAATCGGCACGGCAAACGCCACCGTAACCGGCGTGAGCAAAAAGACAATGCCTTTGGTGTAGAGATGGTAGGTATCGTAGGAAATGCCCAGCCACAACATCAGCGCGATGGTACTCACCGACACCGTGACCACCGGCGAAAAAATCATCAGCGGCTTGCGCTTATGCAGCTTGCGGCCGAAATAGTAAGCGAGGCACGTCCATATCAGGCAGGCTAAAGCGGTGTAATCCATCATGCGCTCCTAGGAATGGTATTTTTTGTAGAGGCGGCGTTTCCAGCGGTAACACATATTCATCGTTACCGCCGTGCTAATCATCACCAACGCCGTGCCCACCGCTATCGTCAGCAGCAGCTTCCAACCGTCGGAGAGCAGCAAATCCTTATACTGCAACACCGACACCATAATCGGGATAAAGAAAAACACCAGCTCGCCCAACACCCATTTCACGCCGCGTTCCACCATACCGAGCTTAATCACGCCGCCTGCCAGCAGCGCCAGCATCACAAACAACCCCAATACGCCCGAAGACACCGGCAGGTGTAAAGTGCGGCAGACCACATCCGACACCCACCACACCAAGCCGATAATCGCCAACTGCGCGGCAATGCGCAACGCGCCGACCAAACCGTCCATCACATCAAAATCCGAATATAAACATATGAATGAAATGAATTATACTGCGGTTTGCGGCTACAACCCACTACACGTAAAAGGCCGTCTGAAATGCGTTTTAGACGGCCTTTTATCATCGAATCTATAAAACTAAGGTAAATTGAATCCCGTTCAAAGCAGGTGTAGGTTGGGTTGTAAACCCAACATTTACCTAAACTTCCGTTGGGATTTCATCCCAACCTACGCAGTTTGGTTTTTTTACTTATTTCACTATATTTTTAAAACAATCCCGTTCAAAGCAGCTGTTCCGCCCGTATCCAATCCGCTATCGCGGCGGTCTGTTTTTCCGGTGAATCGTCGGTGCGCAGCGTCAAGCCATATTCGTCCGCCGCCAAAGTTTCCAATGCCGCCAGTTGCGAATCGAGCATATCCGCTTTCATAAAATGCCACTGCCGCACCTGCAAGCGTTGGCGGTTGAGGTCAACGGGCGGATTCAGGTGGATAAAAACCACCCGCCCCGCCGCTTCCCGCAGCGTATCGCGGTAACGCCGTTTCAGCGCCGAGCAGGTAACAACGGTACACGCCGCGCCCGCAAACGTCTGCACCGTCATCCAATCACGCAACGCCGCCAGCCACGGGGCGCGGTCTTCATCGCCCAACGGGATGCCTGCCGCCATTTTGTCGCGGTTGGCACGGCTGTGAAAATCGTCGCCCTCGGCAAACGGGCAGGCCAACTGCTGTTGCAGCAGCCGCGCCACGGTGGATTTGCCGCAGCCGCTGACGCCCATGATGATGAAATGCGTGGTCATAATCTTATCCTGTTGCTTTTGCGTATGCCGTTTTTCAGACGGCCTCGGTATCAAAAAAAGGCCGTCTGAAAACAGATGTATGTTCAGACGGCCTTTATCCCTACCAATTTACCCTAACCGCCCGATTACCGAGCAAATCTTCCAATTCGTGAAACAGCCCGGCATGGGCTTTAATACGCCATTTCGGGGCGACCCGCAAAGCGCCGCTGGCTTTGGCGTTGCTGTATGTCATAAGCAGCGGAATGACCGCGCCGTCGCCTTCATATTCGGTTTGCAGCAGCTGCACCAGCTTGGCGATGTCGTGTTCCGGCCGCAGGGCGAGGCTGAGGCTGCGGGCGTAGCGTTCGCGCGCGGTTTGCAGGGTCATCACGTGGTTGGCCATAATCCGCAAACCGTCGCCGCCACCGTAATCGTCGCGGCTGACTTTGGCCTCGACAATCAAGACTTGGTCGGCTTTCAATATCGGGGCGCAGTTTTCCAACGTTTGCCCGCTGATTAAAATTTCCACCTGTCCGCTTTGGTCTTCCAACGTGACAAAAGCGATTTTGCCGCGCTTGCCCATCATGGTGCGCACGGCGGTGCAGAAACCGGCCACACGCGTGCTGTCCTGCGGTTTCAGACGGCTGAGTTTCACCGGCGCAAACTGGCGCACTTCGCCTGCATACGGGCCAAACGGGTGGCCGGAAAGGTAAAAACCGATGACGGTTTTTTCTTCCGCCAGCTTTTCCGATTCGCTCCACATCGGCGCGTCAATGAGTTTCACCGGTTCGAGCGCGTCTTCCATCAGGTCAAACAGCCCGCCCTGATTGGCGTTGGCGGCTTTTTGCTCGGCGTTGTCCATCGCCAAATCAATGTTGGCCAGCAGCATGGCGCGGTTGGGCTCTATGCTGTCAAACGCCCCGCCGCGAATCAGCGCTTCCAACGTGCGGCGGTTCATATGCTCTTTGCCGACGCGCTCGCAAAAATCCAGCAGGCCGGTAAACTTGCCGCCCGCCGCACGCGCCGCCACAATGGATTCCACCGCCGCTTCGCCCGTGCCTTTAATCGCGCCGAGCGCATAGCGGATACGGTGCTGCTTGTCGGGGGTGAAACGGTAATCCGATTCGTTGACATCGGGCGGTAAAAACTCAATGCCGTTGGCGCGGCAGTCGTCGTAAAAATGCTTGAGCTGGTCGGTGTTATCCAGCTCGCTCGACATGGTCGCCGCCATAAATTCGGCGGTGTAATGCGCTTTGAGCCAGGCCGTCTGATAGGAAATCAGGGCGTAGGCGGCGGCATGGGATTTGTTGAAACCGTAGCCGGCGAATTTTTCCATGTAGTTGAAAATTTCATCGGATTTTTCGCGCGAAATGCCTTGCTTGGCGGCACCTTCGGCAAAAATCTCGCGGTGTTTCACCATCTCCTCGGGCTTTTTCTTACCCATCGCGCGGCGCAGCAAATCCGCGCCGCCGAGCGAGTAACCGCCGATGACCTGCGCCGCCTGCATGACCTGCTCTTGGTACACCATAATGCCGTAGGTCGGCTCAAGTACATCCTTCAACAGCGGGTGGATGTATTCAAACTGCCCGCCCTTCATGCGCATGACGAAGTCGGGGATGTTGTCCATCGGGCCGGGGCGGTACAGCGACACAAACGCAATCAGCTCTTCAAACTTGGTGGTGTGCGCCGTTTTCAGCATTTTTTTCATGCCGGTCGATTCAAACTGGAACACAGCGGTGGTGTTGGCGTCGCGGAAAATCTGATAGGCGGCTTGGTCGTCGAGCGGGATTTTGTTGACATCGACAATGTCGCCGGTGGTGTTTTTGATGTTGTTCTGCGCCATTTCGATAATGGTCAGGTTGCGCAAGCCCAAAAAGTCGAATTTCACCAAACCGACGTCTTCCACGTCGCCCTTGTCATACATCGACACCGGCGAAGCGGATTCGTCGGCCTGATACACCGGGCTGAAATCGGAAATTTTGCCCGGCGCAATCAACACACCGCCCGCATGCATGCCCAAGCCGCGCGTCAAATCCTCCAGCTTTTTCGCCAGCGTAATCAGCTCTTCCGCTTCTTCTTCCGCAATCAGTTCGCCGATTTGCGGCTCTGCCTCCATTGCCTTTTCCAAACTCAGCGGCTTGTTGGCTTCCAGCGGAATCAGTTTGGACAATTTGTCGCACAAGCCGAACGGCAGCTCCAACACACGCCCCACATCGCGAATCACCGCTTTAGACGACATCGTGCCGAAGGTCACAATCTGGCTCACCGCGTCCGCGCCGTATTTTTCGCGCACATATTCAATCACGCGCCCACGGTTGGCTTGGCAGAAGTCCACGTCAAAGTCAGGCATAGACACACGCTCCGGGTTCAAAAAGCGTTCAAACAGCAGCGCGTATTTCAGCGGGTCGAGGTCGGTAATTTTCAGCGAATACGCCACCAACGAGCCCGCACCCGAGCCGCGCCCCGGCCCGACCGGACAGCCGTGGCCTTTAGCCCAGTTGATAAAGTCTTGTACGATAAGGAAATAGCCCGGAAAACCCATCTGAATGATAATCCCCAGCTCGAAATCCAAACGCGCCTGATATTCGGGCATTTTTTCTGCGCGTTCGGCCTCGTCGGGGTAAAGCTGCACCATGCGCTCCTGCAAGCCTTCATTCGCCAGCGCGGTCAGATAGTCGTCCAAACTCATGCCGTCGGGCGTGGGGAACTGCGGCAGGAAGTTTTTGCCCAGCGTAATATGCAGATTACAGCGTTTGGCGATTTCTACGGTATTTTCCAGCGCTTCGGGAATATCCGCGAAACGCTCCAGCATGGTTTCGGGCGAAATAAAATACTGGCTGGGCGCAAATTCGCGCGGTCGTTTTTTATCCGTCAACACCCAGCCGCCGGCAATGCACACCCGCGCTTCGTGCGCCTGAAAATCGTCGCTGCTCATAAATTGGGCGGGATGGGTCGCCACCACCGGCAGGCCGAGTTCCTCGGCCAATTTCACGCTGCCGCTGACTGCCGCTTCCCATTCGGGGCGCTCGGGCAGGCGTTGCAGCTCCAGATAAAACACATTCGGAAACCACGCCGCGTATTTTTCGGCGGCGGCGCGGGCGGTGTCTTCATGACCGTTGAGCAAATTCACGCCCACTTCGCCGTAATGCGCCCCGCTCACGCAAATCAGGCCGCTGTTGTCGCCTTCCGCCAGCCAGCTTTGGCGCAGCTCGGCGTGGTCTTTATTGCGGTCTGCGCCGACATAGGCAGCGGTCAGCAATTCGCTCAAGCGCAGATAGCCTTTGTCGTTGCGGATAATCAGCATGGCGCGGAAAGGCTTGTCGGGCGCGGCGGGGTTTTCAATCCACACGTCCGCCCCGCCGATGGGCTTAATCCCCGCGCCACGGCAGGCTTTGTAAAATTTCACCAAGCCGAACTCGTTCATCAGGTCGCTCACGCCCAGCGCGGGCAGGCCGTATTCCTGCGCCTTTTTCACTGCCTGCTTAATGCGCATCATGCCGTCGGTAATCGAAAATTCGGTGTGCAGGCGTAAGGGGATGTAGGTCGGTTCGGTCATGGCGGTATTTTGTCCACAAGAAAAACAAAGAAACGTATTGTAACATTCAGGCCGTCTGAAAACAGCGGGATTTTTCAGACGGCCTGCGCTAAAATGGCGGCAGTTATCCCTTTTTGAAAGCCCCTCTATGGAAGCCACCGTTTATCTCGAAGACAACGAATACATCGCCCTGTGCGACTTATTGAAGCTGGCCGGTCTCGCCGAAAGCGGCGGGCAGGCCAAAGCCTTTATCGCCGAAGGCTTGGTGTTGCGCAACGGCGCGGTGGAAACCCGCAAAACCGCCAAAATACGCGGCGGCGAGGTCATCGAATTTGACGGTGCGACTTTGGAAATTGCCGATGGTTACGATCCCGAAAGCTGAAGCCGAAGCCCTGCTGGGCGAAGCGCTGCTTGCCGAACCCGTGCGCCCCGAAAGCTGGGAATGCTGCGGCAGTGACTGCGGCGAAGTGTGTATCCAAACGCTGTATTGGGCGGAAAAAGCCCGATACGACGCGCAGCAGAAGCGTTTGCAGGAATTAATTAAACCATTTGAGTAGGTTGGTTGCAAACCCGACATTGCCCTGCATGATGGTTTCCACACCGATACGACAAACATTATCGTTGGGTTTGCAACCCGACCGACACCCACACACCATGATAGACCTCCACTGCCATTCCACCGTTTCAGACGGCATGTTGACCCCCGCCGAAGTCGTGCGGCTGGCCAAACAAAACGGCTGCACCCTGCTCGCCCTCACCGACCACGACCACACCGGCGGCATAGCCGAGGCGCGTGCCGAAGCCGACGTGCTCGGCCTGACCCTGATTAACGGCGCGGAAATTTCCGTTACCTGGCGCGGGCGCACCATCCATGTCGTCGGCTTGGATTTTGACGAACAGAATAAAACGCTGCAAACCCTGCTCGCCCGAGTTCGCCAAGGCCGTCTGAAAAGGCTGGAAGCCATCGCCGCCAAGCTGGAGAAAAAAGGCATATCCGGCGCGTATGAAGGCGCACTCGCGCTGGCGGCCAACCCCGAAATGGTCAGCCGCACCCACATCGCCGAATTTCTGATTCACGGCGGCCATGTGCGCAACAAGCAGCAGGCGTTTACCAAATACTTGGGCGACGGCAAATCCTGCGCCATCAAACACGAATGGGCAGATTTGGCCGAATGCGTCGCCGCCGTCAACGGCGCGGGCGGCCTGGCCGTTATCGCCCATCCCATGCGCTACGGCCTGTCGGCCACTGCCAAGCGCAACCTGTTTGAAGAATTTAAAGCCCTCGGCGGCGCGGGGATTGAAGTGCACAGCGGCAACTGCAACAAAAACGACCGCCTCAATTACGCCCTGCTCGCCGAACGCTACAGCCTGCTCGCCAGCGCCGGCAGCGATTTCCACCGCCTCAACGACTTTAGCGGCGGTATCTTGGGCGCCTGCCCCGAATTGCCGGAAAACTGCAAGCCGGTGTGGGAACGGTTTAAACAGGCCGTCTGAAACCATTTCCCGCCGCCCGCCGCCCCGCGTTACAATACGCCTTTTCCCTATCCGAAACACCCAACCCATGTCCCACCAATACTATATCGGCCTGATGTCCGGCACCAGCATGGACGGCGCCGACGCCGTTTTGATTCAAATGCAGGGTGCGCAATGGCAGGCCGCGCTTGCCCACAGCTTCGTCCCTTTTTCAGACGGCCTGCGCCACGAATTATTGGCGCTGCAAGACATCGGCAGCAACGAATTACACCGCAGCATTATGCTCGGCCAAACCCTCAGCCGTCTGTATGCCCAAGCCGTGAAACAACTGTTGCAGCAGCAAAATCTGCCGCCTGAAGCCATTACCGCCATCGGCTGCCACGGCCAAACCGTGCGCCATGCGCCGGAACACGGTTACAGCGTGCAGCTGGCCGATTTGCCGCTGCTGGCCGAGTTGACCGGCATTTTTACCGTCGGCGATTTCCGCAGCCGCGATTTGGCGGCGGGCGGGCAAGGTGCGCCCTTAGTGCCCGCCTTTCATGAAGCCCTGTTTCGCCACTCCGCCGAAACCCGCGTGGTCTTAAACATCGGCGGCATTGCCAACATCAGCGTTTTACCGCCCGACGCCCCCGCTTTCGGTTTCGACACCGGCCCCGGCAATATGCTGATGGACGCTTGGGTACAACATATCTGGCAGCAGGCTTACGACCGCAACGGCGCTAAAGCCGCGCAAGGCCGCGTGTTGCCCGAACTTTTGGCCAAGCTGCTCGACCATCCCTATTTCGCCCGCTCCTATCCGAAAAGCACCGGCCGAGAATTGTTTTCCCTCGACTGGCTGCAAGGCCGTCTGAACGGCAGCGAAGCCCCCGCCGATGTCTTACAAACCCTGCTGCGCTACACCGCGCAAACCATTTGCGACGCCACCTTGCAAGCCGCGCCCGATGTGCGCCATATCTACGTCTGCGGCGGCGGCATTCAAAACGCCGCCCTGATGCAGGCGCTCGAACACCTGTTTGCGCCGCAAAATATTGTCCTGCACAGCACCGCCGCCCTCAATCTCGACCCGCAGCAAGTCGAAGCCGCCGCCTTCGCCTGGCTCGCCGCCTGCTGGGTCAACCGCCGACCCAGCACCCCCCACCACGCCACCGGCGCACGCCACCCATGTATTTTAGGGGCGGGGCATTATGCATGACGTATAAAAATAGGTAACGTAAGTTCGGGATAAGCAATTCAAATATATTTATTATTTTCAGAATAGTATGTAGTTCAGCAGACAGAAAATCGCTAGATTTTCGTCATTAGCTGCGCGGGGGTAGCGTAGCGGACTTGCGCAGCTAATGACGAATCCTTACGGATTCTGTCTGCTTAATCAAAATACATTTTTGAAATTTAAAAAGATATTCTATCTGCTTATCCCGAACTCACGTTAGGTAATCAATCAGATAACATCAAAAAGGCCGTCTGAAAAGTAAACGCGTAGGGTGATGCCTTGCGCACCGTTTTTGCCGACCGCTTACCCGTTTATCTGGTGCGCACAGTACACCCTATGGTTTATATATCGGCTTGTTTGGCGTTTCAGCGACCTGCCCCTCCCCCGTGGGGGAGGGCTGGGGAGAGGGCTAAACATCGACGGTTAGGCAATGCTTCCTTATAGTGAAATGAATGAGAAACCAAACCGGCAGCACGGGGTAGGTTGGGTTGTAAACCCAATATTTACCAAAGTGTTCGTTGGGATTTCATCCCAACCTACGCAGTTTGATTTTTTACTTATTGCACCATAGTTCCAACCATTTTGTCCTCTCTCTAACTCTCCCCCACGGGGGGGAGAGGACAGATTGCAGTTGCTACACACAAATAAAAAAAGAGGCCGTCCAAAAATTCAGACGGCCCTGCGTTTTCCATAATGTGTTTTCTTTTTTAAGCCGGGCTTTCGATAGCCCTGTTCTGGGATTTGGTTTGGCGTGTTCTTTTTGCACCCGACTGCCGCAGCGTTGGCGGCAGGTTTCCCCGGATATTGTGTTTCAGCCCGAATGTGGTTTAGGTATGCCGCGGCTTTCATGCCGCTGTTGCTTGTATTTTCCGCGTAATCTGTTTGTTTTTTACCGGTCTGGCCGGTTTTAGTTGCTTTTGCACGATACAGGTAAGAAGTATTCATCTACCGTACCGCTGCACGACCAAACGGTGCTACCGCCATCGGTGCCTGCAAAGCTGGGCGTAAGGTAAATTTCTTCGCCCTGAATCGGTTTGGCGGCATCGTTGCCGATTTGCGCCACAATAGTGCCGTCGGTTTCCACGCTGACGATTTCAACATAGTGTCCGGCGTTGGTTTTGGAGGCTACGGTTACGGAAATCGGCAAGCTGCCGGTAGCGGCATAAGCCTCTTCCACTTCCGCTTTCATGCTGGCGGCCAGCATAATGCCTTCGGCTACTTGCGCCCGCGCCACATAGTTTTGATATGCGGGCAGCGCCACCACCGCCAAAATCCCCACAATGGCGATGACAATCATCAATTCAAGCATGGTAAACCCCTTTCCCTGCCTGACAAATGCGTTCCCCTGCATTATCTTAGCCCCCCTAATTGTGAACGGTTTTATTGATTTAGCATACGAAAACCGTTTTGAAAAGCGGGAGAGGCTTTCTCCCGCTTTTCTCTCTTCAACTGTAATCAATTGCCTGATAATTAAGAACCAGTGGTAGTGGTTGTTGTAGAAGAGTCACGGCAAGAAGAAGGCAGGAATTTGCTATCCACGCCATCAGTAGTAGGCGCAGCACAAGTCCAAGTAAAGGAACCATCTTCTGCTTTAGGTGTTAAAGCAACAGTTTTACCTTGAACATCTGCATTGGTATCAGAAGAAGCCATAGTCGCAGTAATTACACCATTCGCACCTACCACAACGCTTTGAACATACTTACCAGTAATGGTAGAAGCGATACCTGCCTCATCATTAGAAGTCGGGAAAGTACCGTGGTCAGCATAGTATTCAACAACTGCTGATTTTTGACCTTCCATCAAAGTCACGGCTTCAGAAACTTGCGCACGGCCGGTGTAGTCTTGGTAAGCCGGCAGCGCGATAACCGCCAAAATACCCACGATGGCAATTACGATCATCAACTCGATCAGCGTAAAACCTTTTTGCATTGCTTTCATTTAATAAACTCCAGTTTAAATATTTAGAATGTGAATAATATGTTTTTATAAAAATCCGTAATGTGTTTGGCGCTGTATCTATGAGTAAAACTACAAGAAGAAGGAATATACAGCTTCCGCCTCGACCGCTGCGTTACCGCTTAGTTTTGCCGGACAAGAGACATCAAGCAATACACGTGCCAAATTCAAAATTTATTTCTAATTTTTATTTAATGATTTGATTTTTAAAAAGATAAAAATTAAGCATTATTCATATTATTGCGAGCTATTCTTAAATAGAGGGTTAGGCCGTCTGAATATCTGCCAATTTTCAGCAGTTTGCGATTGCCGCTGTCATGCCTTTATCTGCCTTTTTCTGTCAGATGACATTATTTGTCACTAATAGTGTCATTATTCTAATTGTTGCAATCAACCACTATCTTTTTAACCTCTATTAACGCTTGACGTTAATAACGTATTACGTTACTATTTTCGCATGATTACTGATTTTTCCTGCAAAGATACCAAGGCTTTGTTTCAAGGCATACGAGTCAAGCGCTTTGCCAATATTGAGCGGGTTGCACTGCGCAAATTGCAGCAACTCCACGCCGCTGCAAGTCTGGATTTCTTGCGCGTCCCGCCCGGCAACCGCCTTGAAGCGCTCAGCGGCGATCAGCAAGGCCAATACAGCATTCGCATTAACGACCAATGGCGTATCTGTTTTATTTGGCAAAACGGCCATGCTGCCCATGTTGAAATTACGGATTACCATTAAGGAGATGTATATGATGAATACACGAGAAGTTCCCCTTATCCACCCCGGCGAGATTTTGCTTGAAGACTGGCTGATTCCGCTGGGTATCAGCCAATATGCGCTTGCCAAAGCCATCGGCGTGCCGCCGCGCCGGATTAATGAGATTGTGAAAGGCAAACGTGCGATTACTGCGGATACCGCTTTGCGCTTGGCGGCTTTTTTCAATACCGACGCGCAAAGCTGGCTGAATCTGCAAAGCCATTACAATGCGGAACAAACCCGCGCGGTGATTGCGGAGGAATTAAGCCATATCCATGCTTTTGCCTAAATGGCTTGCTCATATAAGAAAGGCCGTCTGAATTGATTTTCAGACGGCCTTGATTTGTGTAGATTGGGTTGCAAACCCAACATGATTTGAATTTCTTGTTGGGTTTTATCCCAATCTACGCGGTTTTATTCGGCTACGCGGATGCGGTTGGCTTCGGCCAGCAATGCCAGCATGGTTTCGGTATCGTCCCAGCCGATACAGGCGTCGGTAATGCTTTGGCCGTACACTTTCGGCTCGTCTTGGCGGCCTTCGACCAAGTGGCTTTCGACCATTACACCCATGATGGCTTGTTCGCCATCTTTGAGCTGTTGCGCGACATCTTGGGCAACTTCCATTTGGCGTTTATAGTCTTTGCGGCTGTTGGCATGGCTGAAGTCAATCATGACTTTCGGGGTGTAGCCGGCTTTTTCCAGCTGGGCGGCGGCGGCTTGGACGTGTTCGCTGCTGTAATTGGGCTCTTTGCCGCCGCGCAGGATAACGTGGCAGTCGGGATTACCGCTGGTATGCACGATGGCGGAATGGCCGGTTTTGGTGACGGATAAGAAGTGGTGCGGATGATTGGCCGCGCCGATGGCATCAATGGCGATTTTCAGATTGCCGTCGGTACCGTTTTTAAATCCTACCGGGCAGGATAAGCCGCTGGAGAGTTCGCGGTGTACCTGGCTTTCGGTGGTGCGCGCTCCGATGGCGCCCCATGAAATCAGGTCGGCGAAGTATTGCGGGGTAATCATGTCGAGAAACTCGGTCGAAGCGGGCATGCCCATGTTGTTCAACGCCAGCAGCAGGCGGCGGGCTTGGCGCAGGCCGAAGTTGATGTCGAAGGATTCGTCTAAATGCGGATCGTTAATCAGCCCTTTCCAGCCGACTGTGGTGCGCGGTTTTTCAAAATACACGCGCATAACAATCAGCAGCTCTTTTTCGTATTTTTTGCGCAGCGGCAATAAGCGCTCGGCGTATTCCAGCGCGGCTTTGGGGTCGTGTACGGAACACGGGCCGATGACCACCAGCAGGCGGTTGTCGCGGCCGTGTACCAAATCGGCGATTTCTTGGCGAGTTTGGTGCACCAGCTCGGAAGCCTGCTCGGTAATCGGCAATTCGTAAAGATGGGCAATCGGCGGCAGCAGCTCGGTAACGGCTTTAATGCGGACGTCGTCGGTTTGATAGGGAGCGTTCATGTGTGGCCTTTCGGATATTGGTATCTTTTGAAGGTATCGTTTGGTAACAGGTTATCGCCTTTACACTGTTTTAACAAGCGTAAAAACATATTCAAAGCAATTTTATTTCAAAAATCTTTATTTTTTATTTTTTATAGATTTTAAATTCTGATATTTTTTATATTATGAAATTTTAATGCTTAATTAAAAATTAATAAAAGCAGTATTCAGACGGCCTCGCTGAGAAAGCAGCTTATATTGTTGCAATATGTAACTTATAAATAGCTTCTTTATTTAATTTTGATAGCTTTAAGCAATTATTAATTTTTCTCCATTTTATTTTATCATTTTGATTAGATTGTATTTATTTTAAAAACGAAAGCAGCCTTTCTAATTTCTTATCCTAATAATTATCCAATATTAATAAAATATTAATTACATTAGACTACAATTCTGCTATAATCGCCCCCGTTTCACCCACCACCCAATCACAATATACAGAAGAGGAACATCATGGGCATTAAAGTTGCAATCAATGGTTACGGCCGTATCGGTCGTCAGGTATTACGCGCGATTTACGATTACGGCTTGGAAAACCGGCTGGAAATTGTGGCGGTCAACGCCAGCGGCAGTTTGGAAACCAATGCCCATTTAACCAAATTCGACACCATCCACGGCCGCTTTCAGGCCGATGTGCAGCATGACGCGACCCATCTGATTATCAACGGCAAAAAAATCCCGTTTTTCTCTACCCGTAATCCGGCCGAGCTGCCGTGGCGCGATTTGGGCGTGGATTTAGTAATGGAATGCACCGGCGCGTTTACCAGCAAATCCAAAGCGCAAGTTCATTTGGAAGCGGGCGCGAAAAAGGTATTGATTTCCGCGCCGGGCGAGGCGGATGTGGACGCAACGGTGGTTTATGGTGTCAACGACGACATTATTACCGATGGCATGACGGTGATTTCCAACGCCTCCTGCACCACCAACTGCCTGTCGCCCGTTGCCAAAGTTTTGCATGAAAACATCGGTATCGTAAAAGGCGCGATGACGACGATTCACGCGCTGACCAACGACCAAACCGTAACCGACGTGCGCCACAAAGACTTGCGCCGCGCACGCAGCGGCGTAGAAAACATGATTCCAACCAAAACCGGCGCGGCCAAGGCGGTGGGCGTGGTATTGCCGGAATTGAAAGGTAAGCTCGACGGCTTGGCTATCCGTGTGCCGACAGTGAATGTTTCCCTTGTGGATTTGAGCTTTGTCGCGGCGCGGGAGACTTCGGTGGAAGAAATCAACGCGCTGATGAAAGCGGCGGCGGAAACAGGCCGTCTGAAAGGGGTATTGGGCTACAACAACCTGCCTTTGGTGTCGATGGATTTTAATCACACCAGCCAAGCCAGCCATTTTGATGCAACGCTGACAAAAGTGACCGACGGCAATATGGTGAAGGTGTTTGCCTGGTATGACAACGAATGGGGCTTTAGCTGCCAGATGTTGAATACGGCGCAGCGGATGTTCGGGCTGGAAGTCGCGCCGTTGGCGTAAATACTACTAACCGTTTTCGGGGAAAACGAGGCAGAAAACCGCATGCGGGTCATAGACCTGCATGCGGCTGCTTTTTTTGTTTTTCCGCAGTAATCGGCCTATAATCTTTTTCAGACAGCCTTGAACGTATATTCGAAAATCAGCAAGGCCGTCTGAAAAAATACAGGCCGCTTATCATGATGCTGAATATCGTCAACCAACTGCCCGTGCGCGTGTGCCCGATAGACCGCGACCGCGCCGATTATGCCATTTCAAAAAACCGCTTGGGCGATTACTTCGTGCGCAATCCGAACGCGTTTGCCTCGGCCATGCACCCCGAATACACCGCCCGCACGGTCAAGCTCGCCGCCCACGCCTGCGGCCTGTGGTTTGCCGAATGGGAGAATCCTGAAAATCATCATACGATATTGGTGGTGGCGAATAAGGATGTTATGCCGTTTGCGGCCATGTTCCGCAAGGCGTTGCAGAGCGATTTGGTGATGGCGGCTTTGCAGCGCAACAGTTGAGATGTAGGGTGGGTTTTAACCCACCAATACCCAATGTCACACAATTGGTGGGTTAAAACCACCCTACGAAAATGCCGTCTGAAAAATATTTTTCAGACGGCATTGCTTATTTCGCAATCCAATCAAAGCGCAATCAGCAATCCTGTTTGCCATAGGTTTCCGAACGCAATACTTCGCGCACATCGGCCTCAAATTGCGCCAACACCTCTTCCGCTTGCGCGGCGGTGTCGCCTTTGACATCCAGATACACTTTCACTTTCGGCTCGGTACCCGACGGGCGCACAATCAAGCGGCTGCCGTTGTCGAAGTAGTACACCAGAATATTGTTCGGCTCGTCGCCTTCCATATAATCCTTGCTGCGGACAACGGCATGGCCGCCGATGTTTTGAATCGGGGTGGCACGCAGCGAGTCGGTGAATTTGCCCAAATCAGCCAATTCTTGCGCACGGATGGAAATCTGGCCGCTGGCATACGCGCCGAATTCTCGAGCGAAATCTTCGATATATCCGGCGATGGTTTTACCCTGCGCTTTCAAAGTGCGCACCAAATCGAGGAACACCACGGCGGCGGAAATGCCGTCTTTATCGCTGACTTTTTGCGGATCGACCAGATAGCCCAGTGATTCTTCGTAGCCGTAAATCAGATTCGGCACTTTGGCGATGTATTTGAAACCGGTGAGGGTTTCGGCGCTGTCGAGGCCGTAGCGTTCGGCCACGGAAGCCAGCGCGGGCGAGGATACTACCGAGCAGGCGAATGTGCCTTTTTTACCGGCTTTTTGCGCCGCTTCGCCCAAGAAACAGGCCAGCAGCAGGCCGACGGTATTGCCGGTAAGCGGTTTCCAGTTGCCCTCGCTGTCGGGAATGGCCACGGCGAAACGGTCGGCATCGGGGTCGTTGGCGATGATAAATTCGGCGTTTTGTTCTTTTGCCAATTTAATCGCCAAATCCAACGCGCCTTTTTCTTCGGGATTGGGGAAGGCGACGGTCGGGAAAGCGGCATCCGGCTCAGCCTGCTCTTTCACAATGTGCGGCAGCGGCAGATTGGCGGCGGTCAGCGTTTTTACCAATACTTCTTTGCCCACGCCGTGCAGCGCGGTATAAACATAGTTCAGCTCGCAAGCGGGTGCATGTGCCAAGCCTTTGGTGGCATCGACATAAGCGGTCACGATTTCTTCGCCCAACACGGTGTAATCATTGCTGCGCGGCAAATCGGCAACGCTGCCTTCGGCGGCGATGTCGATTTGTTTGGCGATTTCAATATCGGCAGGGGAAACGATTTGGCCGCCGCCGTGCTGTTTGCCCAGATACACTTTATAGCCGTTGTCCTGCGCGGGGTTGTGGCTGGCGGTCACCATCACGCCGGCGGTGGTGTCGTGGTGGTGGATGGCATAGGCCAACACGGGGGTGGGCATTTCGCGCGGCAGCAGCAGCGCTTTCACGCCCGCACCCGCCATGATTTCGGCGGTGTCCTGCGCGAAGATTTTGGAATTTTTACGGCCGTCGTAACCAATCACTACGGAAGGATTGCTGTCGTTGGCTTTCAGATAAGCGGCCAAGCCCGCTGCGGCCTGCAACACCAGCACGCGGTTCATCCCCATCGGGCCTGCCTGCAATTTGCCGCGCAATCCGGCCGTACCAAACTGCAAACGGCCGGAAAAACGCTCGGCCAAAGCGTCTTCCGCGCCTTCTTTGCCCTCTTTGGCACGGGCAATCATGTTAATCAGCTCAACGCTGGTTTCAATGTCAGGGTCTTGCTCCAGCCACGCGGTGGCTTGTTCGTAAAGGGTAGTCATGGAAATGGTTTGTTGGTGGAGGGACATAAAACTTCCTTTATCAATAAATGGAAAGTGATGAATAGAATCAGACAAGCTGATTATATAATTGAACAATTTAAAAACCAACTGCGCCCGGGTGCGATTTGCCTACTCTTGCCCGCCGACAACGGAGGCCGTCTGAAAACACCCGGTCTGCGCCGTGTTTCAGACGGCCTTATCGCTTATAATAGCGCCATTGTATTTTTCAGACGGCCTCACCATGTTCCCTACCACTCCCGAACCTTCCTCCAACCTGCTGCAAGGGCTGAACCCCGAGCAGCTCGCCGCCGTCACTTGGCCGCCGCAATCCGCGCTGGTATTGGCGGGCGCGGGCAGCGGCAAAACGCGCGTTTTGACCACGCGCATTGCCTGGCTGTTGCAATCCGGTCAGGCCAGCGTACACAGCATTATGGCGGTGACCTTTACCAACAAAGCCGCCAAAGAAATACAGACCCGTTTGGGCGCAATGATTCCGGTCAACGTGCGTGCCATGTGGCTGGGCACGTTTCACGGCCTGTGCCACCGCTTTTTGCGCCTGCACCACCGCGACGCCGACCTGCCCGCCGCGTTCCAAATCCTTGATTCGGGCGACCAGTTGTCCCTGATCAAGCGCATGCTCAAATCGCTCAACATCGCCGAAGAAATCATTGCCCCGCGCAGTTTGCAGGGCTTTATCAACGCGCAAAAGGAAAACGGCCTGCGCGCCGACAAGCTCGACGCACCCGACCCGCACACCCGCCGCATGATTGAGTGTTTCGCCGAATACGACAAAATCCGCCAGCGCGAAGGCGTGGTGGATTTTGCCGAACTGATGCTGCGCAGCTACGAAATGCTGCAAAGCAACGCCATTTTGCGCCGGCACTACCAAAACCGTTTCAATCATATTTTGGTGGATGAGTTTCAAGACACCAACAAGCTTCAATATGCTTGGCTGAAATTAATGGCGGGCGATTCGGCGGCGGTGTTTGCCGTGGGCGACGACGACCAAAGCATTTACCGCTTCCGTGGCGCGAATGTCGGCAACATGACCGCGCTCATGCACGAATTTCAGATTGAAGCGCCGATTAAATTGGAGCAAAACTACCGCTCCGTCGGCAATATCCTCGCCGCCGCCAACGCCGTGATTGAAAACAACGACGAGCGTTTGGGCAAAAACCTGCGCACCAACGCGGACGACGGCGACAAAATCCGTTTCCTCTCCGCACCCACCGATTTTGAAGAGGCGCAATTTATCATCGACGAAGCCAAATCGCTGCAACGCGACGGCTGGCCGCTCTCGGAAATAGCCGTGCTCTACCGCAGCAATGCGCAATCGCGCGTGATTGAGCAAGCGCTCTTTCGCGCCGGTGTGCCGTATAAAATCTATGGCGGCCTGCGCTTTTACGAGCGGCAGGAAATCAAACACGCCCTCGCCTACCTGCGTCTGGCCGTCAACCCCGACGACGACAACGCCCTCTTGCGCGTCATCAATCTGCCGCCGCGCGGCATCGGCGCGCGCACGATTGAGAACCTTCAGACGGCCTCCGGCGAACAAGGCATTACCCTGTGGCAAGCCGCTTGCGAAGCGGGCGCGAAAGCCACCAAAATCGCCGCTTTTGTGCGCCTGATTGAAAACCTGCGCAACCAAGTCGGCCAACTCAATCTCGGCGAAATCATGGCCGGTATTGTCAAAGACAGCGGCTTAATCGAGTATTACCAAACGCAAAAAGGCGACCACCAAGACCGCCTCGACAACCTCGACGAGCTGGTCAATGCCGCCATCGAATTTAAAGCTGAAGACAGCAACTTTGAAATCCTGCCGGAAAACGTCGCCACCGCCGACCCCGCGTTTCCCGTGTTGGCATTTTTAAGCAACGCCGCGCTGGAATCAGGCGAAAACCAAGCCGGACAAGGCGAAGACGCGATTCAGCTCATGACCGTACACGCCTCCAAGGGCTTGGAATTTAACGCCGTGTTCCTCACCGGCATGGAAGAAGGCCGCTTCCCCAGCGAAATGAGCCTCGCCGAACGCGGCGGCTTGCAGGAAGAGCGCCGCCTGATGTACGTCGCCATTACCCGCGCGCGCAAACGCCTGTATATCAGCATGGCGCAACAACGCATGTTGCACGGCCAAACTCAATTCGGCGTGGTATCGCGCTTTGTGGAAGAAATCCCGCCGGAAGTCTTGCATTATTTATCCGCCAAAAAACCGGCCTTCGACAGCTTCGCCGCCCCCAAACCGCGCAGCGACATCCGCGCCGCCGAGACCTACCAGCCGGCCAAGACTTACCACGGCTACAAAATCGGCCAAAACGTGCGCCACGCCAAGTTCGGCACCGGAGTGATTATCGAAGCGGTGGATAAAGGCGAATCGGCGCGGCTGACGGTGAATTTCGGCAAAGAAGGCGTGAAGGAATTGGATACCAAGTATGCGAAATTGGAAGCGGTGTAAGCAAATTATCCGAACCGTTCAGACGGCCTCTTGCTGCAAAAAGGCCGTCTGAAAAGTTCCCCGCAAAATGCATTCAGACGGCCTTTTACATGTAATTACTGAATTTTAAATAACTTCGGTTTCCACTTCTGTATTTTTCCCTTATCATAAAAAGCGTTTTCTCCTTAACCCTTTTTGCGAAAGGCTCAATCATGAAAAAATTGCTGATTCCTGCTGCGCTGGCTATGCTGCTGGCTGCTTGTTCTTCTACCGGCGAAGGCCGTCGCCACGGTCACGACCGCGGCCCGCAACAAAAAAACCCGGCTGTTGAAAAAGCATTGCAAGAATGCCGTCAAACTGTGGGCGATTCTCAAGACCGCAGCAAATTTGATGCCTGCATGAAAGAAAAAGGTTTCGAGCGTCCGGCTCAACCGCCTAAAGGCCCGGCTCCTCAAGGCCAAGCCCCGCAATCTTCTTCTACTACTGCCCAATAATCAGGCCAGTACCCGACAAACCGCCCTTTCCGGGCGGTTTTGGCATTTTTAGGCACCCTGCATTAGGCATTTTTTCAGACGGCCTTTATAATAAGGCCGTCTGAAACCTTCCCCAAAGCCGCCCTATTATTATGTGGACTACCCTGCAACACTGGCTCGACAGCATTCCCGCCAGCAGCGAAATCATCCAATCGGTGCTGATGATTATCGTGCTGATTGCGCTGCGTAGCATTTTATTGTCGGCGCATTTTCGCAGTCATCCCGACCTGGAGTTGGAACACAAACGCCGTGCATTGGTGGTTAGCCGCAACTTTACCCTGCTGGCGGTGATTTTGTGTTTGGCGATGATTTGGGCGGCGCAAATCCAGTCGCTGGCGCTGTCGATGTTTGCTGTGGCTGCGGCGATTGTGTTGGCCACCAAAGAGCTGATTATGTGTTTGTCGGGCAGTTTGCTGCGGGCGATTACCAAGCAATATTCGGTTGGTGATTATATTGAAATCAACGGATTGCGTGGGCGCGTGGTCGATATCAACCTACTCAATACGCTGATGATGGAAATCGGCCCCAATCCTTTAATCGGCCAGCTTTCCGGCGAAACGCTGTCGTTTCCCAACAGCCTGCTGCTAAGTCATACCGTGCGCCGCGACAATATTTTGGGGCCGTTTGTGATTCATACGCTGGAAATTCCCGTGCCCATCCATCTAGATTCCGATGCCATTATCCCCGATTTGGCCGCCGTACTCGAACCGATGTGCAAACCGTATATCAAGCGTGTCACGCGCTATCTGGATACCATGCAGACGAAAAAACTCTTTATTACCCCCGCCGCCCAGCCGCGCATTACCCGCGTACCATTTGACGACAAGGTGTATAAAATCATCGTCCGCTTTGCTACGCCGCTGGAAAAGCGCTTGGAAATCCAGCAGGCCGTGTTAGACGAATTTCTGCGCGTGCAATACCGCCTACTCAACCCAAAGCCGTAAATCAGGCTTTTAATCTCTGCACTTTGCCACTATATAAACCATCTATCGTTTTCAGACGGCCTGATTCCATCAAAGCCGTCTGAAACACGGGCACACGCCCCCCATACACCGCAAAGGATTCCCCATGACCGAAAATGTACTGCTCAACCTCGGCGATGAGCCGCGTTTTGACGAAATCAAAACCGAACACATCAAACCCGCCCTGCAAACCGCCATCAGCGAAGCGCGTGAGCAAATCGCCGCGCTTAAAGCCCAGCCCGAAGCCACTTGGCGCAACACGGTTGACCGCCTCACCGACATTACCGAGCGCGTCGGCCGCATTTGGGGCGTGGTGGCGCATTTGAATTCCGTGGCCGATACGCCCGAATTGCGTGCGGTGTATAACGAAATGATGCCGGAAATGACGGTATTTTTTACCGAAATCGGCCAAGACATTGAGCTGTACAACCGTTTCAAAGCCATCAAAGCCGCGCCGGAATTTGCCAAACTCTCGCCCGCGCAGCAAACCAAGCTGAATCACGATTTGCGCGATTTTGTATTGAGCGGCGCGGAATTGCCGTCTGAAAAACAGGCCGAGCTGGCCGCGCTGCAAACCGAAGGGGCGCAGCTTTCTGCCCAGTTCTCGCAGAATGTGTTAGACGCCACCGACGCTTTTGCGCTGTATTTCGACAACGCCGAGCCGCTGTCAGGCATTCCCGACGACGCTCTGGCGATGTTTGCCGCCGCCGCGCAAGCCGAGGGCAAAGTAGGCTACAAAGTCGGCCTGCAAATGCCGCACTACATCTCCGTGATGACTTACGCCGACAGCCGCGAACTGCGCGAGCAGGTCTATCACGCCTATGTGACCCGCGCCAGCGAATTGAGCAACGAAGGCAGATTCGACAATACCGCCAACATCGACCGCTCGCTGGAAATCGCCCTGCAAAGCGCGCAATTATTGGGTTTTAACAGCTACGCCGAATTGTCTTTGGCCACCAAGATGGCGGACACACCGGAGCAGGTATTGGCGTTTTTGCACGACTTGGCCGCCCGCGCCAAACCGTTTGCCGAAAAAGACTTGGCCGAAGTCAAAGCCTTTGCCCGAGACACGCTGGGCATTAGCGAGCCGCAATCGTGGGATTTGACTTACGCCAGCGAAAAGCTGCGCGAAGCCAAATATGCGTTCAGCGAAACCGAAGTGAAAAAATACTTCCCCGTCAGCAAAGTATTGGGCGGCCTGTTTGCCCAAATCCAGCGCTTATACGGCGTGAATTTCATTGAAAAAAGCGTTCCCGTGTGGCACCCGGATGTGCGCTATTTTGAATTGGAAAACGGCGGCGCGATTATCGGTGGCGTGTATATGGATTTATACGCACGCGAAGGCAAACGCGGCGGCGCGTGGATGAACGACTACAAAGGCCGCCGCCGCCTCACCGACGGCGACAAAGTGGGGCAAATCCAACTGCCGACCGCTTATCTGGTGTGCAACTTTACCCCGCCCGTCGGCGGTAAAGAGGCGCGCTTGAGCCATGACGAAATCACCACCCTGTTCCACGAAACCGGCCACGGCCTGCACCACCTGCTTACCGGCGTGGAAGAGCTGGGCGTGAGCGGTATCAACGGCGTGGAATGGGACGCGGTCGAGCTGCCGAGCCAGTTTATGGAAAATTTCTGCTGGGAATACGATGTCTTGGCGCAAATGTCGGCGCACGAAGACACCGGCGCCGCCCTACCGCGCGACTTGTTTGACAAAATGCTGGCGGCGAAAAACTTCCAACGCGGTATGTTCCTCGTGCGTCAGATGGAATTTGCCTTGTTTGACATGGAAATTTACAGCGAAAGCAACGCAGGCCGTCTGAAAAACTGGCCGCAGGTATTGGACAAAGTGCGCCAAGAAGTCGCCGTGGTGCAGCCGCCCGCCTACAACCGCTTTGCCAACAGCTTCAGCCACATCTTCGCCGGCGGCTATTCAGCCGGCTATTACAGCTACGCTTGGGCGGAAGTGTTGAGTGCCGACGCCTACGCCGCCTTTGAGGAAAGCGATGATGTCCGCACCACCGGCAAACGCTTCTGGCGCGAAATCCTCGCCGTCGGCGGTTCGCGCAGCGCGGCCGAGTCGTTCAAAGCCTTCCGCGGCCGCGAACCGAGCATAGACGCGCTGCTGCGCCACAGCGGATTTGATGTGGCCTAAGAAGCGTTGAGATGAATCATGCCGTCTGAAAAACGTTTGGTTTTCAGACGGCATTTTGACATTACATGACGTGAGTCCAGGATAAGCACTTTGAGTAATGCTTAATCCTTCAGCAACCTACTCCCTCCCCTGTGGGGGAGGGTTGGGGAGAGGGCTAAACGGTTGCGGATTAAAGCAGCATTTCATTAACCCAACCATTTACCCTCTCTCTAACTCTCCCCCTCAGGGGGAGAGGACAGATTACAGGAACTTCAAACATTTCAGACTGATTCTTGCGTTTGACTTTTCCCGAACTCACGTCACATTTGGTCGTAGGTTGGGTTGTAAACCCAACCTACCCTGTTGTCCGCCCGTGCAAACACAAGTTAAACCGCCGATTTGCCGCCGACACCCCGCCCGCTTTCGGGTAGAATAACGCTTTTGTTTTCAGGCCGTCTGAACCGTATGACTTCCAAACTCCCCTATTTCCTGCTGGCGCTGGCAGCCGTAGTGCTCGACCAGATCAGCAAGCTGGCGGTATTGGCCGATTTCCAATACCAAGAGCGTTTGAATATTATCCCGAATTTCTTTGATTTGACCTTAGTTTTCAACCCCGGCGCGGCGTTCAGCTTTTTGGCCGACCAAGGCGGCTGGCAGAAATTCTTTTTCCTCGCATTGGCGGTGGTCATTTGCGTGTATCTGGCGCGCTCGATTGTGCGCGATGATTTTGCACGCTGGGGCAAAATCGGCGCGGCGATGATTATCGGCGGCGCTATCGGCAACGTCATCGATCGTTTAGCCTACGGCCATGTGGTTGATTTTCTGCTGTTTTACTGGCAGGATTGGTATTACCCCGCCTTCAACATCGCCGACAGCTTTATCTGCGTCGGCGCGGTATTTTTGGTGTTGGACGGGCTGTTTAAAAATAAAAAAGCCGAAGCAAAAGACGGCCAGGCCGTCTGAAAACAGGATACACACACATGAGCGACAAAACCATTATTCTCGCCAACCCGCGCGGCTTCTGCGCCGGAGTGGATCGCGCCATCAGCATTGTGGAGCGGGCACTGGAAGAATTCGGCGCGCCGATTTACGTGCGCCACGAAGTTGTGCACAATAAATTTGTGGTGGACAATCTGCGCGACAAAGGCGCGGTGTTTATCGAAGAATTGTCGGAAGTGCCGCCCGGCGCGACGCTGATTTATTCGGCGCACGGCGTGTCCAAAGCGGTGCAGGAAGAAGCGGCGGCACGCGGTTTCCGCGTGTTTGACGCCACTTGCCCGCTGGTGACAAAAGTGCACAAAGAAGTTGCCCGCCTCGATACGCAAGACTACCAAATCATCATGATCGGCCACAAAGGCCACGTGGAAGTGGAAGGCACGATGGGGCAGCTCGCGCCCGGCAAAATGCTGCTGGTGGAAGACGTGGACGACGTTGCCAAACTCGAAGTCAACAATCCCGACAAGCTGGCCTATGTCAGCCAAACCACGCTGTCGGTGGATGAAACCAAAGACATCATCGCCGCGCTGAATGCGCGTTTTCCCAATATCCGCAATCCGCATAAGGAAGACATCTGCTACGCCACCACCAACCGCCAAAAAGCGGTCAAGGAGCTGGCGCAGGAATGCGATATTGTGATTGTGGTCGGCTCGCCCAATTCGTCCAACAGCAACCGCCTGCGCGAAGTCGCCGCGCTCTTGGGCGTGGACGCGTATATGGTGGACAACGCTTCCTACCTGCAACGCGGGTGGTTTGCCGGTAAAAGCAAAGTCGGCGTGACCGCCGGCGCTTCCGCGCCGGAAGTGCTAGTTAAAGAAGTATTGGACACGATTCAAGGCTGGGGGCATGAAACCATCCGCGAAGGCGAAGGCGCGGAGGAAAGCATCGTGTTTGTATTGCCCAAAGAGCTGCGCCGCGAAGGGGAAAACAAGCAGGAATTGAAAAAAGGCTGAGTTGCCGAATACCGCGAAAAAGGCCGTCTGAATATTTTTCAGACGGCCTTACGTTTGGCAGCGACTTTACAGCACGGCGGTTTCAGCAGACGGCGCGTTTTCCCGCTTCATCTCGCGCCAACTGTTCCACACCATCACGCACAATCCCGCCCAAATCAGCGCGTAACCCGCCAATGCCTCCGCCTGCAACGGTTCGCCTAACCACACCACGGCAATCACAAACAGCAATATCGGTTCCAAATAACTCAACATGCCGAACAAGGCCACCGGCAGCAAATGATTGGCCTGCAAATTCAGATACATGGCCAAAGCGCTGTTTAAGCCGAGCAAAGCCACCAGCCACCACAGCAGCGGGTGTGCCGCCAATACGGATAGGCTGCTGGAGGCCGTTGCGATATACGCCGCCGCAAACGGCAAAATCAGCAAGGAATCGAGCAATAATCCGATTAATGCCGGTACGCCCAGCTTGCGCCGCAGCAGGTAATACAGCGGATAGCTGCCGAATACCCACACCGTTGTCCATGAAAACGCGCCCGAACGCAGCAACTCGCACGCCACGCCTGCGCAAGCCAAAACCGCCGCCACGGTTTGCAGGCGGTTGAGCTTTTCTTTTAAAAACACCCGCCCCGCCACCATCATCGCCAGCGGGAACAGAAAATAGCCCATCGCCACATTCAGCCCTTCGCCGTTGACCGGTGCCCAAATAAACAGCCACAGCTGGCTGGCAAACACCGGCGTGGGCAAGACAATCAGCAGCCAACACCGCCAATCGCGCCCGACCAAACGGGCAAATGCCCAACCTGCCGACCAACTGCGTGTTACCGTCATCAGGCCGACAAGGGCGAATACCATTGCCACCATGCGCCAAGCGAACACGTCCGTCCCGCTCATCGGCTGCATCCAACCGCTGTATAAAAACAGCATGGCAAACAGCAAATTTGATGAAACGGCAGCGGCAATGCCTTTGGCGGTACGGTGTGCGGACATGTTCAGACGGCCTCGGATAAAACGGTTAACAGCAGATATTGTAGAAGAACAGTACGAAAATTTTTTTCATTTATCAGGCTTATTCCGATTTTATTTTTCAAATTTCAGCCTATTTGCTTTATTATTTTTCATTCTTGCCTAACTACCTGACAGGCCGTCTGAACATGAACCTCGACAAACTCGATCGCAATATCCTGAACATGCTGCAAAGCGACGCCACTATTTCGCTGAAAAATCTGGCCGAAGCAGTGCATTCCTCCGTGGCTACCTGCCAGCGGCGCATACGCGCCATGACGGAAAACGGCGTGATTCTGCGTCAAGCCGCGCTGGTTTCGCCGCAGGCCGTCGGGCTGGACATCAGCGTGTTTGTACAGGTGGAATTGGAGCGGCAGCACCACAGCGTGCAGGAAGCCTTCGAGCGGGCGGTGCGGCGGGAAGCGCAGGTGATGGGTTGCTATGAAATTTCCGGCGATTACGATTTCCTGCTGCTGGTGCACAGTCCCGATATGCCTGCCTATCATGCGTTTACGCGGCGGGTTTTGACCGATGAAAATAATGTGCGCAGTTTCAAAAGCCAGTTTGTGATGAATTTTGCCAAGGCGGAAACCAAGATTGAATTGTGAACAAAATGCCGTCTGAAAATCATTTTTCAGACGGCATGGTTTACCGTTCAATAACCGCTCAAAGCCTGACTTGGCGTGGATATAACGTTTATATCAGCTTCGGATTGTCCCTCTCCGACAGCGGCTCTTCCTCCTCCGCCGCCACGGTATAACGCTCCTGCGCCCACTCGCCCAAATCAATCAGCTTGCAGCGTTTGCTGCAAAACGGGCGGTAGGGATTTTCCGCCGACCAGACAACGGGCTGATGGCAAGTCGGGCATTTGACGGTCAGGGGTTGGGTTTCTTGTTCGCTCATGGTTTTCTACATTCCTCATTATCGTTTTCAGACGGCCTGAAACACTGCTTGGTAATAGCGGTGCAAACGCCCGATTTTAGCGGCCAATTCCGCCACGCTGCCTTCGTTGTCTAACACATCGTCCGCATACAGCAATTTTTGGCGGCGCAGCGCTTGCGCGGCGATAATGCGGCGAATTTCGTCTTCACTCAAACCACTGCGCTGCTGTACGCGGCGGATTTGCGTGGCTTCGGCCACATCAACCACCAACACACGCGACACCAGCGCAAGAAACGGCGGCTGCTCAATCAAGAGCGGCGTATCGACAATGCCGTAAACCGCGCCGGCATACGCGGCCTGTTGCGCCCGTATTTCAGCCAAAATCAGCGGAAACATGACCGCTTCCAATTCGGCTTTGGCCTGAGGCCGTCTGAAAACCAAATCGCGTAAGGCGGCGCGGTTCAGACGGCCTTGTTCGTCAAACAAACCGTCGCCGAACCGCGCACGAATAGCAGGCAAAGCCGCGCCACCCTCTGCGGTCAGGCTGCGGCTGACCGCGTCGGCATCAATATGCGGTACGCCCAATTTGGCAAATTCGGCGGCAGCCTGCGATTTGCCGCTGCCGATGCCGCCGGTAAGTCCTATCCATACGGTCATCGCGTTTAGAATCCCGAAGCGGCCAGCCACCAGCGAATCAGGCGGTGTACCGGCTCGTTGGCAATCAGCATAATCCATCCGGCCACCGCCAAACTCGGCCCGAAAGCGAAGGCCTGCCCTTTGCCCACACGGGACACCAGTGCGCCGACAATACCGACCAGCGCGGCCAAAAACACCAATACCGGCAATACGCCCGCACCCAGCCAAGCGCCCAGCGCGGCGAGTAATTTAAAATCGCCGCCGCCCATGCCGACTTTGCCGGTGAGCAATTTGTAGGCGGCGCACAGCAGCCACAGGCTCAAATAGCCCCACACCGCGCCCCATACGGCTGATTCCAGCGGCACGATTCCGCCTTTCAAATTAAACAGCAAACCCAGCCACACCAGCGGCAGGGTCAGCGAATCAGGCAGATATTGGGTGTCCAAATCAATAAAGGTCAGCGCAATCAGGAATGCGGTCAGCACCAGGCCGCCGAGTGTCAGCCAGCTCCAGCCGTATTGCCATGCCACGGCAGCAAACAATACTGCCGTCAGTAACTCCACCAAGGGATAACGCTTGGCAATCGGCGTTTTGCAACTGCCGCATTTACCGCCCAGCAGGATATAGCTGATGACGGGAATATTCTGCCAGGTCTTCACCGCCGCGCCGCATTGGGGGCAGCGCGAATCGGGTTTCATCAAATTGAAAGGCTTCAGCTCTTCTTCAGACGGCGTCATGCCCAAATGCTCTTTGGCGAACAGCGTCCAGCCGCGCTCCATCATCACCGGCACGCGGTAAATCACCACGTTTAAAAAACTGCCGACCAGTAAGCCGAGCACCGCTGCCAAGGGCGCCGCAAACGGCGCCAATTCGTTTAAAGTTGCAAACATATCAACCGACCACATTACCCAGATTGAACAACGGCAGATACATCGCCACCAGCAAAATACCGATTAACGTACCCAACACCACCATGATAATCGGCTCCATCAAAGAAGATAATTGCGACACGGCGTTATCCACTTCGTCTTCATAAAACTCGGCGGCTTTGTTGAGCATGTCGTCAAGCGAACCGGATTCTTCGCCGATGGCCGCCATTTGCAACACCATATTCGGGAACATTTCGGTACTTTGCATACTGGAGGTCAGCGACAAACCCTGCGTTACCTTAGCGCGGATTTCCTGCGTCGCTTCTTCATACAAAATATTGCCCGTGGCACCGGCCACCGAATCCAATACCTCCACCAGAGGCACACCGGCGGCAAATAGCGTAGAAGTCGTCCGCGCCCAACGCGCAATCGTGGCCTTTTGCACAATCTGGCCGAAAATCGGTAATTTTAAGGTTAAAGCGTCCACCCGTTTTTGAAATTCGGGCGAGCGCTCGTGCGCCTTATACAAACCAAAACCGATTAAAATCATGATGATAATCATCAGCCAGCCGTACTCGACAAACAAATCCGACAAGTTCATCACAATTTGGGTCAAACTGGGCAATTCCGCACCCATATTGGCATACACTTCTTTAAAGGCCGGCAAGACAAACATCATCATGATAAAAATCAACGCCACCGCCACCACGATAATCGCAATCGGGTAGGTCAGCGCGGTTTTGACTTTTTTCCGGATGGCTTGGGTCTTTTCTTTATAGACCGCCAGTTTGTCCAACAAACTTTCCAGCACACCGCCGGCTTCACCGGCCGACACTAGATTGCAATAGAAACTGTCAAAATATTTCGGATATTTGGCAAACGATTTACCCAGTGCACTGCCCTGCTCCACATCCGAGCGCACCTGCATCAGCATTTGCGTCATCGAAGGATTGGCATGGCCGCGTGCCACGATTTCAAATGCCTGCATCAGCGGCAAACCGGCTTTCATCATGGTCGCCAGTTGGCGGGTAAACACGGTAATGTCTTCTTGGGTAATACGGCGTTTGCGCACCGCTTTGACCTTGGTAACGCGCAACGGGCGGATACCGCGCCGTTGCAGCTTTTTACGCGCTTCCTCTTCGTCTTTGGCCACCACCTCACCGCGTACAATCTGATCGGTATGGGTGTTTCTTCCCTCAAACGTAAAACGCTTGCCCTTGCTTTTATTCCCGCCGCCGATACCGAACAGCCCTTTTTTCTGCTCTTCCTGAGCCATAATCGCCCCTTATCAAATATCAATTCAGACGGCCTAAGGCCGTCTGAATCATCTGCGTTTTCCTGTGATGAATTAATCGTTGGTATGGGCAGTCACTTCTTCCAGCGAAGTGACCCCTTGCATGACCTTAAGCAGACCGGCATGGCGCAAATCGACCATACCTTCCTGATAAGCCATGTTCATAATATCCACTTCCGTGCCATTGTTCAAAATAACACGTTGCATTTCTTCGCTGACCGGCATAACTTCATACACCCCCACACGGCCACGGAAGCCTTTGCCACGGCAGCTGTCGCAACCGACCGGACGATATAAAGTCCAATCCTTAGCCAAATCTTCATCGGTAAAACCGATTTTCTTCAACGCCACCACCGGCGGGCTCTCCGTCGGGCGCTTGCATTTCGGACACAAGCGGCGCAACAGCCGCTGCGCCATAATCAGGCTGACCGAGCTGGCGATATTAAACGGCGCCACACCCATGTTCAACATACGCGACAAAGTGGCCGGGGCGTTATTCGTGTGCAGGGTTGAAAACACCATATGACCGGTTTGCGCCGCTTTAATGGCAATATCCGCTGTTTCCAAGTCGCGAATCTCACCCACCATAATAATATCTGGGTCTTGGCGCAAGAAAGCACGCAACGCAGCGGCAAAAGTCAGTCCCTGCTTGTCGTTGACGTTAACTTGGTTAATCCCCGGCAAGTTAATCTCGGCAGGGTCTTCCGCCGTGGCGATGTTCACATCTTCCGTGTTCAGAATATCCAAACAGGTATAAAGCGTGACCGTTTTACCCGAACCGGTCGGGCCCGTTACCAACACCATACCGTAAGGGCGGTGAATCGCCTCCAGCAGCATTTCTTTTTGAAACGGCTCCAAACCCAGCTGGTCGATGTTGAGCGCACCCGGGTCGGAATTCAAAATACGCATCACCACTTTTTCGCCAAACAGCGTCGGCAGCGTACTGACACGGAAATCAATCGGGCGGCCGTGTTTGTGGAAGGCAATCTGAATACGACCGTCTTGCGGAATCCGTTTTTCCGAAATATCCAAATGCGCCATCACTTTAATGCGCGAAGCCAACTGCCCGCGCACCGCCACCGGCGGCTGCACCACTTCGCGCAGCTGACCATCGACACGGAAACGTACCCGCGCCATCTGCTCGTAAAACTCAAAGTGGATATCCGATGCGCCGGCATTGAGCGCGTCCGACAGCGTTTTATGGATAAAACGCGGAATCGGGCCGTCTTCCGCCTCTTCGTTGTCGATATACAACGCCTGCGGCTGTTGCGTCGTTTCCTGCTCTTGGCTGATTTCTTTCAGGATGGAAGTCGAGCGCTGCCCTATCCATTCCAGCAACATACTGAGCTGGTCGTCCGGCACCACCACCAAATCAACCGACGCTCCGGAAGAAAAGACAATTTTTTGAAAATTTTGGATTTGGGTAGGATCGGAAACCGCCAGATAGACCTTACGCCCGCGCCGGAAAATCGGCACGCAGCGGTTTTGCACCATCTGCTCTTCCGTCAGAACATCCGTCAACACATTATTGCGCGGATAAGCATGTAAATCCAACAAAGGATAGCTGAACACCCTAGCGACCAATTCCCCCAAAGCCTTCGGGGAAATCACGCCATCATCAAACATCATCTGCAAAATGTTTTTACGGGCTTGCAGAGCGCTGTTGTAATACTCCGCCTGACTGTTTGTAATCGTTTGGCTTTGCAGCAAAACGCGTAATAATCCGACACTCATGATTAATCTGTCCGTTTCTTGTGCAGCGACATTACCCGGTATCATCTACACGGGAATCTACTGTTTTATTTATTCGTTTTCATTATGCAAGCGGATACAGCAGCGAAGCGGCGGGTTGTAAAGTCCCTCTTCCGGCCACCTCAAGCAGTATCCGTTATATTTTTATTTAAGTCGTTTGTTTTTTGATTTTACGGCGACATTATAAAGCAAGCAGCCCGGACATTAAACCTATCATCTGCTTTTCAGCGTTCTATTACCGAATGCTTTACTCAAACAAACAATAAATTTATCAATCATGTAGGGATTTGCTTTATTTCCGCGTTAGCAGCATGCCAATTTATTTTTCGGTATAGGAAAAGATTGATTCAACCGCATTATTCATTTAAACGGTCAGCAAGGAGCAGAGTCACTATCGAAATATAAACTTAACTAAATGATTTTAATGATTAAATAAAATTAAAAATGTGGTTATACCAACAAAAGCACCAACACTTTCAAGCCGTCATCTTTTTGTTTTTGCTAGGTTGGTACTTGTCGCATTCAAACATCAATCGGCGCGTTTTGCCTCTCGCTTTTTCAAATTATCCAGTTTCCCGTTGAGCTTACCAAGTATGGCAGATGTAATTAGCTCGGTTTGTTTGGTCTAGCTTATCCCATTGCTGAAACAAACGCTCATAGGTCTTGAAGTGCATTCCTTTGGGGCGATTGGGAAAGCCGTAGCCTTTGCCGTCTATTTTTTTCAGTTTGCGGTTTGTTTTGTCAAACACGCGGTAAAAAGACGGTTGGCGGGTGCTGGGGTAGTTCAGGTTGCGGCAGTGGCGGCAGAGGAAACGGCGGCCGCTATATAAAACGCCGACGCGCCGACAGCAGCTAGGGCATTCAAACCATGCGCGTGTGCCGCCATAGTTGCATGTGGTGCATAACAGACGGATAGTGTAATGCTGCGGTTCGTCGTGGTGGGTGTAGCGCATGATGAGGGTGTTTTCATCGGTGCGGCAGTATTGGATTTGGCCGACGGTGTAGCCGCTGCGTGTCCATGTGGATGTGATAATACTGCCGATGGGTTGGCAGGTTACGCTGCCGATACGGAGGTTCAGATAATCGTCGGTAGTGGATTTTGCCATTTTTGTCTGATTTGCTTAATGATTTAGTCTGCTCGAATTGTAGCAGGTTTCACTAGGCCGCCTGAAAAACGAACGTTGCGGGTTTCTGCGAAGCTAAAGCTGCGGTAAATCCCTGTCTTTTACACGTGGTTGCGTTTTTAGCTCGATTGCTGGTGTTATCATGGATTTCCTACACCAGCATTCATGCGGCCTCTAAATGCATTTTAACTTCGCCAAAACTTCGTTTTCAGACGGCCTTATCGGGCTTGTGGATTTTGTGTTTGCTGCCTGATTGGTTCTTACCCTTTGAAATTAAATTCAGGGGGCTAGAATTTAGTACGCGAACTGTCTTTAAGTGCTAAATTTTAGTACGCGAATTTTGAAAACTGCCTTCGTGGGCTAAAATTTGGTACTTAACAGGCCGTTTTTTCCCCTTTCGTGGGCTAGAATTTAGCACCCTTTAGATATATGCCATATCCTATTGCTTTTATGGTGGGGTTTGCTGGTGTTGCAGTTGTCTCTGAATGAAGAAAACAGCCTGATGATGTTGGTGGGGGTTGGTGCGTTGCACCGACAAATCTGTGGGCTTGTGCCATATTTGGGAGCGACGGAAAAACGGGCGGCGGCAGGAAAAAGAAAACCGCCTGATTGTCGATCGGGCGGTTTGGTGCTTATGTTTGCCTGCCTGTGTAGCGGTACGGCGCGATATTTTTCCAGTCATCGCTGAAAGTATGGGTCGGAGCAATATCCAGTTTGGGCTTGCGGCATTCGTCAATGGCAAAAAACGTCAGGGCATACAGATGGCATTGCCTCGATGTACCGCGTCGGCTGATTTCGATAAAGCCCTTGTCCAGCAGCTCTTTCTTACCCTTTTCCCATGAGCCAACCGACAAGCCATGTTCGGCGGCGGCTGATTTTGGCGCGGACAGATTACCGTTGTTGCCTGTGCCTTTATCGTGAACTTGCCAACATTGCTTGACCAAACACAGCAGCACTTTGACCGCATTCCCCGACAACATTTTAAACTGCTCGGATTCTAAAACCTCCAGCGGTATCACGCGGATTTTTCGGCTCGTCCGTTTGCCTTTCGGGTTTTGCAATGCCATAGGCTACACCGTTTCTGCCAGCCAGTAGCGTTTGATTTGTACCGTTTGGCCAAACTGGTTTTCAAACGGCTCGTAGCGGTCGTGTATCGTGTGACCCATGCGGCGCAATTCTGAAATGCGTGCGGTGGCGGCGTTAATGCCGCGCATGTGCATTTCGTAGTTGGTAATGCCGCCCAGCTGTTTGAGCCATTGCAAAATGCGTGCCTTTTGGCTGGGGATTTTGCTAAAATGGCTTTTCACGTTTTGGCCGTCTGAATGCTTGTGCATTTGGGCGGTTTTGTTTTCCATATCCCGCCCTCCTATCGCTCGGTATTGCGGCTGCGTTCAATCAGCACTTTCTGATAGGCGGCTATCTCGCTGGCCAGCCATGCGGTTGCCCGTTTGCCGACTTTCACGGATTTAGGCATATCGGGGTCGTAACGCGGATTGCCTTCACGCATTCGGGAATAAACCGCTTCGCTGCTGGTTACGCCTAAGGCTTTTTTTACTTCGCCGATACGCAAAAAGGTTTCTACTTGGTTTGTCATTGTTACTACTCCTTCGCTCTTGGTTGTTGAACATGGCGAAAGAATACCGCCCTCATGGGGCGGTTTTAAGGCGATAACATGTTGATTTCCTGAAACAGCACGTTGATTTCGGTAAATAGCGCGTTGATTTACCCAAATCAGCTAGATGACTTCTGTTTTTTAAACTCATCAATCCATGAATCAACCGTTTTGGATGATGGCATTGACGGCGCGGGAATTTTGTTTGTAGCAATTAAATCTAAAATCATTTGATTTAATGCCGCTTTTCCACCTCGATGTTCAAGCATATCAACTTTTTCTTCCAACAAAGCAAAAACAGCGGCGGTTGTTCCTGCTTTTTCATAGGGGCTTTTCTTGGCTTTCCCTGCTTTTTTTGCTCTTATCGTAATCGTTTCTCTTACTTCCTTCTCTGCTTTGGCCGCATTGATTGCTGCTTGTTCTAGCCTTCTCCATCTACTTTTCCCGCTTCTAATTATTTCAGATTTACTTAATGCTTCGTTTTTCTTTCTTTCAGTATTTACAGTCTTTCTAAGCGTCTTATTCTCTAGGTACAGACGGGCATTATCCGCTTTCAATTCAGCTAATTCTTGATTACTACCTAACTCTTTTTGCAATAATCTAACTTGCTCTCTCAAGCTGATAATTTCTCTTGCTTTTGCCTGCGCCTCTTTATTATTATTTTCATAACATTTTTTTAGAAATTCAGCTTCTTTCTGGTCTTTCAATGCTTTATCACGCAATCGTCTGATTTTTGCGTGCATTTCTTTTGCCTCTTTTAAACATCTCTCAATTTCTTCAATTTTCTTTGTTTTCTCTGATTTTTCCTTTTTTCTTTCCAGCTCCTCAATGATGATTTCATCAGCTTCCCATTCATCTAAAAAACTATCTTCATAATCATCTTCTTGCCGTTTTAAATCCTCAATATTGATAATACTGTATTTGTGGCTATCCTCTTCAAGCTCACTTAAATCATGCTCATTATAAAAATTCATCTCAAACTCTCCCTAAAACTCTCTAAATCCAAAATCAGAAACTACACTGCAAGAGATTAGAAACTCCCTTGCCTTTGCTGTTGGTAGTTAATTGCGGGTTGGATGCAGTTATAGGCAATAACAGGTCGCTTATTTGCAGCCTTGTTGTTGCCCAGCCGTCTGAAAAGTCACAATCCAACACAAAAACGCCTATTTTCCGACGGCCTCAACCACCGGCTGCCAACATGAGGACAGCCTCATCAAACCGCTGCCGCAAAAATTCCGCATACCATTTCATCATCTCATGGCGTTGCGGCAGATATTCCGTGCGGTGGTAGGCGGCGCGGACTTTGTTCTGCTCGACGTGGGCAAGCTGCCGTTCAATCACATCGGGCGGAAAACCGTTTTCGTTTAACACGTCGGTGGCAAGGCTTCTAAAGCCGTGCGGCGTGGCAATGCCGCTGTAACCCATTCTGCCCGTCAGGTAACTGAGCGTGTTTTCACTCATCGGCTTGTCGCGGCTGCCGACGGCGGGAAACAGAAAGCGGCTGTGGCCGGCAATCAGTCGCAATTCGTCCAGCAGGGCTAACGTCCAATCCGCCAGCGGTACGATATGCGGCGCTTTCATCTTCATCTTTTCGGCAGGTATGCGCCATTCACGTGCATCAAAATCAAAATCTGCCCATTCCGCTTTGCGCAATTCTCCCGCCCTTACAAAGGTCAGCATAATCATCAACATCGCTATACGGGTCGGCTGCTTGATGTTTTCACGCATTAAGCGGCGGTAAAACTCGGTCAGCTCCGACTGCGGCAAGGCCGGTTGGTGTTGCTGTTTGGGGACTTTGATTAAGCCTGTCAACGGTACGGCGGGATTGTTGTCGGCGCGGTCGGTGCGGATGGCGTAATTGAAAACGGCTTTAATCCGCTGCAATACCGTTGCTGCCGTATCCAATGCACCGCGTGCGGCCACTCGGTCAATCACGGCCTGCACCTGCTTAATGGTAATGGTGTGTATCGGCTCTTTGCCCAACGGCGGCAGAATATCCACCTCGAAGCTGCGCCAAACTTTGGCGGCATGGGCGGGTGTCCAGCTTGGCAGTTGGTAGGCGTTCCATTCGGCGGCGATTTTTTCAAAGGTGTTGGCAAACGCCGCCTTTTCCGCCTGCTTTTCTTCCTGTTTGGCGGCGGCAGGGTCTATGCCGTCAGCTAACTGCATTCTTGCCTGTAAATGGCGTTCACGCGCTTTGGTCAGCGGTACGTCGGGATAGATACCCAAACGCAAGGTTTTCTGTTTGCCGTTGAAACGGAAATTGTATTGCCAGTATTTGCCGCCTTGCGGCGTAACCACCAACGACAAGCCGCCACCGTCCGATAAGGTCTGTTTCTTGTCGGTCGGCTTGGCATTTTTGATTTGTTTGTCCGTCAAAGCCATATGTAGCAAGCCTTTCAAGCTGATTTGTTGGTACATGCTTTTGCAAAATGTTGGTACTTTTGAGCATGATGTTGGTACATTGCGGTAAATGTACCAACAAAAATCTGTTGCTTCAAGTGGTCTAAAATGGCAGTCAGTTGGATAAAAACAGAAGAGGAATCAGAATAAAGATATTGATATATAAAGGATTTGTTGCCGTCAGTTGCATTTAGCAGACAAAAAAATAACCGCTGAAAAGCGGTTTATGGTGGCCAGAGGCGGGATCGAACCGCCGACACACGGATTTTCAATCCGTTGCTCTACCGACTGAGCTATCTGGCCGTAACGCGTTGCGTTGTGAGAAACGTATTAAACCAAATTCCTTATGCTCTTGCAAGCTTTATTTGCTAAAATCATTCATAAAATAATTAAACCAATGTTTTTATAATGAATTAAATTTCACGATTTTCCCATCATTTCACAGAAAATCCGTACAAATTTTGAAAAGTAGTGGTTTAGCGGGTTACAGCACGGCAGATTTTCCGGTTTTTCAGTTACAATAGCGCCTTTTATACACCTTCTGTTTGTATTTATGCTTTATCAGTTTCTCAAAGATATGCTGAACATCCTGCGATTGCGTTATCGCGATCCGGCGGCATACCGCTATACCCTTCCGGTGATTTTGGCGGTTTTATTATTGCTGGGTGTGATTAATGCGGCCAGCATGTCTCCTTTATTTGGCAGCAGTCCGGCAGCTGTGGCGTTTTCCGTCTTGCTAACCTTAGTCAAATGGCTGGTACTTGGCCGCGCGATGCGGGCGGTGTTGCACTATTATGGTGCGCCGCGTATGCAGCTATGGGGCTTTGCCTTGGCTTCCGAGGCGCTGTCTGTTCCGATGTTGGCGGTATTGTACGTGCCGCAGCTGGCGTCGATTGGGATGTTTTGGCAGGTTTGGACATTTTGGGTACAGGCCATCGGATTTATGAAGATGGGCAATGTATCGGGCTGGAAGGTCATGCTCGGCTATGCGGCTTATTTTCTCGGCACGCTGGTCATCGGCTCGATTTTGCTGATGTTGTTTATCCAAGCCGGTTGGTTGGACGGCAATACGTTAAACCAACAGCTCAATGCCATTATGGGCAGTAAATAATCTATGCCTGAGGGAGGCCGTCTGAAAAATAGAATTTGGTTTTCAGACGGCCTTTATGCTATGCGTAAATGTGCGATGAATACCGGCAAAATCACACGGTAGATTGAAACCACACTCTTCCTATGGTGCTAAGTAAAAAATCAAACTGCGTAGGTTGGGATGAAATCCCAACGAACTCTTTGGTAAATGTTGGGTTTACAACCCAACCTACCCCATGCTGCCGGTTTGGTTTCTCATTCATTTCACTATATCAGATAAGCTTTCCTCCGATTCACACCATCAAAAAATCCCGCATGACATGAATCATGCGGGATTCTTATTTGGCTGAAACGGTGTTTCAGACGGCCTCTTACATCATGCCGCCCATACCGCCCATGCCGCCCATATCAGGCATTGCCGGTTTTTCTTCCGGAATTTCGGCAACCATGCATTCGGTTGTCAACATCAGGCCGGCGATGGAAGCGGCGTGTTGCAAGGCAGAACGGGTCACTTTGGCCGGGTCGAGTACGCCCATTTCAATCATATCGCCGTATTCGCCGTTGCCCGCGTTGTAGCCGTAGTTGCCTTGGCCTTCCAACACTTTGTTCACCACCACGCTCGGCTCGCCGCCTGCGTTGGCCACGATTTGACGCAGCGGAGATTCGATGGCGCGCAACACGATTTGTACGCCCGCATCTTGGTCGGCATTAGAAGTTTCCACTTTAGACAAAGCGGAACGCGCACGCAGCAGCGCCACACCGCCGCCGGCAACCACGCCTTCTTCAACGGCGGCACGGGTAGCGTGCAGCGCGTCTTCTACGCGGTCTTTTTTCTCTTTCATTTCTACTTCGGTGGCCGCGCCGACTTTAATCACAGCAACACCACCGGCCAATTTAGCCACGCGCTCTTGCAGTTTTTCTTTGTCGTAATCGCTGGTTGCCACTTCGATTTGTTGGCGGATTTCAGCCACACGCGCTTCGATTTGGGCAGCATCGCCGAAACCGTCGATGATGGTGGTGTTTTCTTTACCGATTTCAATGCGTTTGGCCTGACCCAAGTCTTCTAAAGTGGCTTTTTCCAAAGACAAACCGACTTCTTCGGAAATCACGGTACCGCCGGTCAGAATGGCGATGTCTTGCAACATGGCTTTGCGGCGGTCGCCGAAGCCCGGGGCTTTGACGGCTACGGTTTTCAGGATACCGCGAATGTTGTTGACCACCAGAGTCGCCAACGCTTCGCCTTCTACGTCTTCAGCGATAATCAACAGCGGACGGCTGGATTTGGCCACTTGCTCCAATACCGGCAGCAAGTCACGGATGTTGCTGATTTTTTTGTCAAACAGCAATACAAACGGATTGTCCAAACCGGCGATTTGTTTTTCTGCGTCGTTGATGAAGTAAGGAGACAGGTAACCACGGTCAAACTGCATACCTTCTACCACATCCAATTCGTTTTCCAAAGATTTACCGTCTTCCACGGTAATCACGCCTTCTTTGCCGACTTTTTCCATCGCTTCGGCGATGATGGCGCCGACTTGCTCGTCAGAGTTGGCGGAAATCGAGCCGACTTGGGCGATTTCTTTAGAGGTATCGCACGGTTTGGCGATGTTTTTCAGCTCTTCAACCAAGGCGGTTACGGCTTTGTCGATACCGCGTTTCAGGTCGGTCGGGTTCATACCGGCGGTTACGTATTTCATGCCCTCGGTCACGATGGCCTGCGCCAACACGGTCGCGGTGGTGGTACCGTCGCCGGCCACATCGTTGGTTTTAGAGGCAACCTCTTTCACCATTTGCGCGCCCATGTTTTCAAATTTGTCTTTCAGCTCGATTTCTTTAGCCACAGACACACCGTCTTTGGTGATGTGCGGGCCGCCGAAAGCGCGGTCGAGTACCACGTTGCGGCCTTTCGGGCCCAGGGTTACGCGCACGGCGTTGGACAATACATTAACGCCGTTAACCATTTTTTGGCGGACTTCATTGCCGAATTGTACGTCTTTTGCTGACATTGTTTTGCTCCAAAAATCAAATAATCAAATTATGTTAAATTCATGACAAATGCCGTCTGAAAACCGTTTCAGACGGCCTTTTCAAATCAGGTTTATTCCACGATGCCGAAGATGTCTTCTTCACGCATTACCAACAACTCATCGCCGTCGGCTTTCACGGTTTGGCCGCTGTATTTGCCGAAAATCACTTTATCGCCGACTTTCACATCCAGCGGACGGCGTTGGCCGTCTTTGCCGATTTTGCCTTCGCCCACGGCGATGACTTCGCCCATGTCGGGTTTTTCAGCGGCAGCGCCCGGCAATACGATACCGGATGCGGTTTTTTCTTCGGCTTCCAAGCGTTTGACAACTACGCGGTCGTGTAAAGGACGGATGGTCATGTTTTTCTCCAAAAAATCAAATCACAAAATCAGATAGGGAATTGCCCGGCGGCTTGCGCTGCGGGGCAATGTTTGCAACATGGAGTCGTTAAAAATAAATTCAAGTCTGCCGCCGAAGAAATTTTCATGTCGGCAAGCCGTGGGCAGACAATATATGAAACCCGCCACCGAACCGCCACCGAACCGCCACCTACCGTTTCTTCCTGTTTTCAGACGGCCTAACATTGAAGGTGTGTATCCTTAATGCAACATTTACATTTTAATATTCTCTAAAACTTCTCAAACAAATTTTTATGTTTTATTATATGAATAATAATCGTTATTAATTATTAGAAACTGTCAACTAACCGTACTATACAAACAGGATAGACCGATGAAACCGACATTCTTCCGCTTGAGCCTGCTTTCTGCCTCATTGCTGGCAGGTTTTACCTATGCCGCCGATACTGATACCGCCGAACTGGATACCATCCACGTTCGCGGCGAGGGCGTTTCTGCCACCCAGCGCATTACCACCAAGAGCCTGGATAAAACGACCGATACCGATTTGAAAGAGGTGCTGTTCAGCGAACCGGCCGTCAGCTTCGGCGGCGGTAACGGCACTTCGCAATGGGTTACCATTCGCGGCATGGGTCAAGACCAGATTGATTTCAAAGTGGACGACACCTATTCCGATACGCAGATTTTCCACCACAACGGCCGTTTCCTGTTTGACCCGACCCTGATTAAGGTGATTGGCGTGCAAAAAGGTACAGGTTCAGCCTCATCCGGTATCGGCGCAACCAGCGGCGCGATTATCGCCGAAACCGTTAGCGCTTCCGATTTGCTGCGCGAAGGCCAAAACGTCGGTTTTAAAGTCGGCGCAGGCGTGAGCAGCAATAAAGGCTGGAATCGCAATTTCGCTGTTTACGGCAAATCCGGCGGTTTTGATGCCTTGTTCTCCGCCAGCTGGGTAACGGAGAAAAACTACAAAGCCGGTAAAGGCTACTCTTCCGTTACCGGCGGCACGGTCAACAACAGCGCCTTGGGCGAACGCGGCATGTTGGGCAAAATCGGCTACACCTTCAACGAAGACCACCGCGTTGTCTTGAGCCACCGCCAAGAAAAAACCTACGGCCTGCGCAATCTGCGCGAAGAATTCGACTTTGCGCAAAACAACAACACCAGCAACAACAACCCGCGCTACCGCATTCTGACCCACGACACCACCAACTTGGCTTATGACGGTGCCAACATCGGCTTTATCAGCAAAATCAAAGCCAACGTGTACCGCATGAACCAACAACGCGAAGAGCCGACCGAAAGCAGTAATCCGACCAACAAAGTACGCACCTATGGCGCCAACGTAAATCTCGACAGTCGCATTTTCGACCGCCATACCCTCAAATACGGCGTCAACTGGCGCAATCAGGAAAGTACGCCGGCCTCTTATTCCGCAGCCAGCGTTAACGAGAAAAAAACCGATGTCGGCGTTTACGTAGAAGGCATTTGGGATTTCCAACCGGTAACGCTGACCACCGGTGTGCGCTATGACCACTTCGATGCCCGCTTCTCAAGCGGTTCCAGCGTTTCAGACGGCAACATCAACCCGAGTATCGGTTTGATTTACGACGTTACCCCGAATCTGGCTTTAAATGCCAGCCATAACTACGCCACCCGCAGCCCGCGTCTGAGCGAAGCCGCACTTTCCGGCGCGCGAGTGTACAGCGTAGCCGACGGTTTGAAAGCCGAGCGTTCGCGCAACACCGAAATCGGTTTCAAATACAACTGGAACCAAGCCCTGTCGTTTAACGGCAGCTACTTCTGGCAAACCATCAAAGATGTTCAAGCCGTCAGCAGCAGCTACGTATATTACAACGGCGGTACGCTGAAAAATCACGGCTACGAATTGGGTGCCGCCTACCGCTGGCTCGGCCTGACCGCACGCGCGGGTGTGGCTTACAACAAACCGAAAATGGACGGTGCCAGCATCGACTCCATCGTGACCGCCGTACCGATGGGCCGCACTTGGACCACCAGCCTGTCTTACCAATTCGAACATCCGAAATTGGAAATCGGCTGGCGCGGCCGCTTCGTACAAAGCTCCAACTATGACGTGTCTTCCACCAGCACACGCGGCGGCGTAACCACCACGACCACCACCGCCACCAAACGCGCAGGCTACGGTGTGAACGACATCTACGCCAACTGGCAGCCGACCGGTAAAGACAACCTCAACATCAACTTGGCGGTCAACAACGTCGGCAACAAATACTATAAACCGCACAGCCAGCGCGAAAGCGGCAGCGGCAACTCCCTGCCCGAAGTCGGCCGCGACTTCCGCCTGAGCGTGAATTACCGTTTCTAAGCCCGTTGCGCGGATAACGGTGAAGGCCGTCTGAAAGCCACATGGTTTTCAGACGGCCTTTTTTAACATTCGAAGCAACGGCAGATTCTTTTATCGCGGTATTTCCCGCGAACAGCGTTTTTCTCAAAAAATTTACACCCAAATCATTTTACAAAAGATAACCTTTCTATTACAATTCAAACACAAGTAATATTAATTCCTATTTCATCTGGAGATTCTTTCATGACACACCATCCTTTCCGCCTGGCTTTCATCCCGTTGTGCCTGATGGGTGTATTTCCGGTGTATGCCGAGGATAGCGCAAACACGCAAGCCGAAGAGCAGGTCAGCGGCGAACAGTACCAACGCGAACGCCACCGCCGTGGCGGGCATCACGACCACCGCCGCAATGAACAGCGTCCGGCTGCTGCGGAGCAGGAAACCGAACTGGGTACGGTTTATGTTACCGCCGAACGCCAGTTGCAGCAATCTTTGGGCGTATCGAAAATCACCGCCAAAGACATCGAGAAAAAACAGGTCATCAACGATATTTCCGAAGTAGTGCGCACCATGCCGGGTGTCAACCTGACCGGCAACTCCGCGTCCGGCTCTTACGGCAACAAACGCCAAATCGACATCCGTGGCATGGGTCCGGAAAATACGCTGATTCTGATTGACGGCAAGCCGGTCACTTCCCGCTCCGCCACCCGCATGACGCGCAACGGCGAACGCAACACGCGTGGCGATTCCAACTGGGTACCGGCCGAAGCCATCGAATCCATCGAAGTATTGCGTGGCCCGGCAGCGGCGCGTTACGGCTCAGGCGCGATGGGCGGTGTGGTCAACATCATTACCAAAAAAACCACCAACGAATTTAAAGGTTCGGTCAATGTTTACACCAACCAGCCGCAAGACGACGACGAGGGTGCAACCAAACGCATCGGCTTCAACATCAGCGGCCCGATTATCAAAGACGTATTAAGCTACCGCTTATACGGCAGCCTCAATAAAACCGATGCCGACAGCAACACCATCAACGGCACAAGCACATCCGCCGTTGTTGCAGGTGTCGAAGGGGTACGCAATAAAGACATCGGCGGCCGTCTGCACTGGAAAATCAGCCCGTCACAAAGCCTGACCTTGGACAACAGTTTCAGCCGTCAGGGTAATATCTATAACGGCGACACGCTTTACAGTTCGAGCACGTCCGCCACCACGCTCGGTTTGGCGGCAGCCGGTGCGGAAACCGCCCGACTGTACCGCTATTCCACTTCGCTTACCCACGACGGTGCATGGGACTGGGGCGACACCAAAACTTATATCCAATTTGACCGCACCACCAACAACCGTCTGCCGGAAGGTCTGACCGGCGGGGTAGAAGGCGCATACAACAGCAGCACCGAATACACCAACAGCATCCTAAAAAACTACCGTTTCAGCCACGAAAGCTATATTCCGTTTAAAACCGGCCGTTTGGGTCATGTATTGACGGCCGGTGCGGAAGCCGTGCACACCAAGCTGGATGATGTATCTTCCATGCGTCAGGCCGTCAGCTACGGCACGATTGCGGGCTTGGACAGCACCAACCGTTCGGGCGTATCTTCCGTTACCGAATATGCGGCCTATTTGGAAGACAATATCGGCATAACAAAAAACTTCCGACTGATTCCAACCGTGCGTTTGGATTACAGCAGCAAGTTCGGCAGCAACGTCAGCCCCGGTTTGAACTTCTCCTACAACATCAACCCGGTATGGAAAATCAAAGGCGGTATCGCCCGTGCGTATAAAACGCCCAACCTATACCAAAGCAACCCCAATTACCTGCTGTTTTCCAACGGCAACGGCTGCTACGGTTACCGCCAATGCTATCTGCAAGGTAATGCCGACCTGAAACCGGAAACCAGTATCAATAAGGAAATCGGTTTCGAGTTCAATAAAAACGGTTGGCAGGCGTCGGCGGCTTACTTCCACAACAATTACCACAACAAAATCGACTCCAGCTCTACCCTGCTGGGCACGACCACCAGCGGCAACCGCATCTATGCATGGGAAAACGTCGGCAAAGCGGTAGTAGAAGGCTTTGAAGGCAGTTTGGTTGTACCGGTATATGCCGACAAGCTCAAATGGAGCAACAACTTTACCTATATGCGCCGTTCGGTCAACAAAACCACCAACGAACCGCTGTCGATTATTCCGAAATACACCATCAACAGCACTCTGGCTTGGACACCCAACGAACGCTTGGATGCCAACCTGACCTACACCTATTACGGCAAACAAAGCAGCACGCTGGATTCCACCACTACGCCCCTGCCGCGTTACGGCGTAATGGGCATCAATGCCGGTTACCAGTTCAGCAAAATGTTCAGCGGCCGCATCGGTGTGAGCAACCTGTTTGACAAAAAATTCCTGCGCACCAACGAGGGCGCGCAAACCTACAACCAACACGGCCGCGCTTTTTACGGCAGTTTGAAAATGGAATTTTAAGCGCAACAACAACCTGAGGCCGTCTGAAAATCACAAGTTTTTTCAGACGGCATTACCGTTATTTTATTTGGCAAACGCGCCCGTTTGTGTAAGAACCGAAAGATAACAATTATCATCCGTTTAGTTTAATACCCGATAATCCGACATCTATGTACTTTGGAGACCCGTCATGTTACGTCTGACCGCCCTTGCCGTCTGCTGCGCCCTCGCTTTGGGTGCCTGTTTGCAAAAAGATTCCGCCCAATCCTCCGCCCCGGCGCAAGCTGCTTCTGCGGCTTCTAGTGCCACCTCGTCTGCCGCACCAATCTCCGGCGCAAGCGTGACCATTCAAACCACGCGCGGCGAAGCGACTGTGCCGCAAAATCCTGAGCGTATCGCCGTGTATGACTTGGGCGCGATTGATACCTTGAGCAAACTGGGCGTGCCGGTCGGCGCGTCTATCGACAAAAACCGTCTGCCTTATCTGGATGCTGCGTTGAAAGACGCGGTTAAAGCCGGTACGCTGTTCGAGCCGGATTATGAAGCGCTCAATGCCTACAAGCCGCAGCTGATTGTTATCGGCGGCCGCGCCGCCAAAGCGTTTGACCAGCTTAATGCCATGGCGCCGACCATTGAAATGACACCCGACAATGCCAACCTGAAAGCCAGCGCGGAAGAACGTATTGACGCGTTTGCGCAAATTTTCGGCAAGCAGGCCGAGGCGGATAAGTTGAAAGCGGAAATCAACGCAGCCTTCGATGCCGCCAAAACCGCCGCACAAGGCAAGGGTAACGGTTTGGTAATTTTGGTGAACGGCGGCAAAATGTCCGCCTTTGGCCCGACCTCGCGTTTGGGCGGCTGGATTCACCAGGACATCGGCGTACCGGCAGTGGACACCAATATCGACGAAAAGAGCAACCACGGCCAGCCGATTTCGTTTGAATACATCAAAGAGAAAAATCCGGATTGGTTATTCGTACTTGACCGCTCCGCTGCCATCGGCGAGGAAGGCCAGGCGGCTAAAGATGTATTGAACAACCCGCTGATTGCCGAAACCACCGCATGGAAAAAAGGCCAAGTGGTGTATCTGCTGCCGGAAACTTATTTGGCAGCCGGCGGTGCGCAAGAGCTGTTGAATGCGGCCAACCAAGTTACCGAGGCATTTAAGGCGGCGAAATAATTGTTTTCGGTATCGTGATGTTTTTCAGACGGCCTTTTGGCAGAAGGCCGTCTGAAAGCGTTTTTGATTTTTGACTGTGCAGGTTGGCGGTACATCGCAGGTTGGATTTCAAACCCGACAAAATACTTGAAATCCGGTTCAATGGCAGGTTTGCAACCCAACCTACTCACTTGCCCTCGCCGCAAAAATATTTTTCAGACGGCCTTTCCCACCCAAAGGCCGTCTGAACCTTTAACCCAACCCGACAACCTATGACCCGCAAACCCTTATCCCTCAATCTCATCAACCTGCTGGCGCTGCTGCTTTTATTCGTTATCAGCCTGTCGGTCGGCGTCGCCAGTTTCCATTGGCGCGAACTGTTTGCCCTGTCCGACAGCACGCAACTCATGCTCATCAGCCGTCTGCCGCGCACGCTGGCGATTGTGCTGACCGGCGCGTCGATGGCGGTGGCGGGCATGATTATGCAGATTTTGATGCGCAACCGTTTTGTCGAACCGTCGATGGTGGGGGCGAGCCAGAGTGCGGCGTTGGGGCTGTTGCTGATGACCTTGTTTTTCCCCGCTGCCGCGCTGATGACGAAAATGTCGGTGGCGGCGGTATCTGCGCTGGCGGGAATGCTGGTGTTTATGGCGCTTATCCGCAAGCTGCCGCCGACGGCGCAGCTGATGGTGCCGCTGGTGGGGATTATTTTCGGCGGGGTCATCGAGTCGGTGGCGACGTTTATCGCTTATGAAACGGATATGCTGCAAATGCTGGGCGTGTGGCAGCAGGGCGATTTTTCCGGCGTGTTGATGGGTCGCTACGAATTGCTGTGGCTGACCGGCGTATTGGCGGTGATTGCCTACGCCATCGCCGACCAACTGACGATTGTCGGCTTGGGCGAAACGGTGGCGGTCAATCTGGGGATTAACCGCAATGTGATTTTGTGGTCGGGCTTGGTGATTGTGTCGCTGATTACCGCGCTGGTGGTGGTCACGGTGGGCAATATCCCGTTTATCGGCCTGGTGGTGTCCAATATCATCAGCCGCCTGATGGGGGACAAACTGCGCCAGAGTCTGCCTGCCGTGGCGCTGCTGGGCGCGTCGCTGGTGTTGCTGTGCGACATTATCGGGCGGCTGGTGGTGTTTCCGTTTGAGATTCCCGTTTCCACCATTTTCGGGGTTTTGGGAACGGCGTTGTTTTTGTGGTTATTATTGAGGAAGCCTGCCCATGCCGTCTGAAAAAAACGCTGAATTTATGCAGGGCGGCGGCCGCGCTTTAGGGCTAGCGTTTGCGCTGCTGCTGGCTGCCTGCGCCCTGTTCATGACCTTAAACGCAGGCGGACATTGGGATTTTGTGATTCCGCTGCGCCTGACCAAGCTGGCGGCGCTGCTTTTGATGGCTTATGCCGTGGGCGTATCCACGCTGCTGTTTCAAACCCTGACCAACAATCCGATTCTGACCCCCTCGATTTTGGGCTTTGATTCGCTGTATGTGTTTATCCAAACGCTGCTGGTGTTCGCGCTCGGCGGCGTGGGCTATACCGCGCTGCCGCTGTTGGGCAAATTCGGCTTGGAGCTGGCTGTGATGATGGGCGGCTCGCTGCTCTTGTTTGCCACGCTGATGAAACAGGGCGGGCGCGATTTGGCGCGCATGATTCTCATCGGCGTGATTTTCGGGATATTTTTCCGCAGCCTCTCATCCCTGCTCCAACGCATGATAGACCCGGAAGAATTCGCCGTGGCGCAGGCGAATACCTTCGCTTCGTTTAATACCGTCAACACCGATTTGCTGGGTATCGGCGCCGTGGTGTTGCTCGGCAGCCTGTTTTTTATCTGGCGCGAACGCCACCGCCTCGATTGCTACCTGCTCGGCCGCAATCAAGCCATCAACTTGGGTATCAACTACACGCGCAATACCTTATGGATTTTACTGTGGATTGCCGCGCTGGTCGCCACCGCCACCGCCGTGGTCGGCCCTGTCAGCTTCTTCGGCCTGCTGGTCGTGGCGCTGACCAACCACTTTACCCCCAGCATGAAACACAGCGTGCGCCTGCCTCTGGCCTTTTGCGTGGCGGGAATCCTGCTGGTCGGCGGACAGGCCGTGTTTGAGCATGTATTGGGCATGCAGGCGGTGTTGAGCGTGGTGGTGGAATTTGCGGGGGGATTGGTGTTTTTATGGTTGGTGTTGAAGAGAAAACGCTGAGCCGCACCATTAAGCCATCCTCTGACGCAATTCATATTATTTCCGGTGCGCGCACCCTATTTTTCAGACGGCCTTATTTATGATTCATATCCGCAACGTCAGCCACACCATCGGCCAACAAACCATCCTCCACGACATCAGCCTGGATATTCCGCAAGGCGGCATTACCGCGCTTATCGGCCCCAACGGGGCGGGCAAATCGACGCTGCTGTCGTTTATGGCGCGTTTGCAACCGCTCGCGCAAGGGCATATCGACTACGACGACAAAGACGTTTCCACTACGCCGACGGCGGAGCTGGCGAAAACGCTCTCTATCCTCACGCAGGAAAACAGCATTATGAGCCGCATTACCGTGCGCGATTTGCTGATGTTCGGGCGTTATCCCTACCATCAGGGCAGGCCGTCTGAAAACGACAGGCAAATCGTGGAAAACGCCTTGCAGGAATTTCATTTGGCCGATTTCGCCGCGCGTTACCTGACCGAGCTTTCCGGCGGACAACGCCAGCGGGCGATGATTGCGATGGTGTTCTGCCAGCAGACGGAATATGTTTTGCTCGACGAGCCGCTGAACAATCTGGATATGTACCACGCCCGCGCTTTAATGCAGCTTTTGCAGCGGCTGACGCATGAGCATAAGCGCACCACGGTGGTGGTGTTGCACGACATCAACCAAGCGGCGGCGTATGCGGATTATGTGGTGGCAATGAAAAACGGCGCCGTCGCGCTGCAAGGCACGCCCGACGAAGTCTTTACGGTGGAGAACATCAAAGTGCTGTTTGATATGGATGTAGATGTTTTAGACCACAAAGGTAAGAAGCTGATTGTGCACCACGTTTGAATCGCTAAAAGCGTAAAGGCCGTCTGAAAACAGGAATTTCCTTCCGTTTTCAGACGGCCTTTTATTTCAGGTCAGGCTGCGCTTATTTGCTGCCCCACACTTCTTCGACCACACTGCGAATCAACGCCAGTTTTTTCCATTGGTCTTCTTCGGTCAGCTCGTTACCGTGTTCGGTGGAGGCGAAGCCGCATTGCGGGCTCAGGCACAGCTGGTTGATGTCAACGTATTGCGCCGCTTCTTTAATGCGCTCGATTAATACGTTGCGGTCTTCCAGTTCGCCGAATTTGGAAGTCACCAAGCCCAACACGACTTGTTGGTCTTTGATGAAACGCAGCGGTTTGAAGTCGCCGGCGCGTTCGCTGTCGTATTCCAAGAAGAAGCCGTCCACATGGCAGCCGCCGAACAGGATTTCGGCCACCGGCTCGTAACCGCCGCTGGAAGACCAGGTAGAGCGGAAGTTACCACGGCAGATGTGCATGGTCAGCGCCATGTCCGCCGGAATCGCGGCGCGGATGTCGTTCAAAACTTTCACATAGCTCTTGGCGATGGCATCCAAATCCAAACCGCGTGCGGCATAACCGGCGCGTTTGTCTTGCGAGCAGAATTCGCCCCAAGAGGTGTCGTCCAGTTGCAGAATGCGGCAACCGGCGGCATACAACGCGTTGGCCGCGTCGATGTAGGCTTGGGTTACGTCAGCCAAGAGTTGCGCTTCGTTACCGGCGTAGCGCTCAGGCAGTTGCGGATTTTCGGTGCGCACGCAGGTAATCAGGTGAATCATGCTCGGCGACGGAATGGTAAATTTGGTCGGATAGCCGTCGGCCTCGGTTTGCAGGGCTTTGAAATGCGCCACAAACGGATGGTTTTGCGGGAATTCGATTTTGTCGATGATTTTCAGGGTCACCGGGCTCATGTGGGTTTGGAACTGGGTGCTGTAACTTTGCGCTTCAACCAATTCCACGCCGGAGAGCTCAAACAGGAAATCCAAGTGCCACCAAGTACGGCGGAATTCGCCATCGGTCACGTTGGGCAGACCGACCGCTTTTTCTTTGGCAATCAGCGCCAACACTTCTTCGTCTTCGACTTTATGCAGCTCTTCAACCGGCAACTCGCCGCAAGCGCATTGCTGGCGGGCTTTTTTCAGGCGCTCGGGGCGCAGGAAGCTGCCGACGATGTCGTAGCGGAACGGCGCGCGTTCGCGCAAAGTGGCATTAGGGAACAAGGTACTCATGCATATTTCCTTTGTGTTTATGAATCTGTGAATCGAATGGCAGGATACCGCCAACGGCATGCCGCAAAGCGCATGTTTTCCCGAAACCGAAACGGCTCGATAACATCGGGAAAACGCGCGTATCCCTTTGGCGCACGACCCGCGCCGTATCTTGCGGGAGATTTGTTTACATCAATCCGAGTAAGCAGAATTTCTGCGGGAAAGGCCGTCTGAAAAACAGCGGTTTCAGACGGCCTATTGATGTCCTAGGGTCTGTTGATATTCCATCCATGAAACAGATTTTCGAGCAAAAAAGCGTGGCTGCAAGGCAAGTACTCACAGAGGGCGTTTTTACACGCTACGCTAGTAAAACCAGCCAGCGCAGCAAGGTTGAACACCTTGCGAGCATTTTTAACGCAGCAGGCGCGTTTTTTTGCCGGAAAGATGCCATGTGATGAAATGTCAACAGACCCTAAATCATCAGCCGGTATTGCGCAAACCTTGCGCCACGCCGTTGATGGTCAGGTGAACCATCAACAGCAGATGGCGGTTGTTCGGGTCTTTGCGCAGGCGTTTGAGCATAGCGACCTGCAAGCCATTGAGGGCGTTGAGGTAGGGAATGCGCAGCGCCAGCGAACGCGCCAAGCTGCGGTTGTCGCTCAACAGCTCGTTGGTTTGCAGGATTTCCAGCAGGAATTTGCGGCTTTTCAGGTACTCTTCCTTGATTTTGGCGAAAATCTCGGCCGCCTTTTCCGGCGATTCGCTCAATTCGGCGTAGTCTTCCGCCAGCGTAATGTCGGTTTTCGCCATCACCTGCTCCATATTCGACAGCATGGCTTGGAAGAACGGATTGTGTTTGGCGTGTTCCTGCATCTGCGTCAGATTGGCCGGATCTTGCTGACACAAGGTTTCCACCGCACTGCCGAAGCCGTACCAGGCGGGCAGCATAAGGCGGTTTTGCATCCACGAGAATACCCACGGAATCGCGCGCAAATCTTGGATTTTCGCCAAGGTTTTGCGGCTGGCCGGACGGCTGCCGAGGTTGAGCGTGGCGATTTCCTGAATCGGACTGGTTTGCAGGAAATAGTCCACAAAGCCTTCGGTGGTAATCAAATCGCGGTAGTATTTGAAGGAAATATCCGACAAAGCCTGCATCAATTTCGGATCGGGGTCTTTTTGATCGGGCAGCAGGCTGGCTTCCAGCGTGGCGGCAACCAAAGTTTCCAAGTTGCGCTGGGCGTTGCTCGGATCGGCGTATTTGGCGGTAATCACTTCGCCCTGCTCGGTAATGCGGATTTGCCCCGCTACGCTGCCGGCCGGTTGCGCCAAAATCGCTTGGTAAGACGGGCCGCCGCCGCGACCGACGCTGCCGCCGCGACCGTGGAACAGTCTCATGCGTACATCGTATTTTTTAAACAGCTCGACCAAACCCAATTCGGCCTGATACAGACACCAAGAGCTGGTCACATAGCCGCCGTCTTTATTTGAGTCGGAATAGCCCAGCATAATTTCCTGGCTGTTGTTGCGGCTGTTGACCAGCTCGCGGTACCACGGCATGCCGAACATTTTGTCCATCACCGGCACGGCGTTTTCCAGCGCTTCGATGGTTTCAAACAGCGGCACGATATTCATGCGGCTTTTCGGTTTGCCGTTTTCTACGGTCAGCAGGCCGCTTTCTTCCAGTAATAATGCCAACACCAGCAAATCGCTCGGCTGCTCGCAATTGGAAATAATGCTTTGGGTGATGGCGTTTTCACCGAATTCGTCTTTGATTTTGCGCGCTTCGTTGAAAATCGCCAGCTCGCGGCGGGTATGCTCGCTGTATGCGATAAACGGGCTGTACAGCGGGCGTTGGTTTTGCAGCTCGCGCAGCAAAACGCTTTGTTTTTCTTCTTCATTCAGGCTGTTGAAATCTTCCAAACCGGCATGTTGGAACAATTCGGCCACCACATCGGCCTGCTTGCCCGCGTGTTGGCGCAAGTCCAGCGGCATCATGTAGAAGCCGAATACCGACGCCACGCGGATGATGTCGGCAATGCGGCCTTCGGCCATCAGTGCGCTGCCGTTGTCGCGCAGCGATTGCTGGATGGTTTGCAAATCAGTAATAAATTCCTGCACATTGGCATACGGCGCATAAAAGCCGAATTTACAGCCCAAACCCAAACCGATGGAACGCGCTTTGCCCATCACGCGCGCCATAATAAAGGCAATAGCGCGGCGGTACGGCTCTTCGGCGCGGGCGATTTCCTCATCCGGCGATTCTTCCGCCAGCGCCATCACACCTTGGCTGACTTTGACACGACGGCTGGACAGCGGCAGCTCGCGGTAGAGTTTGTCGAGTCCGCCGCGATACCAGCGGAAAATCGCATCGGCATGACGGGTAAAGGCGTGGCGCAGGGTTTCGGCGGACACATACGGATTGCCGTCGCGGTCGCCGCCAATCCAGCCGCCGATTTTCAGAATATCCGGCACTTTGACATCGGGATAGGCCGTCTGAAAATCGCGCTCCATGCTGCGGTAGAGTTTCGGCAGGGCTTCAAAGAAACTCATCGGGAAAATGGACACGCCGTTGTTGATTTCGTCGTTGACGCTCAATTTGAAATGGCGGGTTTCGCTGGTCTGCCACAGCGCCAGCAAAATGGTGTCGATTTCGCGGCGCAAATCGGCCAGCGCTTCGGCATTATTGCAACGTTCGCGTTGCGGCAGCAGGGCGCGGATACGGCGGTTGAAGCTCAACACCGATTGGCGCTGCACCTCGGTCGGGTGCGCGGTCAAAACGGCGGTAACATTGGTGGCGTCAAGTTGCTTTTGCACGGCGCTATCGTCGATGTGCGCCGCACGCAGTTTGCGGATGGTTTCGGCCAGGCTGCCCTCGGCGGCGTTGCTGCCCGCGTCTTCGTGGGCTTGGCGGCGGCGCTCGTGGTGCACGTCTTCGGCGATGTTGAGAATCTGCGCAAACAGGCCGCAGGCCAGCGTCAAATCGTGGGTCTGCTGCTCGTCGAGCTGCGGCAGGATTTTTTCAATGATGGCGCCGCTGTCGTCGGCATCGGCCAGCTGCTTGACGGTTTCCACCACCAGCGGCGAGGCCTCCTCCTGCAACAGGTTGAACAGAGACTGTTTCAGGAATTCGGCATCCGCCGCCAACGGCGCGTCTTTCGGATTATTCAGAATATGAAGCTGCATATTGTTTCCCTGTTATCAAATTCGGATTGACCCATTGTATAGCACGCCCCGCCCGCCCGACAACATTGCTGACAATGTAATTTTATGTAATTTGATATAATCCCGCCAAAACAAACACTCAGCGCCTTTTAACCCGCTTTGTCGCTTTCAGACGGCCTTTTGCCCGCCGCAGGTCATGCCGTCTGAAAAAACAACACAATGCGCCGCCGAAGCCGCGCAAGATGGTCTTGCGTGTAAAAATATCTTAAAATGGGTATGTTTCATTATCAAAACGGCAGGCAGCGCCCCGGCCGACACATTCAGGAAACCGAAATGTTAGATTTGACCCACTTAAACGAAAACAACGAAGCCCACATGGTGGATATTTCCGGCAAAGACGCCACCGTGCGCACCGCCCGCGCCAGCGGCGTGATTAACATGAGCGCCCAAGCCATTCAGATTTTGGCCGCCAACGCCTCGCAAAAAGGCGACGTGCTCGGCGCGGCGCGTATTGCCGCCATCCAAGCCACCAAGCAGACCGGCTTTCTGATTCCGCTGTGCCACCCCATCAGCCTGACCCACGTGCGCGTGGATTTCAACGTCGATGTCGAGCTGGCGCGCGTGAAAGCCACCGTCACCACCACCACCGAAGGCCAAACCGGAGTGGAAATGGAAGCGCTCACCGGCGTCAACATCGCCCTCCTGACCATTTACGATATGATGAAAGCCGTGGATAAATCCATGGTCATCAGCCTGATTCATTTGGAAGAAAAAACCGGCGGCAAAAGCGGCCCCTTCCTGTTTACCGACGCTTTTGAAAACATCAGTTTCTAAAATTTGCGTCTGAACCGATAAACAAAGCAAAGGCCGTCTGAAAAATATTCAGACGGCCTTTGCCTCAAACACACACTATAAAAATGAACGACCAACAACTGCTGCGTTACAGCCGCCATATCCTGCTCGACGAAATTGGTATCGAAGGCCAGCAGCGCCTTTTGGATGTCCACGCCGTTGTGGTCGGCTGCGGCGGACTCGGCGCGGCCGCCCTGCCCTATCTGGCGGCGGCGGGCGTGGGGCGGCTGACGGTTGCCGACGACGATACCATCGACGAAACCAATCTGCAACGCCAAATCATCTACACCGAAGCCGACCTCGGCCGCGCCAAAGCCGAAGTAATGGCAGGCCGTCTGAACACGCTCAACAGCCAAACGCACATCACCGCGCTGACCGAACGCCTCGACGAAGCGCGTTTGACCGCCCTATTGCGCGAGGCCAATATCGTCTTGGACTGCTGCGACAACTTCGCCACCCGCCAAGCCGTCAACCGCGCCGCCGTTGCCACGCAAACGCCGCTCGTTTCCGGCGCGGCGGTGCGCTTTGAAGGCCAGCTTGCCGTGTACCGTCCCGGCTTGGCCGGTTCTCCCTGCTACGCCTGCCTGTTTGACGGCGACAGCGCCGATGACGGCGCCTGCGCCCTATTCGGCGTATTCTCGCCGCTAGTCGGCATTATCGGCAGCAGCCAAGCCGCCGAAGCCTTAAAAGTATTGATGGACATCGGCACGCCCGCCCACGGCCTCTTGCGCACCTACGACGCACTCAGCGGCGAATGGCAGGCGTTTGAATTTGCCAAAAATCCGGCATGTCGGGTGTGCGGGGCGGGATAGGCCGTCTGAAAAGGCGTAAGCGGTTGTGGATGTGTACCGTAAACACGCGTGCGCATTCCAATGCTGCGCCGCCTCTAAAAAAATATAGGGAAGATACCGCCGGAAATCACGCCTGAAACCGTGTTCCCAACAAGGAAAACGCGTGCGTGCCTAGGCACACACCCTACCCGCCCCTCTGAATAACCGCCCCTCCCGACACACAAATGCCGTCTGAAAAACCTGTTTTTTCAGACGGCATTTGCCTTTCTGCCTACTCAATCCCACAAGGCCTGAAACGCCTTCACTGCCGCCGCCGGATCGTCCGCCTCCGTCACCGCCCGCACCACCGCCAGCGACGCTGCGCCCGTATCCAATACCGCCCGTGCGTTGCCCAAATCAATGCCGCCGATGGCGACTACCGGCATATCGCCCGCCTGCCGCACGTATTCGCGCAATTTGTCCAAACCCTGCGGCGGGGTGGCGACGTCTTTGGTGGTGGTCGGGAAAATCGTGCCGCTGGCGACGTAGTTGGGTTTGGCGGCCAAGGCGCGGTCGAGTTCGGCCACGGAATAGGTGCTCAAACCCAAACGCAGGCCGGCGGTGGCGATGGCGGCTAAATCGGCGTCGTCCATGTCCTCCTGCCCCAAGTGCACGCCGTAAGCCCCCGCTGCTATGGCCTCGCGCCAATAATCGTTGATAAAAAGCTGGGTGCGGCTGCCTGCGCAGGCGACAACGCTGCGTTCGATTTCGCGCTGCAAGGCAGCGCCGCGCAAATTTTTGGCACGCAGTTGCACGGTATCGGCACCCGCTTCAACCATGCGTTCCACCCACTCGGCAGTAGGGACGACGGCATAGAATTTCAGCGGCGCAGTTAAGGGGGGGAACGGCATGGGGCTCTCCTTTGGATTGGAATATATTGGAATGAAACCGTTCGGATTGTAAAACTGTTTGCCGCAGCCGGACAAGGCCGTCTGAAAAACGGCACGCTATTTTCAGACGGCCTGAAACCTTGCTATGATAAGCCTTTCCCCATTTTCACACGGCAACACCATGAATGCGCTTACCGACACCGCCCGCCGCTATTCCCGCTATCTCGCCCGCCATCTGGACAACGGCAACCTCAAGCCGGAGATTTTCCTGCCCATGCTGGAAAAAGTGCTCACCACCGAGGATTTCCAAACCTTTGCCGATTGGGAACAACTCAAAACCGATGAAAACGAAGCAGAGCTGGCGCGGCAGCTGCGGCTGTTGCGCCGCTATGTGGTGGCGCAGATTATCGTGCGCGATATTAACCGTATCAGCGATTTGGACGAGGTCACGCGCACGATTACGCTGTTTGCCGATTTTGCCGTCAACACCGCGCTGGATTTTGCCTATGCCTATTATCAGGGCTTATACGGCACACCGCTGGGGCGTTATACCCGGTCGCCGCAATATTTGAGCGTGGTGGCGATGGGCAAGGCGGGCGGTTATGAGTTGAACGTGTCTTCTGATATTGATTTGATTTTCGTCTATCCCGAATCAGGGGAAACCGACGGCCACCGCGAGCGCGAAAATCAGGAATTTTTCACCAAAGTCGGCCAAAAGCTGATTACGCTGTTGAACGACATCACCGCCGACGGGCAGGTATTCCGCGTGGATATGCGGCTGCGGCCGGACGGGGATTCGGGCGCGTTGGTGTTGAGCGAAACCGCGCTGGAGCAGTATTTAATCCAGCAGGGGCGCGAGTGGGAACGCTATGCGTGGTGCAAAGGGCGCGTGGTGACACCGTATCCGAATGATATTAAGGCGCTGGTGCGGCCGTTTGTGTTCCGCAAATATTTGGACTACAACGCCTACGAAGCCATGCGCCGCCTGCACCGCCAAATCCGCAGCGAAGTGAGCAAAAAAGGCATGGCGGACAATGTCAAACTCGGCGCGGGCGGCATCCGCGAAGTGGAATTTATCGCGCAAATTTTCCAAATGATACGCGGCGGACAAATGCGCGCGCTGCAACTGAAAGGCACGCGCGAAACGCTGCGCCAGCTGGCCGAACTGGACATTCTGCCGCAAGATACCGTCGATACCCTGCTGGCGGCGTATCAATTTTTGCGCGACGTGGAACACCGCCTGCAATATTGGGACGACCAGCAAACGCAAACCCTGCCGACCGCCCCCGAACAGCAGCAGCTTTTGGCCGAAAGCATGGGCTTTGCCGACTACGCCGCGTTTTCAGACGGCCTCAACGCCCACCGCCGCGCCGTCAACGCGCTGTTCAACGAAATTCTCAGCGAGCCGGAAGAAAACAGCGAAACGCAACACGAATGGCAATGGATTTGGCAGCCCGTGCCCGATGAAGATGCCCGTGCAGGCCGTCTGAAAGCCTCCGGCTTTGATGCCGACGTGATTGGCGAACGCCTCAACCAAATCCGCAACGGGCACAAATACCGCCACCTTTCCGCCCATGCCCAGCCGCGTTTCGATGCCGTCATTCCGCGCTTGGCGCAGGCCGCCGCCGCGCAGCCCCAGCCCACCGAAACTCTGCTGCGCCTGCTGGATTTTCTGGAGAACATCAGCCGCCGCTCCGCCTACCTCGCCTTTCTCAACGAACACCCGCAAACCGTGCGGCAACTTGCCGAAATCATGGGGCAAAGCTCGTGGGTGGCAGGCTACCTCAACCGCTACCCGATTCTACTCGACGAGCTGATTAGTGCGCAATTACTGGAAACGCATTTCGACTGGCCGAAACTCGCCGCCGAATTAAATACCGCGCTGGCCGCCGCCGACGGCGACACCGAAGCGCAAATGGACGCGCTGCGCCATTTCCAACACATCCAAGTGTTCCGCTTGGCGGTGCAGGATTTGCAGGGGTTGTGGACGGTGGAAGCCTTGTCGGACGAACTTTCCCTGCTGGCCGACACCGTCATCGCCGCCGCTCTGCCCTGCGTGTGGGCAGACATGCCGAAAAAACACCGCGACACGCCGCTGTTTGCCGTCACCAGCTACGGCAAACTCGGCGGCAAAGAGTTGGGCTACGCCTCCGACCTCGATTTGGTCTATCTCTACGACGACCCGCACCCCGACGCCGCCGACAGCTACACCCGCCTCGCCCGCCGCCTGACCAGCTGGCTGACCGCCGCCACCGGCGCGGGGCAGCTCTATGACGTTGATTTGCGCCTGCGACCCAACGGCGACAGCGGTTTTCTCGCCCACAGCGTCGCCGCTTTTGAAAAATACCAGCGCGAACAGGCTTGGGTGTGGGAACACCAATCCCTCACCCGCGCCCGTTTTATCTGCGGCCTACCCGAGATTCAGACGGCCTTCGACCAGATCCGCCGCGACATCCTGACCACACCGCGCGACACAACCGAACTGGCGCAAGAAATCATCGCCATGCGCGAAAAAATGTTCCCTACCCACCCCGCCGACGACGGCAACGTCAAATACGCGCGCGGCGGCGTGGTGGATGTGGAATTTACCGTGCAATACCTGATTCTCGCCTACTCAGGCCAATACCCGCAGTTGCTCGACAACTACGGCAACATCGCCCTTCTAAACATCGCCGCCGACTGCGGCCTGATTGGTAAAAACCTCGCCGAGCAATGCCGCACCGCCTACCGCTTTTACCGCCAGCAGCAACACAACACCCGCCTGCGCGACGCACAGCGGGTGGAAGTAACCGACGAATTATTGGGCTATTACGCCAGTGTCAGGGCATTGTGGTTGCAGGTATTCGGCGAAGAGGTGCGCTTTGGCGCGTAAGGCCGTCTGAAAATATAAAATATGGGGCTGTACTAGATAACTAGATTTATTCAAAATCATTTAGAATAAATCCCATGAAAAAAAGTCGACTGAGCCCTTATAAGCAAAACAAGCTAA